>JAPVTA010000300.1:0-10725 GCA_047519465.1 Thermodesulfobacteriota bacterium | reverse complement strand
GTCGCAGAGGAGGAGCTCTCGTTTTTCTGCAGATCTAGAGCCTGATGGGTGACTGGTGCCGTCAAGACGGACACTGCAAACTCAAAAGAAAATACGGCAAAGGAAGAGATGGGGATGACTCTATTGATTTGTCTCGTTTACTCCGATACCAACGACGGAAGGGGAAGAAGAGACTTCTCTTCCGGCAGGAATACTTTTTTCTCTTGAAAGGTGCCTTTTAATGGGTGACACGTATTATTTTTCCCCAGGAATTTAAGTTAGCCATTGAACATTGCGACCAGGCTGGGAAATTAGGGATTGTTGTTGATCCCAACTTTTTGGAGCAGCTCAAACCTTATCGTTAAGGCCTGCTTTTTTCACCTCCCTTCCTGACCCTCCCTTCCTCCCCAAATGAATCTTTTTTAGAAGAAAGTGACCTTGCCTTTCTCCCTATCGAAGGTCATTCCCTTGAGTTTGTATAGAAAATCTCGCCCAAGAACACCATCCATCCCGTCAAGAGAAGCGGGAAGTTTAAAAATTATTATCGCAAAGGGGCCACCTTTAACCCCTCCCACTTCAATGGAGTCTACCCATGCTGTGATTGCTGCGGTCGTCCCGGTCATGCTACCAACTGTTTCTCTCTTTGCTTCTTTAGGAATAGTGAGCCCCATCTTTTCTATAACATCAGGAGTTACCATACTATGATCGGCACCTGTGTCAACAAAGAGCTTAACAGGGGCAGAATGACCTCCGACTTCTAAGATCGCTGTTACTACAAACTTTGGAACCTGGGGTATTTCCTCTGATCTTGCGTTAACCAGATTGTATCCAGGCTGTTCAATTACTTCTTGACTGTGAGCGCATCCAGAGATCAAAGCAAAAAGAATCAATATTGCCGACAAAGTTTTCGTTTTCTTTCCCCACCTCTAATAGGGAAGACCCTTCTATAGAGTCTTCCCATCAGATAACTTGCCTCCGAGGGAGCATTCACCAGGAGCATCTCCTCCAGATAGCTGGATAGGAGTCCTGGGGCCAGGGATAATGATGCCAGCCACAAAATTGAAAGCCTGTCCTGCCTCGGTCCCCTGTGCAAATACAGGAGATGCAACCAGCTGGCACAAGGTTTGGGTAGGCACCCCAAAAGGAATGCCTACCCTTCTCTATCAATAATCAATAGGGTTCTCCTGTGAATGAATTGATTCGTGTAGGAGTCACAGCGCCTGGACCTACTGATGGCCTAAGATTGACACCCTTTCATTTGTTTGCATCACCAAATCCCTTAGCATTAGGATCACAGAACATGGATCCAGAAGGGTAAACAGTGATTGCAGCACCAGGACCCACTGATGGACTAAGCCACACGCCATTTGGTTTGCTAACATCACCAGCTCCCTTAGCATTAGGATCAACGAACATAGACCCAGAAATGTAAATAGTGATTGCAGCACCAGGACCTATTGATGGAGTAAGCCAAACGCCATTTGGTTTGCTAACGTCACCAGCTCCCTTAGCATTAGGATCAACGAACATAGACCCAGAAGGGTAAACAGTGATTGCAGCACCAGGACCCACTGATGGACTAAGCCAAACGCTATCAGCAAACACTGGCGCAACCATCAACACTACCAACAAGAACATCGTGACCAAACCAATTTTCTTCATTTTTTTTCCTCCTTAATTTTATTGTTTAGAATGTCATGTTTTTAGGGTAAATGGCCCCCACCATTTATCCACCTCAGTCTCTCTACACCATTTCATCTCATATTGCTCCACATCACTTCCCTTATTCGCCCAGGCGGATCAAGACGCGCGAGAAATTACAGATTCCGTACAAAACCAAGCCGTTGGAGAAGGTGAGTTTCGCAACGTCCGTCGTTACGCTGCCGAGCGTGATGGTCTTGTGGTTCTCCGAGACCTTACCCGTCTCAGATTCTTTGTCAAATGTAAGCGTGAGCCCGGTGAGTGGTCCCGTGACATATTTCGATAGGAGCGTCCCAGGCACCAAATCCGTGGTGATCGTGCTGTCATCCGTGACATGGTAGGTCAACTGGTAAGACACGTCAACTAAACTCGCGCTCGGTAAGTTTGGAGGAAGAGATAGGTTGGTCTGCGCACCTTGCACCGTTACCGTACCATCAGGCTTGAAGGTCCAGATGGTCTGCGAGGTAAACGAATTGCTAAAGACATCGGCGGGGGGGCCATTCGGAGTAAGATTATTAGTGAACCCAAATGGCGTGGTGACACAGCTGCCTGAGGTTGTGGCGGCATACTCCCCATGGATGGCCTTGTCATCAGCCAATGCCGTGGCGGCCATTATAAACATCGCTATTACGGCTATCATCCCAAATACAGTCAGCTTCTTAATATTTCCTTTCATAGTTGACCCTCCTTTCTATTGAGCGTAATTATTGGGTTTGATTCATCTAATACGTTAATTGTTTTGATCGAGAAGCTCCCTTCCCAACCGCCTTAGCCACTATGACAATCAATTGATGCTTATCAGTACTCACCTCCTTTCATTCTACAAAGCCCTCGATAGACATAGGCTATGGCCATTAGCGTGACCGATCAGTGAGAAAATTTTCTTGCAATTATTACTTTTTTTATAGATACTTGATGGTGCGAACCGTGAGATTATTTTCGGACTATTCCTAACCCTTGAAAAAATCCCTGGTTACAAGGGGGGGCCGGGGGATGAAAATGGTCCAAAGTTCGAGCCCTTCCATCCAGATTGACCTCAATGAATTCAAGCTCCATCTTCGTCTCAAGAGTGGAAATCAATTAACCCTCCATTTCGACTCACCTTCCCGAAGATTTTATCTCTCCGTGATCGCCCTGGTCGTCAACGAGATGAAAAGATTGGGGAAAATCAAATCCATCTCCCTCCAGGAACACCTTGACCTGCTCGTTCTGTTGAACGAATCCATCGGGGGTTCAGCCGGATCATCCGACAAGGAGAATCTGCTGCACAGAATTTACAGAAAGTGGAAGGATGCCCTTCCAAATTTGGAGGAATCCCCTCTTTTCAAGGTGCTTGGGAAGAAAAAGGAAGTAGGGGACGGGGCAATCGGCAAAATCTATTCATTTACCGAGGTAGAAAAGGATGAATGGGCAAATCTCTTCGAGTACAAGGGAAGCGAGGAGAATGTCAGGCTGAAGTTCGCCATAGATAAGATCGGGATAGGTCTGGATGAGACTTCGATTATCTTCGGGGATTCTCTAAACGCTGGTGCGTGGGACCAATTCACTTCCAGCCTGAAAAGGGATGGGAAAGAAGAATCTCAGCGGGTGGAAGAAGCTTTGGTTCCCGAACCGCCTGCAGTGGCTCTTTCTTCTCCCCCAGAACGAAAAATCTCCTGGTTTTCCGGGTATCGCTGGGTCGTGCTGGTCGTCGTGATTGCGGTAATTGCTGCTGTTGTAATATGGAAACTATATATTCCTTCTGCTCCGCAACCAGAGGTTATTCCAAAGGAGAAAATCGTAGTTTCTCAACCTGAAAAGGCATCAACCGCTGTGACTCCTTCTGTAGAAGTGGTGTCCAAAGAAAGGGTTACACCTCCTTCACCCGAAAAGGTTTCAAAAACAGTTACTCCTCCACCTCCCAAAGAGGAGATTGCCTCCAAGGAGAAGATGGCTTTTCCCTTGCCAGATGCGCCTTCTATTGCCGTGCTACCCTTTGAGAATATGAGCGGTGACCCCAAGCAGGAATTCCTCTGTGACGGGATCACCGAGGACATCATCACTGGTCTCTCCAAAGTTCGAAACTTATTTGTGATATCCAGACAGTCAACCTCTTTCTATAAGGGCAAACCCGTGAAGGTTAAGCAGGTGAGCGAGGAACTGGGTGTCCGGTATGTTCTGGAGGGCAGTGTTCAGAGGTCCGGCGACCGCATCCGGATCACAGCCCAATTGATCGATGCCCTCACAGGACGCAACCTTTGGGCGGAACGGTACGAGCGTGATCTGAAAGACCTATTTGCCCTGCAGGATGAGATCACCATCAGGATCTTAACTGCCATCCGAGTGAAGTTGACGACGGAGGAAATAGGTGTAAGGAACCCTGAAGAATATCTCAGAAATCTCAGAAGGAAGCCACGTCTCGATTGTTACTTGAAAGTATTGGAAGGGTATAAAGCCTATGAAGGTTTCAATATCGAGGCCACTAGAGCGGCTCAGCTGATCGCAGAGGAGACGATTGCTATGTGCCCAGAGGAGCCGATGGCTTATGTCCTCATGGGTTTTGTCCACTTGATGGAGTATTTTCAGGGCATTGGGAAGTCCCCTCAGGAGTCCATTGAGAAAGGTATAGAAATGGCCCAAAAAGCCCTTGCCCTGGATGATTCCATCCCCATGACCCATGCCTTGTTGTGTTCTCTCTATATTCAAAAGAGGGAAGATAGCAAGGCGATTGCTGAGGGGGAGAAGGCTATAGCCCTCAATCCGAGCTCGACATTTGCCCATGAGTGGTATGCCGCGAGTCTGACCTACGCAGGCCGGTCGGAAGAAGCCATTCCAGAGTACCAAAAAGCAATCCGACTCAATCCTTTTGGTACGACGGGTCTTTGGGGTAGCTTCGGCGGCGCCCTCCTGATGATGGGTCGGTTTGAGGAGGCGATTTCGGCATATAAGAATGCACTCCAGCGTGCGCCTGATAACATTCTTGTCCATATTGGCCTGACGGCTACATACAGTTTTGTGGGCCGAGAGAAGGAGGCCCGTGCTGAAGCTGCAGAGGTTATCAGGATAAATCCAAACTTCTCATTGGATAACTATGCAAAGAGACTTCCCCCACCCCAGGATCAATCGAAAAGAGATGAGTATATTAATGCATTGCGCAAGGCAGGGCTGAAGTGAAGAAACAGGCAACAACAGGATAACACTTAAAGGTAGGCTGGTCGGGATCTGCCCGCTTTGTTAGTTTGGGGTGCAGGGTGGTTTGGGAATCATCAAAGCATGGATAGCTTGCCAAGATCGTGCCCTCGCAAAAGGCTTCGGTATGAAAAACAAACCTGTCCCCCCGGATTTATTCCGTTTGTTACCACTTGAAGTATTGCATTGAGGCGCGATTCTCAAGAACGAGGATTTCAGGAAGGAGTATTTGGGCGGGAGTTTGGTCGGAAACCAAACCGCACTTCCCTAACAAATTTAACTACGGCCCCTTGGCTACTAACGAAAATCGTCTCTGCTGAGACTGCGAGACTTCATCAATCGTTATCCTTTTCGTCACTTAACGGTCGCAATAACCTGACGGCAATAGACGGACGCGACACCGGCCGGCTATTGTTGGTCAGGTTGATCGCGTTGTTGTGCAACTACTCATCAAACACTTGCCAGTTGTCTTTGTATGGATCGAGGGGACCATAGTTAATCCCCGGGCGCTTGGATGGGTTTTCTGGGTCACGGTACGAGGCTCCGTAGAACCGATTGATGTCATCGAGGATCTCCCGGCCTTGAACAATGAAGAACTCCTCTTGGTCTCTGACGGCGTTTAGCCGGACGAATACATAGATGCAATCAGCACGAATACGTTCCTTATGCAATGGGAAGTTGTTCTTGTCGCGCTGAGTCTTGACCTGGACAGTGTGTGTCTTTCCTGTTCTCGGATTTTCAGCAAAGAGGTCTATCGCCTTTGCGTTACCCAAGGTAACTGCCACTTGGTAGCCTCGCTTGAATAGCTTACCTGCGGTTAGGAATTCGCCAGCCATCTGCGTGACCTGTAGATCAGGTTTGGCTTCGTTCTCTGCCCGATCTTTCATCGTTTCCTCCTTTTCTCCTGCACAACGATAGAGATAAAGCGCGGAGCAAGTGCCCCCGCAAAGGGCACGGGTCTATCACCCGTCGCCTTGATTGACTGGCCGCGTAATGGCCTTCGCTCAGTCAGTAAAGGAAAGGATATGCTCAATACGCTCAATCGCAAGGTCTCGGTTCTTTTTCTTTTCTTCCATGCTTCCCGTTCGTGTTGTGTACTGCTCAAGAAAATGGATAAACGGTGGCCGTGGGTGACAATGATAGTCCTGCCATGCTTGATTCAAAGCAGGGCGTTTGCATTTTGGCAGACGGCGATTGAATTCAGAGAAAGCGATAAGATGTTTCTTGAAGGCGCTTTCGAGAAGAGTTAAGGCGTCAATTTCCCCCGGAGCCTTCAGAGAAGCGAGTTCATCGTTAAACGCTTCTCTGAGTCTGGTTCCAGCATCAATCAGGAATCGTCTGTTGGCGATCCTAATAGCTCCAAGGTAAGTTCCGACAACGCCAATAATTCCACCGAGAAGGGCTCCGATAAGAGTAGCTTGAACTTCAGTCATTTTTTGTACCTCTGTTTTATTGCGGGATTAACCGGATCAGTCCCAACTTTAATTTTGAATCTCATAATAATTTTTTTTGCACAACACTATGCATCAGCAGTGGCGCCGCCGAACTTCCCCCACAGGACGCCACGCTTATCGCCATCTGGTGAATGCAATTGTTGTGCACTATTTTTTCTGTTTTCTATTGTAAAATATTCCAATCATACCCTCTCGAAATGGACAGGAATTTGTATACTTGAAATGCATATTCAGAAAAAAGCGCAAGACAAAATGTTGCATCCTCTTTTGTGATATCTATTTGGTATCCTTGTTCGATTTTCTTACCAGAAAAATATTTTCTCAATATTTCCCGTCTGGCTTTAGACCAATTTTTCATCCTACCGGTTTTCATTATGAAATTTGAATGGGTTGCACTATGCCGTAATTCTTCGACCACGGCAAACCAGTCAATTAGGTTAATACCTCGATTATTTTGGGTTTCACCGTTGGAAATATCAGGGCATATTTTACGGAGAAGCTTTAATTTATCGGTGTTCTTTCTGTAATTGGACTCTACATATGCTCTCCAGAAGGCAATATCTGCCTTGGTCAGATTCTTACTATTCTTGTCTGATTCAATTTTCTCAACTTTCTTTGCTTCTGCCAGCTGTTGATTTTCAACAAGAAGTATTGCTAAAATATCTTTTAGAAATTTTTCATAAGCCTCGTAAGCCTGCGAAACCGTCCACGCAGACTCACGAGCCAGTAACACGCTAATCGTATTGAAATACCCCTCTCCTTTCGCCGAAAACCCTCCCGAAGGATAATGTCTTGCCCAACCATCATTCGGCTGTTCCGTCAAATCCCTTATTACGAGGGAGGCTCCAGAAAAAATCATAGATATATCGAAGGATGCCTTGGAAATTGATTCTCTGTATAATCTTTCAAAATTGCTGAGCTGATTATCAAGAGTGAAGAGCAACCCATTAAGTGTATTTAGATGATAAAAAAGGTCATATAAAGGAACATTAAGTAGATTCATGGATTGACCTCTCTATTATTGATTTCATTCTGCGCAACGCGACGGCTAAGCGGCTTGGTAAAGCGTGCAGCGCTTTGCCAAGTCCAGCTTCAGCCGCTTGTTGGGCTCTCTTTCGTGTCTTGTCTGAAACGGACTACCCGCAACCGGTCACGTCACCTCGCCCTTTTCGAATCTGCGGACTATGTCTTCGTAGACGCCCTCCGAGAACTCCGAAAAATCGAAAAGCATGAACATAGGTTCCAAAATTCTTCGGACGTCTGCAACCAGTGCGTCCCTGATCTTACCAATAGTGACGACGATTTCGGCCTGAGATCGATCTTCCAGCGTCCCCCTAGGAAATACGTGACGGTTAAAGCTCGCACTGGTCAGTTGTCTGCCGGCTAAACCTCGATGCGCAACCCTCACACTGAGCAAGCTTTCCGGCGCTACCCCTAGGTTCCCATACAAGTTATTAGCAAACAACAGTGCCTCAGTCACTCGCACGATTCTCGTGTTGAAGAAGATCGCATTCTCCGATCGCTGGTCCTCAAACAAACTCTGCAATAGGAAAAAGTCGCCATTTGCTCTCAGTGCCCAATAGTCATACGAAGGACGGCCCGACAGGAGGTCATTCTTCAGTGCGACCTCCGCTCTTATACCATCTCCGTATGGCCTCGGCCTGTATTCGTCCCTGTTCCCAAGGGTTACTCCGATAGGCCATCCGAACGTATGTATCTCAGACTTCCCGACACTCCTAAGGAGCTCAATCTGTGATTTCGAAATACCTTCATGTAGACCAAACCTAAGTTCCATTTGTCCCTTCAGCCCGAGAGCAGTGATTCCTCGCTGGGCTATCGCAAGCTCTTGATTAAACCAATTGTCATCCAGCACTCTCGTTCCGCCGCCCACTACCCCGGTTGGGCCTACCTGGCGTGGAGACGCCTGCTCGGCTGGCGGAAGACTTGAAAACGGATTCCCGCCCAGTGGTGGTTTCACGAGCGCGGGAGCACCCAAGAGTTCGCGCAGAAGCACCTCACGCTTCTCCTCGTAACGTGCATCCCCATTGAAGTCTATGTAAACTCGTGGGCCGAGAAACCGTGGAACTTTAGGTTCAACGTTGTTGTTGCGCACAAGAGGAATAAACTTCTTAGTGTCGATGTTCTGCACGACCTCCGCAGTTATGATGAGACGCTCATACCCAACTCCACCCGAGCCCGCATCCGCTTTTGATACGTATTCCTGAGTGCAAATCATTAAGACTCTGTCGGACTCAGCTATTCCACGCTGCATGAACGCCGCGACATCTTCACCAGGCGCAAGGTCCCATTGATCTAAGGAGGTGTCGACGCCGTTGTTGCGCAGGTCCGTAGCGAGGCGCAGCACCCACGCCTTGTGTTCCGGAGAGTCGTGAGAGTATGAGATGAACACTCTTGGTGGGGTCATATCTTCCTCCTATGCTCTATTTAAGCCCAACGATAGGATCAGCCAGAGGCGCTTCATGGCCGATTGGTTACATCCACGGGTTGGGCGGCATCTTTCTTTCAGAATTTCTTGCAAGAATTTGATAATTCTTTGCGCCCTCACTCCCCTTCCTGCTACCCCTGTCAATTGCTTTGGTGGCGGCCGGGGCAACATCACCAGTGTTAAAAATAATCTATAACAAGGCTGAAGTACTACAGCCTGACCTCGTAAAACGTAAGATGTAGTAATGGATAAACCGGGTCTAGTCGGCCTGCTACAGGTGGCATCTGAATTCTTCATGATGATTCATTAAATCAAAAAAAGAAATAGATGTCACCAAACATACAGTGCAATCCGGAAAAAAGTTTTGCACTGGCAAACCAAACAAATAAAAATTTGTTCTTGACGACTCCTACACTATATGAGATCCAAGGCTATCACAGAGTTAATATAATCGCGTTAAATTAGCGACGCTTTTCGTAAGGCTCATTTTTAAAGTCCGGACAGAAATGTGGTAATGCTTCGCCATAAAGATATTGGCGTAATTGGCCGGTGCTCTGATAAGCTGCATAACAGCTTCTTTAGATTCGGACGCAATATTGAATATCCTTAAATCATTCTCTTCCGCCCAGCTTATAAGCTCTTCCATTACATCTGGGTTACGTAAATCTTCCCCTTGCAGGTATTCGCTTCTGCACTTTTTTGACAGATGACTGGCAAGCCTACAAAGAACCTCTCTCATGGGGATTAGTATTTTATAGTGAGGCAAAAAGCCGCTTTTGTGATCTATGTGTGTCGGAATTAAGTGATCTAACAGGAGATTCCTCGCTATTTCCCTTTCCTTTTTGTCTATATGCCATCTTGCAGCGTGCAAGACTCGCATAAAAATCGTTATTGCTTCATCAAACCCATGCTCTTTTTCCAATCTATGAATAAAATAATCTTGGTTATCTCTTGTTGCCTGCAACCATTTCTTACAATACTCATAATAAATCCGACATCTTGAAATGGGGGTGTCCCTTATTTCGTCTGGACACGTCGCAAATTTACACTTCTTGTCTCCTGATATAAAGGAACCCGTACATGGATAGCTTGGAAGGAACTCAACGGTTTCACGAAGATCATATCTCGGCTTGTCAAATATAGTAATGGCAGTTGGTGTCATTATCTCTTCAAACGTTGCATGATCATAAAATAGTTTCCATGCATCTTGGCTTTCAAATCCTAATATACTAGTCTCCTTTACAAAACATGCATTGCATTTGTTAATAGTATTTTTGGGTTGCTTGCAACGGTCGTAGCATCTTTCAATTCTGCCCTTGGCCGTCCCCTCATCTTTCCGCTCTTCACCACAACTCGCAACCCTCCTTCTGTTATCGTCCCAGATGGTCCGATAGAGTCCCAATTTCTTATTCCAATGAACATATGCTGCGCTATATTCTACGCATGTTGATGGCACCTTTGGAGTTTTGTGGCAGAAAGAAAAATGGAACTCTGGAAAATAAGAAGACCTAAAATCAGATTGCTGGCTTTCTAGTCTCTCTTTTTTCATAATGCAATTCTATCAGCCTGTTGTTTCTCAAATCTAACTTTTCATGTAGTTATTTAACAGCCCAACATTATTTTTTATGTTGCTGTAATTTTTTTCCTGAAGACTACCCTTTCAGTCCTTTAAAAGGTCCTTTGGAATCCCAAATAAGCTGCTAACAGACTCTTTTTGCAACATAATGTTTTTCTGAGCAGTATTATATCGCAAGCCACATAATTTAGAAATTAATTATCCGGTTCTCCTTCGGGCCTATCCATTGTTCATCTGTTGGGGCAATGTATTCCATTTTTAAGAATTATGAAACAGAAAGGTCCGGGAAGGAGAATTTGGGCGGGAGTTTGGTCGGAAGATAAACCGCACTGACTTAACAAACTTAACTACGTCTCCTGGGACGACTAAAAAAGAAGTGGCGTAAGGCCTCGGGGTGCCGT
>JAPVTA010000299.1:0-23756 GCA_047519465.1 Thermodesulfobacteriota bacterium | reverse complement strand
CGGAGGCCTTCAGACCATCTCCCCGGCAGTCTGATGTGATGATTGTTGCGGGAACATTGACGAAGAAGATGGCTCCAATGGTTAAACGAATCTATGAACAAATGCCAGAGCCCAAATGGGTCATCGCCTACGGAGCCTGTGCCTGTTCAGGCGGGTACTTTAGGAGTTACAGTGTAGTCCAAGGAGTGGATCAAATCCTTCCCGTGGATTTCTATATCCCGGGTTGCCCGCCCAAACCTGAGGCTTTGCTTGCAGCCTGGGTGAAACTCCAGAAAAAGATCGAAACGGAGAGCCTTGCGGATCGAAAAAATGTTCGAAGCTCCCTTGAAATCAAATAGGGAATAAGAGGAGCAGGGAATGGCCGAAATCAATCTCACCGTAAAGAAATTGAAAGAGAAATTTATGAATTCTATTTTAGACGTAACAACCTTTCGCGGAGAAGTCACGGTGACGGTGTCGAAGGGAGAGATTCTTGAGATCAGTAAATTCCTTCACTCAGACCCAGACCTCCAGTACCGTCTCCTTACCGATCTCTGCGGCCTCGACTTTTTCCCGCAAACCCCACGTTTTGGAGTCGTCTACCTTCTTTATTCAATGAAGAGCAATCACAGGCTGAGGGTGAAAACAAGAGTCGGAGAGACAGAATCTATTCCAAGTGTGGAATCGATCTGGAAGGTGGCAAACTGGTATGAAAGGGAGGCCTATGACCTCTTTGGGATTCCCTTTGAGAATCATCCAGATCTAAGAAGAATTCTTCTCTGGGATGGTTATGATGGCTACCCATTAAGGAAGGATTACCCAGCCGAAGGGCCTGATTTCGATAAACCCTTTGTTCCCGAGGTTTGACCCTTCGGCGGCGCATAGGCACACCTTTTAGGGTAAGCGTAAAGTTGCCGCTCAGGGTCAACCCTGAGCAAACCATGGCCTTCGGGCCGTTGTGTCGAATGGGGTTGAAATGGCAGAGACGCGGTTCATGAGCATCAATATGGGTCCTCAACACCCGGCCACCCATGGGGTTTTGAGGATCGTGCTGGAATTGGATGGGGAAGTAATC
Source organism: Thermodesulfobacteriota bacterium (assembly GCA_047519465.1). Classification (GTDB taxonomy): domain Bacteria; phylum Desulfobacterota; class BSN033; order BSN033; family UBA1163; genus UBA1163. Next base: position 22,702 of record JAPVTA010000299.1, on the reverse strand, counting down.
GTCAAGGCAACTCCCCATATCGGGCATCTTCATCGGGGCATTGAGAAACTTGCTGAAACCAAGACTTACCATCAATCGATTCCCTTCACCGACCGCTTAGATTATACCAATGCGATGGGGAATAACCTGGCCTATGTTTTGGCTGTTGAGAAACTTTTAGGCATCGAGGTCCCCAAAAGGGCTCAGTATATCAGAGTGATGATGGCCGAGCTTCAAAGGATCGCTGCCCATCTCATCTGGCTGGGAACGCATGCCTTAGACATCGGCGCAATGACCCTCATTTTCTATAACTTCAGGGAAAGGGAGAGTATTCTAAGAATCTTTGAAGAGGTGGCTGGCGGAAGACTTACCCCAACCTATTTGAGATTTGGTGGGGTTTCAAAAGACCTTCCAGATGGGATCGAGGAGAAGATCCGGACATTTGTCCAAAAGTTTCCTGATCGTGTGAAAGAGTATGAGACACTCCTGACGAAGAATGTGATCTGGTTGAAGCGCACCAAGGAAATTGGGATCATTTCTAAGGAGGATGCGATCAGTTTTGGAGTCACAGGACCTACGCTTCGAGGTTCCGGAGTGAAATACGATGTGAGAAAGGCATTTCCTTATTCAAGATACGAGGATTTTGAATTCGATATCCCGATCGGTTCCGTCGGGGACGTTTACGATCGGTACATTGTTCGTCTGAGGGAGATGGAGTGGTCCAATTCAATTGTTCGGCAGACGCTGGAACGGTTGCCCAAAGGGCCTATTATCGCGAATGACCCACGGATTACCCTTCCACCGAAGGAGGACGTTCTCACGGATATTGCTTCATTGATACGACACTTTAAGATTGTCTCTGAGGGATTCCAGCCGCCAGCAGGGGAAGTCTATGCGAGCGTAGAGGCCTCCAAGGGGGAATTGGGGTTCTACCTTGTCAGTGACGGATCAAACCATCCGTTCCGGTTCAGGATTCGCACCCCGTCTTTTGCTAACCTGAGCGCTCTTCCCAAGATGATCGAAGGAGGGCTGATTGCGGATGTGATTTCAGCGATCGGAAGCGTTGATATCGTCCTGGGGGAAGTCGACCGGTAAAGAAAATGTCAAATGTCAAAGTTCAACGTTCAAATTAGTGTCAAATACCAAAGTTCAAATTTTGGTTTATGGATTTTGAATTTTGACATTCCTTTGATCCCGCTTTAGCGGGAGATTTTGAAATTTGAACTTTCATTATTCGAAGAGGTTTTTATGACGGACATTCTTTTCAGCAGTTGGGGTGGAGTGGTCACCGATAATCGACGGAAACCCGAAGTAGAGAGGCAACCCGTCTCCGTTCTCAATCTACCCCCGGAGTTCGACAAAGAGAGAAAGGTCAGAGCCTTCATTGGATGGGATGGGATCGTCCTCAGGGACAGCGACGTCAATATCGTCGATTTGATTCGGGCGTACCTGGAAGCAGTTCAGGGCGAATCCTGCGGGAAGTGTACACCCTGCCGAGTCGGGACTCGGATCATGGCCACGATTGTGAATCGGATTGCCGATGGTCAGGGCAAGGTTGAGGACCTGAGACAATTAAAATATTTAGGGGAGACGATTCAGAAGAGTTCCAAATGCAACCTCGGGCAGACCGGTCCAAAGCCTGTGTTGGATGCGATCGATCATTTTGAGGATCAATTCTCCGGTGCGATCCAATTGCACAAAAAAATCCCCCGCCAGGACTATAAGGTCAAGGTGACCGCACCCTGCGAAAGCGCTTGCCCCTCCCATCTTCCTATTAGCCGGTATATCGAATTGATCAAGGAAGGGAGGTTCGAAGAGTCCCTTGCTGCCATTCGTGAGGCGACCTGCCTGGCCGGAATCCTCGGAAGGGTTTGTGTCCGCCCCTGCGAAGATAATTGCCGTCGGGGAAACGTGGATGAATGTATTTCCATCAAATGGCTGAAGCGGTTTGTCGCCGATTATGAGCTGGAGAAGCGAAGGGATCCTTCGGCGAAGAAAGAGGAAATGCGCTCAGAGAAAGTAGCCGTCATTGGCGCGGGCCCGGCGGGTCTGTCCTGCGCCTACTATCTTGCCCTGAAAGGCTACCCCGTGACCATCTTTGAGAGACTGGGGGAACCGGGTGGCATGGCAGCCATGGGGATCCCTGACTATCGTCTCCCGCGGGATATCGTTCGGTATGAAGCAGAGATTGTAAAGAGGTTAGGAGTCGAGATCCGGTATAACACGCAGGTGGGAAAGGACATCACTATCTCTCAGATATTCGAGCAGGGTTATAAGGCCATCTTCGTCGGTGTCGGCGCCCAGACCAATACCCCCATGGGGGTCGAAGGAGAAGATAAAGGATATAAAGGTTTCATCCCCGGTGTGTACTACCTCTTGGAAATCAATCTGGGAAGAGACCCTTACCCCGAAGGGAAAAGAGTGGTCGTAGTCGGCGGCGGAAATGTGGCCATTGACTGCGTCCGCTCCTCTTTCCGAATTGGTAAGCCGGATGTGAACCTGGTTTATCGAAGAACGAAGAAAGAGATGCCTGCGGATCGGGTAGAGATCCATGATGCGGAAGAAGAAGGTGTGAAATTCCATTACCTTTGCAATCCGGTCCGGATCGTCGAGAAAGAGGGAAAGGTTGTCGGGATGGAGTGCATTCGGATGGAACTGGGTGAACCGGATGAGAGCGGAAGGCGCAGACCTGTTCCCATCAAAGGCTCAGAATTTTTCATCGATGCCGATATTGCCATCCCTGCCATCGGACAAGCGATCGATCTGTCCTTTCTTGACGAGAAGGACGGGGTAAAGACAACGAGACGATCTACCATCGCCATCCAAGAGGGGACTTTCATGACAAGCCGTCCGGGGATCTTCTCGGCGGGCGACTGTGTGACGGGACCCGATGTTTTGGTTCGTGCCGCGGGCCACGGAAAGAGAGCCGCCGACAAGATTGATCTGTTCCTTCGCGGGATGGAAGTCAAGGAATCCGAGGGAGAAATTCTGGAGGGTCTGGTCGAGAAGATCAAGGTTTATAACAAGAATGAAAAGGTCGGAATCTCCGGCGGGCAGAAAAGGGCGATGTTGAAAATGCTTCCTCCTGATTCGAGAAAATGGATCTTTGACGAAGTGGAGGAGGGATTCTCCATCCCGGTGGCTCAAAAGGAAGCGGAGCGCTGTCTCCGATGTGTGAGAGTTGGGCTGTTTGCAGTATAACGTTATCCCCCTCACCCTGACCCTCTCCCACCAGGGGAGAAGGGTCTTACTGGGTGGACCATATAAATACCCTCCCCCTTGACGGGGGAGGGGAAGGGTGGGGGTGAACGGAGGATGGTATACAGCATGTTAAAGCTGACCATTGATGGGAAAGAAGTTTCTGGAAGGCCGGATCAAACGATTTATGAGGTGGCCAAAGAAAACGGGATCTATATTCCCACCCTGTGTTATCACCGCAGATTAAGTCTACTCAAGTCCTGCCGAATCTGTCTGGTCGATGTTCAGGGAGCTGAGATGCCCATGGCCTCCTGTGCGACGCCCGTGGTGGAGGGCATGGTGGTTCATACCCGCACGGAGCGCGTTGAAGAGATGAGATTGGAGGCTTTGAAACTATTACTGGTCAATCATCCTTTGGACTGTCCTGTTTGTGATGCCGGAGGAGAATGCCAACTCCAGAATCGAACTTATGAATTCGGGGTCCAAAAGAACGAGTATCCTCCGGAGAAAAGAGAGTTTCCCTCCATCCCTTACGGAACCCCACTGATCCGGCAATGGTTTGATCGATGTGTCATGTGTCTTCGCTGCATTCAGGCCTGTGTGGATGTGCCGGGAGCGGATGTTCTCGAGGTGGCAGAGCATGGGTTTCCCTCCCATGTGAAGGCGGTTCGGCAGGAGAACTGTATCTCCTGTGGAGAGTGTCTCCACATGTGCCCGGTCGGCGCCCTCACAGAGAATCTCAGCCCTATTAAAGGCCGCACATGGCAACTGGGTAGGACACAGACCACCTGCACGTTCTGCGGATGCGGTTGTCAGCTCGAGCTCAACACCCTCGCCGATAGGAAAGTGGTGAAGGTGACCACAAAGGGGGAGGCCGGAGTCAACCAAGGAAGCCTCTGCGTGAAGGGAAGATTTGGTTTTGATTTTATTCATCATCCGGATAGAGTTCAAAAACCGCTTCTAAAAAAATCTGGGGTTTTTGCAGAGGCCTCCTGGGAAGAAGCCTTGGGACGGGTGGCTACGAAACTCGGGGAAATAAAGGAGAAGTACGGTGCCCAGAGCATTGGAGGAATTTCTTCCTCCAGGGGAACGAATGAAGAGAACTACCTCTTTCAGAAATGGATGAGAGCTTGCATCGGGACAAACCAAATCGACAACGGGGCCCGGTTGTCCAACGAATCTTCTGTCTACGGGATGATGGCTTCCACGGGGTGTGGAGCGATGACTCACGGGATGGACGAGGTAGCCAAGGCGGACCTCCTCCTCATCGTCGGCGCAGATGCGTATGACGACAATCTCATCTTCAGCAATAAGATGAGGGAAGCCCTCCGAAAAAACGACGCGAAGGTCATCCTGGTCGATCCTCGGAAGACCCAATGGGAAAAATGGGCCAACCTTTGGTTGAGGCCCCATCCCGGAACGGATATCGCCTGGATCAACGGTCTGGTTCGTCTCCTCATCGAGAAAGGTATTTCCTCAAAGGAGTTTATCGGGTCCAGGACAGAGGGTTTTGAAAGCCTGCGATCCTCGGTAGAGAAGTTTTCTGTCGAGGTCGTCAAGAATACCACGGGAATCTCTCCGGAAGATTTACAGAGGGCCGGTCATCTCTATGCCTCGGCAAGAAAGAGGGCGATTGTCTTTGGCTCCGGTGTCACCCAGCATGCGAACGGGACGGAGATCGTAAAAGCTCTCTGCAACCTGGCCCTGCTGACCGAAGAGACGGAAGATGGAGGAGGGGGCGTCTACCCCCTGCATACTCAGAATAATGTCCAGGGCGCTCTCGATATGGGTTCCCTTTCTGAATTCCTCCCCGGCTATCAGAAGGTGGAGGACGCCCTCGCGCGCAAAAAGTTTGAGGAGATCTGGCAGAGGGAGATCCCGAAAAAACCCGGCTTCACCTATACGGAGATTTTCGATAAGATTCTGGAAGGGAAGATTAAAGCCCTCTATATCCTGGGTGAAGATCCCTTCATCAATCTTCCCGGCTTAGAGAGACTCAAAAACGGACTCCTTCAACTGGAACTATTAGTGGTTCAGGATCTTTTCGTCACCCACATCGGAAGTTATGCCCATGTGATTTTACCCGGGGCAAGTTTTGCTGAGAAGGACGGGACCTTCACCAACATGGAGAGAAGAATTCAAAGGGTGCGAAGGGCCATCTCACCGGTAGGGGATTCCAGAGCCGACTGGAAAATCCTCTGCGACCTTTCGACGAAGATGGGTTATCCTATGGGATATCAGAATCCTGCTGAGGTGATGGAGGAGATTGCTTCTCTGGTGCCCATTTATGCAGGGGTGAACTACCCCGGCCTTGAAAAAGAAGGGATTCGGTGGTCTTCAGTGAACGGGCGGAAGCGAAGATTCTTCCCCATCGAATACAAAGGACCGGTAGAGGAGCCGGATGACAAATATCCTTTATGGATCATCCCCAGAGGGTTTCACTACCATTACGGGATCGGTACGACCACAAAGAGAGCGGCAGGGTTGGCCCAGGTCTTTCCCGATTCCTGTGTTGAGGTTCACCCTGAGGATGCCGCAAAGGCAGGGTTGGAACAACAGGGAAAGGTGAAGGTCATCTCACCGAGGGGCGAGGTGGAAACGACCTGCAGGATTTCCCGGACCGTTCCAAAAGGGGTGGCTTACTTTGCCACGACCTTTTTTCCTGTGTTTGTAAATAATCTTTTGGCTCCCGGGTTCGACGCGGCGAGCCAGCACCCTGAATACAAGGTCTTTATCGGAAGGATAGAGAAAAGGTAGGAGAGCTCTTAAGAACTATTATGAGCTCTCTTGATTACACAGATTTCAAAAAGAGATTACACAGATTTTTTGGAGCCGTCTAATCGGTGTAATCATTATTATAATCCGTGTAATCAGAAATTTCTGGATTTTTCAGAAATTTCACAGAGGAGCAACAGAATGCAATTATTATTTCTTCTCATCGAGATCATCGTCAAATGTGTGGTGGTTTTTGCCTGTCTGATGATCGCCGTGGCTTATGAGACCTGGCTGATGCGGAAGATGGCGGGGCGCATCCAGCTTCGGTATGGTCCAAACCGTTGCGGTCCTTATGGCCTGCTTCAGCCCTTCGCCGACGCAATCAAGGCTTTTTTCAAAGAAGACCTCATTCCGGGTAGGTCGGATAAAGTGACCTTCGTCCTGGCACCCATGATCGCTATTATTTCGTCGATAAGCCTCTTCGCGGTGATCCCCTTTGGAAATCAGTTCACTATTCCCGGGACCGATTGGGTCGTCAAATTGAGAGTGGCCGATATCGACGTGGGGCTTCTCTATATCTTTGGCATCGCCTCTTTAGGGGAGTTTGGAATTATTTTGGGAGGCTGGTCCTCCGGAAATAAGTATGGTTTAATGGGTTCCCTCCGAGCAGCGGCTCAGATGGTCAGCTATGAAGTGGCCCTCGGCCTTTCGATCGTAGGAGTGATCATTCTATCCCAAAGTCTGAGGCTGACAGAAATCGTTCAACTTCAGGGAGGAGGATTCTGGAACTGGAATATTTGGTATCAGCCGATGGCCTTTATTCTTTATTTGATATGCGGTCTAGCTGAAATGAACAAGGTTCCCTTTGATATGCCTGAGGCGGAGGCAGAGCTGGCTTGTGGGTATAACATCGAATACAGCAGTATGAAATTTGCCCTTCTGTTCATGTCCGAGTTCGCCCATATGACTGCCATAGGAGCGGTTGCCGTGACGCTCTTTTGGGGAGGATGGCAGCCACTCATTCCCCAGCTCAGTTTTATTCCGGGGGTGGCCTGGTTCTGCATCAAACTCTTCATTGTTGTCTTCTTCTTCATGTGGCAACAATGGACTTATCCGAGGCTTCGATATGATCAGATCATGAAGTTTGGATGGAAGGTGCTGTTCCCCTTAGCTCTGATCAACCTGCTGGTCACCGCCTTAGTCATTTCGTTGAGGGGGTAAATCCCTCCCCTCACCCCACCCTCTCCCCAGTGGGGAGAGGGGAAAGGTGAGGGGAAGCAGGGCTTTCTAACGGGGTAAAGAAAGAGGTCAAACATGATCATTCCGTTGCTCAAGGGTTTAAAAGTAACATTAAAATATTTCTTCACTAAGCCCATTACGGTTCAATATCCCGAGGAAAAGGTTCCTCCTTCACCACGCTGGAGGGGAATTCAATATTTTGAGAAGGATGAGCGTGGGAAGACCAAGTGTGTCGCCTGCGGTCTGTGCATGGTCGTCTGTCCTTCTCAGTGCATCTACATTGAGACCGCCGAAGATGAGGAGGGGAGACGATACCCCCTCACCTACGAGCTGGACGCCACCCGGTGTATCTTCTGCGGCTTCTGCGAGGAGGCATGCCCGGTGAAGGCGATCTTTATGGGGAAGACCTATGAATGGGTAGAGGGCCAGAGAAGACCATTTCTCATGGACACGGAAAGACTATTAGAAGAAAAGAAGGTTAATCCATGAAACCCTCAGGAGATAACCGGATTATCTCCCTATGCTGTAGGGGCTCAATTCATTGAGCCCTATTCGTGGGCTTGATAAATGAATCTCCCACCTCTCAGGGCGGGGGCTTCCCGGAGAGGAAATGTCATTTACATTGTGCCCCTTCCCATCCCGCGTCGGCGGGCCGGGGCATTTGCCGGTCAAGCCCCTACAATTGTGACACAGTCTCTGGCGGGAGAGGGATGGGGTGAGGGGAAATATAGGAGAAGGGAATGGCTGAGAATATCGTAACGGGATTTCAATGGTTGATCTTTTTGGGAGCGGCCTTTACTTCCATCCTCGCCTCCGTGTTGGTCGTGACCCGAAAGAACCCTATTCACAGCGCACTTTTTCTGGTCCTGACTTTCCTCTGTGTGGCGGTGCTTTATCTCTTGCTCTACAGTCAATTCATCGCCATCATTCAGGTGGTGGTTTATGCCGGCGCCATCGCGATGTTGATCGTCTTTGTCATCATGCTTCTGGATCTGGAACAGGAACTCCGATCCGGGTTGAAACTTTTTTATTCGAAAGTCATCGGCGGCGTGCTGATGGTCCTTTTTCTCTTCGCGATCATCTATTCCGTCGTGGCGAAATCTCCGACGGGGAAGATGGGTTCCTATACACCCGAGAAGGTGAGCGCCAATGTAAAGGCTGTCGGCGAGGCACTTCTCACCCAATATCTTTTTCCGTTTGAGATTGTTTCTGTCCTTCTCGTGGCCGCCGTCGTCGGAGCGGTCATTTTGAGCAAGAAAAGGAGCTGACGCCGAACACTGTTGCCCACCCCCTCCCTCTCCCCTCGGGGGAGAGGGAGGGGGGATGATTTGCATTTTTCATTGAGGAGTTCCTTATGACAATTCCATCCATTCCTCCTGAGTTGTATCTGGTCTTGGGCGGAATACTCTTTACGATCGGTGTGATCGGAGCCCTGACCCGGCGCAATGCGATTGTGGTCTTCATGTGCATCGAGATGATGCTCAATGCTGTGAATATTTCATTCGTCGCCCTATCGCGCTTTCTTCAATCCCTGGACGGGGTGCTCTTTGCCTTCTTTGTCATAGCGGTCGCAGCCGCAGAGGCAGCCGTTGGACTAGCGATCTTTGTCGCGATTTATCGCTCAAGAGAAACGATCAATGTGGATGAGATCAATATCATGAAGTGGTGACCCCCTCCCACGCCCTCCCCCCTTGAGGGGGAGGGGAGGGTGGGGGTAAGAGGAGCTATTCATGCTTAACTATGTCTGGTTGATCCCTCTGTTTCCGGCAATCGGTTTTGTGATCAACGGGCTTTTCGGCAAGAGCTTTGGGAAGAAGACAGTCAGCTGGGTGGGGCCTTCAGCGATCGGCCTCTCCTTTCTCACTTCGATCCTCGTCTTTTTCGAGTTGATCGGAAGACCGCCGACGGAGCGCCACTTTGAAAAGGTGATTTTTGATTGGGTGGTGTCGGGCTCATTCCAAACGGTGATCGGGTACCAGATTGACCCTCTCTCCATTCTGATGGCCCTGGTGGTCTCCGGGGTCAGTTTCTTCATCCACATTTACTCTGTCGGCTACATGCACGATGATCCGGGATATACTCGGTACTTCACCTACCTCAACCTCTTCGTTTTCATGATGCTCAACCTCGTCCTGGCAAACAACTTCTTGTTGATGTTTGTGGGTTGGGAGGGCGTGGGCCTCTGTTCCTATCTCTTGATTGGTTTCTGGTACGAAAAGGATTCTGCCTCCAATGCGGGGAAGAAGGCTTTTGTAGTCAACCGGGTGGGTGACTTCGGGTTTATTCTCGGGATATTCCTGCTTTTCACCAGTCTCGGAAAACATGGAGTCTGGACGCTAAATTTCACCGAAGTCTTCGCCAATGCGAGCAAGCTCGATACGGGGACGGTCACCGCTATCACGATTCTGCTGTTTATCGGTGCCTGCGGAAAATCAGCACAGATTCCGATTTATGTTTGGCTTCCGGACGCCATGGAAGGTCCGACACCGGTCAGCTCCCTCATCCATGCGGCGACCATGGTGACCGCGGGGGTTTACATGGTGGCCCGGTGTAACGTGCTTTACAGCCTGGCGCCCATTTCCATGGCGGTCGTTGCCATCGTTGGCGTGGCGACAGCGATCTTTACCGCTTCTATCGGTATTTGCCAGACCGATATCAAAAAGGTTCTGGCCTATTCAACCATCAGCCAGCTCGGCTACATGTTCTTGGGCGTTGGCGTGGGCGCTTACAGTGCCGGGATATTCCACCTGATGACCCACGCTTTTTTCAAGGGGCTTCTCTTCCTGGGCGCAGGGAGCGTGATGCATGCCTTGAGTGGCGAATTGGATATGAGGAAAATGGGAGCTCTCAGGGAAAAAATTCCCTATACCTTCTGGACCTTCCTCATCGCCACGCTGGCCATCGCCGGGGTTCCTTTCCTGTCCGGATTTTTCAGCAAGGACGAAATTCTTTGGCAGGCCTTTTCCAGTCCCCGAGGCTATTGGCTGCTGTGGGCCGTGGCAGCTTTAGCCGCTGGCATGACTGCCTTCTATATGTTCAGGGCTCTGTTCATGACCTTCTTTGGTCAGTCCAGGGTCGATGAACACGTGGCGCATCATATCCACGAATCACCCAAAATCATGACCGTTCCTTTAATGGTTCTCGCTGTTCTTTCCGTCATCGGAGGCTATATCGGCGTTCCCCATGCTTTAGGCGGGGCCAACCACATCCATGAATTCCTCGCTCCTGTATTGGGAGGGGGCGCTGAGCCGGCCAAAGCGCATGCCGGGCTCACGCTCGTCTCACAGGCCTGGGCTTCGGGTGGAGAAGGCGGAGGGCATTCTGCCACATTGGAATACATCCTCATGGCGGTCTCCGTGGTGATTGCAGGCGTCGGGATCTTAATTGCCTACTTCTTTTATATAAAGGATCCGGCCTTGCCCAAACGGACAGCGGACAGATGGAAGGGGCTCTACAAGCTGGTCTACAACAAATACTATGTTGACGAGCTCTACGAAATCCTTTTCATCAACTCTCTCAAAAAATTAGGCACCGGACTCTGGAAAGGGTTCGATGACTTTATCATCGACGGTACGATCAACGGCATTGCCTATCTCATCGGTTTGCTCTCCGGGGCCATGAGAAAGGTGCAAACTGGCGTCGTTCAAAATTATGCCTTCTCAATGGTCATCGGTGGGATCATCATTGCCGGCTATTACATTGTGCGGGCTATTTTTTATTGAATAACCGAATAGACCGAGTGAGAGCGACCCTCACCCTGCCCTCCCCCTCAAGGGGGAGGGGAAGAGTCATTCGATGTGTGAAAAAAAGGAGTCCGTTTCATGACGATCTTGGGTATTCCGATCCTGTCGCTGTTGATCTTCTTTCCAATCTTGGGGGCTGTTGTTCTCCTCTTCATCGACAAAGAGAACGGGAGAGCGATCCGGTGGGTCGCCCTCCTCTTCGCCTTCGTCGAGTTCCTTTTCTCCCTGCCCCTCTTCTTTGCCTTCGATCCCAAGACCGTAGCCATGCAATTCGTGGAGGATTGGTGGTGGATTCAGAGCTACGGAATCAGCTACAAATTGGGCATTGATGGAATTAGTCTCCTTCTGGTTCTCTTGACCACCTTTTTGACCATCCTGTGCATCCTGTGCTCCTGGACTGCGATCACCTTCCGGGTAAAGGAATTCATGATCTCATTCCTCTTTCTCGAAACAGGGATGATCGGTGCCTTGGTGGCTCTCGATCTCATCCTTTTCTATGTCTTCTGGGAAGTCATGCTCGTCCCGATGTACCTCCTGATCGGTGTCTGGGGTGATCCCAAGCGACGAATCTATGCAGCCGTCAAGTTCTTTCTCTTTACGATGGCTGGAAGCGTGCTGATGCTCGTGGCGATCTTGGCCCTCTATTTCCTCAACCAGAAGGCAACCGGTGTGTCCACCTTTGACGTGCTCGAACTTTATAAATCGGGGTTGCCCGTTGGAACGCAGTACTGGCTGTTTGCTGCTTTTGCCCTGGCGTTTGCCATCAAGGTTCCGATGTTTCCCTTTCACACCTGGTTGCCTGATGCCCATACCGAGGCGCCGACCGCCGGAAGTGTGATCCTGGCGGGGGTCTTGTTGAAGATGGGAACCTACGGGTTCATCCGGTTTGCCATACCCCTGTTCCCGAAAGCGGCCTTTGATCTTCTGCCGTTGGTCTCTATTCTTGCGATCATCGGAATTATCTACGGCGCTTTGGTCTCGATGATGCAACCCGATCTGAAGCGACTGGTGGCCTTCTCCAGCGTGAGCCATCTGGGGTACGTCATGCTCGGGATGTTCGCCTTCAATATGCAGGGGGTTCAGGGCTCAATCTATCAGATGCTCAACCATGGTATCAGCACGGGATCCCTCTTTTTAATCGTCGGGATGGTTTATGAGCGCCGCCATACAAGGCTGATCGCCGACTTTGGAGGCCTCTCCAAGGTGATGCCGGTTTACGCTGTTTTCTTCATGATCGTGACGCTCTCGTCGATCGGTCTTCCGGGAACGAACGGGTTTGTGGGAGAGTTTCTGATCCTCCTCGGGGCATTTCAATCGAACGTCGTCTACGGGGTATTGGCTGCCACAGGGGTTATCCTGGGAGCCGCCTACATGCTGTGGATGTTCCAAAGGGTGATGTTTGGGAAGATCACCCGGCCTGAAAATGAAAAGCTGAAAGACCTGAACGGAAGAGAGATCTCGATTCTTGTGCCGATGGTCATCGTCATTTTTCTGATGGGGATCTATCCCAAGCTTTTCTTCAGCAAGATGGATGCCAGCGTGGAGAAGTTTATAAAAGACTTCAAGGGAAAGGTTGAAATGAAGGCGGACCTTCCTGCGCCGAAAATGACAGTAGAAATAAAAAGCAAGAATGTCAAATGACAAAGTTCAAAGGAATTCCAAATTTCAAATTTCCAATTTGACGTTTCATCATTTGTCATTCCTTTGACATTTGGATTTTGACATTTGAGTTTCTTACCTGGAGGGTTGTTAATGAAACTACCAGAGATCGACCTCTATCTCATTGCACCGGAGATCATCGTTACCGCCTTCGGCTTTCTCGTGCTTCTGTTGGACGTCTTTTTGCCCAAAGGAGAGAGAAAGGGGTACCTTGGAGTCATCAGCCTCATCGGGATCCTTTTCGCCGGTGTCTACACTTTCCCGCAGATGGGGTCTGTCCGATCCGGCTTTGAGGGGATGTTCATCTCGGATGGATACGCGCTCTTTTTCAAAATCATTTTTCTGATCATCGCCTTCTTAACGGTGCTGATCTCTATCGGTTACATCCACAGGGAAATGATCGAGTTTGGCGAGTATTATGCCCTGATTCTTTTTGCGACCCTCGGGATGATGCTGATGGCGGCAGGATCTCATCTGATCACCATCTTCCTCGGGTTAGAGACAATGTCCATCTCCATCTATGTCCTTGCGGGGATGATGCGACAGGATAAGAGGTCCGTGGAAGCGGCGTTGAAATATTTTCTTCTGGGCGCCTTTGCCACAGGATTCCTCCTCTACGGGATTGCCCTCGTCTACGGTGCCGTAGGATCCCTTCATCTAAAAGACATCGCCGCCTATATCGCCTCCAAGAATCTGCTGAGAAGCCCGATGCTTCTGATGAGTCTTGTTTTTCTCACCATCGGTTTTGGCTTCAAGATCGCCTCGGTCCCGTTTCATATGTGGACGCCCGATGTCTATGAAGGAGCTCCGACCTCCATCACGGCTTTTATGGCAACGGGCGTGAAGGCAGCCGCTTTTTCGGCGTTGGTCAGGGTCTTTTTCTCCGCTCTGCCGGCCTTTCGTCCTGACTGGACCTCAATCATGTGGGTGATCTGTGTGGCGACGATGACGGTCGGGAATATTGTGGCGATCTCCCAGACCAATATCAAACGGATGCTGGCTTACTCGAGCATCGCTCATGCCGGATACATTCTGGTCGCCTTTGTCGCAGGGAACGATTTGGGGACTTCGGGGATGCTTTTCTATCTTATGGCCTATGCCTTTATGAATATCGGTGCCTTTACCGTGGTCATTCTCCTCGGGAAGAAGGGGGAAGAGAATACCCTCATCAATGATTATGCAGGGATTGGGTTCAAGTATCCTCTCCTGGCGGCATCGATGACGATCTTTCTTCTTTCCATGGCAGGCATTCCTCCTCTGGGAGGATTTATGGCCAAATTCTATGTCTTCAGTGCGGCGGTGAAGGCAAAATTTTATTGGCTGGCCATCCTCGGTGTCTTGAACAGCGCGGTGTCGGTTTACTATTATCTTCGGGTCACCGTGCTCATGTATTTCAGGGAATCCGAGCGGGAAATCACAGGCCTTCAATTTTCATTTGCCTCGGTGTTCGCATTGATCTTGGCTGTGATCGGGACCCTCTATATGGGGATCTTCCCTGCCAATGTGCTCTCCTTAGCCCAACGGTCCATCGCCGGGTTGATGTAATTTCCAAAAGTATCGTGAGTTTTGACCGACACCGATCAAATATAGCGCCGGCATTAAATACCGGCGTTTTTTTATGGCAAGGTTCGATTTGACTTTCAGAAGGATGTGGATTAGAATAGCTATAGATATAGCTACTTCATACAGTGGGAGGTATGATGAAGACAGTGCAAATGACCTTGGATGAGGATCTCATAGCATCCGTGGACAAGGTGGCCAAACGGCTTGGCACAACTCGTTCCGCTTTTACGAGGCAAGCTCTTAAGAGGGCCCTGAATGAAGTCCGGATTAATGAGTTGGAACGGAAACATCGTGAGGGCTATAAGCGTAAGCCTGTCAAACGGGGAGAGTTTGGGGATTGGGAGACAGAACAGGTTTGGGTAGAGCCATGAAAAGAGGAGAAGTCCGGTGGTATAAGTTTGCAAGGCCTGACAAGAATCGGCCCGTTGTTATTCTGACCCGAGATTCGGCATTAGAATTCTTGGGTGAAGTAACCGTAGCTCCAATCACATCCACCATTCGAGACATTCCTACCGAAGTTTTGTTGACGAAAGAGGACGGAATGTCCAGAGACTGCGCTGTGAATCTTGATCACATTCAGACCGTTTCAAAGGGAAAGATTGGGCCTTTAATTACCTCGTTGAGTCCGGCGAGGATTTCAGAGTTACGAGCAGCATTACTCTTTGCCCTGGGTTTTTGATTCTCCCAAAAAATCCCTCCTTCTTTTCATCCTCCACCATTTTCATTTCTGTTCGACTTCTTCAACCCGATTCAAAATAGATCGTTAAGTGTCAGGTCGACCCATCCTATTTGAGCCCCGCTTTTCGTAGAGCTTCTATTACCTGCCTCTTGGCGACAGGATTTTTTTTGGGGTCGACCTTTTCGATCTGCGCCAACGTGAATTTTGGGTCTATCTTCAGAATCTCTTCCGCTTGGTTACGGGCTTCTTCCATACGATCCATTAGGCTGTAAATGATGCACAACGTTGTGCGACTCAGTAAATTCTTAGGACTACGTTGGACTGCTTTTTCTGCATATTGCAGGGCTTCCCCATATCTTCCAACGTCTTTGTAGGCCAAGGCTAAGTTATGCAGGTACCAGGCTGGAGCAATAGGATTCAAGCGGATCGCTTTGTTAAGTACTTGAATGGCTTGCTCAGGCCTGTCACTCCATTGCAGCCCGCTTCCCAATAAAGCATGGGCATCAGCCCCGTTTGGAGCAAGCTCAACGGCCCGCCGACCTTCTTCAATGCCCTTCTCATAATCTCTTCGATGGATATAAATTTGGCATAATACTCCATGGGCATTCGCTAATGATTTATTCAGAGAAAGAGCTTTCTTAGCAAGCTCATCAGCTTTTTTCAGAGATTCTTGAGGAGATTTGGTCGTGTCTACCCACGAACCTACAACATAGTTCCCAGCCAAGAAACTATAGGCCATTGCATAATTGGGGTCCATAGCAATTACTTCCTCGCACAATCGTCGTGCCCTCAAAAGACCTTCTAAATCCATATGCCTTCCGCTTTCACGAGCCTGTAAGAATTTCATATAGGCCTCGAAATTGTCTGTCCCGCTCTCTGTCAGGAGCGCTTGTTCTCCTTCCGTTAGCTTTACCTCCAGAGCTGCTATAACCTTTTTTGTGATCCCTTCCTGTATAACAAGAATATCCTTCAAATCCCGGTCGTAGCGTTCTGACCACAAGTGATGTCCGGTGAGAGCATTTGTCAACTGGGTTGAAATCCTGATCCGATTTCCAGCCCAGCGAACACTCCCCTCTAAAACGTATCGGACACCGAGCTCCTCTGCGACCTGTTGCACCTTTGTTGGTTTCCCCTTGTAAGTAAATGTAGAATTCCGGGCGATCACGAGCATCTGTGGGGCCTTGGAGAGGGCCGTAATGATTTCTTCGGTTAAGCCGTCAGCGAAGTACTCACGGCTTGAATCTTCGCTCATGTTGACAAAGGGAAGGACGGCAATGGAAGGTTTATCGGGGAGAGGAAAGGCCATCCTCTCCATAGAGGCAACGTCGGGAGGCGTTGCATCCTCTGCTCTTGGTATCTCTTCTCCCCCCTTTTTGAGACCCAAAATAAACCTCTCCCAGGCATTGCCGTTTAAAGAATCCTCATAAATGATGATAACCCCATCTAAATTCACACCCAACTTATCTATTGAAAATCTGAGCCTGATATTCTCATGGCTCCCTTTGTACTCAAAGAGATTTGCCCAACTATCCTTTTCTGCCTCACTAAATTGATAGGCTCTCCCAGGCCCGTCGTCATATTCTTTTCTTCTCCCAAGAACTTTGAAGAGTGGGGCTCCTTCCAGGTCCGGGAGGGCATCTTTCCATTTTCTGTAGATCCTCGGCAGCAGGTTCTCCTTGTCCGACGATCCGGCTGAACCTCCGACGGTTTCATTAAGAAGAGCAAGCAGATTTGCGTGCTGTTCCAAAGGAATGGAGGTGATTCTACCCATTTTCTTCATCTCGTGAACGATAAGCGCTATCACTGAGAGATAAAACCTACGAGATGGTGAGTCGAAGTGGAGAGTTAATTCGGCCTTTTGTTTGAGATGAATACGAAGCTTAAATTGATTCAGGTTGATTTCGATAGATTGTCCTAGTTTTTCGACCATCTATATCCCAGAGTGTTCTAAAAAATATCTAAGAAAAGTCTGAAATCTCGCTGGGTTACGGGTAACATAAAAATTGTGACGGTTTAAACTGTCACTTATTTTAGCACATGTCAATATTGTTTAAAAGGAAGGCCTTTGCGGGGATTTGAATGAAGAATCTTAAGGACAATCCAATGGATTGCTATGGTTTATTCTGCGGGCGAGCGAAAAACAACATTAAATTAACAAAATAACGATGGAGGTGGATTACTATGTCAAAAAAGATGCTTATTCCTTTGGTGGTGGCGCTTGTACTATCTCTGTTTGCTTCGGCAAAAGCTCAGACAATCGTTGTCGGCCAGAACAATCCGATAAGGGATGTTCAAGCGGTGCAGAATGCAGTCGATCAGGGAGGAGAGGTGCTATTGAAGGGGACTTTCGATTTCGGGCCCGAGGGGAGGGTAACCCTTACAAGGGATCTAAAAATCTACGGAGAAAAGAACAGAGAGGGAGTTTTCTTGACCAAAATTAACGGAGGATACTGGACATTTTGCAGCCCGGCTCCGATTCAACTTCCGCCTCAAAGCCCAGGTCCTAAAATTACAATTCAGGATATTCACTTTGAAGGACCACTATGGGCTCCGATCTACTTAGAGTACAGCGGTGGGACAACCATCGTTGGGAACAAGATGACAAGTATAAGACCCAGACTTGCAGGTAGTGATAGACCGATGTCCGGGAGGCAGGACATTTATTGGCAGCAAGGCATTGCCCTATATCCTCAGAAATATGAGCCGGGTTTAATCACAGGTTCTATAGATGTAGTTGAGAATGAAATCGATTTAGCTTGTGAAATGCCAGAAAAGACCCTTGGTTACGGTGTATGGATTGTTAGGACAACAGGTGCAACGATACGGGTATCGAAAAATCGCATCATCAACGGTCCGAGAGACGCTATCTGCGTCGTCGATAACTACCCGGCGAAAGATGGTATCGGAAGTACTGTAATAAAGGCCAACAGGATAGTCACTCCAAGGAAGGGGATACCATTCCCAACGCCTCAAACAACGAATGGCATTGTGGCCGGATGGTTCATGGATCTTACTGGAGCCACT
This sequence comes from Thermodesulfobacteriota bacterium, assembly GCA_047519465.1. Taxonomy (GTDB): domain Bacteria; phylum Desulfobacterota; class BSN033; order BSN033; family UBA1163; genus UBA1163. The sequence continues at coordinate 4,903 of JAPVTA010000299.1, read as the reverse complement.
GACCCTTCACGAAGGGTGAAGATTATCGTTGCTGAGAACAAGATCGAAGCCCATGGAGAGAATTCTGTAGGAATTGTCGTTTTTTCAGACGGTGGGATCATTACGTCTAATCATATTGTGTTATTAGGAGGCGGACCACCGGCCAGAGGCGTAGCGCAGGTAGGTTCTGATTCACTGATCGTCAATAATAAAATCGAAGGGTCTGGACCCTATGGTGTAAGGATATCGTCTTTTCAGAAACTGACTGGGTCTCGAAACATCCTGGTTGGAAATGACCTTAGCGGATTTAAGGCATCCATCGCCGACGTGTCCGTTGAAACCCAGGATAACTCGCTCATTGGAAACCACGGGAAGATCATCGATAAAGGGCAGAGAAATATAATTTTGGACTAATCTGAACCTGTCTGTATCGCTAAAGTGAGCAGAGGATATGTCTTGACCTTATCCTTCGGTGCAATATGATTTTTGGATCGACCTGTCGATCCTTTTGAAAAATCTTGAACCAAAGGTCAGTCAGTCTCCTCTTCTCACATCCACCGTATTGTCATAAAACGTGCTTCCTTCCCCCTGGTCTGTCAAACGCTGGGAGGTCAGGGCATTGACAGAACGAAGACCCGGGCAGTGGTCCAGCCACCAGATCCCCTCAGCCGCCACAACCCCGGAAGGAACATTGGAAGTGATATGAAGGATGAAAGGGACCTCGCCAAGTTGATTGAAGGCGATGACAGATTCCCCTTCTCTCAAGCCTCTTGCCTCTGCATCCACCGGGTTCATTTGAAGGAACATGGCCTTTTCCTTTTTACGGAGGTCCTCTCTTTCCCTGAAAGAAGAGTTTAAGCAGTATAAACTCGGTGCCGTCATCAGTCGGAAGGGGTATGCTTCTTGATAGGGAGGAAGATAACATGGTAAGGGACACGATTCTCTTGGGTTTAGAATTTCAACCTTCCCTGAGGGCGTCTTGAAATGAGTTCGCGCATCTTCCGGAAGCGGAATTTCGACCGCCTTCCCGGCTGAGAAAGCTTTTTGATCAATTCCTTCTCTCAAGGGGCTCGGGATGGAAAGAAGATGATTGATTAAATCATCGGCCGTTTGGCGGAAGAAGGGCTCCTGAAATCCCATCCTTTGCGCTAAGACGGAGAAGACCTCCCAGTTCGACCGACTTTCTCCAACAGGAGGGATAGCAGGCTTTGCGCGTTGGACGCAGTAAGTGCCGTAAGAACAATAGATATCGCTGTGTTCGAGGGAGGAAGTAGAAGGGAGCACGATGTCTGCGTAGCGAGCCGTGTCCGTCATGAATCTTTCGTGCACAACGGTGAAGAGATCCTCCCGCCCCAGACCCCTTAAGACCTGATTCTGGTCGGGAGTGACAGCCGCTGGGTTCGAATGATAGACATAGAGGCTTTGGACCGGAGGTTCCTTCAATTCGTTCAAGGCCCAACCCAGGCAATTCATATTAACGATACGGGTCTTCTTCCTCATAAAGTCGTCTCGAAGGACCTCTTTCATGGCAAAGGCCCCAGCCGTGCTCGTGCCGGCAAGACAGCCGCCCCCTTTTTTTCCATAGGCCCCAACGAGTGCGGGCAGGCAGACGATCGTGCGAATAGTCATGGCTCCGTTGCCATACCGAGAAAGTCCACTCCCGAGTCTGATGAGAGGATTCTTCGCTCTGCCATAAGCGAGAGCCATTGTTTTAACGGCCTCCGTAGGAAGGCCTGTGAGAAAGCTCACCTTTTCCGGCGGAAAATCTGGAAGAACCTTTTCTTTCAATTCCTCGAAACCTTGAACGTGGGCTGCGAGAAAATCGTGATCGGTGAGATCCTGTCGGACGAGAAGATGCATCAATCCCAAAGCGAGAGAACCGTCACTCCCCGGACGGACAATGTACGTTTGATCGGCCACAGAGGCGGTGACGGTCTCATACGTATCAATGAGCCAAACCGTTGCGCCCTTTTGTTTCGCTTTATTGACCCCGTGAAGAAAATGGATATTGGTCGCCACCGCATTGATCCCCCAAAGAATGATCAAATCGCTCTCTTCCGCCTCATCAGGGTGGGGGGCCGGTGTTTCTCCCATCACCGCCTTCCAACCCGCTCCCTTGGCAGGAGAGCAAATCGTTCGGTCGAGGCGAGACGCTCCCAGTCGATGGAAAAAAGGATGTCCGGCATTCCGCTGAATGAGCCCCATGGTTCCCGCATAAGAATACGGAAGGATCGCTTCAGGTCCATATTGGCCGATGATCCTTTGCCAGGCCTCTCCAATCCGATCAATGGCCTCATCCCACGAGATGGGACAGAATTCACCAGAACCCTTGGCCCCTGCTCGGAGCAGAGGATGAAGGAGGCGGAGAGGTGAATGAACAGTTTGTTCATACCGGTTCATCTTGACGCAAAGAGTCCCCCTGGTAAAGGGATGTTCAGGATCGCCGGAGACCTTGACCGCTTTTCCATCCGCGACCTCTACCAGAAGCCCGCAGGTGTCCGGACAATCATAAGGACAGACGGAACGTTTCATCGCTTGCAGCATAAGAAATCTCCCTTGTCGACGTTCAACCTTACCATGGTTCAAAATATAAGCCACATTCGTAGCAACTTCAAATTGCTGGCCCTTTAAATCAAAACACCCGGAAGACCGTATAAGCACACTCGAGGTTGACTTTTAGGCGATTTCTTGAAAAAATAAATTTGACCCATTCGGCGGCGTCATGGCTTTTGCGTAAGCCATCCGGGGAGGAATAGAATATCACGAGGTCTGAAGGTTGAGCGGAGGTTCTCGGTGAAACGTTCGGGCGGAAGGGGGGCTAAGGCTCTCAGATCCGTAAGAATTACGAGAAATTATTTAAAACATGCGGAGGGGTCTGTGCTCATCCAAATAGGGGATACCAAAGTGATCTGCTCGGCCAGCGTGGAAGAGAGGGTCCCCCTTTTCTTAAGAAATACCGGAAAAGGTTGGGTCACCGCAGAATATTCCATGCTTCCCCGTTCAACGCATACCCGTACTACCAGAGATTCCTTAACGGGTCGAGGGAGCGGCCGCGCCCTGGAGATTCAAAGGTTGATCGGGCGCTCCTTGAGATCCGTCACGGATCTCAACGGTTTTGGCGAGAGAACAATCTGGATCGATTGCGATGTGATTCAAGCCGATGGAGGGACGAGGACGGCTTCCATCACAGGGGCTTACGTGGCTTTGGTCGACGCTTTTCGAAAGATGGTTGAGAACGGCACGATCGAGGAAATTCCCGTCAGAGATTCCGTCGCTGCTATCAGCGTGGGGAAAGTGAACGGGGAAATCCTCCTGGATTTGGATTATGAAGAGGACTCCAAGGCCGAGGTGGACATGAATGTGGTGATGACCGGTGGCGGAAAGTTCGTGGAAATTCAGGGGACGGCCGAGGGAGGCGTTTTTACCAAAAAAGAGATGGACGGACTGTTGAAGATTGCGCAGGGTGGAATTAAGAGTCTCACGAGAATTCAAAAAAAGTCTCTTCCCCCTTTCTCTCTCCCCTCACGGACCGTGTCGCAATTGTAGGGGCTTGACCGGCAAATGGACCGGCCCGCCAATGCGGGATGGGAAGGGGCACAGTATAAATGACATTTCCTTTGCTCGCATCCTGCTCGCCACTTCGTGCCCGGGAAGCTCCCGCCCTGAGGGCTGGGAGATTCATTTATCAAGCCCGGCAATGGGGCTCAATGAATTGAGCCCCTACAACATATTCTGTGTACTTTGACAAATCATATTACGACACAGTCCCCGAACTGTGTGGGAGAGGGCAGGGTGAAGGGGGAAAATGATTGGAAGTGATTGTCGCAACTCGGAATAAGGGAAAGATTCGCGAAATTCGAGAGGCTTTGAAAGGGTTGGGCCTTCGGGTTTATTCTTTAAACGATTTCCCAGACGTTCCTGAGATCGAGGAAGATGGCAAGAGTTTTTTCGAGAATGCTCTAAAAAAGGCCCGTTTCTACTCAAAGTATTTTGGAAAACTGACCATCGCAGACGATTCTGGGTTGGAAGTGGATGGCTTGAAAGGGCGGCCGGGAATTTATTCGGCAAGGTACGCCGGAGAAGGGGCATCAAGTCAAGAAAATAATCGAAAACTCCTCAGAGAGATGCAAGGTCTTCCCCTTTCGAAAAGAGGGGCGCAGTTTAAATGCGTCATTGCCGTGGTCTCTCACGGCGGAAAGGAAGCCCTTGCCGAGGGATCTTGCAAGGGAACGATTGGATTTGAGGAAAAAGGAAAGAAGGGGTTTGGATATGATCCCCTTTTCATTCTTCCAAAGTATGGAAAAACGATGGCCCAGCTTTCGCTCGAAGAAAAGAATGAAATGAGCCATCGAGGAAAGGCCCTAAGAAAAATTAGAAAGATCATCAATGGCTTCAGGGACTGAATCATGTTGGAATATTTCAGGAAATGTGTTAATAAGTGAATTCTAAACATTTATTTGAAATCTTGCATGACGGGTTTGTCACCCACGCCTGCGTCCCGAAACATAGCACTTCGCTATGCAGGGCACGAACAATGAAAATCAATAACCCCTCTGTTCCCCTTTGAATTTAAGGGGGGATGAAGGGGGGTTAAGGTTACGGCCACGAAGCTCGTTTCGTATGAGATTAATATCGTTTAGCGGTGACGACGCTCGTATCGAAGCAGGAAGCTCGATCCTCGAATTTCGACAAGAATGGAATAGAGCCTCCTATTTCGAAAGACGAGCCTCGATACGAGCTTCGACAACGATAAACCTTAGACTCAATTCGTAACCGAATGACGATACGGGCATCGTTACCTTTGCCGCAAGACGACTTCCTATGCTCTAAGGGACTTGTTTAAAGCTTGGTATTTGGTAATTGGAATTTCAAATAGCGGGGCGTAGCGCAGCCTGGTTAGCGCGCCTGCCTTGGGAGCAGGAGG
>JAPVTA010000298.1:0-4290 GCA_047519465.1 Thermodesulfobacteriota bacterium | reverse complement strand
TGAGTCACATTTCAACGGGCTGACACCAGGCCTGCCTTGCTTGCCCTCTTTGCCCTCTTTATATAAGAGTGGAAATTTATAATTTTATGGACGTCCCGTTGCTCCTCGGGGCGTACCGTGAGCATTGATGTCGGAGATCGAGTTCGCGTTCAGCTCATCGGGGCTGATGTAGAACGAGGATTTATCGACTTCGCCCGAGCAGGAAGAGGGCAGGGGTATTAAGATTCGCCCGTCCCGGCATAGGGATAGATATCGTTATAAAAGGTAGAACTTTAAAATTTTATGGACAGCCTCCTTGTCAACTACTTGAGGTTTTGAAATTGTCCCCCGGTGCTGACGCGAGATACAGTCGGTCTCCCCTTTACACGGTTTACACCGGGCACCCGATCCGGTTAACAGGCAACGGGACCTTTATCATCGACCCTCTCCCCTTTTCCGGCGCTCTCGTTGCAGGTCGGGGAGAAACCCAGCCAGGATCCCTAGTAGCGGGAGGAAGGCACATACCTGATACACGGTCATGATGCTCGTCACGTCGGCCAATCTTCCCAAGACCGCCGCGCCGATCCCACCCATACCAAATGCCAAGCCAAAGAAGAGGCCGGAAATCATCCCGACCCTCCCCGGGACTAGCTCTTGCGCATACACCACGATTGCGGGAAACGCGGACGCCAGGATCAGGCCAATGGCCACGGTGAGTGGGCCAGTCCAAGCGAGGGAGACGTGCGGTAACAGGAGGGTAAAGGGTAGGACCCCCAGAACCGACACCCAGATGACACGTTTCCGACCAACGCGGTCCCCAATCGGTCCGCCGATCAGGGTCCCGGCCGCCACTGCCCCAAGGAACACGAAAAGGTGGATTTGTGCGCTCCGTATCGAGACGTGAAACTTGCTGATCAAATAAAAGGTGTAATAGCTGTTGAGGCTCGCGAGATAAAAGAACTTCGAGAAGATCAGGGCCATTAGGATCGCTAGGGAGCGGCCGACCTTCGGTGTGGAGGCCCCGCTGGCAATGGGCAGGCGCGGACGGGGCGAGTCTGCCTTCGGGTGGACACGTCCATACCACCTCCCGATGCGGCTCAGGATCAAAATGGCGAGGAGGGCTGCGATCCCGAACCACCCGATGCTTTCTCGCCCGCGCGGCAGCACAAAAAGCGCGGCCAGCAAGGGGCCCAAGGCTCCACCCGTGTTCCCACCGACCTGGAAGAGCGATTGTGCCAAGCCATGCTGTCCTCCCGAGGCCAGGCGGGCTACCCGGGACGCCTCCGGGTGGAACACCGCAGAGCCCATGCCGATCAGGGCCGCCGATGCGAGAAGGAGCGGGAATGCCGGCACCCGCGAGAATAAGATGAGCCCGATCAGAGTCGAGGCCATTCCCGCCGCTAGAGAATACGGCTGAGGGTGGCGATCCGTCGCGAAACCTACCAGCGGCTGCAGGAGCGACGCGGTGCACTGATACGTCAACGTAATCAGTCCCACCTGCGCAAAGTTGAGTTGGAATCCGGTTTTCAGCAACGGATACATTGCTGGAATCAGCGATTGCATCATATCATTGAGGAAATGGCAAAAGCCGATAGCCACTAGAATCGGGAAGACAGTCCGGTACCCTCCTGCGGGAGACTCCTTTGTGATCACATCATTCTCCTTCGACATCAAAGCCGACACCATTGGCCAAAGCGGATGCGAGCCCCTGCCAGGTTATTTGACCCGCCGCCAGAATACCCTTCCGTTGATCATGCGTGAGTTTCATAAAAACTCCGTAACATTTGCTTCAGTTTGAACCTTATAACCCGATGTTATTTCAATTCCGGATAAGGGAACAAATGGGCTGGATTCTTCTTAAGTCCGGCCCAAAATCCATCCTCCAATAGCATAAAAGCAAAGGCCACTCTTGAAGTGGCCTTGCCTGGCGGAATACTAATTTTATCGGATAGCTTTACACGATAGCACTCGCAGGGTTTCTGGCTATTTCCATTCTAAACCAAAGATCCGCTGAACCTCCCCATCCTTGGAAACATGGACCTGAACTTTTTGGGTTTTACTCCAGATCTCGGAAAGTGTCAAACGACCTCCTTTTTTTATTGTGCGGCACAATATGGCCGGGATCAAGCCTTCGGGGTCAGACTTAATTATTAAGATTTTCTCTTGCTCTCTTCAAAGCAGGATAATCTTTCGTTCTGTTACTAAATGTCAACATTTAACTCTGATCCCAGGATTTTTCCCATCAGAAAAAGGAACCTGGGTTCGCCTCCTCCACCCGCCGGTGGAAGGAAAGCTGTTACGAGGGCTTGAAGATCTTGATATAAGAGATCGAGTTCGGGTTCAGCTCATCGGGACTGATGTAGAACGAGGATTCATCGACTTTGCGAGAGTAGCAAGAGAGCAGGGGGGTGAAGGCTGATTATTTGATTTGTCCTGAACAATACTTGATCTGACGGGCCCTGAACCGAGCAAAGCGGTCTCGCCATCATCAAACCCATTTAGGGAGATTGAGATAAGTTGAAGAATAAAGATTTAACCCCCAGTGTTCCCGTAAATCTCGCTTCATCCACGCCTACTCCTTTTCTTGAGTTTCTGACGTGCATCTCGGATGGATTGCACAGCGCAATTGCAAATAGTTGCAATGTCAGAATCTGACAACCCAAATCGGCCAAGGATGGCCACTTTGTCGGGCAAGGTTTCAACGTCTTTAATGCAAATATACCCCATCATGAGAATCTCGGGACTTGTTTTCGGATTTTTTGTTTCCATCTTGCGAGCCATTTTTATCCTCCCCGTAATTTAGTTTATAACATCATTTGAAAAACTGTTAAAACCCAAATTTCCCATTTATTTTACTTAACCTTTCTCAATCTATATGTAAGCTTTTTAAGGATATTGCAGTTGGAAATTGGGCAATATTCCCAGTTTTTTCGCCATGTAGTTGGAAAGCTTATAGAAATTAGTAATTGACCTCTTCTCTTCGCTAGTGAGTACATTCATATGACCTACCAAATTCCGAGGTAGTCTTATTCGCTCAATACCAATTATTATCTTATCCACGTCAGAGACTAATGGATAAAAATAGCCCTTGTTGGCAAATAAAATTTTTCCAAGGTCTGGGAGGTATGTACAGTAAATGTCATGTCTTCCTGGATTCTTTGGAGGAATCTGTACCAAGTAATTATTTCGAATCCTTGCAGCAGTTCCTTGTATTTTAGGATCTACGACGTGATCCCACCAATTTGGGCCAACCTGAACTTTTAGAACAGAGTGGATTATTACGCGTATAATATTTTCTGAAACATAGATTTTCCAATAATAATTCTTGCCCAATTCCTTTCCGTAAGAAGTTAGTACAAATATATCCCAGTTAAGATCTCGGTAGTCTGGCATTCGATTACTTTGTTATTTTAAGTTTTTTACTTTTTGGTTTTTTTCCGTGATTCAGAGAGTCTCACTGACACTACAGCTGCCTTAGTCTCAAGAAAATCAGCTATCTCAGAGTTTGTAAACCCGGCGAGATTGAGTCGACGAATTTTTACTGCCTGACTTGTTCCTTTCATAAGTTCCAACAAAATTAACGCCAAGAGCTTTTCAATTCTATCAAATCTGTCCTCCATGACTATTTCCCCCTTTTTGCTTTATATTGAGAGGCCAATACTCTCACAGTTTCAGTCTTTGTTTCAAGAATCTCTGCAATCGTTTTGTAATCTAACCCGGCAATTCTTAGAAGATGTACGCGTTCTCCCGCGCTCTTATCGCTTCCTATTTGAATAGCAAGGACCTTAAGTATTTGTTCAAGTTTCTCCAAAATCTTTTCTTCGTTTGAAAGCGGCATATTATTCCTCCTTTTCCACAGCGACTAAATAAGAGCCCATCTCATTTTAACTAAAGGTTTTTGGGTCAAATCCTTATCCTTGATTTAATTGAGGACATGTAATAAGCATTTTCAAACTGAATTTAAGGAGGTCTCGCCATTATCAAACGCTTGTTCGGAAATATTGGGACAGGGGACGTAGTTGAAAATTAACACTTATTCTTCGTTCCCTCCGCCCTCCTGTCCCCTTTTTGCACTAAATGAAAGGGTTCTGGGGCCGAATCTTTATTCTTGACTTTGTCTATATTTCACGAACATTTTCTTCTGACCTCAGGCTTTTTCCGCTGGAAACGAACAAATATCTGCGCGGCCACCCTGTGATTGGAGTATATAGATTTTATGAAAATTGGTCAACCGAAACTTTCAGGAAGAAAGAGTCAAAAAAGTTGGCCGGTTGTTACACCTGCTACTATTCACTCCGGCTTTGCCTCACT
>JAPVTA010000297.1:0-2116 GCA_047519465.1 Thermodesulfobacteriota bacterium | reverse complement strand
TCTCGAAATGGACGGTCAACACCTCGCCACCTCTCGTCTTGACTGAGACCGGAGATTTTACAAGTCCTTTGAACGCGGCGATCAATGCCGACGCCACTACCCCTGTGCCGCAGGCCAGGGTCTCATCCTCTACGCCACGCTCATATGTGCGGACGGACAATGAAGGCCCTTTTTCTTTCCTAACAAAATTCACGTTGGTTCCGGCAGGAGCAAAATGGGAATGGCGCCGAATCGCCCTGCCGATTTTGACGATATCAACCTTCTCGAGGTCTTCCTTAAAAAGGACAGTATGGGGTACGCCTGTATTAATGAACGAGAAAACTTCTTTCTTGCTATCAACACGAAGGGTCTCGTCGAGCTTGAGACCAAACGGTCTTGTCATCTCAAGCTTCACCCTTTTCCCGTCCACCTGGGCAGAGAGAATGCCGGCTAGGGTCTCAAATTTCAGAGAAGGGCCTGCGATCCCTTTTAGATGCGCGAAGCGGGCTGCACAACGTCCTCCGTTTCCGCACATTTCTGGCTCGCTTCCATCCGCATTGTAGAATCGCCACTTGAAATCGGCCTTCTTCGATCGCTCGATTAGGATGAGGCCATCTGCCCCGACAGAGATTCTCCTTCGACAGACCTTCTGGACGAAGTCTTTCAGCCCATCTTCTTTTAGAAAAGGTTCCCGATGATCGATGAGAACGAAGTCGTTTCCGCTTCCGCTCATCTTTGTAAAAGGAATTTTTTTCAACCGTGCTCTCCTTTTGCAGAGATGCCGCGATGTCTGATCAATATAATCATTAAGCTATAAATTCCAAATAATGTTTCAATAACCAAATCCAAAACATCAAGGCTTTTGGAAATTGATGATTGGAGCTCGTTTGGATATTGGTGCTTGGGATTTGTCATTTCCCCGACCGACTCCCACCTATGCGCGGTTCAAAAAGTCGGGGATTTCTTCTCCCTGGATGAGATCCTTGTAGTCCTCTCGACGACGAATGACAAACATCTGGTCGTCCCGAACGAGAACCTCAGCGATCCTGGGCCTTGCGTTATAGTTGCTGGACATAGAAAACCCATAGGCTCCCGCGCTCATCACGGCAATCAGCTCATTGGCACGGAGAGCCGGAATCCTTCGTCCCTTTGCGAAAAAGTCGCTCGACTCGCAGATCGGGCCTACCACATCAGCTACGATCTCCTCCCGGGCCTCTTCCCTCACGGGCAGAATCTGGTGATAGGACCCGTAAAAACTGGGCCGGACAAGATCGTTCATGCCTGCGTCTACGATCACGAACCGCTTTTCTTCATTCTCCTTCGTGTAGAGGACCTTTGAGACCAATACCCCCGCATTCCCGACGATGACGCGACCTGGCTCCAAGATGAGCGTACACCCGAATCCCCGAATCTCATCAAGAATGGTGGAGGCATATTCCACAGGGTCAGGGGGTTCTTCATCCTCGTAGGTGATCCCGAGACCACCTCCCAAATCCAGGTATTGAACCTCTATCCCTTCCTTCCTCAAATTCTCAACTAACCGTTTGAGTCTCCTCAACGCCTCAACAACGGGCTCTACCTCGACCAATTGGGATCCGATATGACAATCAATGCCGATAATTTTCAGATTCGGCAATCGCGAAGCAAGACGGTAAGCCGTCGGTGCTCGAAGGATGTCGATCCCAAACTTATTCTGCTTCAACCCGGTGGAGATATAGGGATGTGTCTTGGGGTCGATATCCGGGTTGACTCGGACGGCAATCGGCGCTTTTTTCCCAATTCGGCCTGCCACCTCGTTGATCGCCTGAAGCTCCTGAGAAGACTCCACGTTGAACATGAGAATTCCCGTTTCTAAGGCATATTCAATTTCATCTTCTCTCTTTCCAACTCCTGAATAAACAATCTTTTGCGGGTCCACTCCGCTTTTGAGGGTCCGATAGAGCTCGCCCCCGGAGACCACGTCCACTCCTCCACCCAGGGTGACGAAGAGGCGGAGAAGAGCCAGGTTGGAATTGGCCTTGGCAGAATAACATATGAGATGAGGAATCCCTTTGAAGGCCTGATCGAAAACGGTGAAATGTCTGACCAAGGTTTGGTAACTGTAGAGATAGAAAGGGGTGCCCACTTTTTCAGCGAT
>JAPVTA010000296.1:0-13838 GCA_047519465.1 Thermodesulfobacteriota bacterium | reverse complement strand
TAAGCCGCCACAGCCGGCACCGGGAGCTCATGTTTCGGAATATGTTGGTCTCGTTGCTTCAGCATGAACGGATAAAAACCACCCTCGCTAAGGGAAAAGAACTTCGAAGTTGGGCAGACAGAATTATCAGCCTGGGGAAACAAGGAACGCTCCATGCCCGGAGAAGAGCGTTTGCCCTTCTTCGGGATAAGGGAACCATTCAGAAACTCTTTGATCAGATTGCCCCGAAGTTTAAAGACCGAGAAGGAGGCTATACCCGGATCTACAAGCTGGGATGGCGACAGGGAGATGGAGCCCCTCTTTCCCTCGTCGAACTGGCCACGTACGCGCCGGCCGAGGAGAAGAAGAAATCGGCGATCAAAAAAGCCAAAGAAGTAATTGAGAAAGTAACTCCCAGGAAGAAAGAAAAGGTAGAAAAGAAGGAGAAAGTAGAAAAGAAAGAAAAAGTAGAGAAGAAGGAAAAAGAGAAAGAGAAAGCGGGAGAGAAAAAAGAAAAGAAGGTCAAGAAGGTAGAAAAAGAAGCTCCCAAGGAGAAGAAGGAGACGCCGAAGAAGAAAGCTTCGACTGAAAAGACTAAAGAAAAGAGCAAATAAGAATTTCATCTGTGAACAAAAGGCCCCATAGCGGAAGTCAGGTATGGGGCCTTTTTTGTTTTGTATGTCAGGCTCTCCAAAGCCAGGGTTATTGACCTTTGTCACACCTGAGAAGCGCAGGCTTATTTCAATGCAAGAAAATTCCTTACGGCGTTAATAGCTTTGCATATAAAGCAAGATGTAGCTGTGCCACATTTTGGCGTCACTTTTCCTTCAAGATATTTAATCCGATTATCCCAATAGCTTATCATATACACATGCTGCCGACAGTGTTTTAATATCGCATCGGGTATGTCAAACTTCAGGTAATATTCTACTTTTTCAAAAACCGACAGACTTTTCCAACAGTGGGCTATTTTCCACGCATGACAGTGCTCGGGTGGAAGATCAGTAAAGTAATACCCGCGACCATATGATGAATCATCTGTCGTCCAAGGATCGGATGGCAATATGGTTTTTGTTTGTATGATGTTATCAAATGACTTTTTGGATGTGTAATGATAGAGAATCATTAGAAACCCTCCTCCAACTTAAATTTGAGTCATGCTTTGAAAAGCAAGCACTATCCTGTTTATGATTGCGTCTTTCTCGTTTGCTGGGTCGTAAACGATAATTTTTGCCTCACGAACCTGATGAAACCCCTCGTACAGCATGGAGTTCGTACATTGAAGTAAAATTAGGGATAAGGCTGTTTTAAAATCCAGACCGCCGTGGCCCGTTCCCATTACGGGCATAGTCAAGGTTGAGATTCGGTTTTGTGCAGCAAGTTTGAAAATTTGCTTTACTGAAGAAACCAAGGACAAAGTATCGGCTGTAATCCCATGATCTGGATCAATCCTAGTTACTGCGGTAATTATTACGCGAAATGCTGTCCCGAAGAGATTATCCAGTAATATGGTGCAGCCAGGGGGAGCTGCATCAAAACTCTCCTCAGCTTTTCCGCATGCCTTCGCCACTGACGTTCGGATCAGTTTTCGAATTTCTTCAATGCCAGTAGGAAAGTGGTGCAGAAAGAAACTGCCCAACGCACTGCGACCATCCCGTACGCACTGATCATCGAAGGATGTATTAGCGGGTAGCACGACCGCCGAGTGATCGGACCCAATATAATTCTCTATTTTTCCCGTGACCACCGATATTGAATGACTGGAACCAAATTTTAGCCTATAGCCATCGGGAATCTTTTCGGGAGCGGCGTTCTTGGCCCTTTTATCTCGGGAACGATAGAGGAAGAGGGCCAGGAGAAAACAAGCAGGGATGAACAAATAAGGATTAGGAGTATATTTTAGTTGGAATTGAAATTTCTCGTTTTCGTAGGCCAGGGGATCAAACGACAGGAGGACAAGACCACAGGCAATGACAAGAAAAAATTTATCTAAGGGAAGATCCAGAATTTTCTTAAGCCAATCCTGCATGTCAATTCCTCCAGTAATTGCGAAGCAACAACGCTTCGGAATCATTTCGAACAGCACCCTTCCGTTTTTCCTCGTAAATCACGTTGGCCTCCCTGCTTACGGCTTATTGATTCAGCCTCTTTGCGGTACAATTTCTTTAGAGCAATAGGTATGCCAACGCAAATTATTTCCGGGGAGTTAGAAAAAAGTCTAAAAAATCAAAAGACTTGGAGAATTAGGGGTTAACGAGGTGAGATCTACGTTCTCAATCTATGTCCACAGAGGCATAAATTTTCTTGTAATTTACAAAGATTCTTGTATAATGTGCGACATGGGCCAAAAGGTTTTATTTGCTTGGGTCGGTAATACTGACCTCAAAGCAGCTCGCGGTGAACTTGGAGGTGAATTAGGTCCGATTGGACAGGCTGTCAAAAAAAGAAATTACACCCATGTCGTTCTCCTTTCGAATTACAAGAAGGACGATGAGAAACACTTCATCGACTGGCTTAGAACAATAACTTCCTCCACGATTCTAAAATACCATAAGGAACTCACTGGCCCAACCGAGTATGAAGAAATTTACAAAGCCGCGATTGCCGTACTAAATGATGTCAAGAAGGAATTTGGTAAAAAGGAATTTCATTCGACTTATCATCTAAGCCCGGGGACACCCGCAATGGCATCGGTTTGGATAATATTGTCGAAAACATCTCATCCAGCCGAACTTATTGAATCATCAATTGAGAAGGGCGTAAGAACCGTATCCCTACCTTTTGATATCTCTGCTGATTATGTCCCGGATATCCTGAAGCCTGCCGATGATGTGGTACTGAAACTCACCCAGGGTCTTTCTCCGGAATCGCCGGAATTTGGGTCAATTATTCATCGAAGTAAGGAGATGAAGAAGGCTATTGCGCAGGCGCGCAGACTTGCGGTTCATGATGTCCCGGTACTCATTCAGGGAGAATCTGGGACGGGTAAGGAGCTTTTCGCCCGCGCTATTCATGCCTCAAGTCCTCGGAAGGATAAATCCTTTGTCGCGGTCAATTGTGGCGCCATACCACCCGAGCTGGTTGAGTCAGAGTTCTTTGGTCACAAGAAAGGGTCATTTACTGGGGCTGTTTCCGACAGAGAAGGACACTTCTCAGTGGCGGATGGTGGCACCCTTTTTCTCGACGAGATCGGAGAATTACCACTTCCCGCACAGGTTAAATTCCTTCGCGTCTTACAGGAGGGCAAGATCACGAAGGTCGGTGAAAGTAAGCCGCAATCTATAAATGTAAGAATCATCGCGGCAACCAACCGTAACCTTATTGAGGATGTCTCCCGTGGCCGATTCAGGGAAGATTTGTTTCACCGTATCGCCGTAGGTGTACTTAGCCTACCGCCCCTTCGGGATCGCCATGGAGACCTCAATCCGATTATCGACCATATCCTCAAAGTCATCAACAAAGAGTTTGAAGATAAACCCGGATGGAAAGATAAAAAACTTTCTGCCGGTGCAAGAAATCTTATGCATCAGCATCCCTGGCCTGGTAATGTTCGGGAGCTTTACAATACCCTCTCAAGGGCTGCTATTTGGACACCGAACGAAATCATAGAGGCCGATGATATTCGCGGAGCCCTTTTCCCTATTAGTAGCATACAGAAAAATGGCGAAAATATTCTAAACCGTAGTCTAGGCAACGGCTTTAGCTTGCCAGAAGTGCTTGCACAGGTGGCAAAGCATTACCTGAACCGTTCCCTTACTGAAAGTAAAGGCAATAAAACAAAAATAGCCTCACTTCTAGGACTTTCAAACTACCAGACAGTGAGCAACTGGATGAAAAAATATGGTATTGAGGTTTGATGGCATGGTTATTGTATAGTTTTGTCCCTGAAACCCCAAATGGGGTGAGGCACAGACATGAAAGACTATACCAGAGAAACGGATGCCAGGATCATAATTGACGATCTACTCCGACAAGCGAGTTGGGATCCTACCGATAAGTCTCAGGTTCTTACAGAGATATCCATTTATGGTGGGGGGCCTCCTCCTTATGCAAGAGATAGTGGGAAATATGATGAAGCGCTGCATATGACATCTGATGGAGACAATATTCCCACAGGTCGAGTTGATTATGTTCTCCTCGCTCAGAACGGGCGTCCTCTTGCTGTAATCGAAGCCAAGAAAGCAGCGATCCAACCATACGTTGCTAAACAGCAAGCCCTTCCCTATGCAAAGCACCTTGGTGCCCCTTTTATCTTCTTGACTAACGGGGAACTAATTTATTTCTGGGATTATACGAATGACGATGCTCGCATCGTTAATGCCTTTTACTCCCGCCGTGATCTTGAGCGACTCGTGACTATGCGTCAGGAACAAAAGCCTTTGGCCACCATCTGTATCCCTGATTACTATCTTCGTCAGGGGGAACAGCGCATTTTTCGTCCGTATCAGCAAGAGGTGATGAAGGCTCTTGACCATGCATTAGAGTTAGGGAAACGCCGTTTCTTAATTGAATTACCTACAGGCACAGGAAAAACGGATATTATTTGTCTCTACCTCAAGCGTCTCTTTGAATCCGGACGGGCCGAACGGATCCTTTTCCTTGTTGATAGGGATCAACTTGCAAAACAGGCAATAGAGGCCCTTCAAGATATACTTGATCAGCATGGAAGCTATTGGCTAAAGGCTGGAATGGCTAGAGAGGAGCAACAAATAACGGTATGTCTCCTCCAGACCATGATTGGCAGGTATTCGGAATTTACTAGCGGCTATTTTGATGTTGTCATTGCTGATGAATGCCACCGATCCATTTATGGGGCTTGGCAGACTGCCCTGACTCATTTCGATGCGATTCATATTGGACTTACGGCAACTCCCTCAGCCTATATTGAGCGAAATACTTTTCTTTTCTACCAATGCAAGATAGGTGAGCCTGATTTTTTCTATCCGATACAGGAAGCTTTTAAAGATGAATACCTCATCCCATACAAATTTGCCACCGGCATTACAGTTTTACTCGCTGAAGGCGCTGATGTCGACGATGAGCACTACGACCCTGTAGAATTTGAAAGAAAGTGGACCAATGAGGATACGAACCGTAAAATGATGAAGGAGTTTGATCGTTTGGCTTGGGAGAACTTTAAAGAACTTGCGCCAGGCCAAAAGATCGGTCCTGGGAAAGCAATCGTCTTCGCTATAACCAAGCATCATGCTGCTCGTTTAGCACAATATCTTAATGATTTACATCCGGATTTGAAGGGGCGATATGCTGAGGTAATCACATCAGATGTTATGGACGCAGATGATTTGATCCGAAAATTCAAGCACGAAGATTATCCTCAGATTGCAGTGAGTGTTGGGATGCTTGATACGGGCTTTGATTGCCGCGAAGTACTACATCTCGTGATGTGCCGCCGAGTGCGCAGCCCTATTCTATATCAACAAATGCGAGGCCGGGGTACCCGAACTGCCCCCCACATTTTAAAAAAGAAATTTGTCATTTACGACTTTTTCCGCAACCACGAATATTTTAACGACAGTGATACCGATATCTTCACAGGAACTGGCTTAGGTCATATTTCTGTAGGAGCTGAGAAGCCAAGGCTACCTCCCCGTGACTTAATTGAACTTGGCCTGATGGATGAGTGGCTTGAAGCAGTTACATATGTTGAAATAGGCCCTGATGGAGAGCGGGTTGATAAAAGCGATTACATTACTAATTGGGAGCAGACAATTCGAGGAGCCGCTGCAGATGATCGTATCCTTCAGAAGGTGAGGGATGGAGAATCGTTGACCGATGAAGAAGAGAAAAAGCTGGCAGGTCAGCTCAATAACCCGAAGTACTATTTCAACGAGGACAATCTTCGTCGGGCATATAAGAAACCAGGTGGAACCCTGATCGATTTTATCAGGGCTGCTCTGGGCAGCTTCAAACTTAAGAGCCGCGAAGAAGACTTGACGGAGAGTTTCCAAGCATGGCTAGTGTCCAAGAATTTCAGTCCCGAACAGGCCCAATATCTTTCTCTTGTGAAAAACCGTGGTATTGTACGGGGGAAAATCGAGATTAATGATCTTTTCCAACCTCCGCTCTCAATCCTTAATGCTGCAGGACTAGGGGTCGAACTTTTTGGGGAACAGAAACTTAAGGAAGTCATACAAGACATGAATGAATCTGTTTTTCGACGGAAGGTAGCTTAGGAGCAAAGAGTGAATCAAGACATTTTAAGGAAAATCGACCGAATTATTAATACCCTTTGGGCCGGCGGTGTCACGAATCCGGTGACATATATTGAGCAATTATCGTATCTTATTTATCTGAAATTGCTTGACGAAGAGGAATCGAACCGCGAGCTCCAGACCCGTCTCGTTGGAAAAGTTGGCAATGGGAATAGCAGACTTCTTTTCCCAAAGCAAGCGGAACGTTACCGTTGGTCCAAATGGCGTTTCAAGAGTGGCATTGACTTACGCGATTTCCTTAGAGACGAAGTCTTTCCCTATATGGCTTCTTTGGTAAAAGAAGAGCCTCAGATTGCTGAATATTTCCGAGATGCGGTGCTTGAAATAGTTGATCCTAATGTTCTCAAGCAAGTGGTGGATGAAATCGATGGCATCGAGTTTCGTAAACTTGGTACTGATATTAAGGGTGACATCTTTGAGTACCTATTGACTCATCTTGGTCAATCAGCACTTAATGGACAATTTCGCACCCCGCGCCAGATCCGCACCATGATGGTCGAATTGGTAGATCCGGATCTTGGCGATACTATTTACGACCCAGCTTGTGGCACAGGTGGTTTTCTCATCGACTCAGTAGAATACATTCTTGCCAAGTACTCAACCGATCCAATAGAGGTTCCAATTTATGGAGAGGAGTGGCTGGAAAAACGCAATCAAACTATCGATAAAGCAAAAGCAGAAACTCCAACGCTACAAACTTATCGTAAAGGGCCGGGAGAAAAAATCCCAGATTGGGGCCTTCTCGAACGATCTATTTTTGGAATTGACGTCTCCCGCCAGATGATGCGGATTGCCATGATGAACCTGGTACTCCATGGTATCCAAAAAGCGCGGGTAAAGCGTGCAAACACACTTTCGGAACTAGGAGGGCTAACAGAGGATGATCTCCGCCGAAAATACAAAGTCATCCTTTCAAATCCCCCTTTTGCAGGAGTTCTACCAAGAGACAGTATCCGAAAAGATTTACCTACCAACAGTAAAAAGAGTGAATTGCTTTTCTTGGGTGTGATGATGGAGGCCCTTGCCCCAGGTGGCCGCTGCGCTGTTGTGGTTCCGGAAGGTTTACTATTTGGTTCTACTGGGGCCCATGTTGAGCTTCGCCAGAAACTGGTAGAAGATTATGAGCTTCTCGCTGTCATCTCTCTTCCAGCGGGTGTTTTCAAGCCCTACGCTGGAGTTAAGACTGGAGTCCTCTTTTTCCGAAAACCGGTTAGTAGTAATTCCACAAAGGTTGATAAGATCTGGTTCTACGAAGTTCGCATTGACGGTTACGACCCTGATAAGATTACAGGCGGTATTCGTCCCGAGACACCCGGCCGTAATGACATTCCAAGTTTGCTAACGCAGTGGGCTGAATATAAGAAGTCAAGTTTCAAAAACATTCCTGGAGTCGAGGCAGGAGCTCTGTTGCCCCCCGGTAGTGAAGAGCCCCGGTGCTGGTGGGCAACCATCAAAGCGATAGTTGAGAACGACTATAACCTGGCAGCCGGGCGATACAAACCGCAGATCGCCGAAAAAGCCCCTGAGGAAGATCCCTTTAAGCTGATTCGCGAGACCCTAGAAATCGAGCAAGAAATCACAAGCGGGCTAGAAAAGTTACTCTCCGATTTAGGGGGCATGAAATGAAGTGGCCTCGCGTTAAGATGGAGCAGATTGCTGAGGTTGTCAGTGGGTTCGGCTTTCCAAGGGAATACCAAGGAAGCCTTCACGAACAGTACCCCTTTTTTAAAGTTGGTGACATGAATTTGGCTGGAAATGAAAGATGCATGCATAAAATCACCAACACAATTTCCGAGGAGACACTTAAGAAGTTGAAAGCCAGCACATTTCCACAAGGGACCGTCATATTCCCGAAGATTGGCGCAGCCATTGCCACGAACAAGAAGCGCATGTTGGTCAGACCTTCAGTTGTTGATAACAATGTTATGGGGTTGATTCCAAATCAACATATTAATGAATGGTACCTTTACTATTGGATGCAGCAGTTTGATCTCAGGAGCGTTTCGAATATAGGACCCGTACCTTCGATGCGGAAAACAGAGGTTGAAAAATTGCTCGTTCCTCTTCCGCCTCCTTCCGAGCAGCGCCTAATTGTTGATATACTCAAGCAGGCCGATGCATTGCGCAAGAAGCGCGCCGATGCGGACATCAAAGCTACTCGAATCCTCCACGCACTCTTTTACAAAATGTTTGGCGACCCCGCCACAAATCCAAAGAGATGGAAGTCAAGCAAGCTTGGGGATGCCATTTTAGAAACCCAATATGGCACCTCGAACATGCCAAACACTGACGGCGGAGGTATTCCGATCCTTCGCATGAACAATATCGATATGGACGGGTATCTAAATCTGACCGACCTTAAGTATGTTGTCCTGCCTGAAAGCGAGCGACAGAAGTACTCCTTGGCTAATGGTGATCTTCTTTTTAACCGAACAAACAGCAAAGAGCTTGTTGGTAAAACAGGATTATGGCGCGGAGAAATGGAGGCGGTTCCAGCTTCCTACCTCATTCGGGTTCGTGTGGATTGCAAGTACGTTCTCCCAGAATTCATCTGGGCATATATGAACTGCTCTTATATCAAGCAAATGCTTCTTAACAAGGCACGGCGCGCTATTGGGATGGCCAATATTAATGCAAGCGAACTTAGAAGTCTGCCTTTAATTCTTCCCAATAAAGACCAGCAAGAAATGTTCGCCCGCCAATTAGATAATTTGGAGAAACTGCGCAGGCGGAGAATGGAGGATGCTGAAATTATCAGTAGACTCTTTGAAAATATTCTTCGCCGCGCTTTCACTGGAGACCTCACTGCCAAATGGCGCGAGGCCCATATGAAAGAGCTTTTGGCCGAGATGGAGGAACAAGCAAAGATTTTAAGATCTTCAGTTGAAGCTAATAGAATGTGAGGTTTATTATGATTTTAGGTCTTAAATTAGGAAATTTTAAAGCATTCTCAGAAACGCAGTATGTTCCTATCCGACCCTTAACCTTGATATTCGGCGCCAACAGTTCAGGAAAATCGAGTATCCTTCATAGTCTGGTTTTTGCTCACCACGCTCAAGAAACCGGTGAATTAGACGTAATTTCTACTAGAATCGGCGGCACGGCCGTGGATTTAGGAGGATTCAAACAGTTCGTCTATCAGAGAAACACAGCTTTACGGGCTCATTTTGAATGGGAAATATCGAACCATGGATTCAGTAGGAGGTTGAAGGAGGACCTCCTACCGGGCATCAACACAGCAAATTTTGGCCTGTCTATTGGTTTTGGCTTAAGCGCCGATGAAGGTTCTCTGATTAAGGATATTGAAAAGTTTACACCTCATCAAGTTATCCAAGCTCTTCTCGAAGCTGCCAAGGAAAAGGGTGACGAAATAGAGGTGAAGAAGCTTGAAAGTCAATTGGCTGAAAGTGAGGCACACTTGACCTTAGAGGAGGTCTTTGCGTTGCAGAAGGAAGTGCGGATTGAAAAGTTCTGGTTGGATTTGGATGGTCAAAGATTTCTGAGCCTTAGTTCAAGACCAGGTGGGGCTCTTCGCCTTGACTTGCTGGACCGACATCATGAAGTTGCCAAATATCTGGTTGAGAACCTTATCCGGGCTTACAGCACGGCTGATCAAATTAAACGTGAAGACATTGATGCTCTGGGAGAAGTCGTTGACGAGCTGGTCCCAAGTATCTCTTTTAAGATTGGGAAACTTTTCCCAAAGGAGCTGATTGATAAAAAGTCAATTGAGCGCCCTGCCACAGGGCTGTCTCTGACTACTGTGAGGAAAGAATCCAGAATGGAGGATCTGAAAAATGTTATCCAACGGCATCTTCCTTCAATCATCGAAGAAATGCTTGTTGGTACAGCTGAGGCAGTTCGGCAAGAAATCAGCAAAATAACCTATCTTGGACCACTAAGGACGTATCCGCCTCGCCATATTGCTTTTTCAGAGGGTAGTGACCAGAATTGGGTTGCCGGTGGAGGGGCTGCTTGGGATTTGGTCAAAAAGGACTCGAGCATCCGCCAGAAAGTTAATGAGTGGTTGGGTGATGAAAAGAAACTTTCGACACACTATGAGGTTAAAAAAAGGTACCTACTCACTATTGACAATATCCGAGCTAAGTTTGCTGAATTGGCTTCGAGGGCAACTTCAACATTTCGTGAAGATAGATTTGATGAAGAAGGAGAGGATTTATTCTGGAAAGTCGAAGAAGCAATCGACGAGATTCCCGACAACCTTGAAAAATTGGAATCATTGTTTTCTGATTTTCATGAAATTATTCTTTTCGACAAGCGCTCAAAAACACCAGTGAGTCACCGAGACGTTGGAATCGGAATTAGCCAGGTGCTCCCTGTGTTAGTAACATGTTTTGCTTCAGCCGATAAGATAATAGCTATGGAACAGCCAGAAATACATTTGCATCCCGCCCTTCAGGCAGAACTTGGCGACGTCTTTATCGAGGCTGCGCTGAGTGAAAGAAAAAATACGCTATTGATTGAGACGCACAGCGAACACATTCTTTTACGGATTATGCGCCGGATGCGAGAAACCGCCTCAGGGAAATTACCAGAAGGGGTACCACCTGTTCATCCCGAGGATGTGATGGTGCTATTCGTCGAACCCAGCGGCTCTCGTAGCATTATTCATGAGATGCCCGTTAATGAAAAGGGCGATTTGGTAAAACCCTGGCCAGGGGGTTTTTTTGAGGAAGACTTTAAGGAGCTTTTTTAAGAATGTACTTCTATGTTTTTCTCCAACCAGAGATATTTGGAGAGGCCACATCAGACGGGGAAGACGCAGAGGGAAACGTTGCAGCTATTTTGAACGGGTTCCTCCAAAATTGTTTTCTTGTTGTGTTTGAAGACGATCGCTGGGCACCCTCAGTAAGAGAAAAGCTCGAAGAGTGGCCCCAGACTATGACGCGACGGCGCGTGATGTCAATGTTAGTCCACTTAAAGAAGCAGAGCCGATTTCTTTATTGTATTACCCCTGATTACATTGGACAAAAGAGCGACCTCGATTGTGTATTCGAACAGGCTACCTCGGTTGGCTTGGACCTCATGTTGGTGATCGCCTCTGAGGGCGGTCGTGCAGCAACCGCTGGAGCCGAGGTTGCAACTCGACACACATATCAGCACACAACTTTCGAGCAGAAGCGTTCACAGATAGCCGTTTACGGTAAGACTTGCACCCCGGGCCAGATGGATGAGATCAACTTCATGGAATTCCACTTCGAGAAAGCTCTCAAGCATGCAGCAACTATTCACATTTGCGATCGCGTTTGCGGCAAAAAGGGTTTTGCTGACAATTACCGATATACAGTCAGGAAGTTACTCGCTTGGTTGGGAAGCGTTCTATCCGATCCCATAAATTGCAAAATCGTCTTTCATCTGGGGCAACCACGCGGTCTAGGTGCACAGTTTATTTTACATGAACTTGCTTCGTTCAAGAGTGGGCCTTTAAACGGGGCAACGATTGAAGTGCATTTCTACGATGAATCGCTTCCGAATCCAACGCTTCCCCATCAACGGTTTATTGTGACGGATCAGATAGCCCTCGATGTGGATCGTGGGCTGGATTTTCTCGATCGGGCCACTCATAGATGCAGGGACACCTATGTGAACTATCAAGATCCAAAGGATGCACAGAAATTGCTTAGAACCTACTCTTCTGGATGTGTGTCAACTCATATTGTTTGAGTGCGAACCTTGGGGAAGAGGGAGGGTTGCAGAATTTATTACTGTGAAACTCTTGCCGGAAGAGGATGACGAACCACATCGGCATGCTTCCGAGGAGACCCTGTGGCATCCATAAATCACCGATTTGTCGATACCAACGGCATTAAGATGCACTTCGCGGAGCAGGGCCAGGGGCCACTGATCATTCTTTGCCATGGCTTCCCAGAGTGCTGGTATTCCTGGAGGCATCAAATACCAGCACTCGCTGATGCAGGATTCCATGTGGTGGCTCCGGATCAGCGTGGCTACGGCCAGACCGGTCGGCCGGAGCCCGTCGAGGCATACAACATCCTCCAACTGACCGCTGACATGGTTGGACTTATCCATGCCTTGGGGGAAGAAGGAGCGATCGTCGTCGGTCACGATTGGGGTGCACCCGTTGCCTGGCACTGTGCCTTGCTTCGTCCCGACCTCTTTCGCGCAGTCGTCCTGCTCAGTGTGCCTTATCTTTCCAGATCCTGGGAGTCCGGACGACCGACGGAAGCGATGAAACGAATGGCGGGTGAACAGCAATTCTACATGTTATATTTCCAGGAACCTGGCAAAGCGGAGGCGGAGCTCGAAGCTGACGTCTCTAAGACCATGCGCATATTCCTCTACTCATCCTCGGGAGACGCTCCGCTCGAAAAAAGGTGGCGCTATCTGTTTGGTAAGTCGGAGAAGTTCCTTGATACGGGGTCGCTGCCGGAGGCGCTTCCTGCCTGGTTAACCGAGCAAGACGTCGCCTTTTTTGCGCGCGAGTTCGAACGCACAGGGTTCCGCGGAGGGTTAAACTGGTACCGGAACATCGATAGGAACTGGGAGCTTACACCTTTTCTGAATGGTGCGAAGCTCCGTCAACCCGCGCTGTTCATTGCGGGAGAGTTCGACCCGGTCGTTGCAATGAATCGGAAGGCCTTCAATACAATGGAAAAAACGATGCCGGAGCTAAGAAAGAAGGTTCTGCTACCAGGGGCTGGGCATTGGATCCAGCAGGAACGTCCGACAGAGGTCAATCAATTGCTCATCGAATTTTTGACCAACCTGAACCTCTAAATGTCAGAGGCGCATTGCAATTTTTTGAGTTTATTTACATACTTGAATTTTAGCGGGACGAACGGGAGGAAAATATGGTCACATTGATTGCTAAGGTGAAAGTGAAGGAAGGAAAGATGGAAGAGGCTATTAAAGCTCTAAAGGAAATTGTCCCGAAGATCAAAGCGGCAGAACCGGGTTGCCTTATCTACATTCCCCATATGGTTCGTGGTGAAGAGAATACCATTATGTTCTACGAAAAATACCGGGATGAGGAAGCGTTAAAGGTGCATTCCGGCAATCTTCGGAAAACTCTGGAGAAATTTATTCCGTTGCTGGAACCGGGCATGGACGTGAAGACCTGCGAGGAGATCGTATAGGGATAAGGTTTCTGCATCTAGTGTACGTGCCAAAATTCTTTTGCTTCAATTGTCATTCCGGGCTTGCCCTGCACCGCACGGTGTTCAGGGCTTGACCCGGAATCCAGTGTTCTTGAGCTGGTTTCTTGCTGGAGTTTACCCCGTACTTGATATGGGGCGGGAATGACGGCCTGGGAACTTATGTAAAGAAGTGTTGGATGCACCACACTAGATTCACCCAAGCTTGAAGACCGGTGAACTACCGGTTCTCGATTAACCTCAAGTGAAACGTGTCGAACCACCCGCAGGACCGCAAGAAGATGACGATTCTGATCCCTTTGAGGACGAAAACCGAGAGAGAACTTTCTCGGGCTTATGTTCTCCGCAATAAGGACATGTTAAAGAGTCCCCTCTCTCGTTGACTTTCAGGAACCTCTCAAAAACTTCTCCGCACTTTCTGCATCGATATTCGTAGATAGGCATGTTTTACTCCTTTCTTAAGGATCGTTGAGTCACTAAGTCACTGGTC
>JAPVTA010000295.1:0-5759 GCA_047519465.1 Thermodesulfobacteriota bacterium | reverse complement strand
GAATGTCTCCTTGGAAACATCGATACCCAGAAACCATCTGAACCGCTCTATGTCGTCCATATCCATTCCTCCTTCCCATCTTGGCATGGTCAAAGCAGGAATTGCCTCCCGACCAATCCTCCATCGTGACAAGGATTCTATGACCCAATCAACTTATCATGGCTTGGGAGGCAGGGGACAGACTGAAATAAGGGTTCTTTGACCCAGGAAGAAATAAGCCCTCCTGCCTTTCCATGGCTAATAGATCCATACAGAGTTTATACTATGAATTGATGGTAGGAGGAAGTTATCTTCAGAAAGGGGGACGAGGACTTCACATACACGTCCGCAGAACCGATCGCGGTAATAGACTGAGGATTACTGGATGGAAGATGTCATGCGTGTGCTTCCTTGGCAAGAACATCGGCAATTGGCACTGTCTTTAGACTCCTCTCTACGTCTGTCAGATCATCACCCCCGCGCCATGGTTATCTTTTGCTCAGAGCAAGATCTTGATCGGACCGGCTGGGTGACCAACTAAGACAAAGGAGAAAATAAGGGGAAGGGCAGGCTAGCCGAAAGGATGCCGACCTATTCTCCTTCCGGCATTTTCCTCCAGTACTCATACATCCGGAAAAGTATCTGGGCGATCTCGTCCAGGCGATTAAGGACGCGAAGCCCCTCGCCTTGGAGGTCAGAGATTGTTTGGCTCTCCCACGAGGAGTGATGGGATCCCAGGATGACCGGCTTGCGGAATTCTTGCTGGAGCCCGTCGTAACCCCGCATGACCTGTTTTTGCAGCTCCAGCCAAATTTTCCTCCCGACGGGTGTTTCATTACGAACAAAATCTGCCCGGCCTAGCCCATGGAGAATGAGAGCATCGACTTCGCCCGAAGCAACGATCACCCGCCCTATCTCGATGAGCCTTTCCGCTGAAAGAGCCATAGGCCCGGCTGCTCCGATGTCCACAGGATTGGACGTAGACACTCGCGGGGGCATCCCTAAGGACCTCAAGTTTGCCTGAGCGGACAAGCTCAACTCTGGCACGATCAACCCCTCTTCTTCTAAGCGATCCGAGAGGGCTACGCCCCACGACCCCCCCATCGTTACGATGGCCACGCGCTTCCCCCTCATAGGAGGGCGCTCGATTAAAGCATGCCCTAAAGGCAGAAGAAGCTCCATAGACGGAGAAAGGATGACATTGACCTGCTGGAGGGCTGCACTATAGACCTCTTTCGAACCCGCCATTGCACCCGTGTGGCTTCGTGCGGCCCGGATACCGTTAGATGTACGCCCAGCCTTGTGGAGGATGATGGGTTTATCCCGGCCTACCCGACGGGCCACCTCGAGGAAGCGCCTTCCGCCCCGCAGAGTCTCCACATACATCACAATTCCCCGCACCTGAGGGTCTTTCCCGAAGTAATCCAAGAAATCGGTCACTTGAAGATCACATTCGTTTCCGGTATGGATGAATTTCCCCAACCCCATCCTGTGGGCATACCCCGAAGCCAAGAGGTCGCCAAAGGCGTATCCTCCTTGGGAGACTCCCGCCAATGGCGTCGCGAGGAGATGTTGGACGGGAGAGGCATTGAAACCAGCGTGCAAGTTAAACGTACCACTTACGTTAGGACCTATGACCCTTAACCCATGGGCTCGAGCCAGTTTCGCGATGGCCTCCTCCCGGGCCCGTCCTCCTTCTATGGCCTCCCCAAACCCGGCCGTGACGATGGTGATCCCTTTGACTCTTTTTTCGCAACAGTCTTGAACCACCCGTTCCACCGAAGCCTCTGGAATTGTGAGTACAGCCAGTTCAACGGAATCGGGGATCGACTTAACGTCCGGATATGCGTGGATGCCATAAACCTTGGAGGATTGGTGATTCACGGGATAGATCTTTCCCGGGTAAGGAAAAGAAAGCAAGCCTTCCATAATAAACGACCCCCACGATCCAAGCCTCTCTGTAGCTCCTATTACGGCTACGCTCCGGGGTTGGAGAAAGACATCCAGTTCAGTTGGCATTATGATTTGCCCTATCTTTAATAGATTAAGATCCCGGGTGATCTTCCCGCTCATTTATACCTCCCTTTTTGTCTTGAGTCAAAAAAACAGGTTGTAAGCTGCGTGAAGTGTGGTGCTTAGAAGGTAAGGAAGGAGATTGGGAATGAAAGAAAGGAGGACCGAGGATTACTAATTCAAATCGTGTATAATTTGACAAAATGCTGGGTGGAGGACTTCAAGGAAGAAAGCAACGAGCCAGTCGTCCAATATTTTGGGGTAGTTTTGAACCTCTAAAAGGCGAGAATATCTTGCCACTACCTGTACTTTACCCAAACTGAAGATATCCATTTGAAATCTTCAATCCCGGGACAGAGTTCAAGCTTGCGTGTTACAGGAAGAACTCAATACGCCATCCCGACCGTTAATTAAGGCTGGGCAAGACAAATACTCGTGGTAGCCAAAAAAGTGACCCTGAAAGGGGTATATACCGCTAAAAAAGGCTATGGACGGAGGGTATTCTAAGGGTAATCAACCTGGTATTAAGATTCAATCCCATCAAGGAGAGGAAATGCCTCTCAAAGAAATTGTTAACTCGTTCAGATCCTTCGGAGTGATATCAACAAACTTCACCCCAGTTCGATAATCTCCCCATCCCTTCCCCATGTGAACATCCATCCAAACAACCTGGTTCACGATTTCTATCATATTTAATTCAGCACCGGAAGTGAAAAACAATTTCAATCTCAGATGCTGACCAATTTCCATCTGTTCAGGGAAGTAGACCAATAACCCACCTTCACTGGCATTGATAACTCGCCCTTGTTTGACAACTAAATCCTTCCGAGTATACTCCAGCGGCAAATCAACACTGAACCTTGGATATCTTCTCTTTTCAAAATTCAGAGTTCCGTCACGGGGTTTAGTTTCTTCTTCTTTCTCCCTCTTGTACAATAATTTCAAATTACTCAGCTCTGTCAATACCTGACTCTTCTCGTTATGTCTCTCCAGGACCACCATTTTGTCCTTAATTTTTTTTACCACATAAGTTGCCCCAGTAATAATACTCCTAAACTTGTCCCCCACCCTAAGCATGGCAGTCACCAAAATTCATCTCCAGACCATATTCCACCCTGTATGGTCAGAGGTTAATAACAGAGGGCTTCAACTTCGATTGGATTGTACTAAATCATGAACAGGGTGTCAATGGGAATTGGAGAGGGTTCCCCCCTTAATTCCGGCACTAAACATTAAGTGTCTGAGTAGCCCCTTTTCATGATGATGAATGGGCCATCGCCTCTGATATTCAGAGAGAAGTTGAAGGAGAATGGGATAAAAAAATGTTGTTCAGCAAATGAGGGTCAAATCACAAGTCTGTCCAATCAGAGGCAATGGCGCAGGGAAAAAGTTTCCTTGGACTTTAAAAGGTGATTACCCTGTACTCTTAAAAATGGTTGAGCAAGTCTTAAGAATGTCCACGGCAAAAACCTCAATTGCCAAAGCACCCAGAATGGCAGGAACAATCCATACTTGCTGATAATTTAAACTCAAAGGGTGTGGCCAATAGCCGAATACAGGGGAACCTAACCATGCACCAATCCACCCGATGAAGACCTTGGAGGCATAAGACCGCCATCCTGGTGTAATATAAAACTTAACAGCGAAATGTAAGACCCCAGAGACAACAATACTGATAACCAACAAAATTAGAAAGCTAATGAAATTCATCCCGATCATATTAACCCTCCTTTCGTTGCCAATTTAGAAAAGTCCAAAGAATCATCTTTCTTCGACAGCTTAATAAGAGCCAGTACTTTTCCGTACTCAGGAAATGTCATGGCTTCTATTGAGGACTTAAATAAAAGAGCCTCCAAAGAGGTATAATCCCCCCTTGGAGGCTTCATATTGGCACCTTCTGGAACCCTCTTCTCATGACTTTCTCCAAAAGGTTGAGGTTGCGTTGTTGGGTTAATTGAGACTCCGGTGGGTTGTTTTTCACGAAACTAATATCATCAAATGTTGAACAAGTCAATCTAAAAATAGCATTGTGAAAATTATCTTTTTGAGGATTTTCATTTGAAATCTGGTATAGAGATATAGATTCCTAACTTAAGGATAACAGGAAGGAGTCCTCGGAAAGCGGGTTGGTGGCTCCACCTACAAAGAATTAGTAACAACCATATTCAAGAATCGAAGGTTACGCATTGAAGAAAGAGAGGATAACATGATGGTCGCCTGCTTGGCACGTCATTCTGCCACGTCGGGGCACCTACCCGTTACATCAGATTATTTCTCATGATATTTTCCATTCTCGAAAGCAAACCGTATTGTTTTGTTCCATGGCTAACGACCCGGCTGGATTCATCGATATATTTGGTTCCTTCTATGAGAGGGGTCAAGTCTTGCAATAGCACAATCCAAACCGAACCTACTTTTTCCTTTTGAAGTCAATTCTGGGAAAATGATGTTGTTGTGTGAGCGAATGCTTGTCATTATCCCTGCGAACGGGTGCGAGGAGGATTAGGAATTTCCGTGAGTCGTGAGTAATGAGGCTCTTATGACTTGAACCGAAGGGCAGGAGAAAAAATAATTTGTATCTACCCATTATTGTTTATGAGTGCGAGAACCGTTCCCGAATCTACACTCTATGAGGCGATTCAATGCTCCACTCTGGATCGAAACCTCATTTCCTGACGATAGAAGATTTGTCTGTGCGAAATTAGACTATAAGGAGAGTCAACGGCATAAAAAAATTATTAGAAGTCCTTAAAGACTAGCAGCTCAAAAATAGTCTGTAGATATCAGCTATCGTTCCGGCCGCCCGCATCCTATAATTTATCTTTGAGAACCTGAGACTTCATCTTTTTCTTGCACAAGTTCTTGAATAACTGGGCGCCCTTTTGTTACCCCGCTCCCGACGTAGAGCTTTAAATGTTGAGCATGTTCGTGCCAGTTTTTCAAATATTTCTCAGCTAGCTTCCTGTCATGGATTATCAGGAGGTTTTCTGCATTCTTTTTCTCGGCGGCCTCTGTGAGATTGAAAGATCCCGTAATCACGATCTCACTATCAATCACCATAACCTTGTTGTGAGCTTTGCCATGTTTATCATCTATCATCACAGGTATTCCCTTATCGATCAGGAAGGTTGCCTTCGAATCCTTTTGTGTTTTTTGCCTCTTGTCCAGAATGACTTCCACCTTAACCCCTCTCTTGAAGGCATCGACAAGGGCTCCAGCAATAGGGGCAGATGTAAAGGAATAGGCTTGAACGAAGATACTGTTGTTCGCTTTGCTTAGTTCCTTGATGATTGCCGATGTGCATTCTCCGCGGGGGGAGAAATAGACCTCCCAAGTGGCTGGATTTTCTTGAGGCAATGTGACGGGTGAAAACAAACCCGTCCAGAGGATTAAACTAATGAGAACGACTAAGACAAGTAGTACCTTGCGGAGTCTATGCATTATATAGGGTAATCTGCATTTTCCATACCACTTAGGCAGCACATATACAACTTATTGATTTATTAGGTGTCAATTTGGACTGCTAAAATATTAGACGGAGCATAGACTGCAAAAAGTCAAAAAACTAAAAAAATTGGCGCGTGAAAAGCCTGGGGGCCTACACTCTTCACGGGGCATTCTTAAGTGATTTGGTTCGAGGATGCCTTCTGGGATGTGTTGTTAGGAAAAGAGAAAATGTTTGACGAGCTTATTGAAAGGGTGTAGATCTGCATGAATAATCGATTCGAGATATATGTCTGACCAGATCTCCTCGATCCTATGTAAAG
>JAPVTA010000294.1:0-3938 GCA_047519465.1 Thermodesulfobacteriota bacterium | reverse complement strand
TGACAACCAGGGTCATCCAGTTTAATGAAAGATTCAAACAATATTATCTGAAGCGAATAGAGGATGGATTGCCTTACAAAAAGGCTGTTCTGGCAACTGCCCATAAACTCATTAGGGTAATGTTTGCAATGTTGAAGAACAAAACATTATTCGATCCAAGGATGAATTGATGATAGTTGACTGAAAGCGTGATTTTTGAATCTTGCCCTTCTATACGCTCTTTCAATTGGTAATCAGTAATTCCTATTGAAGTTTTCTTCAAAAATTAGTAGACTCGTATCAAATCGTAGGGGTTTAAACCAGCCTTCCTCCTAACCTTTGGAGGATTCCATGACCACACAAGAAGTTAAACGCAAACTCGTCGCCATCCTCAGTGCGGATGTAAAGGGGTACAGTCGCCTCATGGGAAAGGATGAGAAAGGGACAGTCCGCACCCTTAACACCTATAAGGGCGTGATGACTGGTCTTATTCAACATCATCATGGTCGGGTGGTAGATGCTCCGGGGGACAATGTTCTTGCTGAGTTTGCCAGTGTAGTAGAAGCGGTGGAGTGTGCGGTCGAGATTCAGAAGGAACTGAAAACGCGAAATGCTGATCTTCCGGAAAATCGCAGGATGGAGTTTCGGATTGGTGTGAACCTCGGGGACGTCATCGAAGACGGAGAGCAGATCCTGGGCGATGGGGTCAATATCGCCGCAAGATTGGAGAGTCTATCGGACGCAGGGGGCATCTCCATCTCCGGAACTGCCTATGATCAGGTAGAGAATAAACTTTCTCTTGGCTATAAGTACCTCGGTAAGCAGACTGTAAAGAATATTGCAAAACCCGTTCGGGTATATCAAGTGTTGATGGAACCGGAAGCAGCCGGGAAGGTGATCGGAGAGAAAAAGACACCGAAATTCCGGCAAAGACCTGCTTTGGTGAGAAGGATGGCTTTCCCATTGCCCGATAAACCCTCCATTGCCGTGCTTCCTTTTGCTAATATGAGCGGAAACCCTGAACAGGAGTATTTCTGCGATGGAATCACTGACCAAATCATCACCAGCCTATCCATGATCCCGAGGCTTTTCGTGATTGCCAGAAACTCTACCTTCGTTTATAAAGGCAAAGCCGTTAAGGTGGGAAAAGTCGCTGAAGAAATGGGGGTGCAGTATGTGCTGGAGGGGAGTGTCCAGAAATCAGGCGACAGGGTGCGGATCCTGGTCCAGCTCATCGACGCAGTTAAGGGGGTGCATCTCTGGTCGGAGAGATACGATAGGGATCTGAAGGACTTCTTTGTCCTGCAAGATGAGATTGCAAAGCAGATCATGACGGCTCTTCAGGTGAAACTGACGGAAGGGGACTACGCAAGTGAAGTAGCTGGAACTACTTCCAACCTCCAGGCGTTGGAGTGTTTTTGGCGTGGTGAGGAACACTTTTTCCACTTTGGTGAAAGGGAAGACAATGCTGTTGCCCGCCAGTGGGCGCAGAAGGCCGTTGAATTAGATCCGAATTTTGCCGGTGCATGGGCGCTCATGGGATTTACTCATCTCTTTGATGTTCAGTACGGCTGGACTCTCGCTCCTTCCCAGTCCATAGAAAAGGCATTAGAATGCGGCCAGAAGGCATTAGGCCTGAGTGATTCCTGTGCTAAAGGTCATAGCTTGATGGGCTATATCAATCTTCTTAGCAGGAAGTTTGATGAGGCCATCGAAAATGGGGAAAAGGCAGTACGGATCAATCCCAATGATCCGATTATACTTTCTATCTTAGCGGGCATTATGGCGTATAGTGGAAGGTTCGACGAGTCGATCGCACTGATGAAGAACGCCATGCGCTTATGCCCATACTATCCTGCTTATTTTCTGGATGTGCTGTGTTCGTGTTATTTTTTTACGGGGCGCTACGAGGAAGCGGTAGCAGCAGGCCAGCTATTGCTCGGTCGCGCTCAAAAAGGTGAGTATAATCCTTTTATGGCGCATATGGTTTTGACTGAGGCATATATAGGGCTTGGCCAAGAGGATAAAGCACGCAAGCACGCCAAAGCAATGCTGCAGATGTATCCAAATTACTTATTGGCGGATCAATGGAAGATGTGGTCTTTTTACAAAGACCCAGCTCACGCGGATCGTCGTATCGATGCCCTGCGCAAGGCTGGGCTGAGGTGAGCGGAAGGAACTTACAGCCAATTTGCTCTTCATTTAATCATGCATATTTCCATCCGTAATCGTTGACTCTCAGCATCAGCTCAGACTGAGGACTCGTAAGTGTTATCCTCAAAATCCGGTTGAGGTGGCGAATTTTTCTTTGAGCCGTTGAGTACTTCCTGTAACCTGCAGAAATTAGATTTGCCCCAATGTCGCAGGTTTCAAATAGAAATCAATAAGGAAGAAGTTTCCTATCCAAAAATGTTCGGGGAAAATGTTGTGACGACAAGTAAGATTGTCAGGCCGATCATCACCCAAGTCGTAACCCAGGCAGTGATGTTATACCAACCCGAGTTAACATAATTTCCCATGAGCTTACGGTCATTGATTAAAAGCAGTATGTAAATGAGTATGAAAGGCAAAAGCACACCATTAGCTACTTGGGAAAGATACATCATCATAATGAGAGGAGCGTCTGGATATAAGACGATTACAGCTCCAAAAAAAATCAAACCAAAGTAAAGCCCATAGAACCAAGGAGCTTCCGTAGGTTTTTTATCGACCCCCAGCTCCCACCCCATTCCTTCGCAGATGGAATAAGCCGTTGACAGTGGCAAAATTGATGCAGCAAATACAGAAGCGTTAAACAGACCGAACGCAAAAAGAGCTGATGCATACTTTCCAGCCAAAGGTCGGAGAGCAATAGCTGCATCTTTGGCTGTCTCAATCTGAATATGATGCTTGAATAACGTAGCAGCACAGGCAACAATGATGAACCATGCAACGATATCTGTCGCAAAACACCCTATGACCACATCCAGCCTGGAGTATTTATAATCTTTGACCTTAATTCCTTTCTCGACGATTGACGATTGGAGGTAAAATTGCATCCAGGGGGCTATGGTTGTCCCCACCACTCCGATGAGCATTGTGATGTAGCTCGGTTGAAAACTAAAACTTGGGGTAATCGTGGTTTGAATCACATCATTCCAAGGGGGTTTCTCCATTATGCCTGAGATAATGTAGGCGATATAAAAAACACAAGCGGTCAAGAAGACCTTTTCGACAGTTTTGTAAGTTCCTTTGACAACAATCCACCATACCAGGAGAGCAGAGAGCGGAACGCTTATGTATTTCGAGATTCCAAAAACCTCTCCTGCCGCAGCCACTCCTGCAAATTCCCCAACCGTGTTAGCCAGGTTTGCAATCAGGACACCTATCAATAGGTAGAGAGTGGCTTTAACCCCAAATTTTTCTCGAATGAGATCCGCCAGCCCCTTGCCCGTAACCGCTCCCATCCGAGCTACCATTTCCTGAACCACAATCAGAGCTAAAGTTATAGGAATGAGAGTCCACAGTAGAGAGTAGCCATAGAGTGATCCAGCTAGGGAATAAGTGGTTATTCCACCTGCATCATTGTCCACGTTCGCAGTAATAATGCCAGGCCCGATGATAGAGAGCCAGAAGAAGCCATTACGGAACTTTCTATAAAGAGAACCTCTCAGCACAGAAAGCACCCTTGTTCAAGTCGTCTACCCTATTAGAAATTATCTCATCAAAATGGGAAATTTGGAAGCTATTTCGAGAAAGGCCGATCCTACTATTCTCACTTTCAAACCGTAATCTGCACTTTCACGATTGTGTTAGCGTGAGGAGTTGTAGGTGTTATCCGCAACCGATCCTACATATAGGAAGCTGCCCAAAAGTGCACATTTCTGCTATCGATGGGGCCTTTTGGGAAGCTTGAAAATTTACGGTTTGAACATGATATCGTCCTCTTTTCTCGCCAGAAAAGGGGTGGGGTCTTGAAT
>JAPVTA010000293.1:0-22401 GCA_047519465.1 Thermodesulfobacteriota bacterium | reverse complement strand
ATCGCGATGCTGATCGCCTTGATCAGTGGTCTGGCGGCGTTGGTGGCGGTGATCATTGGGTTGAAGGCAAGGGTGCGTCGTGACAAGGATTCGATTTGGTGGGTGCTAAGTACGCTGATCCTGGTGATACCAGTTATCGCCATGCTCATTTTGGGATAATGATGCTTCAACTTGTTCACCTCTTGGAGAAGGGCGGTTGCTCATTTCTTATCCCCGCCTTATGTCCTCCGCATTTTCAGACAATTCGGCTTCACGGACGGTGAGATCGAGCGACTATTGAAATAACTGGTGCCCCGCTTCGAAACTTGGAGGGCTTTCTATGGCAACGAAGTTGTATGTTTATACGGGAACCGGGAATTCATTATGGGTCGCCCGTCAACTGGCGCTGGAATTAGAAGATGCTGCGGTTGGATTTGTTCCGAATTTATCAAGAGATCTCAAGGTGGAGGCGGATCCGATAGGCATCATTTTTCCAGTCCATATCTGGGGATTGCCCTCCCGTATCATCCAGTTCATCCATCATCTCCAAGTCAAACCCGAGGCATATTTTTTTGCTCTGGCTGTCAACGCCGGCCAGGCCGCTGCGACACTGCTGCAACTTAAAAAGTTAATGTCAACTCAGGGGCAGTCCCTCGCGGTAGGTTATTCTATTGTCCTTCCCTCCAACTACACCCCGTGGGGCGGTCCAGGGCCCGTTGAGACTCAGCAGCGGTTGTTCAGAGAAGCTCAGGAGAAGATAAAAGCGATTGCGAGGACGATACTCCGGCAGGAACGGGAGAAAGTAGATAGAGGACCTTTATGGCAAAACATCCTCTTTTCCTGGTTCTATCAAATGTCTTTTCGATCTGTTTGCAAGATGGACAAGAAATTCTGGGCGGATGATAAATGTAATCGCTGTGGAATCTGCTCCAAGGTTTGTCCGGCGAGCAATATCGAGATGATCGATGAAAAGCCCTCATGGCTTCACCGGTGTGAGCAATGCTTC
The DNA here is from genome assembly GCA_047519465.1 of Thermodesulfobacteriota bacterium. GTDB lineage: Bacteria > Desulfobacterota > BSN033 > BSN033 > UBA1163 > UBA1163. The sequence continues at coordinate 21,416 of JAPVTA010000293.1, read as the reverse complement.
GCTTGCCTCCAGTGGTGCCCGCAGGAAGCGATCCAATATGGAAAAAAAACCGTTAAGTACCCGCGGTATCATCACCCTGAAGTGAATCTGAAGGACATCCTCGATCAAGCGAAAGCCAGCAAAGAATGAATCACTATCTTGGCAGCGAATATAAGGGCAATTATGTCTGGGGTCTGGCCATGAATTTGGCCTGGAATGAACTGGATGAAAAGATCTTGCATGAGAAACCGAAATTGAAGACCGAGGATAAAATTGCATTAAGGATGGCAGATCAACTCAATGATGCCTCTTTTACGAAAAAGGACTTGGACGAAAAAAGCTATTACATCAAAGGCGGGGTTGGGCAGAAGACCGTTGATCTTATCAATAAAGAATCCGGAGCAAAATTCCCGCATAAAAGTTTTGATGCTCTAAGACTAAATTTAGGTCCTGTTGATATCATTGCTTATGCCAATTTCCTAAAAAAGGTGGAATATCCGATCCACTTCAAAGAAAAGGATGTCTCATTTCTGAAAGAGAGGGTGAAAGGATTTCATGCCAGCGACACCAGGCAAGGAGGGAATATCAGCATTTTGAAATATTGGGATGACGACAAATTTATCATTCGCCTGAAGCTGAAAGATGATGGGGATGAATTAATGCTGGTCAAAGGATTTGATATGAATGATCCCAACGATGTTCTGAACGAAATCGACCAATACGCTGATAGCGTTTCTTCGGCGATGAACGGTGATGACCAGTTCGAAATGCCCAAATTGCACCTCGATCATCATCGCGACTATGTCGAACTGATGGGGAAGTTTTTGGCTAACAAAGACTTTGAAGAGTGCTTTATTGCACAGATGTTTGAAAAGATCAAATTTGATATGGATCATAAGGGGGCGAGAGTGGAGAGCGAAGCAGTCATAGCAGCTCCAACCGCTATGCCTATTGCTCAAAGACCTAAAATCAAGAGATTCATCCTGGACAAACCATTTTGGGTGGTGATGAAAAGGAGGAATAGTCGGCACCCTTATTTTGTTTTAGGCGTAAGAAACACGGAACTCATGGATAAAGCAGGGTAGGGACATCCTTCAGGTCAGGCATCGCCTTGCGACGGATTCGGCGTTCTTCATCATGGTTTGGTAGTCGTCCTCTGTCAACCCGGCCCCGAGCACAATCTCGTGGAGCCGGCCCGCTGGCCAGATGTCACCAGGCGAATGAGTGTCGCTGTTCAATACCATAGAAGCACCGATCTTGTGCGCCAGCTCGGCCACATGACCGTTGGTCAAGGAGTGGCCTTTGCGCGAGGTCAGCTCCAGGTATACGGAACGTTCCCTGGCCAGTAAAACTTCTTCCTCTGTAATCAGTCCGGGATGGGCGAGGATATCTACAGAGGATTCGATCGCCATTCTATTCGTCTTTGGCGCGACCGGCTCGACAATCGTCTCTCCGTGAACCAACACCAACCTTGCCCCTAACTTCCTGCTCCTGCTGACCAAGGCCGGTATGGCCTCGGGCCGGATATGGGTCAGTTCGATTCCCGGAATAAGACGAATTCCTTCCAGACGATTGACCTCCTCACAAAAGGCGACGATCCGGGGGAGGATCAAGTCGATCGTTGACGAGTCGCCGTGATCGGTGATGGCGAGCGTTTTATAGCCCGCCACCTCAAATCTCCGGGCCAACTCAGCAGGAGTGAATTCTCCATCGCTAAACAGAGAGTGGGTGTGTAGGTCAATCATACTTCGCTCCTGTTCATCCATAAATTGTCATGTTATCTCATCGTTGTCAAATAGATAAATTGTGTGACGCTTGCAGAATTCCGGGGGAAGATAACATTCTATCTCAAAAAAATCTGGAAAATCGTCTTTACATAGAGAATGAGATAGCCTAAGATGATTCTACCCGCCGACAGAGAGCAAAGCACGACGTCCCGGAGAAAAATCATCAGGGAGCGAGATTCGATGAGAGCTTGTGTCGTTATAGGAGCGCTGATCTTCCTTTCTGCGGTTTGTCCCTCAGATGCGAAGGAGGTTTACAAATGGGTGGATGAAAAAGGGACCGTTCATTTTTCAGAAGATGAATCAAGGATCCCTGATGCGTACAGAGAGCAGGCTGAAAAGAAATCCATTCCGGAAGAAGCCAAGCCACCGGAAGAGAAGACGAAGCCCAAGAAGCAAGATGAGAAAAAGACTAAGGACCGGCCTACAGTGGCAGAAAAGGAAAAGATCAACAAAAACAAGATCGAAGGCGATGTGATAGACTCCGTCAAGACCATCCTTTTTTTGTGGAAAGACGGGAGGTACGGTCTCCTGTTTGATCATGGAAATCAAAGAAGTCGAGGGGCCCTTAGTAGAGAAGATTTTGAGCGCCGGATGACGAAGAAGGGGATAGGACTGGCCTCTTCGTGGGAGACGATCCGGGATATCCAAGTGGATGTGAGAAACTCCACCCTCGCCTATGCCACAGTAAAAATGGGTTTGAAACCTGTTAGAGGAGGAGAGACAAAATTTCGTACAGAGACCTATCGGATGTCCTTTGAAAAAGGGATGTGGAGGATTGATCTGACGAAGCTTCTGTCTGCCAAGATCGATAGATAGGGAAAAGAAAAGGGGCAGGGCCTGACATTGGCCGAATTGGCTGAGAATCGCAGAAAGGGAAGGCTCTGCCTTCGCCGTTTTGAAAATATGTTTTGTTAGCGGAAATTGGCTGAAAAGGTGAATGCGAGAAGGTAGACCATGATCAAAAAGTATCTTAAAAGGCTGATCCTTATAAATAAGGAAGCCATCCTGGCGGAAGTCCTTGCGATAAGGGGACTGATGCAGCTTCTGATGAAAACCAGAAACACGGATGAAAAGTGGACACGGGAGGAGAGGAAAGAGATAAAGAGTCACCTGAAAAACATAGCGAAGATCATCCCGGCCGTGGCAATCTTCGCTCTTCCCGGAGGTTCTTTCCTTTTGCCTATTCTTGCTGAGGCCCTTGACCGAAGGAAAACCAGAAGGCTGCGGCAAAAATGGGATCCGGGGGCCACGTTCGGTAGGAGGCTGTAAAGGGTGCCTGACCTTGAAAGTCGACAGGAGATTTTCGCAACACCGACATGCCTGCCTGCCCTGTACCATGCTAGGTTCAGGGCCTGCCGGTAGGCAGGGGCACGATGTTTTCCCTGGAATTTGTCGGAATAGGTGGACGCTAAGAAAATGGACTCAGCTATCATTGCGGGTTAAAAATGTGTCATATCATTTTTTCGGGTGCGCCGCTAAATATTGCCTGATAGCTTCTTCAGCTTGCTGGGCCAACACTTGAATTCCTTTTCTCTGAGCACTCCATTGATAAGAGAAATAGATGCCGGTCAGAATAGTCAGCAAAGATACCATCACAGCCATCACTTTTAGTATTCGTGGAGGAATAGCAGGAGAAAAAATAAGGCCCAAGAGCCCAATGCTGATGACGATGCCGACGCCTAAGGCAAAGAACAGCCAGACGGTTTCGTAGAGCATAAAGCACCCTCCTATTGAAATTTAGAATAGGCTCAGCCAATACTTCAGGGTCTACTTCCCATTTATCCCCTATTTTTCTGTTTCCTCTATGGATTCTGGAAGTGCTCTTTTGACCGGAACGTGCCCCGTCCCGCCAAGAGCGGGATAGGCGGGGTCAAGGGGCACAATATCAACGAAATTTCCTCTTCGGGAAGCCCCGCCCTGTGGGCGGGGAGCTTCACAATTTTCGTTCCGACAGGATAGACAATCCTTAATGAGCCGCGTACTCCAAAACCCCCTCGGGGAGCCGTCATGACCCGTTACGAGAAATACTTTAATTCAGTATATCAGGATGCTGGAATATGGCAAGCCGAAAATCGAAACGAGGGAAGGCAGGGTTGCCTTTTTCTGGATTCCGGGTCGCCCCGGCTCGAGGCCGGGGTTGCCCGGAATGACGATCCTGCATTCCCAGCGCTGCCAATTCAGAAATGAGGAGCAGAAAATTAGAAATGTTTTCTCTTTTTTTCAGACAGGAATTTTCATGGCGCAAGGGGAGCACCGTTGCCATGTGGACGATTACGAAGAAGCCGGCTCCGCATCGCTTGCCGGAAGAGAGAAGTAAAAAGTGGCGCCTTTTTCCAGTTCCGACTCGACCCAGATGCGTCCTCCATGTCGCTCCACAATCTTTTGACATATCGACAGACCGATACCCGTTCCGGCATACTTCTCCCGGCTGTGAAGCCTCTGAAAGATGATGAAGATGCGCTTGGCATACTCCGGGGCGATGCCGATCCCGTTGTCCCGCACGGAGAAGATCCATCCCCTGCCGTTTCGGCTGGCCGAAACGTGAACACGGGGCGTGTCGTCTCCGCGGAACTTGATTGCGTTTCCGATTAGGTTTTGAAAGAGCTGGACCAATTGGGAGCTATCCGCCATCACCGTCGGCAGGGCATCATGCGTCACGAGAGCCCCGTTTTCCTCGATGGCTACCCTCAGGTTTTCAAGGGATTGACGGAGGGCTGTCTCGCAGTCCGTGGGCCCGAGTCCCTTGCTTTGCATTCCGACCCTGGAGTAGGTCAGCAGGTCATTGATCAGCTTCCACATGCGGACCGCTCCGTCCTCGGCAAAGCGGATGAAATCGTCGGCATTGGAGTCGAGCTTGCTCTTGTATCGCCTGGCCAGCAGTTGGACATAGCTCGTCACCATGCGCAACGGCTCCTGGAGGTCGTGGGAGGCGACATAGGCGAATTGTTCCAGGTCCTTGTTTGACCGGGCCAGTTCCTCGGTTTTCTCTTTGAGGGCCTCCTCTGCTCGGCGGCGCTCGCTAATTTCCTTTTGTAGTGACTGAATGGCTTCGCGCAAGGCAGAGGTCCGCTCTTCTACTTGTTTTTCCAAGTCGTTGCGTGCAGTTCGAAGTTCTTCCTGCTTCCTCTCCCGCTCGTATTCGAACAAGTAAGAGAAGAGGGAAACTACCAAAAAAGAAAAAGTAAACCTTAACTTGAAGTCGAAGCTATAGTGGGCAAAGATGGATGGAGGGGTTTTCATCAGGAAAAGACTGACCACGGGTAACAAGATCAACGCCGCAACAATGGCTCCTTTCTTAGATCCGAGGAAGAAGCAGGCAATCAGAGGGAAGGCATAGTAACAGACAAATCCGGTTCCGTTGACCCCGCCGGTCAGGAACGCATAAACAAGGAGGGGGGCGGAGAAGGCAATGCCGTACCGGATATTAAAATCGTAGTTCCTGTAGCGACGAGCGTGCAGGAGGTTGATCGTCAGCAAAAGCGCCAAAGTGAGGTCGAACGTCCCCACGGTATAATTTCGCTCTGTTAACGCGAGCACTCCAAAGGGAACGAGTGTGACGATGACCAGGATGGAGATAAGAAAAATGATGTAGACGCGGCGAGTCTGCTCAACGTCGCGAGGATGATTTAAGAAGCTGTTCCGAAGGGCCGTCAAGTATCGAAGAAAACGCCTCATGTCAAGCTCCTGAGAAGCCTTTCCATCCCTAAAAGGCAGCGGTTGCGTCGGACTCTAATTCAGGAGGGTGGGTTTCTAACATCTCAACAAACTTCTCTAAAAGCTTGGGGTCAAACTGCGTTCCGGCGTATCTCCGGAGTTCGGCCACAGCCTCCGCATCGGAAAGTGTCTTTCGATAAGAACGGGGGCTGGTAAGAGCCTCATAGGCATCGGCAATGGCCAAAAGTCGGCACTCGACGGGAATTTCTTCTCCTTCGATGCCGAGGGGATAGCCCTGGCCGTTCCACCACTCGTGGTGTTTGAGAATCCAGTCGGCAATCGGAATGAGGTCGGGGGCGGAAAGGGCGATACGATACCCGATCTCGCAATGTCGCTTCATCTCCGTCCACTCCTCGGAGGTCAGAGCGCCCTCCTTGAAGAGGATCGAGTCGGAGATCCCCACTTTGCCGATGTCGTGAAATTTGGCTAAGAGGGATAGGTCAGACCTCGTAGACTCGGGCAGTCCGACAAGGACGGCCACACTGACCAATAACTTTTCCATGCGAAGGATATGTTTCTCCGCGTTGAGGTCCCTTTCCTTGAGCGTATTGATCAGGGTTTTAACAATGGTGCTACGGACGCTCTGCGTACGATAAAGCTTCTTTCGGTACATGCTATTATCCGCTTCTTTAAAAAGGTCTTTCAGGTTCCTATCCGCTCCACGGCTGACGGCGTATCCAACCGAGATACTCACAGGAAGCTCCGGGTTGGCGTCATTGTAGCCCGCCACCGCCTCTTGAATCCGCTGGCAAGCATTCTCAACAGCCGATTCGGTCGTATCCGGAAGGACGACACAAAACTCATCCCCGCCAATCCTGGCTACCAAGTCTCCCTCACGGAAGCATCCCCGGATCACCCCGGCAGCGGCCACCAGCAGACGATCCCCCTCATCGTGTCCTAGAGTGTCGTTGACCAGCTTGAGCCCATCCACATCGCACGAAACGATCCCCACCGCATTATAGCGCCCTCTTTCTATCCGGCTCATCTCCTCCTCGAAGTAGATGCGGTTATACAGGCCGGTGAGTGGATCGTGTAAACTTAGGTATTTCAGCTTTTCTTCCCCGAGCTTAAGGTCCGTGATATCGGCGGCAATGCCGACCACACGGAGCGTCTCCCCTTTATCATCATAAATCGGAGAAGACCGGTCTTTGATCCAGCGGATGGACCCATCGGGACGGACAATGCGATAGACCTGTTCGACTTCTCCTTGCTCCTTCTTCTCTAAAGATTCCCTCACGCCCTCCTTATCCTCGGGATGGACCGTATCCAAGAAGGAGTTGGGCTCCTGGTAAAGATGTTGAGGGGTGCGTCCCCAGATTTCCATGTAGGCGGGACTTACGTATCGGATGCAGCCCTGTTCGGAGATGTAGAAAACCTCACGAATGTTCTCTGCCAGCTGGCGGAATCTTTCCTCGCTCTCCCGTAGCGCCTCTTCTCCTCGCTTGCGCTCTGTAACGTCGCGAGAAATACCGCGGAATCCGACCGGTTTCCCCTCCGAGTCCCTGATGAGAGACACCGAGACATCGAAGGTACGCCTACTCCCGTCTTTTCGGGTCGTTTCAAAATCCAATGACTTGATCGGCTCCCCTGTCCGGTAGACTCTAACGTAGTGTTGACTGACTCTTATCGCCGTTTCCTCTTCCATATACTGCCGGTAGTTCATCCCCTTCAGCTCCTCCGCGGTGTATCCAAAGTGTCTGCACACCGTATCGTTAAAAAAGGTAAAATTACCGGCAAGATCGACCTCGAAATAGCCGTCCTGGATGTTTTCAATAATGGTTCGATATTTCTCCTCACTTTGCCGGAGTAGATCTTCCGTCCGTTTGCGCTCAGTGATATCCCGTACTATCCCTCTAAACCCGGTGGGCTTACCGGAGGCATCTTTTCGCAATGATATCGATGCCTCAACGCATGCCTTGCTCCCGTCTTCTCTGGTAATCTCCCAGTCAAACTCTCGACGGGGTCTCCCCGTTTTGTAAACCTCATTAAAAGCTTGAAACACTCTCTTTGCGTTCTCTTGATCCATGTACTGCCGGTTATTCAAACCTATCAATTGTTCTTTGGGGGTCCTCGAGATTCGGCACATCGAATCGTTGAATGCGGTAAGGTTGCCGACGAGGTCTACTTCGTAGTAGCCATCTTCGACGTTTTCAAGAATGGTCCGATATTTCTCCTCACTTTCCCGGAGCGCCTCTTCTCCTCGCTTACGCTCGATCGCGTACCGGATCGCCCGTGCCAGCAAATTGGCGTCCATCTGACCCTTGACCAGATAGTCCTCGGCCCCTTCCTGGACAGCTCGGATTGCAGTTGTTTCATCGTCGAGGCCGGTTAGGATGACAACGGGCAGATCGGGAGCCACGGCACACACCTGACTGATGGTGTCGAGACCGTGTCCATCTGGCAATGACAGGTCGAGCAGGATGACGTGATGACTTTCATTTCTAAGGAGGGACAGGCCTTGGCTGAGGAGACCTACATGGGTCAGGTTGAACTTGCTGGCATCGGCGTCGACCAGCATCTCTTTGACCAACCGCGCATCTCCGGGGTTATCTTCGATCAGCAGCACATGGATAGTCTCGGGCCGTCGGTCGGGGACATTCAACGGTTTCTCTCCCTTTGTTTCAACGTTTGACATCGGCGTTTGCACCCTTTGACAGCTTCACTATGCTGAACCAGAAATCCTCTATTAATCGGACGGCGGCAACGAACTGGGCGAAATCCACCGGCTTGGTGATGTAGCAGCTCGTTTGGAGGCCGTAGGTTTTCAAGATATCCTTCTCCGCGTTCGAGGTGGTCAGCACCACGATAGGGATGCGTTTCAGTTCTTCCTCGTCCTTGATCTCGGCAAGGACATCGCGACCGTCCTTCTTCGGGAGATTAAGATCGAGTAAAATGAGGTCTGGGTGGGGCGCGTTGGCATAACACCCTTCCCGGCGGAGGAAGGCCAGGGCTTCCACCCCATCACTGACCACACTCAGATGGTTGTATATCTTTCCTTCCCTGAAGGCCTCCCGTGTAAGGCGGACGTCACCCGGATTGTCCTCCACCAATAATATTTCCACGGGTCGACATTCTCTTTCCAATTTCATTCCTTCTCTCGTATCCATTCCTCTAAACCCTACTCCGCTCCTTTAAGCCCTATGGGCAAAACTGCTTCGCTTCACTTGCCGGAAGGCTGAAGTAAAAGGTGGCTCCCTTTCCGAGTTCTGACTCGACCCAGATGTGTCCTCCGTGTCGCTCCACAATCTTTTGGCATATCGCCAGGCCGATACCGGTACCCGCATACTTCTCCCGGCCGTGGAGCCGCTGAAAGATGACGAAGATGCGCTTGGCATACTCCGGGGCAATGCCGATCCCGTTATCCCGCACGGAGAAGATCCACCCGTTGCCGTTTCGGCTGGCTGAGACGTGAACGCGAGGCGGCTCGCTTGTGCGGAACTTGATTGCGTTTCCGATCAGGTTTTGAAACAGCTCTACCAATTGTGCGTTATCCGCCATCACGGTCGGAAGCGCATCATGGGTCACGATAGCTGCGTTTTCCTCGATGGCGACCTTCAGGTTATCGAGGGATTGATGGAGGGCTGTCTCGCAGCCCGCGGGCTCGAGTTCCTTGCCCTCTGTCCCCACCCGTGAGTAGGTGAGCAAGTCGTTGATCAGCTTCCGCATGCGAATGGCCCCGTCCACGGCAAAGGTGATGAATTCGTCGGCATCGGAGTCGAGCTTGCCCTTGTATCGCTCGGCCAGCAGCTGGACATAACTTGCTACCATGCGCAAGGGTTCCTGAAGATCGTGGGAGGCGACGTAGGCAAATTGTTCCAGGTTCTTATTCGACAGGGCCAGTTCCTGGGTCTTCTTTTTCAAGGCTTCTTCTGCCCGCATCCGCTCGTTGAAAAGAAGGACGTTGGTAACGGCGCCCGAAATCTGAAAACCGAGCCTTTCGACAACCTTCAGATCCCTTTCCGTGTAGGCATTCACTTTGAAGGATCGGAGGTTCAGAGTCCCGATGACTTGGTCTTTCAAGATCAGAGGGACCGAGATGCAGGATCTGAACCCGTATTGGAAGGAGGACAGAAGAAACGGGAATCGTTCTTCTATTTCCCGCCTATCCTCCGTCTGAATAAAGACGCTCGATCGAGTTTGGAGGAATTCCCTCTGGTCCGACCGACAGAGCGGAAAGACATCCCCAGGCATCCGACCCAATCGATCGGGTCCCACTGCCCAAGCAATCGTAACCGTCTGCTTCTCCGAATCGATGGCGCAGATTGAAATTCGGTCGAAATGGATGAGACGGCGGACAGCGGCCGCGAAACGGTCATAGACCTCATCGATGTTAAGTGTGGAGCTGAGGATCCGGCTGATTTCGGCAAAAATCGCATTCTCTTGAGCCAGCCGCCTTGCCCCTTCTTCGCTCTCTCGTAGCGCTTCCTGGACTCGGCGGCGCTCGTTAATCTCCTTTTGCAATGATTGGATGGCCCCTTGCAAAGCTTGTAAGGCCGAGGTCCGCTCTTCAAACCGCTTTTCCAAGCCCTCATGCGCTCTTCGAAGTTCTACCCGATTCTTCTCTCGCGAATATTCGAATAAATAGGAGAAGGCAAAAACCACGGAAAAAGAAGAGATGAACCTTAACTTGAAATCGAGGCTATAATCCGAGAAGATGGACAGGGGGGCTCTCACCAGAAAAAGAATGACCACGGGTAAGGATATCAGGGCAGTGGCGATGGCCCCTTTTTTGGACCCAAGGAGGAAACAGGCTACCACGGGGAAGGTATAATACCAGACAAATCCGCCCCTGTTCATCCCAGCAGTGAGGAACATGTAGACAAAGAGCATGGCAGCGAGGGAAACGCCTAAGTAGATATTGAAGGTGTACCGCTTGTATCGGTGGGCGTGAAGATAGTTTCCGATGAGTAAAGACACCAAAGACAGGTCCATTATTCCTACGGAGTTATTCTTTTCCACTAAGGCAAGAATGCCGAACGGAATGAGCGTCACAATTGCGATAATGCAGACGAAACGGAGGACGTAGACGGGGCGAATCTGCCCGGGGTCGAAAGGACGAACAGGAGAGCCATCCGGGGTCCCCGTTAAATACCGAAGGTAGCGCCCGATGTCTAATTTCTTACGATTCAAATTCTTGCGCATAGGACCTTTCTCCCGTGAGAAACTCAGCGCGAAATCAAATCACTCACCAGTATGGCTCAAATCCTTTTTTCAAAAATTTGCAGATCTTTCCTACTGGTACATCCGTCAACAAGGAATTTCTGATACCCTTGACGGTTTCCTCTGACACGCGACGATAGGCGGAGGGACTATCTATCGTCACGTTTGCAGCCCTCCTGCCTTTGGAAGAGTGAAGTAAAACGTGGCCCCCTCTTCAACCCTCGACTCGACCCAGATGCGTCCACCGTGTCGCTCCACAATCTTTTGGCATAACGCCAGACCGATCCCAGTGCCGGCATACTTCTCCCGGGTGTGAAGCCGCTGAAAGATGGTGAAAATGCGCTTGGTATACTCCGGGGCGATGCCGATCCCGTTGTCCCGCACGGAGAAGATCCACCCGTTGCCGTTTCGGCTGGCCGAAACGTGAACACGAGGCGGTTCAGCCCCGTGGAACTTGATCGCGTTTTCGATCAGATTTTGGAATAACTGGATCAATTGAGGGGTATCGGCCGTCACCGTCGGAAGGGCATCATGGGTCACGAGGGCCCCATTTTCCTCGATGGCCACCTTCAGGTTGTCGAGAGTTTGACGGAGGACTGTCTCGCAGTCCGTGGGTTCGAGTGGGTTGCCCGGCATCCCGGCCCGAGAGTAAGTCAGCAGGGCATTGATCAGATTCCACATGCGAGTCGCTCCGTCCTGCGCAAAGCAGATGAACTCGTCCGCATCGGAGTCGAGCTTGCCTTTGTATCGCCGGGCAAGCAGCTGGACATAACTCGTCACCATGCGCAACGGTTCCTGCAGGTCGTGGGAGGCGACGTAGGCAAATTGCTCTAAGTCTCTGTTTGACCGGGCCAGTTCCTCGGTTCTCTCTTTTAGGGCCTCCTCTGCCTGCTTGCGCTCCTGCATCTGGGTGTTCAGTTGTTCGTAGGCTTGTCGGTAGCGATTTTCGGATTCTTTAAGGTTGCGCTGATGATTGAGCCATCTCTGCTGGGCGTGACGAAATCCATGTTCCAACAGGAGAGACAGGATGCTGGCAACAAAAAACGAAATCAAGAATCGAGATCTCAATTCATGGAGTTGAAATAGCGTGATCTTTTGTAAATCAAGATGGAGTATGAGGAATGCCAAAACCCCGTAAAAGACGGACAACCAGATGATGCCTTCTCCTGTCCGGACGACAAAGGCGATCACGAGAGGGAAGAGGTAGCACCACCCTATTCGGCTAAAATTCGATTGAAGGCCGATCTCGTAGAGAAGCGCAATGCCACCCCCTGCAATAAACAGTCTAAAAAGAATGGAATAGATCTTATATTCAAATTTCTCATCGATTCTTCTCCTGGTCATAAAGCCAAAGAGGATCACGATCAGAAGCATGACACAGATCAAGATCGACAGGAAGTGATTGCCTTTTATGAAATTGTAAATCGCCATACTGGACAAGACAGGGAGACCTACGTAGAGACTGGTTCTCACCACGGATCGCTTCTGGCGATTCATCAGTCTGAATTGATCCAAATCAAAAGGGCTGGGGTTTATCGTGACCATGCTTTTGGCACCCTAAAATTCGTGGCCCTTGGGATAAGCTGTCAAAAGAGTGGGCCGCCCGCAAACTACGGCGACCAGGCATCTTCCGATTGCTCGGAATCCCTCGTTATCAGCCAGTGTCGCTAAGAAATAGGTATTATTGAGCAAATATAGTGCCAAAGGGGGCTACGAGTCGAACCTGTCGGATATTGCAGGGTTTTTCTCAAGGAAGGAAGATTCTTGAGGGGAGGGAAATGTGCCCTTTTTTGTCTCAAAAGTAGTTGATTATATTTATCAAATGGGGACCCTCAGGGAATTCCCAAAACATATTTCCGACTCCACATCGGACCTGAGGACGATTTTTTCTCCGAGGTCTCGTCCTAACGGCTGTTTATCCCCTTTTCGCTTTATATTTTTCCGCCGCTTCTTTAAACCCAGGGAGTGCGGCTTCAATCACTCTCTTATCGACCGCATAGGCGATCCTGAAATAACCCGGTTTCCCAAAACCCCTACCCGGAACAGTCAGGATCCTTCTTGATTGAAGTTCTCTGACAAAGGCCACATCATCTTCAACGGGGGCTTTCGGGAAGAAATAGAAAGCCCCCTGAGGCTTAACCACTTCATATCCAAAGGCGGTCAAGGACTGGTAAAAGAAATTCCGCTTCTCCTCATATTCCCTGACGTTCACTGAATTCTTTTGGAGGGGAGCCACTAACCTCTGCATCAATGCCGGGGCATTGACGAATCCGAGGGTTCGGTTGGCAAAGACAATAGCGGACATCAGCTCGTCCACTTCCTCGCAGTACGGATTCAGGGCAATATAGCCGATTCTCTCTCCGGGAAGAGAAAGGTCTTTCGAGTGGGAGGTGACGCGAATCGTGTGAGGATAGTGACAGAAAGCAATAGGAAGCTGAATCTGATCGAAGACGATCCGCCTGTAGGCCTCATCTGTAATGAGATAGACCGTTTTTCCTAACTCCCGGCCTTTCTTCTTCAGCAATTCCCCCAATTTTTCGAGCGAGGCTTGATTATAGACAACGCCGGTCGGGTTATTGGGTGAATTGATCAGAACAGCCTTGGTCTTCAAGCCGATCGCTTTCTCAACCTCTGACAGATTGAGCGAAAAATCCTCGTTGGTTTCGACTAATCGGATTTCACCCCCGCTGTTCTCGATGTAAAATTTGAATTCCATGAAGTAAGGGGAGGGGACGATGACTTCTTCTCCCTCATCCAAGATTGCCTTTAAGACCACGTTGAGTCCGCCGGCAGCACCTACGGTCATCACGACATGGTTCTCATTGAAGGGAAGCCCTGATTCGTCCTTGAGATACTCGGCAATGGCCCTTCGCGTATCGCTGTAGCCGGAGTTCGGCATGTAGCGATGCATTCCCGGAATCGGGCTATCGGCAAGGGCTTTCAGTGCCTTCTTCAGCGAGGCAGGAGGCTCGAGATTCGGGTTTCCGAGGGAGAAGTCATAGACGTTTTCGTCGCCATGGATTCGCTTTAATTCTTCCCCTTCTTCGAACATCCGCCTCACCCAGGAGGCATTATTTAATGCACTCTTCACTCTCTTTGAAATGGCCATGGCTGAAATCTCCTTTCTTGATCCCCTCGATCTCGAGAAAAAAAAGCCATAAGGTTGCCCCTATGGCTCTCAAAATAAAAAAGCCATGGGGCCTTGTGGGTCACCCATGGCTTCCATCCCGCTATCGGGATTGGATTTACGGGTGACCCTTGCCAAAATAATAAAAGAAGTAAGAGTTAAACATTTTGAATTTCCTCGCTGGTATTATAAAACATAAAAGAGCCAATCTGTCAAGGAATTTTGGGAACTTGAAGAGCCCTTCCGTATCGGGCGAAGCGGGATCGGAATGATCTCCCCTCCAAAAACTCGACCGGAATATGTCCCACAAGCCATGAAAATAAAAACAATTTCCCTCCCCCTCGATGGGGGAGGGTGCGGGTGGGGGTGAACATCTGAACTCATTTCCCCCTCACCACAGTCCTCTCCCGCCAGGGGAGAGGAGGTATTTTCTACGGATTGTCGCGATGACAGTTACGTTGACAAATGAGAGAGGCATCGATTATCATTCCAGAATTTATTGAGTCGCAAGGTGATCGGTGGGCAAGAATCTCGCACAAAAAATTTTTGAGACGCATCAGGTCAGCGGAAGGTTAGCGCTTCATGAAGATATCGCCATTTCCGTTGACCAGACCCTCACCCAGGACGCCACAGGGACGATGGCCTACCTTCAATTTGAGGCTTTGGGGATCCTGAGAGTCAGGACCAAATTCTCGATCAGCTATGTGGACCACAATATGCTCCAGACCGGATTTGAGAATGCGGACGACCACCGATTCCTGCAAACCTCTGCTGCAAAATACGGGGTCTTCTTTTCCAAACCCGGCAACGGCATTTGCCACCAGGTTCATTTGGAACGATTTGCAAAGCCCGGGCATGTCCTACTCGGCTCGGATAGCCATACCCCCAATGCCGGTGCAATGGGGATGGTCGCCATTGGAGTGGGCGGACTGGATGTTGCCCTGGCCATGGCGGGCGAGCCTTATTATCTGAAGATGCCCCAAGTCGTCTTTGTCAGTTTGAAGGGAAAGCTTCCTCCATGGGTTGCCTCGAAAGACATCATGCTGGAGTTGCTGAGACGATTAAGCGTAAGAGGAGGTGTGGGAAAGATTTTTGAATTCGGAGGGCCCGGAGTGAAAACCCTCTCCATCCCGGAAAGGGCTACGATTGCCAATCTGGGAGCGGAACTCGGAGCTACCACCACGATCTTCCCGAGCGATGAAAGAACTCTCCAATTTCTGAAGGCGCAGGGCAGGAAGAAGGACTGGACTCCCCTCGAGCCGGATAAAGATGCGAAATACGATCAGGTCGTTGAGATCGACGTGAGCGAGTTAGAGCCTCTCATCGCTCAACCCTCCAGCCCGGATAGGGTCAGTCCTGTCAAAGAAGTGGTAGGAAAAGAAGTCAGACAGGTTTGCATCGGCAGCTGCAACAATTCTTCCTATTTCGATTTGATGAGCGTCGCTAAAATCGTGAAGGGGAAAAAGATTCATCCGGATGTCAGCCTCACCATCACCCCCGGATCGAAGCAGGTCTTCGAAATGATTGCCCGGGACGGGGCGTTGGCCGACCTGATCGGCGCCGGAGCACGGATTCTGGAGTCGGCGTGTGGCCCCTGCATCGGCATGGGACAGGCTCCTCCCTCTCGTGCCATCTCCGTCCGGACAATGAATCGGAACTTTCCAGGCCGGAGCGGAACACCCGAAGATCAGGTCTATCTGGCCAGTCCCTATGTCGCCATCGCCTGCGCCCTCAAAGGATCCATCGCCGATCCCAGAAAATTGGGCGCAAAACCACCTCGTATCCCCATGCCTCCGAAATTCTTAATCGATGACAGTCTTATTCTCCCTCCTCCTTCCAGGCCGGAAAAGGTGGTGATCGGGCGAGGGCCCAATATCAAGCCTTTTCCCCTTCGCGGGCCCCTGGAGGATTTGATCGAGGGGTCGGTTATTTTGAAAGTGGGGGACAATATTACCACCGATGATATCCTTCCTGCGGGGGCCAAGGTCCTTCCTCTCCGATCCAATATTCCCGCCATTTCGGAACATCTCTTTGAAAGAATCGATGCCCATTTCGTTAAGAGGGCAAAGCAATTGGAAGGCGGGTTTGTGGTGGGGGGTGAAAATTACGGACAGGGTTCGAGCCGGGAGCATGCCGCCCTGGCTCCGATGTACCTCGGGATCAAAGCCATCGTGACAAAGTCCTATGCCCGCATCCATCGTTCCAATCTGATCAACTTTGGAATTCTTCCTCTGACCTTTAAAGATCCTGATGAGTTTTCAAGGATTCAGCAGGGAGATTATCTACGGATCACAAATCTGCGGAAAGGACTGAAGACCGGCGGCCTTCTCACGATTGAAAATCAGACCCAAAAGAGATCCTTTGAAGTTTTGCACGGACTCAACCAAAGAGAAATAGAGATCCTCCTGGCTGGAGGATCGCTGAACCATACCGCTTCCTCTGCGATAAAACATCAATCGTAAACCCTCCTTTGGAGGTGTCCCGAATTTCGTGATAAATGCTCTGTTACCGATTTGGCTGAACCTTCGACTGAGCTCACGCCGAAACCCTCTGCCCCCAGAGGACGTATCGCAATTGTAGGGGCTTGATTTATCAAGCCCACCAGTAGGGCTCAATAAATTGAGCCCCTACGACATACTATATGTGCCCATTCGGTAAATCATAATTGCTACACAGTCTCCAAGGGGAGGGCGAGGGGGTCAAAATAAGGTTCTTTCAACGGCAATATACCGAATCGACCCTATTTATTTCCTAATCCTTTCTCTATAATTGTATAATGGATTTGGCATTGATGTTTTTGCGGCGGCGATGTAGATTTATTTTAGAAGGTTCATGCAGGAGGGATCAGGAAAAATGGAACAGATACAGGAGACGAAGAATATCGGCCTTCGAGGGGTGAAGGTAGCAGATACACGCATCTCGGACGTCGATGGGGAGAGAGGGAACCTCATTTATCGAGGGCTAAACATCTGTGACCTTGTCGTCCATTCCACCTTTGAAGAGGTTTCCTATCTTCTGCTTCATGACTATCTCCCTCCGGCAGAAGAGCTGAGAAAGTTTCAGTCGGCACTTACATCAGAAAGGGAGATTCCCGAGGCTGTTTATCGATTTATGGGGATGATGCCCATTGCTTCCCATCCCATGGACATCCTGCAGGCAGCCGTTCCTATTCTGGCGACCCACGATCCTGAGCTGCACGATGAGACGAGGGAGGCCAATCTTAGGAAAGCAATCCGGCTCATCGCCAAGCTGCCCACCCTTGTGGCTGCATGGGATCGTATTCGAAGGGGCAAAACAGCGGTCCGTCCCAATCCCGATCTCGGCCATGCAGGGAACTTCTTATACATGCTGTCCGGATCTCCTCCTGATCAAGCCACGGCGCGGGATTTCGATATCTGTTTGATCCTCCATGCCGAGCATTCCTTTAATGCTTCCACATTTGCAGGTCGGGAGGTGGCTTCGACCCATGCCCAACTCTACGCTTCCATCGCAGCCGCTGTCGGAGCGCTTTCCGGAGAGCTTCATGGTGGGGCGAATAGCGAGGTCATGAAGATGCTTCTGGAGATTGGAGAGGTCGCTCGTGTGAAATCCTGGGTATCCGAGAAACTCCAAAAGGGAGGAAAGGTGATGGGCATGGGGCATGCGGTTTACCACACCGAGGACCCCCGGGCGACGATCCTCAGAGGGATATGCAGCCGTTTGGCAGATCGTCTGGGAGATCGAAAATGGTTTGAATTGACGAAGGCGATCGAGGCGGCCACCAAAGAGGAGTTCAAAAGGTTGAAGGGGAGAGACATCTATCCCAATGTCGATTTCTACAGCGCCTCGGTCTATTACATGATGGGGATCTCGATAGACCTCTTCACCCCTGTTTTCGCCGTCTCACGGATCTCGGGCTGGACAGCTCATATCATTGAAGAGAAGTTTGCCGAAGCCCAACCCAAACCCGAGCTGTATCGTCCCGATGCAGATTATGTGGGGACCTATTGCGGGCCGCAGGCCTGTCCGTATATTCCGATTGAAGAGCGATCGAAATGATCTTCCAGCATGATATCGTCGTTATAGGGGCCGGCCTGGCCGGACTTCGGGCAGCGGTGGAGTGTGTGGGCCAAGCCAACGTGGCTGTGGTCAGTAAGGTTCTTCCTACGCGATCTCACTCCGGGGCGGCCCAAGGGGGGATTACTGCCCCTCTCGGAAACGAGGAGGAGGATCATTGGGAATGGTATTTCTACGATACCGTCAAGGGGAGCGACTACTTAGGGGATCAGGATGCCATCGAGATCCTGGTCAAGGATGCGCCTCGGGCCATCTACGAGCTGGAGCATATGGGTGTTCCTTTCAGTCGCACCGCCGAGGGAAAGATCGCCCAGCGGAACTTCGGTGGCCATACTCGGGATTATGGGAAGAAGCCCGTAAAGAGGGCCTGCTATGCCGCAGACCATACCGGAAGGGTTGTTCTCGATACCCTCTTCGACCAGTGCCTCCGGCATCGGGCAAAATTCTATCCTGAACACTACCTGGTTTCGCTGATCACGGACAAGAGAAGATGCGTGGGGGTAGTGACCTATGATCTGGCCACAGGAGAACTTCATCTTCTTCAGGCCAAAGCGGTTCTCCTGGCCACCGGAGGGTGCGGAAAGGTATATACGACAACCTCGAATGGCAATGCGACCACCGGAGAAGCCTTCAGCTTAGCCTACCACTTGGGAATTCCACTCGAGGACATGGAATTTGTTCAGTTTCATCCGACAGGGCTTTACCCTTTAGGAATTCTAGTGAGCGAAGCGGCAAGAGGCGAGGGTGGTCTTTTGCGCAACCGGTTGGGCGAGCGGTTTATGGAGCGATATGCTCCGACCGTAAAGGATCTGGCAGCGAGAGATGTTGTCTCCAGAGCCATTCTCACGGAGATTCGAGAAGGGAGGGGGATTGGCGGAAAGGATTATGTCCATCTTGACCTCACTCATCTCGGAGAGGAGAAGATTCAGGAGAAACTCTGGGAGATTGCTTCCTTTGTCAGAATCTACACAGGAATTGATCCGGTCTACGACCCGATTCCAGTGGCACCCACCTGTCATTACATGATGGGAGGCATCCCTACGGACGTCGATGGAAGGGTTCTGGCCGATGAGAGGGGTTCGATCGTCCCGGGATTGTACGCGGCCGGGGAATGTGCGTGCGTCTCGGTTCACGGTGCAACCCGACTCGGCTGCAATTCCCTCCTCGATTTACTCGTCTTCGGCCGCAGAAGCGGGTTGGCGATGAAAGACAGGATCAAAGATATGGAGCATCCGCCCCTCTCGAAAGACCCTCTGAAATTATGCGAAGAAAAGATCGCCCGATTATTGAACCATCCCAGTCGAGAGAGAATCGATCCGCTCAGGAAAAAGATGCGGTCTGTGATGACGGATTATGGGTCGGTCTTTCGAAATGAGGACGGCTTAAAAAATGGGAT
Organism: Thermodesulfobacteriota bacterium; assembly: GCA_047519465.1. Classification (GTDB taxonomy): domain Bacteria; phylum Desulfobacterota; class BSN033; order BSN033; family UBA1163; genus UBA1163. Next base: position 2,197 of record JAPVTA010000293.1, on the reverse strand, counting down.
GGAGGAGGTCCGAAGCCTGAAAGGGCGCTACAAGGAGGTCGGGGTGGTGAACAAGGAAAAGGCCTTCAATTACGAATTGATGGAGGCCTTCGAACTGGAACATCAGCTTGACCTTTCGGAAGTGATCCTTTTCAGCGCTCTCCATCGAAGGGAGAGCCGGGGAGCCCACTATCGGGAGGATTTTCCGTTGAGGGCAGATCGATACTTTTTAAAGCATACGCTCGTTTTTCAAACTCCGAGGGGGCCTGAGGTAAGATATAAGCCCGTGAAGATCACGCGATTTCAACCCGAGGCGAGGGTCTATTAAGAAAATTGCAAATTTAAGATTTCAGATTTCAGATTGAAGACTGGCGAAACGTGAGTCTCTCAGCTTTCCCCTCTCCCCTGGTGGGAGAGGGGTAGGGTGAGGGGGAAGAAGGAGATAGATGCTCATCAAACTAAAAATTTTTCGCTTTGATCCCCAGAAGGACGAGAAGCCTTATTACCAAACCTATGAGGTCGAGGCCGACCCGATGGATCGACTCCTCGATTGTCTCAATCGGGTCCGGTGGGAACAAGATCCCACCCTTTCTTACAGGTGGTCTTGCGGCCATGGCATCTGTGGATCGGACGGAATGAGGATCAACGGGATCTGCGGCCTTCCCTGCCAAAAGCTGGCCAGGGACTATAAAGAGGAGGTTCTGATCGAGCCTCTTCCGGTGTTTAAGGTGATCAAGGACCTGGTCGTGGATCTGGACCCTTTCTTTGAGAAATACAATTCGATCAAGCCTTATCTGATCACAAAAACTCCTCCGCCCGATCAAGAAAGGAGTCAGTCGGCGGAGCAACAGAACCTTCTTGAAAAAGCCATCCGCTGTATCCTCTGTGCCTGCTGCACGGCAGCCTGTCCGGTCAATCAGAATCCGCAGACAGCAGGGTATGTCGGCCCTGCAGCTTTGGTTCGCTCCTTTCGGTACCTTTTCGATTCGAGGGATGAGGGTTCGGAGGAAAGGATCGCTCTCCTGGATCAGAAGGACGGCGCCTGGGGTTGCCAGACCCTGTGGAAATGCACTGAGGTCTGTCCCAAAGAGATTCCTGTCACCAAAGAGATCGGCCAGATCAAACGGCGCATCTACGAAGCCAAACATCCGAAAGAGTAGGATCGAGAGAGTTGGAAATTTACATTGTGGAAGGTATTTTGTCTGACGCTTTCACCTCCTACTCTCCAATGGAGAAATGATCTGAGAGTCTATGATTACTGAAGGAAATAAACAAAAAAAGCAGGGCCATTTCTAACCCTGCTTTCGCCTTTTGGCAATCGATCAAAAACCTATTTTTTAACCACCTATGAGTTCTCTATTTTTGTATATTCTATTCCAAACGAAAAGGATATGATCGGCATCAGCATTATCACCCCAAATCTTTTCCCCAACTTCAACGTGTGATCCATGAAATGAATTCAATTACATTATAGGTGGACCATCCGTCAGCAGAGATAATGAAATAAATTCTCGGATACTCAAGAATCAAAGCTATTATATCGGCAACAACGACCACTATCAATGCCAATTTCAATTTTTTGATTAGCATCGCCTCCATACCCCCCTTCCGTTTTGACGTATAATTCTACTGACGGTCTCAAGCGATTCTCATAAACAATGGACAGAATCAGAAGCAAATAGTATGCCTTGAGTCTTCAAAGAATTTGGAGGAAAGTGGATTTAACCGGGATAAAATCACATCAAAGCTATGTACACACAAATCCTTTAAATATGAAAATTGTAGAATTCAAATGGACAGTTTGTCCAAAGATAGAGGAGGAAAATTCTTCCTTGATAGCGCCTTATCCCATCGATTCCGGTTCCAAACATTGCAATATCGGACGAAATTAGAAAATCACTCTTTCAGGAAGTTATCCTCGGGTTTCCCGAGCTTCTCAAAAATTCTGCTCATTGCAAGCGCGCGGCTAAAGTCTATGGGTGGTTCACTATTCCGTTTACGGGACACGGCATCTATGATTGTGCCGAATCGGTTGTTTTGGTAAGGGCGGACTCGGCCTTTGGTAGCCAGAAGGCCATATCCATGCAACGGTACAGTTCGATAGCAGCCAAGAGTTCAGGGCGTGCTTCCTCACTGAGTCCTGTTTTGACGTAGGCCTCTCCGAGCCCCATATGGCAATGCGCAAGCAGCGGTCTCATTCCGAGTTCTGTTGCCTGCT
>JAPVTA010000292.1:0-6603 GCA_047519465.1 Thermodesulfobacteriota bacterium | reverse complement strand
TTGTATTATTCATTTTGTCAAGTGTTGGTTTTTGCAGCAATTCTTTGTGAAGCATAAAAAAAGCCTCCCGCCTGCGAACCGCCGAAGGGTCACAGAACGGGAGGTTTTCCTTGAACAATATTCAGACTCTGAACATACCGTGTGGCGGATGGCTGATTTTCAAGGAGGGAATTCAAAGACTATACCAGAAGGTATCTCTTCCTCACTTCCTCATTATCTCTTAGTTCCGTGATGCTTCCATGGTAACGGATTTGTCCATTATCAATGATATAGCCACGGTCGCTTATTCTCAGGGTTGATCTCACATTCTGTTCAGCAATTAAGACGGTCAACCCAGCCTCTCTGAGCTTGCTGATCTGCTCCTCGAGAGCATGGATCAATAGGGGTGCCAGTCCTTCGAAGGGTTCGTCAAGGAGGAGGAACTCTGGATTCCCCATTAATGCCCGTGCAATGGCCAACATCTTCTGTTCTCCTCCGCTCAGGCAACCTCCTCTGCGAGATTCGATACTTTTCAGGGCGGGGAACAGTCCGTAAATTCTCTCTCTGCTCCATCCTTCGCCTTCCTTCGCCTTTCTCTCCGCGATCTCTAAGTTTTCTCCCACCGTGAGGTCGGCAAAGATCCTTCTATCATCAGGGATATAACCTATGCCCTTTCGGGTGAGCAGATAGGGCTCAATGCCGATAATCTCCTCTCCTTTAAACCGGATATTCCCTTGTTTCGGTGGTAGGATGCCAATGATGCTCTTCATGGTGGTCGTTTTCCCTGCTCCGTTTCGTCCCAAAAGACAGACTACCTCTCCCGAATCGACTTTTAAAGAGACGCCGAACAGAATATGGCTCAAACCATAAAAGGTGTGGATTCCCTCCACCTCAAGCATCATTCACCTCCGAGGTAGGCCTCCTGTACCTCTTTGTTGCTTCTTATTTCCCCTGGGGTTCCCTGAAGGATGGTTTGTCCGTGACGCATCACCATAATGCTTTGCGCAATGGAAAAAACGATATCCATGTCATGCTCACAGAATAAAATGGTCAACCCCCTCTGCTTGCCCAACCGCTTGACGAGCTCCATCGTGGCCTGGGTTTCTTCTGGAGACATGCCAGCCGTCGGTTCATCCAGAATCAATAATTCTGGCTCATTCCCTAACGCAATGGCGATCTCCAATATTTTCTGGTCACCATGGGAGAGCGACCCTGCAATATTTTTCTCTTTACCGGACAGGCCCATACTTTCCAAAATACTTCTCGTCTCCTTAACAGCGAGACTCTGCGCAGGCCGGAAAAGATTGGAATTCCTTCTCTGATAGGAAAGGACAGCGACCTGGACATTCTGGAAGACAGTCAGCCGGGGAAAGATGTTCACAATCTGATACGACCGGCTAATTCCTTTCTTGCAGATGTCGTAAGGGGGTAGTTCACTGATCTCCTCACCTTTAAAAACAATCCTTCCTCTGTCCCGCTTCAATGCACCGGTGATGAGGTTAAATAAGGTGGTTTTACCTGCGCCGTTCGGACCGATCACGGCTACAATCTCTCCCTTACCCACAGCGAGGTTAGCTCCATTGACGGCCATGAAGTCATCAAATGACTTCATCAGCCCCTCCACCTGTAGCATCGGTTATTTACCCCTTTCCGCTACTGCCTTCGCCTTAGGCTTAAATAAATCCTGGAAAAAACCCATGACGCCCTCTGGTAAAAAGAAAATGACCAGAATGAGCATCACCCCAAGAATCAACGTCCAATACTCGGTATATTTTCCAACAAAAGTCCGCATAGCAACGGTAATCGCTGCTCCCAGAATAGGACCGGCAAAGGTAAACCATCCCCCTAAGAGGCACATGATAAAAATCTCCAGGGACAAAACCCAAAAAAGCATTTCGGCAAAAACCGACCGCTCCAGGACCACAAAAAGGACGCCTGCCACACCCGCGAAGAATGTGGCCACAACAATCCCGCCCAGTTGATAGCGTCTGACGTTGATCCCAACGGCTTCACATCGCTGCGAATTATCCCGAATCGCTTGGAGGGTGCTCCCAAACGGAGATTTGACAATCATGTACATCAATACAAGACAGACGATGAAGATGATCAGGATAAAGTAATAAGAATTGTTTAGGGAGGAAATCAGGGACGGCATGGAGATGCCATGGATGCCATCATCGCCGCCCGTAAAACTATACCAACGGAAAACGATTGCCCAAATCAACGAACCCAGAGAAATTTGGAGCATGCCAAAGTAAAGTCTGGTTAGTCTGACACAAAACCAGCCGATGATCAACCCGGTGACCGCTGCCACAACAGGACCTGCCATAAAACCGATCCACACGGGCATGGAGGTTTTCGTGAGTATCAAGGCGACTGCGTAGGCTCCCACCCCATAAAACACCGCATGATGAAACTGAAACATGCCCCCATATCCCACCACCATATTAAGACTCATGGCCAATAAGGCGGTCACATAAATCAGCGCAAGGATGTAAACGTAAAACCTGGGAGCGAATAGCGGCAAGACAAAAAGCACGACAAGCATGCCCACCACAAGCCCGAGCCATTTTGAATGAACCGCTTCCTTAAACAAATTCAATCTCCCTCTACCCCGTTAGAAAATCCCTTCCCTGAAAGCCAGGATGGCAAAAAGTATCTGGACTTCTATTTATGTTATAAAGCCCAACGTTTTCTAACGGGGCTCACCAGACCGATTTAAGCAGACCTTTGGGTCGCAAAAGCAATACAATCACGACTGCGATATACGGAAAAACGATAGCAAACTGGGGCCAGAACAAGACACCAAAAGAATGGGTGATACCAAAGATCAGAGAGCCCACCAGGGCACCCCACATATTCCCCAGTCCTCCGATAATCACAATGAGGAAAGCCTCGATGATCAGCGTATGGTCCATCCCCAAGGTAATACTGACCGTAGGGGCAACCAGTGCCCCCCCTATTCCAGCAAGGTAACAGCCTATGACGAAAGCGATGGCAAATACCCAGCTGACATTGATTCCTAGCATCCCTACCATCTCCCGGTCCACTGCCGCCGCGCGCGAGATCTTGCCAATCTTCGTCTTATTCGTAAAGAGCCAGATCGCAATGGCTACCAGGGGACCGACGAGGATGAGAAATAAATTATAGCGCGGGAAAGAGGCGCCCAATAGGGAGATCGACCCCTTGAGTAGGGCGGGTGCCGAAACCGACTTGTATTCCGCGCCCCAGACGATCTTGACCAAATCCCCAAGGATGAGGGATATGGCAAAGGTAAATAGGAGCAGCATCAGATGCTCTCTTTGATAGAGATGGCAGAATAGGGCCCTCTCTGCAACAAGGCTGACCACTGCAACCAATAGAGGAGCCACGATTAAAGCGATCCAAAACCCAGCAGATCCGGCAAACATTTTTGTGATGCTAAAGGTAGCAAAAGCTCCGATCATGTAGAGCGTTCCGTGGGCGATGTTGGGGATCCTCAGCACACCAAGTACAAAACTTAACCCGGCGCAAACGATGAACAAGATCATCGATCTGCTAATTCCTACTAATAACTGACTGAGGAGCTCTGCTGGACCAAAAGCCATCTCGGTTCCCTCTGATTCACCTTTCTAAATCGAAGGAGATCTTTTGTAAAGGCCATGGCTCCCGCTCCATTTGGGGAAGAGGGACCCCTGGCTAATATCTCTTATGAAAAGCTGTGGGACCTACTTGCCGCCCCGAGCCTTCTTGATCTCTTCGATGCTCGGCATCAAATCCTTAGCAGGGATCGTCACAATATCACTTGCAATGAGGAAAGGATATTGCGGCACCTTCTTGGTCACCCCCATGAACATCGGCAACATCGCCTGGTGATCAAAAGCCCGCATCTCTATCTCGCCAATGGGACTATCTACTTTCATCCCTTCCAACGCATTAATAAATTTCTCCCGATCCATCTTGCCTGCTTTCGCCAGGGCTTTGGTGATGAACTGGCCAGCAAGGTATCCATACAGGGCACCGACTTTCGGTTCCCTTCCATAGGCATCCTTGAAGGCCTTAGCGAATGCCTTATTCTTCGGAGTATCCGGATAGTAAAAATGATAATTTGAAGTGCCGATGATTTTCTCAGGGGCATCGAGACCAAGAGGTGCCAGGGTACTAAGCTCCGTGGCTGTATGGATGAACATCGGGATCCTATCTGCAAATCCAGTGGCCTTCGCTGCTTTCATCGCATTCACCATGCTGGCACCACCTGTTGCAAAGATCACCGCGTCAGGCTTGGCGGCCGTAATAGCAGTCAGGTAAGGTGTCAACTCAGGCTCTCCTACCTTCCACCATGATTGCCCTACGAGTTCCACACGGGGTTTCAGTCTCTTGAGATTATTCCAGACGCCGTCAGCAAGGGCATGACCATACTCATAATCATCACCAGCGATCCAGTATTTGATAAAGGGTTTCTTGGCTAAGCCAACCGCCGCAGCTTTACCGATCATCACCGTATTTTCAGACACTTCAAAGACATATCGATGGCCCTTCTCTCCGGTGATCTTTTCACTCTTGGAAAATGTGACGACGAAAGGTATCTTCTCGGTTTTGCAATACTCAGATACCGCCAATGTACCAGCGCTGTTAATGGTTCCCATCAAGATGTCAACTTTCTCCATCATGATGAGTTCTTTGGCCATGCTCAGAGCGAGATCGACCTTGAACTTGTCGTCTCTCGTAGTAAACTCTATTTTCCTTCCAACAACTCCCCCTTTCGCATTAACTTCATCGATGGCCAATTTGAAAGCGTCGCGAACATCGTAAGTAAAGGTTGTAGCTGGTCCGGAATAGGTATCGATAATCCCTACTTTAATTGGACCTTGGGCTTTGACACCTATAGGATATAACAGGATGGATACCGCAAACATAGATACAATGAAGACAAAGGTCCTGATGCTAAGAATTCGTTTCATTTTGTCCCCCTCCTTAGTGAATTTGTGTGGTTTAAAGAAGGGAGTCGAACTGCTCGGCTCCCTTCTCATTCCCGAGAATTATGATCCTCCACGTGCCTTACGGAAGAGCTTGATCTCTTCACAAGAAGGCATGATATCTTTACCGGGCAGCGTTGTAATATCCGTTGAGATGATGAAATCATACTGGGGAACCTTTTTGGTGACGCCCAAAAAGAGTGGTAGTACCGCTTGATGGTCACAAGCTCGCATCTCCACTTGTCCCACCGGGCTATCGACCTTCATCCCTTCCATGGCATTGATAAACTTCTCCTTATCTATGGCTCCCGCCTTGGCGAATGCCTTAGCAATTAAATGAGCTGTAACGTAGGCATGGAAAGCTGGAAATCCAGGAGGGTTCCCATAAGCCTCTTGGAACGCCTTGACAAATGCTTTATTGGCTGGGGTATCGGGATAATAGAAGTGATAATCCATTGTGCCCATTACACCTTGAGGAGCTTCTGCACCTAATGGTTTGAGAACGGCATGGTCCGTGGCGGTATGTATCCAGATCGGAATTTTTTCAGACATGCCAGTCGACTTGATCGCCTTAAGAGCATTGGTCATGCTTGCACCCCCCGTTGCAAAAATCACAGCATTAGGTTTAGCAGACGTAATCGCTGTAATATAAGGTATTAGGTCAGGCTCGCCTACCTTCCACCACGATTGTCCTATAAGCTCCACCTTGGGTTTTAGTATCTTTAGATTGCGCCAAGCCGCATCAGCGATGGCATGTCCATACTCATAGTCATCTCCCGCGATCCAGTATTTAATATAAGGTTTCTTGCTTAAAGCCACTCCCCCGGCTTTACCAGCCATATAGGTATTTTCAGCCGTCGAAAAAACATAACGATGCCCTTTCTCGCCGGTAATTTTCTCAGTCTTTGAGATCCAGACGATGAATGGTATCTTCTCCCCTTTTGCATAGTCGGATACCGCTAAAGAAACAGCGCTGTTGATCGTTCCAACAATAAGATCAACCTTTTCCATCATGACCAACTCTTTGGCCATACTGAGTCCGATGTCCACCTTAAACTTGTCGTCACGAGTGGTAAATTCGATCTTCGTCCCCAGAACGCCTTTCTTGTTAATATCGTTTAACGCAAGTTTGAACCCATTGAGGGCATCATTGCCGTAAACGGCCGGAGGGCCGCTGTATGTATCAAGGATCCCAACTTTAATTGTACGCTGGGCGTCCACATTAGCAGGCTGTAGAATAAGCAATAAACTTAAAATGGATATAGATAATATAAGACCCCTCGTAGCAATTCCTCTTCTCATTTATCTCACCTCCAAAGTGATTTTTAATTCAATAGGTTTGAGATTTTCTTGCTTGATCCCCCCTTTCTACTATGTAACTCTGTCTTGTCAACTCAATGCTTTATATTCTTAATCCATTCGGTTGTCAACTCCCTTTTTTCTTTATCATCTCGGCAATCAGATCAATAAACCCAATTCGATGGTAGCCCGTCATCCCTCCATCTGCAATATCCACCCGATCCTTTGATGTAGCTGGACTTCCTTAAGGCTACATCGGCTTTCTGTAAAGGGAATTCATGAATTGCTCCTAAAATGAATTATAAATGTCTTTCCAATAATGATCATGGTCTAAATCAAAGTTCTTGGACAACGGGTTTTCCCTGTCTAA
>JAPVTA010000291.1:0-8392 GCA_047519465.1 Thermodesulfobacteriota bacterium | reverse complement strand
TGGGGCAGCGCACGCTACAAGAATAACAAGAAGCGCAGATCCAGATCGTTTTCGAGGAGAGAACCCTCTCCCGGTGGCCGTATTGAATATGACGGAGCACCTGGTTGGGAAGGATGTCCATGGCAAAAGCGACCGGACAGCCTGCCGAACACTTTTGGCACTGATAACAGGCCTGTATGGTCTCACCACTGGCCTGAGCCACATCTGACAGGAAAGAGTTCTCTTTTAGATTAAGATCCATTTCTTACCTCCGTGCTAGTGGAAGGGAGCGTTCGTACCAACCCTTGAACATGACCGGGATGGAATAATAATACATTTTTAAGATACGTTCCTGTGTTTTTCAATGAGTCGTTGGTTTTCCCCCGGGAAACAGATAGAAAGCGTCAAGGGCATGGCATCTGCAGATGCGGACGTGTTCGCAGCGCCCTGGATGGTGCATCCTAGGAGAACTTCCGATGCCCTTCTCACATGTTGTTTCTGGGTGAATCCCATGGCAAACACCACAAAAAGACCGGGCACTGAGTGTATGCGGCATACTATCGACTCGAAGAGTGATTTCGGCCCGGCCGGTCCGTGCCTCGCAGGCCCCCCCCTTCAGGGCGGGGTCAAGGGGCACAACATGAAATAATTACCTTGCCGGAAAGCCCCGCGTTTTAAGGCGGGGAGCTTTAACTTGTTGTCAGGAAAGAAGTGTGTTAACGGTAACGCTCTCCGGTCGCTATCTTGTTCATTTTTTCACAATTATAAAAAATACGGAGATTTTTGTCAAGATTTTTCCAAAGAAATTTCCAGGTTGCGACAAAAATAATTAGCAAATTAAGCAACATATTGAAATTATTTAATTTTCATAGAGTCATGATTTATCATGATGTAAACATACTTCTTTATTTCATTACGGACTGAGTCAGATAGAGTCGGTTGGGGTCAAACGTTTCTTAGAGGTGAGAAATCAAGAATTCGATACACGTTTTTTTGTCGAAGTTTTTGAGATTTACCAGACCAGACCTTTGGGGACAGTAGTTAATGGTAAATTATTTCTTCATTTTTTTGACCCGGTCGATCTCTGACTTTACAAACTCGACCAGGCTTTCTCCTTTTAATAGGTTTTTAAGCTCCTCCTGCAGGTTAGAAGGGCTGATTTTGCATATCCACCCCTTTTCATACGGACTCTCGTTGATCAGCTCAGGGTTTTCCTCAAGGGCCTGATTGGACGACTCCACTTTTCCAGAGACCGGTGCATAGATCCTCCCCACCCATTTACCGGACTCCATGGAACCACAAGGTTTCCCCTGCTCGACCGGTTTACCCGGAGAAGGCATCTCGACATAGACGATCTGACCTGCCAACTTCTGAGCGAAATCGTTTGTGCCCATCACCACAATATTTCCTTCAGCTCTTGCCCAAAAATGCTCTTTGTGGTAATAAAGATCGTCTGGAAAGATATATCCTTCGATTTCCATCGTTTTATATCCTCCTTTCTTTTATGGCTATATACCCTAAAAACAAAGTGATAACAAGTCCTCTTTACGGCACTACAATACGTGTGATCCCAAATCTCCTTGACAAAATTTTGCCTTAATGATAATGGGATGCGAAAGGACTCCAAGACGTTTGAAGTAACAGACTGATTCTTAATGGGTTCCCTCGAGGAAGAGGAACTGGGGCTTAAGCGGGAGGTGAGTTTATGGCAGTCAGCAAATGGATGACGGTAGGGACGGTTCTTAAAATGATGGCCATGCACTACCCGGACAGGGCCGGGGCGGCGGACAAGTTTCGCAAGATGACCTTCAAAGAGTGGAACGACAGGAGTTGCCGGTTATCCAACGCTTTAACCAACATGGGGGTTAAGAAAGGGGATCGCTTCGCCATATTAGCTTACAACTGTGTCGAGTGGTTGGAGATTTACGCAGCGGCCGCGAAGGGAGGACAGATCACGGTTCCCATTATGTTTCGCCTTGCAGCGCCAGAGACAGAGTATGTGATCAAGCATTCTGAATGCAAGGCCTTTTTCGTGGCCAAGGAATTCGTTCAGGTAGTCGATTCAATCCGAAGTAAACTTTCCACTGTTCCACCGGCAAATTACGTTTTTTGGGGAGATGAGAAAGCACCAGAGGGTTACGAGCACTACGAATCGATCATTGCCAAGGCTTCCCCTGCGGAACCGGATGTGGTGGTCGATGCAAAGGATCCCTGGAACCTCATGTATACCTCAGGGACGACTGGAAAGCCCAAGGGGGTCGTTCGAACCCACGAGGGTAACCTTGGCCAGTACCTGCTGAGCGATCTCTGTATGGGCATTCGGCCTGACGATTGCGTCATGCTCGTCATGCCCATGTGCCATATCAACTCAATCTTCTATTCATTTGCCTACACCTATTGTAGCGCGAAGGTTTTCGTTTATAACATGGTCAGCTTTGACCCGCTGGACCTGTTGAAGACGATTGAAAAGGAGAAGATTACGTTTACGTCGCTTGTTCCCACCCACTACATCATGATGCTGGCTCTTCCCGACGAAGTCAAAAAGAAAATCGACGTAAGTTCGATACGGCAGCTCTTGATCTCCTCCGCCCCTGCGCGGAAAGATACTAAAATGGCCATTATGGACTATTTCAAGAACGCGGAACTCTGGGAGGCCTACGGTTCGACGGAGGCCGGCCTCGTGACGCTTCTCAGGCCGGAAGAGCAATTCAAGAAGTTGGGTTCTATCGGAAGGGAGATCTGGGGATCGGATCGAATAAAAATTCTGGATGAGAACGGTCATGAAGTCCCGAGCGGACAGGTAGGGGAGCTCTATTCACGGACGGCCAGCGTTTTCAAAGAATACTGGAAAGATCCCGAAAAGACAAAGGAGGTCTTCCAGGGAGAATGGTTCTCCGCAGGGGATATGGCTTACCGGGATCCGGATGGATATTATGTCCTGGTGGACCGAAAGGCGAACATGATCATCACCGGAGGTGAAAATGTCTTCCCCTCAGAGATTGAAAATACTTTGGGAACTCATCCTGCCGTTAAATATGTCGCAGTGATCGGAGTGCCCCATGAGAAATGGGGAGAATCGGTGAAGGCTGTGGTCACTCTTCATCAAGGGAAAGGGGCGACGGAGAAAGAACTCATCGACCACTGCCGAGGGAAAATTGCGGGATATAAGATCCCGAAATCGGTCGATTTCATCAAAGACGAAGAAATGCCGATGACGCCCACTGGAAAAATTCTTCATCGAATTTTAAGGGAGAGATACGGTAAATGGAGTGATATGAAATAGCGTGCTTCATTTTCGCATTCTGTCTTTGCGAGCACCTGAAAGGTATGTCGCAATCACATTCAATAAAGAAAAGATTGCTTCACTTCGCCCTGTACACCATGCGGTGCAGGGCTTCGTTCGCAATGACAGTTGCCTAAGTGGGGATTTGGAGCCGGGTTTTTCTCTTGCAAAATCTCTTAGAATAAGCTATCTTACTCGTTACCAAGGGTGCAACTTGACCCTTGGTTTCATTTTGTGAGCCCATCGGCGGCCGGGGAAATCAATCACACGGGGAGCTTCGCATGCAGAAGAGCCTGAGGTGGAAAGCAATACTGTTCGGGGCCATCGCTGTTTTCTCTATCCTTCTTCTTGCGCCCTCTTTGACCTCTCAACTGCCTCAGTGGTGGGGCAAGGTCGTGCCTTCCGAGAAGATCCATCTGGGCCTCGACTTACAGGGAGGCATGTACCTCCTCTTGGGCGTAGAGGCGGATAAGGCGGTAGGGACTTATCTTGAGCAGATTAGAAGTAATTTAGCCGGCGACCTGAAAGAACAAGGGGTTCCGGTTGGGAAGATCGAAAAAGTAAAAATTGACATTAAGGGAAAGAGTAGAGAGGCGATTTACGTGGAGTTCTCCGGAGCCAAGGAGAAAGTGGATCGTCTCGTCAGCAGTCGGGATTTTTCCATGCTGCAGCAAATGCCTTCTTCGGAAGAGGGGGGCATAACGAAGCTTCAATTGGTACTCGACAGCAAAAATGAAGAAAACATAGAACGGGATGCAATCGATCGTGCCCTCGAAATTATTCGAAATCGAATTGACCAATTTGGCGTTTCGGAACCAGAAATTACACGCCAGGGAACAGCTCAAATCCTGATTCAACTCCCCGGAATCAAAGATCCGCAAAGGGCGATCGATCTGATCGGGAAGACCGCCCTGCTGGAATTCAAATTGGTAGATGAGGAGCGCAATGTCGATGAGGCATTGAAGGGGCATGTTCCGGAGGGGGACGTCCTGCTCTACGAAAGGTCCGTCGATCCCCAGACAGGAGCCGAAAGAAGAATTCCCTTTTTGCTGAGAGAGAAGACATTGATGACCGGTGAATACATTAAGGACGCCCGCGTGGGCTTCGATCAATATAACCGCCCTAACGTATCCATGGAGTTCACGGATGCCGGTGCGAAGCTTTTTGAACAGATTACGGGTGCCAATGTAAAAAGACGATTGGCTATTATTCTTGACAATAATGTTTATTCCGCTCCTGAGATCCAGGAAAAGATTGCAGGGGGAAGGGCGCAGATCACCGGCCGCTTCACTGTAGACCAAGCTAAAGATCTAGCCATCGTTCTACGGTCGGGTTCACTGCCCGCACCCGTCAAGATTCTTGAGCAGAGGACCGTGGGACCCTCTCTCGGCCAGGATTCAATCCACCAGGGGCTTGTTTCCACGTTGATCAGCGCTGGCTTGGTTGTTCTTTTTATGATCGTCTACTATAAGTTCTCAGGGATCATCGCCGATGTCGCCCTCGTTTTGAACATGATCATCACGCTGGCGGCCCTCGCCCTCCTCCGCGCGACTCTAACGCTTCCGGGCATTGCCGGTCTCGTCCTCTCGGTTGGAATGGCGGTGGATGCCAACATCCTGATTCATGAGAGGATCAAGGAGGAGTTGAGGTTTGGCAAGACGGTTCGAGCTGCGATCGATCAGGGCTATCATCGGGCCTTCTCTGCAATTATCGATTCTAACCTAACGACGTTGATCTCAGGGCTTATCCTTTTGGAGTTTGGGACAGGTCCAGTAAAAGGATTTGCCGTAACGTTGAGTATCGGCATTCTGGCCAATATTTTCACGGCGGTCTATATCACGAGAATTATTTTCGACTATCTCACTCTGAGGCCTGGTGTCAAAACGCTTAGTATTTAGTCCCCCTTGTCTCACTTTAAAAAAGAGGGGCGGAGGGATTAGAGGTGCGCCACATTTATGGAATTGATCCCGCATAACACCCATTTCGATTTTATCGGGAAAAAGAAAATTACACTATGGATCTCAACCCTGGCTATCCTGATTAGCTTCGGATCCATTTTATATCATGGGGGATTAAGGTACGGAGTTGACTTTGCAGGAGGCCTGTTGGCTGAGATCAAGTTCTCAAAACCCGTTGATATCTCTGAACTCCGGAATGCGGCTGACGCCATAGGTTTGAAGGATGCCGTCGTCCAAAAATTCGGGGGCGAGAACGAGTTTTTGATTCGTCTGGAGAAAGCCCCCAGCGAGTTAGAAGACACGTCTAAATCGATCCAGACCTCCCTTCAGGGCCGATTCACGAATAACCCCGTGGAGATCCGGAGGGTCGAAGTGGTGGGCCCAAAGGTTGGGAAAGATCTGAAGACGAAGGCAATGTGGGCTGTCGGCTTAGCTTTCGTCGCCATCCTTATCTATGTGGCATTCAGGTTCCATGAATTTTCCTACGGTCTTGGGGGCATTGTCGCCCTATTTCACGACGTGGTCGTCACGTTCGGCGCCATCTCCGTCTTCAATATAGAGTTTTCTCTGAATGTTTTAGCTGTTATTCTGACGATCATTGGTTTTTCCATCAATGATACGATCGTCATTTTTGACCGAGTCAGAGAGAATATCAAAAAGATGAGAAAAGAAGACTTGGCCACGATTTTTAATGTGAGCATCAACGAGACACTTGGAAGAACCATTCTTACGACCGGAACAGTCATGATAGTGGTCTTGATCCTCTTCTTCTTTGCGGGAGAGGTGATCCATGATTTTACGATCGCCTTGATTGTCGGCGTGACTACCGGAACTTATTCCACCGTCTATATTGCGAGTCCTGTTGTCCTTTTCTGGGAGCAAAATATCTCAAAAGGGAAGAGAAAAGGCGGATAAGGGTCCTATTTGCCCTGCCACCCTACCGCAATCGGCTGGAGCGACGATTCTATTGACACGGATGGCTTCTGTGTCTTATTTTATATAACTTGAAGGTGAAAGGATGAGGACCTACCAAGCGAAAAAAGAAGAATTGAGCCGTCAATGGTATCTGATCAATGCCGAGGGAAAGGTTTTGGGGAGGCTGTCTACCGAACTGGCAAAGATATTGAAGGGGAAGAACAAACCTTCCTATACCCCCCATGTCGACACGGGGGATTTTGTCGTCGTGGTCAATGCCGAAAAGGTCACGTTGACGGGAAAGAAGATGAAAGACAAGGTCTACTATCATCATACTGGTTATCCCGGCGGGATTAAAGAGGCGAGTGCCGAAAAGCTGTTGGCGAAAAAACCGACGGAGATGATCAGGATGGCGGTGAAAGGGATGCTTCCAAAAACCAGTTTGGGGCGTCAGATGCTTCGAAAGCTGAAGATTTACGCAGGCCCGAGCCATCCGCACGAGGCCCAGAAGCCCATTCCGCTCGAACCAAGATCATAGACGCAACTAGTCGACCCCACCTAACCCTTCACTTCGACGGGGGAGGGTGGGGGTAAAGAGGAGAGAAGAAAGTGACAGAGCCCGTTTACGCCACAGGCAAGAGAAAGACTTCTATCGCAAGGGTTTGGCTTGAGCCGGGAGAAGGAAAGTTTCTGATCAACGAGAGGGCGGTGAAAGAATACTTCGGGAGAGAGACCTGCGAAATGGTCACCCTTCAACCCTTAGAGGTGACCGGGACCCGGAATCAATTCGACATCAAAGTGAATGTTCATGGAGGGGGCATCTCCGGGCAGTCCATTGCCATCCGTCACGGAATTTCGAAAGCCCTTCTTCAATATAACTCTGATTTTAAAGACGCTCTGAAAAAAGCCGGGTTTCTCACTCGGGATTCAAGGGTCAAGGAGCGGAAGAAGTATGGAAGAAGGGGAGCCAGGCGGAGACCTCAGTACTCCAAAAGATAATTCCGTGACTATGTCGATCCGCTTAAAAAGGGAGGTCATGGGACCTCCCTTTTTTGTTATTGAGTTATTGGGTTACTTGAGCTCTTTGGGTTATTTGCATCTGAACCCGGTAAACCCAACAAACTCAATAAACTCAATGAACTCTTTTTTGCGAAGAGGGAATCGATGAAAACGAGAGTAGGGATCATCGGAGCAACGGGTTATGCTGGAGCGGAACTTCTGCGCTTCCTAATCCATCACCCAGAGGTTGAAATCACGGCCTTGACTTCACAAAAATACGCCGGGGTTGAGATTGGGCAGGTGTTCCCAGCACTCACGAATCAAATCGGGATCAAGTGCGAAGAACTTTCTGCCGACCGGATTTCAGAAAAGACGGACTTTCTCTTTACGGCAGTTCCTCACAAGACCGCTATGGAAATCGTGCCGATATTTTATCGGCAGGGAAAACGAGTCGTCGATTTGAGCGCGGATTTCAGGCTCAAAGATGCAAGCATCTACGAGAAATGGTATCAAAAGCATACGGCTGCGGACCTTCTTCCCGTGTCGGTGTATGGCCTTCCTGAGCTCCATCGGGACAAGATTCGAACGGCTAAGATCGTAGGTAACCCAGGTTGCTATCCTACCGGGGCGTTAATCGGCCTAATCCCCCTGGTCAAAAAGGGACTGATCTCTCTCGAGGGTATCGTGGTCGATTCCAAATCCGGTGTGAGTGGAGCAGGCCGGGATGTCGTTCTTGATTCTCTCTTCTGCGAGGTGAATGAAGGGGTGAAGGCTTACAAGATTTTTTCTCATCGACACGCTCCGGAAATCGATCAGGAATTGAGTCAGCTGGTACGAAAAGAGATCAGGGTCACGTTCGTTCCCCATCTCATTCCGATGGACCGTGGTATCTTATCCACCCTCTATGTCCGTGTCATAAAAAAGGCGAGGACCGAAGAGCTTCTCAATGCCTTTCATGATTTTTACCGAGGAGAGCCCTTTGTCCGAATCTATCCAAAGGGGAAACTCCCAAACACAAAGGATGTGAGGGGTTCTAATTTCTGCGATATTGGCGTCGCGGTCAGTGAGGCCGATGGCCGGGCTGTGGTCGTCACAGCGATTGACAATCTGGTGAAGGGAGCCTCCGGCGAAGCCGTTCAGAATATGAACATTATGTTAGGATTTCCCGAAACCATGGGACTTGATATGTTGCCTCTCTTCCCCTGAAGGAGAGAGAGCATGGTGTAGGTCTTGATTCTCAATTCATAACTCATAACTC
>JAPVTA010000290.1:0-5267 GCA_047519465.1 Thermodesulfobacteriota bacterium | reverse complement strand
TTAGAGACCAGAGGCGGGATTTCCAATGAACCCGCCTTTTTTATTTACTTCAGCTTCTTTGACCCGATCTTTCTAAAAGTTTCGGTTGACCAATTTTTGTAAAATTTATATATTCAATCCGCAATCGCCAATGATCAATGAACCGGGGTGGCGGCGGATTTTTACCTCCTTGCCAACCCTATGAGTTATTGTGTATAATGTAATGTATAAACATTCTAAGGAGAATGGCATGGCAGAAATGGTACGCAAACAGATTTACATTGAAGAACGCCACGAGCGGCTACTCAAGCGAATTTCCAAAGCCCGTGGCATCAGTGAAGCCGAACTCACTCGCCAGGCGATTGAACGAGAGACGGTGGGTGAAAAACCTCTTTTAGCCCCCGATCAAGAGGCCTGGGACAAGATTCTTCGCTTCGCCAGCAGCCGGAAAGTCCTTCGGCCCGGTGTTCGGCCCTACCGCTGGAATCGCCTGGACGCCTACGATCCTTTTTCTCCAAAGTTCCTGCTCGAAAAATGGCTTTAATCATCAACAGCAGTTCTCGAAGTTTCGGTTGACCAATTTTCATAAAATCTATATACTCCAATCACAGGGTGGTGGGGAAGATCTGCTTGACAATCAAACATAATCTGGCTATATTCTTCCCAGAATGAAATACCAGGTTGTCATCGCGAAAAGTGCGCAAGAGACGTTTAAGAAACTGGATGCGCGGTGGCGCTCCGCTTTGAAGGAGGCCATGCGAACGCATCTTGAAAATGCACCTAAACAGGAGAGTAAGAGCCGGATCAAACGGCTTAAGGGGCTGCGTCAACCGCAGTACCGCTTGCGAGTGGACAGGCTGCGGGTTTTCTATGATGTGAACGATGAAAAAGGCCGAGTCGAAGTATTGGGTTTCGTAATGAAACCTGGAGCTGAAAGTTGGCTTAAAGAACACGGGGTACCGGAATGAAAAAGCATACAATGAGCGAAGCAAAAAATGACATTTGCAGTATCATCCGTGAGGCGGAGAAGGAAGAAGTCCTCATTACTCGTCACGGCAAACCGGCCGCCATGGTGATCGGATTTCGCGACGAGGACGATTGGTTCGATTACAAGATCGAACACGATGAGAAATTTCTCCGTAGGATCGCTAAGGCCAGAGAAGAGATCAGAAAAGGGGAATACGTAACGCTCGACGAGTTGCCGGAATGACGAATTATCTCTGATCAGCCTTGATGATCGCATGTGTGATGCTGCAAGAAGTCTCCTCGTCCCTCAGAGACCACACCCGGGTTAACATCAATAGGTAACAAACAGCCCGTTTCCTTATCTTTTCCTTTCTGAAAGATTCGGTTGACCAATTTTCATAAACTTTGTATATTCCAATCCACAATCATTAATCAGTAACCATCCGGGTGGCGGTGTAGATATTTCTTCGTTTCCAGGGAAAAAAGCCTGGGGTCATAACGAAACCTTCGTGAAATGTAGGTAAGGTCAAGGGAAAAGATTCGACCCCGGAGTTCCTGGAAGGATAGAGTGAAATTTGAACCTTTTTGAGAAGAAGAGAACCTTTGATATGACAATGAACGATACGCCACTAAAGGAGAAGAAACCAGACAGCCTGAGGGCTCCCATAATCATATTTATCGTATTTTGGGCCATCGCCGTTGTTTTATGGCAAGCCAAGGGAAACATATTCTATCTATTCAACTTTGGTTACATCGGCACTGCAGTTGGTCTTGGAATTGGTCTCTATATTCTGCTTCCAAGAAAAAAGAAGCCGTCGGGGAGGCGATTGGCCCAGCTACTTGTGGGCGTCTACATGCTGGGTTTTCTCGGCCTTCTCATGAAGGAGAACATGCAACTGGAGGGTTTCTTCTTCTATTTGCTCACAGGGTTCTTTGCGGGCTCCGTCATTCACTATCTGGTTGCGAAGATCGCTGGGCCGATCCTTTTCGGACGGGGCTTCTGCGGTTGGGCCTGTTGGACTGCCATGGTTCTCGATTTCCTCCCTTATAAACGAAACTTCAACGGGAGAATCGCAGCAAGATGGGAGAAGGTGAGGTATGTTCATTTTGCCGTTAGCCTGTGCTTAGTCCTCGTCCTGTGGTTCCTTTTCGGATACCGTCCTGCACTCATTGGGAATACCGATTTGACATGGCTTGTGGGGGGCAATATCTTCTATTTTGCCTCCGCAATTCTGCTCGCCTTTGCCTTAAAGGATAACAGGGCTTTCTGCAAATACCTGTGCCCGATCACAGCAATACTAAAGACTACATCGAGATTTGCTCTGGCCAAAATAGGTGGAGACCGCGACAAATGCTCGCAGTGCGGCGCATGTGTCAAGGCGTGTCCCATGAACATTAACATCATGGAGTACGTAAAGAATGGGCAACGGGTCCTCTCCACCGAGTGTATTTTCTGCTTAACGTGTACGACCGTATGTCCCGAGGGGGTCCTCAGCGGAACCTTTAGGATGGATATCGGGGGAAAAGAAATTTTGAAAAGGAAGTCAGAACGCGTTCGCATAGGCTCCACCGGATTTCCGGAAAATCCGACTTACAATGAGCCCTAGGGTTTCGGTTGACCAATTTTCATAAAATCTATATACTCCAATCACAGGGTAGCGGTGTATATACTTCTTCGTTTCTCAGGGGAAAAAGCCTGGTATCAGAAGAAACCCTGCGAAATATAGCAAAATCAAGGATAAAGATTCGACCCCGGAGCACAATCTAGAGAAACAGCAGTTGTTGTCACATGTCAGGACCCGGCACTAATCTTTCTGCTAATTCTAAGATTGGCTGCCGATAACCTATAAAATAGGAAAAATGCCATGAAATCGATATCGTGCGGCGCTCTTATTCTGTTTTGTCTCTTCTGTTACTCCCAGCCTAGCTATGGAGCGGACAGAACGAAAACTCCAAAGGAAATGATCAGAGCGCCGCAGTTTTTTCATTTGGGGAGAACGAACGGTAATGATGTAATTAAAATGGAATGCGAGGGACAACCACCGAATTATATCGACATTGATTGCCAGTTTACACAAGTTTCAGTATTCAAAAAGTCACCAGCAGAATTGGCCGAAGCAAAAAAGCAGCGACGAAAAGATTATAATAAGATGACTCCAAAAGATTTTAACGATACGAAGAATTCCTTTAAAAATATCAAAAAAGAATTAACCAAAGAACGTCAAGCGCTTCTTGATTCCATGACTCCCGAAAAAAAACTTTATTCTAAGAGATTTATCGACAGCTTCGAGGCTATGAGTAGAGCAAAGGACAAAGAAGAATTGATAAAGATGATGGAAGACAATTATGCGCTTGATGATAAATGTTGTGAGATCAGAATCCACACCTGGAAAAACCAATTTAAAAGAATCTCTCAATTAAAGTGGCTTTCTAATCCTGGACCGGAAGGATTATGTAATGTAGTCAGAGTTTTTACCTTAGAAGCAAATGATGACAACTATCTCTTATGGAAGTATACTGAAGTTACTGTCTCAGTAGATGTTGATAAGAAAAGGAATGATCTGGGCGATAAAATTTGCGGTGAGATTGAATTAAATAAACCTGCCGTATACTCATGGGATATTCCTACTGATTTTGTGGGGGATTGCGAGTGTATTAAGTATTCTTGGTAGATAAAATAACTAATTATTGATAAGAGAAGGAACCGGTATCCAAAACTTAACTTCGCCGGAACATGGGCTCTCCCCTTGGCACAGGACAAAAATGGCGAGACCAATAAAATGGTTTGTTTCGAATTGTAATTCCCATCAGAATATAAGAAGCGGTCCCAAAATGCCGTTTATTTTTTAAAACCTGAAACTTTGCATAATTGACTTTTCAAAATATTGGATTAGAATACGTGGGTGGGGTGGGTATCTTAGTGGAAGAAATCCGGAATAGGAGTGACGAAAGTCCTTCCATCTTTTCACTTTTCGAGAAGGTTTCTAAATATCCTCTATATTTTGTTGGTCTATCTTACATCTTCGGTTTTATCATTGTAAACTCCTATCTGGCTAGTTTCGGTTTAGTAAACATAAGTGTTATCAAAGCGAAGTACATTGCAGCTGGTGCCGTATTCCTCGTATTTTGTACCTTATGTGGAATGTTTCTCTATCCACTGGCTTTATCCATACCACCTCTTAAAGAAAAACGGTCATTTACAATTGACCATCTCTACTGGCTAGTTCTATATTTGCTGATCACACAGTGGTTGCTTTCCTATATAGCTCCTGATGCTCTAAGTTATTCATGGGTGAATAACTTTTGGCATGACAAGTTTTCATTCCGCTTGTTTTCGACTTATCTTGTTATTCTCATGTTTATAAGCTTCCTATGTTTTATTATTTTCCCCTTTATAAAGAGATTATCTAAATTTTTTAAGCATTCATACTGTGTTGCTATGGGAATCTCTTCCTACCTTCAGTACACACCTGGCGTTCTTTGGGTAATGCTTTGGGTATTATTTGTATTGTATTTTGCACCAAAATTTATCTCTGATTTTATAGATGTTGTTTCAAGAAAGAAACACGTTGCAGATATGTCTATGAGTGCACTCTTTATAATTTATCTCACGTTGGGTTTATGCCAGTTTTATGCAGTAGGCCTCTATCCTAAGATAGAGAATAAATATGGTGGAGGGAAACCAGTACAAATAAACTTATTTCTCGGAGATGAGGTACGGCCTCTGTCATCATTACTATTTGAAGATAACCTGGAAACGTCAAGAGTAATTAAAGATGTAACTTTGCTTGACGAGGATGGGGATTATTTTTTCATTCAGAAAAAAGGGACTCCACAGGATAAGACTATTCGAATTAAGAAGTCTCTTATTAATGCCATAGTCCACATAAAGAAGTGATGATTTAATGTAGTGGAAAAGGGGGAGTCCATAATATTATAAATTTCCACCTTTCAACGATATAACTTCTCATCGGGACAGGCGAATCTCAATTCCCCTGCCCTCTTCCTGCTTGGACGAAGTCGATAAATCCTCGTTCCGCATCAGTCCCCACTGCTAACCAGTCGATAATGAAAATCTCCCCTGACCCCTCTTGCCTGCCTGTGCGGCACGGAAAAGATAGCCAAAGAGGGGAAAAGTGAGGGGGAAACCGATGTTCGACATGGAAATCGAAGAGGTATATTCTGTGAACCGGGAAATGCAGAAATACTGCATTGTTTCTGCAAGAATACAGCGTCAGCCCTATTTACCCGTTTAAATGCCGCTGATAGCCTTAGTGTGAAATCGAAACGAATCCCGCCCCCCAAGCTGTATCTTGCTCGGG
>JAPVTA010000289.1:0-8198 GCA_047519465.1 Thermodesulfobacteriota bacterium | reverse complement strand
TTCAGGGACTTGCAATATTTTTTTGATACGTTTTCGACGCTTATGATCGCTTCTTTATCCATTTCAGATTCGCTCGGCAACTCTTGTTTCAGTGAGATGAAACATGAACAAACATCCGATAAATAAGATGGTCGATACAAAACAAACTACAAGGAAGCCTTTCCACTCGAGAAAAATACCTCTTAGCACGAGGTCTCGTGGAGTGGCTACCAGATAATAAAGAGGGTTATATTTTGTTAAAGTTGCCAAAATCCCAATCCGCGGTTTCGCGTATAAAACTGGTGTGAAAAACATCATAAACATCAAAAGGATTGAAATAATATTTCCAATATCTCTGATTACTGCATTCAAAAGAGATGCAAAGAACCCAAGTCCTATCGTAAATAATATCAGGGGAATTATGAATATGGGGATCAGTAAACTCATGATGTGGGGCGTCATTCCATATGCAACAAACAACACGCCGACCATCATGATTTGAATAGTAAGAGGGACAATAGCTTTCCCTGCGGCAGCAACCACAAGCGATTTTTTTGAAAAATTAATTTTCAGAATCATAGGACCTGCATTCACCAGTGAGTTTGAGCATGCAATCAAACCCGTTGAAAAAAATTGCCAAAAAGCTATTCCCAGTAGAGCGTAGATCGAATACGGAGCCCCAATATCGCCAATGTTCAGGACTCCGGATCGGTTCAGCACAATAAAAATAGTTATACTGACAAGCGGCAATATAATTGCCCACAGTACTCCCAAAAAAGATTGTTTATAAGCGGATAAGAGATCCCTTTTAAACAATTGATAGGTTAGCCATCTGTTTTGCTTAAGTTCAAAAAATATCTGGCCCAAAATCGATAGGTATCCCTTTTTTAATGAATCATCGGGTTCATAAGTGACTATAATTTCCATATCATTTAGCCGTGGGCGCGGGAATCGCATTTGTTACAACCTGAAAAACCTTCTCCTTCCAATCAAAAACAAATGCATTTTTCCTTTCTTCGCATAGACTTTTTATTTTGCGGAGGTATGAAAAATCAGACAAGATGCCCCGAATTTTTTTAGATAATACTTCCTCATCCGATGGATCGAACATTAATTCTTCATATTGGAGGATATCCCTTATCCCAGGAATATAGCTGCCAATAACGGGCAAACCCACAGCCAAGGCTTCTAATATGACATTCGGCATTCCTTCCTTAGCTGAAGGCATTATAAAGAGGTCAGATGCGCTTAGAACCTTTCTTAACTCTTCTTTCTCGATCCACCCGGTAAAGATCACCTGGCTGTTAAGCTTCAAAGATTGTGCCAGTTCTTTTAATTCTTTTTTATAGCGAAAATCGGCCTTTGTTGAACCGTCTCCAGCGATTAAGAGATACAGGTTTCCTACCCCAACTTTCGGCAAGCACTTTATGAGTATCCCTAGGTTCTTTCCCCTGTTGATAACGCCTGCTGTCACTAACATCTTTACATCTATAGGAACTTCATATTTAGCCTTTGTTTGGAATGCTTCTTCCGGTTTTGAAGTATGTATCGGTGAAATATTGTTGTGGAGAACTTCTACCGTAATATTTTTCTTTTTCTTTAAAAACTCTAAAATTTCCACTCTGGTTGCAGTGTTATTAGTGACAATCTTATCGGAAAAAAGAAGTCCAAACTGGTCGATCATCCGATTTAAATAAATTAAAAACCCACGTGAATTTTGCATGCTTAAACCAAAAGAAGAATTTCCACGAATAAAAGTAACCATTGGTTTTTGCAACAAGTATTTCGAAAACATCAGTATGAAAGCATAGAGGGAACCAAAGGCCACGGTCAGATCAATTTTCTTTCTCCAGCCTACCCATATGGACCAAAGAGGAAAAAAGAAAAGAACCGTCAATTTTGCTATCGAGCTTTCTTTGTTTTTAAATGGATAAGACAAGATATGATTATAAAAAGAAGGGTTTTGAACCTGAACCGGTGTCAAGGAAAGACAGTGTACTTCACAGCCTCTTTCTAATAAAGCCTCCAACATCATTATGAATCTGTCGTAAGCCCCCCCTCTCCTGATCGTATACATGGCTGTCATAACCTTCATTACGTTAATCCAGAAAATAACGTGACTGCATCTTTGTGTCGTTTCCGTAACCTATCGAGCTCCCATCACATCTTCGGTAGCAAGAATTTCCTCTGCAACTCGGCCTTACAATCATCCTTCCTGGCTTCCTTATGGAATACAGATGTCCTCTATATGAATTGAATTTGAGCCATAAATATCCCTGAGAGTTTTCTTCCGTTTCTGATTTTCATCTAAGGAAGTGATCAATATACCGTCGGGTTTAAGCTCCTGAACCCGGCTCACAGGTTCTATTTCATATCCAAAAATAATCTGCGGCGTCACCTTTTCATCGTCCTCAACAATTCCTGCTAGCTTCAAATTCACGCCTTGAAGAGTGACGTAGGCCACTTCCATTTCATCGCTGACGCCGTAAAAAACGATCCGCTGCATACCTTGACGTTGCATTTCTAAAAGTCTATCCGCAATGACTTTTTTTAGTTCTGAATAATGTTGAACCCTGAAGGAAATCAAATGAATTGTAAGTTTTGTTTTCTCCAACATGCCTTTCGGCGTCAAGTAATAGCCAATCCTCCGGGGATTCAAATCTCGAATTCGAATCCATCCTTTTCGAGCCATCCTTTTGAGGCAGGCATTTGTGACCCCCAAGGCAATACCGAATTTGTGACTCAACTCACGCTGTGAAACGATGGGATTCCTTTCCAATTCCTCGAGAAGTCGGAGCTCTCTCATCTTATCGGATGGTTTATAGATGGTCAAATCTTCTTTTGTCATACTGGCGTTGGCAACTTTTGTAAATCAAAGAGCTATTTTTGTAATGCGTTCACCCTTCGAACATTAAAATAAAAAAAATAAATAATGATGTAACTATTCGGAAGAAAAGAAAAAATTAGTTTTATCATTGGTCTCAGTCATCGTTCTCCCTTTATGCATGAATGTCGTGTGCAATCTTTGTACCTATTTCAAGAGCTCTGAATAGACTTTATTGATTCTCTCAATGTTTGCTGGCCAGAGAACATTTTCCACAATAGAAAGATTCTCTATTCTCCCCTTTTCTAACAGTCTTGGATTACGAATGGCATCAATAATTCTCCTCGCCAGGTATTTCTCTTGATCAACCGGGACTAAAAATCCATTTTGGCCGTTAGTAATCCATTCCCGGTTTGCCGGAATATCCGTAACAACGGGAAAGACTCCGGAACTCATTGCCTCAAGTAGGGATACCGACGTCCCATCGTATAGAGACGTTGAGACATAAATGTCCGCCCCGGACAAAATATCTGCCATTTTCTCATGGGGAACACGACCCACGAACTCAACAAAAGAGCTGACATTTAGATTCTCGGCTTCTCTTGACAAGGCCTCTTTCTCCTGCCCGTCCCCAACGATTATAAACTTCGTGCAGGGTTCTGCTCTAACTACCGTCGGAATGGCCCGAATTAACAAGGACACGTTGTATAACGCCAAGAGATTCCGATTGCTCAATACCGTATGGGGTTGGCCATCTAATTCTCCCTTACGCCTCCTCCCCACTTCGAAGAAGTTGTCGTCGATGCCCATTGGAAAGGTTACTATTTTTTCTCCCCTGATCCCTCTTTTCTGGATCTCCTTGCTCTGAAGCTCTGAAACGCACATGATACGCAGGGCTTTCCTGCAAACATATAAGAAAATCTTCGTAAGAAAACTGGGTCTTCCCATGGCCATTCTGAAGTCCGACCCATGAATGGTAACGACGATAGGTTTTCCAAAGAGCCTTCCGGCCAAGACACCAATCAACCCTGTTGGGATAGCCCAGTGAACATGAATAAGATTACATTGATCTTTAAGTATTACATAAAACGTCATAAAGAGGCCTGAAATATAGTAAAGAATCATCTTCAGATAGGGAATTCTCTCGTGCTCAATCAGGAGCTTATCTCTTGCAAAAAATGGAAATCGATAAACACCTACACCTCTCTGATCTTCAAAATAAAGACTATTTCTGTAGATCTTCGGGGTAACGACGGAAATCTTGTAACCATCTTCTTGTAAGAAACAGGCCATTTTCTTGATAAAAATACCCCGGGAGGAGGAATCGAAATCAGGATAAGCATTGGTAAGGAATAAGATTGATTTACTCATAATTTATTGGCATGGAGCAGAAGCATGGATAGAATTCCGCTATTTTAGTGAATCCTTCCCTATCCGTTTTCCAATTTCCCTTTTCAATTCCAGGTTTTCTTTCTGGACTCGCAAAATCTCTCTCCTCAGGGAGACAATCTGGATCGCAATAAACCCGAAGGAAAGGATTTGAATTCCTCCTAAAATCAATAAGATAGCAAATGTTATCAGCGGTCTTCCAGCCGTTAATTCCCCCAAAAACCTTAAGTAAGCAATGTATATGCCGATCAAAAAGCCAATTCCAAGCGTAGCAAGGCCGATGAAACCAAAAACAATCATCGGTTTTTCAAATACAGAAAAGACCAGATGAGTAAGAGTCGTCTTCCTAAATCTAAATTTTGATTTACCCTTCTTCCTCCCGGTCAGAATAGCTGGGACCTCTTTGACCCGGAAACCAAGGGCTAATGCTTTAGATAGGATTTCAAGATGAATCTCTTTCCCATCTGATTCGAGTTCAAGCGAGTCGAGAACCTTTCGCCGATAGGCACGGAAGATTCCAGTAGAAGTATAAATCCGATTGGGCATCGCAAATCTCAGAATCCTGTTGCCCAATCTGCTGATCCACAAACGATGAAATGGTACATGTTGGACGCTTCCCCCCGGCATATAAGGAGACGCAAGAACGAAGTCAATGTCAGGTTCTTTCCTCAAAGTTCCAATAAGGCCAAGCACATAATAAGGAGCATAACTCAAGTCGGCGTCAATCGAGACAACTATCTCTCCTTCTGACTTCTTGAATCCTCTTCTCAGTGCCATTCCCCTTCCTACATTCTTCGGGTAAGAAACAATCCTCAATTTTTCATCCTGTTCCATCAACCTATTCAATGCCTGAAGCGTATTGTCGAGACTTCCATCGTTCACCGCAATGATTTCATAAGTTCCTTCAAAAGAACGTAACGCTTCTTCGACCTGCCATATAGTGGCCTGGACATTCTCCTCTTCGTTAAACATGGGGATGACGATTGAAAGGTCCATTCCAGAACCCACGCTGAAAATCGCTTATCGATGTTGAAGCCTCTATTGAGGCGCGTTTAGATACCGGTCAATTTCAGGTTCCGGTTTCAACAAAAATCTTATCTACGGCCGGTGACCATTTTCAGCATTATTATACTTACAACACAAAAAAAGCAAGATAAATAGAATTATCTTGCTTCCGCATATTCAATCCTACGACATTTTCCCCAGAAATTACTTGGCCCACTTATCAGCAGGTAATTTCGTTCCATTCTGGTCAATAGTAAGTGCACCATCGGAGACCTGGGATCCAGTTGGTGTTGCTGTTCCAGTAAATGTCGTAGCGGTGGCAACCACCGTGATATTATATAGACCTACCACGGCTGGAGGACCCCCCCAATTAGCATTGAGCACCGCAAAATTGTTCGTGTATGCTCCATTTTCGGCTCTAAATACCTCTTGAGCTGCTCTTAACTGCTCCAAGGCTGTTTTGGCATCAGCCCTCCGGGCGCGCTGCAAATAATTTGTATAAACCGGTATTGCGATGGCTGCAAGTATTCCTACGATAATGATCACAACCAATAATTCTACAAGTGTCAATCCTTTATTTGATCTCATTTCTTGTTAGTTAACCCCTCGGCATCAAATGAGTAGGAAAACCAGGTGAAGAATTCCATATCCAACTTATAGACCCATCACTTCTTAAAATAGGCCTCAGAATCAAATCTCTATTGTCTACTGTGGGGTGGATGTTATTAATAGTTGCCGTAATTATTCCATTTTCATCTATGGAGATTTGAGAAATTCTATTAACACTCCCCAATCCAATTCCTAAACTGTTCCTTACCTCATTAACCGTCGGGCAGATTGGCCAAGATTCTGTCTCCTGGCGATATGCCGAAACCGCACTCTTTACATTCGCCATTGCATTCTCAACTTCTGTTAATTTTGACCTGATTACATGGATCTGAAAGAGCGGCATTGCGACAGCCGCTAAGATCCCAATGATTGTTATGACGATAAGCAATTCAACGAGGGTAAACCCTCGATTAGAACCTTTCACAAAAATCCCTCCAGCTCTTGCAAAAATAGATACTCCGGAGTTATTGAAATTTTGTTGGTGCTCGAAACCCATTATCCTATTCTTGTCTCGAGCACCAACAACATTGAATTTCATTAAAGAATTTTTGCTTGAACTTCTACCTTCTTGGGAGATACGCAGCCCTTATGCCGCCACTCCAACTCCATGTAATCGATGAATCAGTGGTGTTTATACTTGGGACAAGCATGATTGTGCAGTTATCAACGACTCCGTCAATGTTTGTGACTGTGGCTGTAATAACGCCAGATCCTTGGTCTACAGCCATTTCTTGAACCCTTGCCAATGCTCCAAGCGAAACTCCGAGAGTTGTTTGGATGGCAGCTCTATTCCCGCAGTTTGGCCACAAATTTCCTCCTCCTCCTGCGCTTGTGGCCTCCTGATAAAAAGCTGCTGCTGCACTTGCCACATTACTCATACCATTCGTCACTTCGGTTAATCTTGCTTTGATGGTCTGAGTACGATACATCGGAATGGCAATGGCCGCCAAGATTCCAATAATGGCAATAACGATCAACAACTCAATCAATGTAAAACCTTTTTGTCTCCTTAACATAATCGAAACCTCCTTTTAGTTCCTTTTTAGTTCCTTTGGTCTTTTTACTCTGTCTGCTTGCTTTTGTTAAATGATGAATTCTCTTTAGCCAATTTGTTTTTTGTCCTCATTTCTTATTCCTGTTCTTCTTTCACCTCCTTTATATTTTTTACGACTCTAAAAAAGCATAATTTATGCCAAAATATAAGGTAGTTCAAGAAATTCATACCATTATCTAACTATCTTATTTTATTAAAACTATCCTTCTCAGAATTTTTTCTGTCTTCCCGAATTAAATTTTGCAATATCAAGAATCGATTTAAATCACCACAATTTGTCTTTTTGATGACAAATTTTGCTATTCCAATATCAAAAGAGAGAGAAACTGCTTAGTTGACCAATGTTACTACATATGGTAAGAGAACATCAATGGATAAATCCGAAATTAAAAAAAGTGTAACCCCTTATGATGTTGAAAACACGGTGGAGAGTTTCCACTGGTGGTTTGTCGTAAGGAGGAAACTTTTGCAATCCATTTTATCATCCATTCATGTTCCAGCAGATTGTTTAACCCTTGACATAGGTTGCGGGGCTGGTTCAAATCTAAAGTTATTGCTATCCGCAGGAGTAAAAGCAATTG
The DNA here is from genome assembly GCA_047519465.1 of Thermodesulfobacteriota bacterium. Lineage (GTDB taxonomy): Bacteria > Desulfobacterota > BSN033 > BSN033 > UBA1163 > UBA1163. The sequence goes on along the minus strand of JAPVTA010000289.1, from coordinate 757 downwards.
GGTTAGATCGATCAATCTACGTTCTCTCCCTGCTCTCAAAAAAATTGCCGGTCCTACTCCTAAATGGTGATCTAAATAAATTACCGGTACGGTCTAATTCGATTGGTCTAATTATTGCAATGGACATTCTGGAGCATTTAGATAACGACGCAAATGGGATCACTGAATTTTATCGGACATTAAATAATGGAGGGATGCTTATCGTAACTGTTCCGGCCTTCGAGTTTCTCCGGGGAATTCAGGACATAGCAACAGGACATAAAAGGAGGTATTTACGGAGAGAAATTACGAACAAATTAAGAGAGGGGGGATTCGAGATATTGAAGGCCTCTTATTTCAATTTTTTTCTCTTTTTTCCAATTCTTCTTGGCCGGCGCATAATTCGGTTTCTTGGGTTGAGGGTTGAGTCGGAAAATAAAATAAATTCTCCCCTGGTCAATTTTTTTCTAAGAACAATTTTTTCGATTGAGCCCTATATATTGAAGTATTTTTCTTTCCCTTTTGGTGTTTCTATCTTTTGCATAGCTAAGAAAGTTCGGCTCCGTGATGATTAATATAAAAAAAAGGAAAGAAATTGTTACCGTTCTTCTCTGCCTTCTCTTGGGCTTTGCCCTGAGGTTCTACAGCCTTGATCGAAAATCTCTCTGGGTAGATGAAGTCCATACCTTCAATGACTCCAGAGATGATCTCAAAGGACAAATGAAATTTTATAAGGAAAACCCGACTTATCTTCATCCTCCCCTTTTCTTTATCCTCA
>JAPVTA010000288.1:0-5067 GCA_047519465.1 Thermodesulfobacteriota bacterium | reverse complement strand
GGTGTGTGGAACGAATTGACATCTCATCATGATTTTGTTACGTTAAATCACTTGCATAGGGAGGATGAGCGGAGAGGATGACTTGGTTTAAGAAGGGCGACGAAGAAAAAGAAGAGAAAGAGAAACGAGAGGAGCCGAAGCCCTCCGACCATCTTTGGGTAAAATGCAACTCTTGTAATGAGATTATCTATCGGAAGGTCATTGAACGGAATCTTCAAGTTTGCCCCAAATGTAACTACCATTTTCAGATCCCCGCCCGGAGGAGAATCGATTGTGTTGCGGATCCCGGAACCTTCATCGAATATGACGTGGACCTTATCTCTACCGATCCTTTAGAGTTCAAGGACTCGAAGCGATATCCGTCCCGGGTCAAGGAATCCCAGGAAAAGACCGGGCATAAGGATGCCGTCGTCTGTGGGGAGGCGCGGATCGAAGGCCAGCGGGCGATGCTCGGCATTTTCGAATTTAATTTTATGGGCGGAAGTCTGGGGTCGGTAGTAGGGGAGAAGATCACTCGCCTGATCGAACGAGCCATCGAGAAGAAATCCAGTGTGATCATCTTCTGCGCCTCGGGTGGGGCAAGGATGCAGGAGGGGATCCTTTCTTTAATGCAGATGGCCAAAACCAGTGCAGCCTTGGCTAAGCTCCATGAGGCGAGAATTCCTTATATTTCAGTGCTCACCGATCCTACCATGGGCGGAGTCTCTGCGAGCATCGCCATGTTGGGCGATATCATCATTGCAGAGCCAAAAGCGATGATCGGATTCGCAGGACCCAGGGTGATTAAGGAGACGATCCGGGCAGATCTCCCAGAGGGATTCCAGCGAGCGGAGTATTTTCTTGAGCACGGGATGGTTGACCTGATTGTGGAACGGAAGGACCTCCGGCACGCGCTCGCTTCCTTATTAGAAATGCTAAACCCGGAGAGCTAACAGAGAGATCCGATCCATGGGCCAAGACGCCTATCGGAAGACGCTCGACTACCTTTACCATCTCGAAAAGTTCGGGATGATCTTTGCACTGACTCAGGTAGAGAGAATCCTCAACGCCATTGGAAATCCGCATAAAGAGATTCAGGCCATCCATGTCGGAGGGACAAACGGGAAGGGATCCACCGCGGCGATGATGGATTCCATCCTGCAGAAAGAAGGCTACCGGGTGGGGCTATACACTTCTCCTCACCTTCTTCGATTTACCGAGCGGATCAAGGTGAACGGGAAGGAGATCGAGGAAGAAGAAGTGGCCGCCCTAACTGAATGGATGAGGAAGGAAATAGAATCGGCAGGTGTTGTTCTTCCCTTCACCTTTTTCGATTTTACTACAGCCATGGCGCTTCACTATTTTAATCAGAAATTGGTGGATCTGGCGATTTTAGAGGTCGGACTGGGGGGAAGGCTTGATTCGACCAACGTGATCGATCCCCTGATCTCCATCATCACCAATGTCGCTAAAGACCATGAGGAATATTTAGGTAAGACCATCTTGAAGATTGCCAAAGAGAAAGCGGGGATTATTAAGAAGGGAAAACCCTTGGTCACCGCCGCCACACAACCTCAGGTGCTTCGTCTCTTTTCAAAGATCTGTCAGGAAAAAAGATCTCCCTATTTTCGCGTCGACAAAGAGTTTCGATACCTCCGGACGGGAGATGGGGATTTTAATTATGAAGGTCTCGACCGAAAGTTATGGGGTGTCCATCTTAATCTCAAAGGGTCTCATCAGATCATCAATGCGACGACGGCACTGGGTGCGATGGAAGTTTTGGAAGATCTGGGGTATCGGGTCTCCACGGAGGCGATGGTGGATGGGTTGAGGGAGGTGGATTGGCCCGGAAGATTGGAGACGGTCTCTGCTTCTCCCTGGGTCGTCCTTGACGGCGCCCACAATCCGGCCGGGGCCCTTGCCTTGAAGGAATCGTTGAGGAAGGAATTTCAATATCGGCACCTCATCCTTCTCGTGGGAATCATGAAAGATAAGGATAGCCGATCCATGCTTCATCTGCTGGCTCCCCTGGCTGATCATATCATCCTTACGAAGCCTCACACGGACCGCGCCACGCCTCCTCCTTTACTCAAGAAAACGTTGGGCGGCAATGGCAAGAAAGCGGAGGTTGAGGAAGATCTGCAAAGGGCGATTGACAGAGGTCTCTCCTTGACCCGCGAAGAGGACCTCCTTTGCATTACCGGATCGCTCTATACCGTTGGAGAAGCCAGAGCCTATTTCCATTCCAAGATGGGGTCATGAGATACCACTGGTCCATTCTAAGCTCCTTCCTCGCCCTCTTCATTGTCTTCCATCCCCCCGCTGTTTATGGGGCGGTGGGGGAAGTGGGTCTAACAAAAGAAGGACCTGTAGAAATCGAGGCTGATGAGCTCACCTACGACAGGGAGACGCAGACCTATGAAGGCCACGGAGAGGTGGAGGTGAACCGAGGAGACCTTTCTCTCAAGGCAGATCACGCCCGATTGAATATGGCGACGAAGGATTTGACGGCGTGGGGAAATGTTTTATTAAGAGAAGGAGAAGACGTGATTGAATGTCAACGCCTGGAGGTCAATTTAGAGACCCGGTTGGGAAAAATTCATCAGGCCAGGCTTTATTTAAAGGATCTGAATTTTCATCTCACCGGCGGGGAGGTAGACAAATTAGGAGAGAATCACTATCGGGTACGAGATGGTTCGTTCACGACCTGCGATGCGAAACGGCCGCCATGGAAATTTACGGTGAAGGAAATTGAAGTGAGAGAAATGGCTTTGGGAGGATGGGGGATTGGTAAAGGGCCCGTCTTCTACTTTGAGGATATCCCGATCCTTTATCTCCCCTGGGGTATTTTTCCTGTGAGGCAGCAAAGACAAAGCGGTTTTCTCATGCCTTCCGCAGGCTATTCGAGTACGTACGGTCTTAAGTTGGAAAACGGTTTTTACTGGGCCTTCGCAAAAAATATGGATGCCACGTTCTTCTTAGACTACTTAGGAAATAGGGGGTTTAAGGAAGGCCTGGAGTATCGCTATGCCTTCACTAAAGAGACAAAGGGACAAGCGAATTTTTACTTCATCGATGATCGGAGTCTCCGTGAGGACCGGTACGCCTTTTTCGTCGAACACGAGCAGAAGCTTCCCTATGATTTTTATCTCAAGGGAAACATCAATCGCGTGAGTGATCATCAATATTTTCGGGATTATAAAAATGAAGACCTTCCCGAAACGGCAAGAATGGCGGAGATTGATACAACGAGCTTAAATCTATTAAGATCCGTTATTTTTGGGGGAAAAAACTGGGATCAGTTTAGCCTCTTGGTCAACAATGAGGTTTTTGACGATTTTACCCAACGGAACAACGAGAGGACGATTCAGAAGCTTCCACAAATCAGCTTTTTTGCCCATCCCCAATCCTTTTTCAAAACCCCCTTCTTCTACGATATCACTTCATCGTACACCAACTTCTGGCGAGAGAGGGGTGTCCAGTCGAACCGGGGAGATTTTTTCCCTGCAATCTCTTACCCTGTGCGGCTCCTCAATGTGCTGAAGTTTGAGTCGGATGTTGGACTGAGAGAGACCTTTTACAGGAACTACAATGACCGGAGCGGCACATTCGAGGGGTGGAAGTCGAGGGAGACCCTGGAGGCGAATGCCCAGATGTCGGCTGAATTCTACCGGGTCTATGAAGCCGAAGGACTTTCGAAGATTTCCGACCTCTTTAAGGTATCAAAATGGATGCACACGATCGAGCCGACCATCATCTATCAATATAGCCCGCCGGTAAATCAGACTCACCTTCCCGTCTACGATGAGGTAGACCGAATTCCCTATACCAATCAGATCACCTATGGGTTCACCCAGCGCCTGGTGGGAAAACCCGAGGGAGGAGGACCTAATTCCGGCGGCGTTGAATATGCAAGGTTGAAGATTTTTCAAAGTTATAGCCTTGACGATCCTTCCTGGTTTAACTCTCTGTTCATAGATTTGAAGGGAAAGAAGCGCTCCTTTTCAAATATCGAAGGACAACTATGGTGGAATTTTAGTCCTTATCTTTGGGCCTATGCGGATTCAGAGTTCAACCCCTATCGGGGAGGTTTCGATCTATTCAATTTTGTGGTGGGTGCTAAAGATCGAAGAAGCGATGCGGTGACAGTGGGCTATGCGGGCCAGAGAAGTACGTTCAAGGAGATGAATTTTAGTGCCAAGGTGAAGACGATCTCCCCCTTATACCTTTTCGGTTCATATTATTATGACCTCTTCCAGGGGAGATGGGTTTTTTGGATGTTCGGCGCAGAATATCAGTCCCAGTGCTGGTCAGCGGGTTTTGTCTTGGAGGATATCAACCAGTCTGTTGACCGAAGCCAAAAGCAGGAATTGAAGGTCAATTTCTATTTTAATATTCTGAATATTGGTTCGTTTGGAAAAAGGCCCTATTTTATGAGTTTATGATCAACAGCTCAGGAGGAGTGATATGAAAGGCGTTATTTTGGCGGGAGGTTTAGGAACGCGACTTTATCCGTTGACAAAGGTGACCAACAAACACCTCCTTCCCGTCTACGATAAACCGATGATTTTTTACCCGATTCAGTCTCTGATTAATGCGGGAATCGATGACATCTTGATCGTTACGGGGGGGAACAATGCCGGAGATTTTCTAAAGCTATTGGGGAACGGAAAGGAGTTCGGGCTGAAGCATATCAACTACACGTATCAAGAAGGAGAGGGGGGGATAGCGGAAGCCCTTGGACTGGCAGAATTCTTTGCTTCGGGAGAAAAGATATGCGTCATACTGGGAGATAACATTATTGAGAAGAACATTCGAAAAGCGGTAGAAGATTATCGAAGGCAAAAGAAAGGCGCGAAGATATTGCTTAAGGAAGTTCCTGATCCGCAGCGGTTTGGCGTTGCAGAGCTGGATGGAGACCGGATTAGCCGAATTGAAGAAAAACCGAAGAAACCCAAATCCTCGTATGCCGTGATCGGCATCTATCTCTTTGACCATGAGGTTTTTGACTTCATCCGGACCCTTAAACCGTCTGGCCGAGGGGAATTGGAGATTACCGATGTCAACAATCGGTATATTGAAAAAGGG
>JAPVTA010000287.1:0-1923 GCA_047519465.1 Thermodesulfobacteriota bacterium | reverse complement strand
TTCACTGATACCAGTTTTCAATTCTTCCGGCCCGCTCTGATGGGAGGGCTTTTACGAGGACCATGTCTGAAATCATCAATCGACCTCCCGGCTTGAGCACACGGAATGTTTCCTTAAGAGCCTGTTTTTTGTCCAGGGTCAGATTGAATGCACCGTTCGAGATCACCACATCAAACATTCCGTCCTTAAAAGTGAGGTCTTCCCCTCTTCCTATCTCAAACCTGACATTTGGAGCGCCGAGAAGGGCCGAATTCTTTCTTGCCCTTTCGATCATTTCAGCAGTTATATCTATCCCTGTGACTTGTCCTTCAGGTCCTGCCATCCTGGCAGCGACGAGAGAATCAAAGCCGGCACCGCATCCGATATCTAAAACGACTTCCCCTTTATTGATGGGTCCCAGACTGAAGGGATTTCCCACCCCACAAAATGATTCTAAAATAGGATCGGGAAAATCATGCACAACGTCAGCCGGATATCCCTGTTTTTTTATCCCTTTTTTTCCCGTGGGGTAATTGAATTTGCCATCAGGGGATTTGGCCACCGCAACGTATTTTTCTTTAATCTTCTCCTGAATCAGAAGTTTTTCTTGCTCATTCAGTTGCCTTTCCATGGTAATAGCTCCTTATTTGAGTGGCAGATCTTCCTCATCATATGATGAGGCCACATTGAAATAAGACTTTCCTTCAAAACCACCCCTTCGGGACAGGCACTTTGTATGCTCTGTAAGCGAAGACGGCCGAGAGAGCAACAAGAATGAAGAATATGAGAGGGGCCAAGCCGAGCGTTAATTTCGTACCGGCCAGAAGGGCTGTGAGAACGAGAAAAAGGCACAATCCCGAAAACCTTTTCCTTCTCGTCCGAAGGGCGACGAGTTTGGGCTTTTCCGAATCCGGCAGGAGGCCATCTGGCTTTACGGTTGAAAGAATAGTTTCAATCTTTGGTTGCAAACAGAAGTGGATGTATGAGAGAAAACTTGTGAGGAGAATAAATGTTACAACCTTGATCGCCAGTGTCCAATTCGAATAAAGAGAAGTCCATCCGATGCCGGTGATCCGGATCAGTAGGAGGCCGGTGGCGAGGATGACTGCCAGGTAAGCATAACACCGAATAGGCTGTCTCCTGATGATGTTCTCCATATAACGGTCTGTATTATACCCCGGCGGAAGTCCGAACTTTGCCCTCTCATTGACGATGATCAGCATATAAAGAGGAGCGGCCATGAAGAGCGTAGCAACCAGATGGATCGCCAAAATAACGGATCTCCAGTCTTGCATCTTCGTTTACCTCCCTCTCAACTTGATGAGACCAAGAAGAGCTTGACTTTGTTGGAAGTATACCACGTTGTGGTATCAACGGAATTGTAGCGCTTACTGTATCCTTTTGTCAAGATAGAAACGAACTTGTGAATATTATATTGCAAAGCAACCCTCATACCAAAGAGACCGTTTTCAGATTAATCTTTGATAAGCTACTGATGTTGTTAGATTCCTAAGTCATGGTGCTTTGAACATAAGTTAGTCGGGTGTGAATTTGAGAATTCCCTATTTGAATATTTAGTTCATTTACTTAGCCAGTATCTCGTTCCGTAGCATCCAAGTATATCCTTTTGACTGCATACAAGAGTTCTCCTGACCTTTTTTGCTACATTCCCCATAGTCCTGTCTAAGTTGTTCTATGCTTGTATCAGTTCTATACCAAGATCCATACATCAATGCTTCATAATTATTCAAGGGCTAACGGCCTCAGGATCATGGTTATTAGTCGTGAAATATGGGTTGTAATATACACCTTTCTTGAGATTTTTGGAAGCGAAGAGTTCAGGACCGTAATCCGTAATCAAAGTATTTTGTTTTGAGAAAAGGCGGTTGATGGTGGAGTTCGAGCAGCTTGTCAGAATCATGGGGATGGGAAAGTGGTAAAAAG
>JAPVTA010000286.1:0-42629 GCA_047519465.1 Thermodesulfobacteriota bacterium | reverse complement strand
TCCTGAAGACCTGGATAAATTGATCGACATGATCAAGTCGGTACGACTCGCAACCGAGAAGGAGTAGGTCCTTTGGATTACAGCGAGTTTAAGTGCACGTGGATTGAGCCGGCATCCCTTTGGAACATTGCCGACGAACCTCGGAATAAACAATTTTAGGAAAGACCTCATTTTTTTCTTGACACCTGTATAAAAATACAGTATAAGGGATTTAACTCCAACTTTTTCATGTCTGACCATGGTGATGAAACAATCTGAATTAACAAGACGCCAGGCAGAAATCTTAGGTTTTATAAAAACCCAAATTCAATATTCGGGCTTTCCTCCCACCATTTCTGAGATTCAAGGACGATTCTCCTTTAAATCTCCTAACGCTGTTCAGGACCATTTAAAGGCCCTCGTGCGGAAGGGTCATATTCGTCGGACCCCAAATCAGTGGAGGGGATTGGAGCTTGTGGTCTCTAACAAGAATGGGGAGGAGACTGCTAAATATTCTACAGTTTCGGTCCCATTGATTGGCCGGGTTACCGCAGGATTGCCCGTTTTGGCGGAAGAGAATTTTGAAGGGAGTATCTCCGTAGATCGCTCCCTCGTTGGCCGAGCCACAAGACTCTTTGCGTTACACGTGCACGGCAACAGCATGATAAAGGCTGGCATCTATGACGGAGATATTGCCGTTGCCCAACAACAATCCGCTGCGGATCACGGAGACATTGTTATCGCTTTGTTAGGCGATGAAGCGACAGTAAAAAGATTTTATCGCAAGAACAAGATTATCCTTTTGCGCCCGGAAAACGATACGATGCAACCCATAAGGGTTACAGAAGGAAGCGATCTCAAAATCTTGGGCAAAGTCATTGCGACATTGCACCGGATAGGAAACCAGAGGGCGGCATAATATGTCGGGAGTATCGCTTTTTGGAGAAAACCTGGTTGAGTCCGAAGAGATCGGAGCTGTGGTAAGCCGATATCACGAGAACGGTTCTCGCGCCAAAGTCCTCGGCGCGGTCTACACACCACCTCGCGTTGCTGCTGCGCTTGCGCGATGGGCCATACGGTCGCCGTCAGACCGAGCACTGGACCCTTCTTGTGGAGAAGGCGTGTTCTTATCGGCGGCGCGAACTCAGCTTGCAGTATTGGGGGCACGCAAACCGGAATGTACAGGGGTTGATATTGATCCTCACACCGCTGCCGCGTCGGGCGCGATTTGTAACGACTTCTTCCAGTGGGTTCGCTCCGCCCCAAAATACGATGTCGTTTTAGGGAATCCCCCCTTTATTCGCTCCCATCTTTTTTCAGAAAAGAGCCGCTCGCTTGCCTTCACCGGCATGGTTCAAATGCGACTGCGTCCTTCCCGTCTTATGAGCACTTGGGCTCCCTTCTTGGCATTGAGCTGTAAAGCATTAAACGAGACCGGCCGTCTTGGCATGGTCATTCCAGAGGAACTTTTGCACGTCGGCTATGCACAAGAGTTACGACGGTTTCTACTGACCAGATTCAAGAGGGTCATTGTGTGTTTCCCGCCCAATGGTATTTTTCCCGAAGTTCAGCAGGCGGTCATTCTGCTCCTTTGCGATAACCATGACAACGGCCAAGCAGGGCTTTTCACCATGGAGTACTCGGACTTGGAGAGGGGAAACTTCGAATCGCTCGGGTCCGCCGGAACGTGGGCCTGGAATCCTAAATGGACGCACCTTTTCTTAGACCCTAAGCAGCGCGATATAATTAACCAGTGCTGGCAGCAGCTTGATTGGCGACCGCTTCGCTCTTATGGAAGGGTCGAGGTCGGAATCGTAACGGGCGATAACGGGTTCTTCATCGTGAACCAGGAAAAAGCCTCTGAATTCGGCAAAGAACATCTCGTGCCAATCGTAACCAGCGCGCGAGATCTTCAAGGCATCAAGTTCACGGCTGACGATTTCCGTCGAGTACTCTCCCAAAACCGCCCTGCGTATCTCCTCAAGCTACAGGAGCCCCTGGGCCGATTGCCAGCCGGACTTCGTTCTTACCTTAAATCTGGCGAACGAGAGCATGTCAACGCTCGCTTCAAATGTCGGAACCGCAAACCCTGGTACGCAGTGCCGAGCATTTGGGAAAGCGATGCGTTATTGTTGCGCCAGTCGGGAGAAATGCCGAGACTTATTCACCTCAGCAAAAGGTGCACTGCAACCGACACCATTCACCGGGTACGATGGACCATTGCTTCGCATGCGAGGCGACAAACAGTCGGTTTCATGAACAGCTGGACCCTCCTCGCGGCCGAATTGACAGGACGCAGCTACGGAGGAGGAGTATTGGAGCTAATGCCCAGTGAAGCCAACCAATTGCCCGTGCCGGATCCTGTTGACGCACTCGACAGAATTTTTGACCAGGTAGACGAGCAGGTTCGATCCCGCAGTCTTTACGATGCCGTTGCCATCGTGGACAAGGTCGTCATGCCGGACTGGATGACCAAGAAGGACAGAGAGGAGATTGAAACTGTGTTGGCGCAACTGATCCTACGGAGGAAATCACGAAATCATGCCCACCACCGACAGACTATGGAAACAACTTGTTAAGCACCACGTTCCAGATCGCATAGACGCCAAGCTTGACAAGAAACAGCAACAAGACCTTACAGTGATATTGCAGCAATGGGTGGCAAATTGCATACAGCATCACCTTGAGCAACTTGCCGATCCCAAGTTGTTGAAGCATTGGAAGATTACATGGAAAGGGAAGCGCGATTTTCTGGGTGCCGTGAGATGGCAAGAAGTGGACGTATGGATGGCTGATGAGGATGCGGGTCTCGTGCTCGCGGTTGACCCCAAGCATTTCCAGTCTAAAGACAGTGTGGGCAAAAATTGGAAAAACGGCCACAATGACCTGGTTGCTTTCGCCTCCAACTTACATGAGAGGTTTCCCATGTGTGCCGTCGGCGGAGTCATCGCCTTACCAGAATGGGCCAGTACGACCGCTATTCTTAACCAGATGCACAGCATTTGCATTCGATCCATCCCAAGGGAGAAACCAAGCAATGCCTACGGGAAGTTCGAGGGGTTCGCACTGGTCATTTATAACTTACAGGGCGATCTCATCTGGCCTTTTAAGCAAGATTCGCCCCTGAAACCAAGCGCGGCCTTCGCATCTCTCGCTGAGAAAGTCTTTACCCGCACGATCTCTGTAATCTGAAGGCAGTGCGGTATGTTGGTAGACAGAAGAACCCGAAAGCGATTACGGTTTGGTGGGCAGCATAGCGTTAAATGTCTTACTCGTAGCTTCAGTGTTGTTCTTAAGGAAGGGGGTCAAAAAATGAGGATATTCCTAGAAAGTGAGGAATACTGGTTTGAGGATTTTAAAGTCGATAACCTAACGGAGGCTATATCTGAATTAAAGACCTTGTACCTCAATTGCAAAGAGTGTTTTAAAGAAGACGGGATAGTTCGCAAAATAGGCATTATTATTGAATAGTACGCCAGATAACGGAGTAAAGGCGATCTTTTTAGTAAAGGAGCTTACGACTGGATACTTAACAATGGGGACTCGTATAAAAAGACTGATAAAATGACACCAGCAGATTATCCAGCGCTTTATCTATCGAGTAGTAAGGCTTCCGCTGGCGCTCAAAGGAAGTATTTCTTTCTTATTCGTGCACAGTTGTTTTTGCTTATCCTTGCTTCCGCGGGAGGCAGTATCGCTACGCTGGCCGGGCCAAGTGGAAGTCGTCAGGTCTCTATCCTCACCGCCATTTTCCTCGCCCTCAGCCTTGTACTGATGTGGATTCTTAAGGTACAGCGTTACGAAGGAATATGGTTTGATTGCCGAGCGGTCGCTGAATCTGTAAAGACGGCAACCTGGCGTTACATGATGCAGGCCCCTCCTTATGACTCGTATGATGAGGGTGCTAATTTGGATACGAAATTCATCAAGGAGCTAAAGGAGATCAGAGAAGCACGGCCAGGAATTGATTCACATCTTGCAGGATTATTCTCTGGGGTGACCGAGATTTCGGAATATATGCGTAAAGCCCGTGGCTTACCATTCAACGACCGCAAAAAAATTTATCTCCGAGACCGGCTCCAGGATCAGAGAAAATGGTATGAAGACAAAACAAAAACTAACCGTAGATTTGGGTCGGTATGGTTTTGGTCCATCAGTGCTATGCAAGCACTTGCTCTCACTCTGGCCATCATAAATGCCGCAACCGGCCCTTGGTCAATCAATATAGTTTCAATTATTATGACACTAGCCGCAGCTTTCGTTGCGTGGACGCAGGTAAAACGACACGATGAACTCACTCAGCCATACGGTTTGGCCGCACAGGAATTGAGTGCTCTTGAGTCCCTTGAGTCTCACGCCTCTGAGCCCAAGAGATTCCATGAGTTTGTGACCCAGGTGGAAGAGGCCGTTTCGCGGGAGCACACAATGTGGTGCGCTCGGAGAGATGTTGTTCTTGAGGCAAAGAGGTAATGACTGATTGATGGGCAGGAGGATTAAACAAGGTAAGACTTAAATCCTTTTAAGATTGGGAAAGCTTTTCGAAAATCAATCTATCCTATCTTTCTCTTCCAGGTTAGATTGAATTAGAGAACCCGGATTCGACTTTGACATTAATCGGGTGATCAATCATGACTTATTCGGGAGCGTCAATTAAACCTCCTGATCCCCCATGGCAGGAACTCAATGCTCCAGCAAATGCAGCGGGTTATCTGTCAATCTATTATAGTGAAGACTTGAGCCGCCTTCCCATAAGATGGGTGACGAAGCCAGGAGATACCAAAAGTGATCCAAATCTGGAGACACTTACCTATGGTATGGTTTCTTTCTGCGGATATCAAACTCGGTCCGGCATTGTGACAAGGAAATATCCTCATCTTTTTTTTGCCACTTCACGAAAAGGTGAACGTGGACTTACCGGTTATTATCACATTGGTTGGTTTGCTGAAGCGGTTTCCAACAAAGAGCGTGACTTTTGTCTAGCGGCCGACGCAGCGCATTTTATTGAGAGCCCTATCCCCCTAACTAAAGTCGATCGCATTTGTGGAACGAATGTTTCGCGGCCGTTTCGCACTGTACGCCTTCTATCAGGAATAGAGTGCAAAAGAATCCTCAATCTGATCTATCGTCGCCCCAATGCTATTTCAGCTTACTTAGAAGAGATCGACCGCTTAGAAAGATTTAACTTAGCGCATGGTGGGTACCGTTACTTCAGACGGGAGCAGAGGGAAAAATTCTCATGGGATATTGCTGCTCAATATTTGAAGGAAGTGCAGCCACCTTCACAGGAGCTTGTTCCCACGGCTCGTGCTATCAGGTTAGCATAGAGGTTACGAAAAAAACTGCTAATAATATTTCTTAAGGAGGCTAATGATGGCTCGTAGAATTTTTATCTCATATCAACACAAGGATCAGATGAAGGCGAAGGGCTTTCACCTTCTGCGCTGGAATAGGAACGTAGATGTCGAGTTTGTAGGACGCCACCTGCTCGATCCTGTCGATAGCGACAATGAAGAATATATCCGTTCTAAGGTCACTGAACAGCTTAAAGGCACTTCCGTGACAGTCGTTTTAGTTGGAAGCGAAACTAGCCAAAGCGAATGGGTTAAATGGGAGATCGAAAAAAGCTTAGAAAAGAGTGAACCGAACGGCATTTTGGCCATCCGCCTTAGTAAGGATGCGCCATTGCCGGGGAATTCGCCAGTTGGCGAAGCGCTGAAAAATGCTGGTGCAGAGATCATTGATTGGAAGCCAAACCAGTTCGGGGACGCAATCGAGCGAGCCTTCAGGGCAGCTGGGCGGATTCAAGCTATCAGAAATGCCAGAGTTGGCCCCAAATCTTGTCAGCGCTAAATTCTGACCACAGGCACGGCAGGATCTATGGGCTCTGAAAGAATACCTCGATATCCCGCCACTAATTACTCCCTCCGATTACGGTCAGGTTTGGTCTGGTGATTATGGTTCCCCCCGCCATTCGCGTTCCACGAAGTAAGTACGTCGATGAAGTATCCTGGGTAGTTTTGTATTCTGCACTTATGATATGAATTCGCTTTGGGTTCGCTTATTTTGTCTACTAAGGGAAGTATACGTTCTTTCCATAAATTTGACTCTTTCCTGGACAAAGGGCGACTTCTAATAGAAGGAATTCGTGCCGGGAACCTGCATCCGAGCAGTTCAATGCGAGAGCCAAGTTTTCCCAGCTTAGATAAGATATTACGCAGCTCTTCTGTTGTTTTCTGGCCAAATCCGATAATGATATCAGGACAAAGTACCTGGATTTCTCGCATCACATATTGCAATCCACACTCTTGCCACCAAATATTTGGAATAGTCGAGCTGGATGCATCTCTACTTGTACTAAACTTTACAAAATTTGTTACTGAAATTACGTCCTCAATGCAGGTGGGTAAGTGATTGCCGCAGTTGACTGTAGTGCGAGAAATTCCAAGAAGAGCTACAAGCGGAATGAAGCCCTCCGTATATGGCTTAATTGGCATTGGCCTGCCCTCAAGTATGCTACGGTTAAGACGGTCTTGAGCTTCATCGATGTCCATTGCCCAGCGGTTAATCCAATCTTCTGTCCAGGGGACATGGGGTGACAAATTTTGGTTGATTGCGTAGCAAAGAATTCTCGGTCTATATTCGAAATAATTCAACCCTACGTAAGGTATATAGGCTGGGAGATAAGTCTTCCGTCCATAAACGTCGGTGTGGACAGATAGCTCAATCTGGGATATAGAGGGCTGTTCTTGAAGGTTCTGCAGCAGTATTCGACGTGCAGACTGCCATTCCGAACTGAACACTCTTTGTCTTCCTTAAAAAAGTTTCAAGATATGGTGGGATAAAAAAAGTTTACTTCTATTTGACTAAAGGACACAGTCGCCGCTCTTCCTGTAGCATGGTGCCACAAGCATTTACGGTACAGCCAAATTGGCATTTTGGTTTTCTTTTACATTCCAAACATTGCGCCAAATTCCCTGCATGTACCATTCGCATAAGTTTAATTCTCTCAGAGTAAAACCAGATGTCATCTAGTCGAAATCCATTGTTCCGCAGGTTCCCAAGATTTAACTCCTTCACTCCACTTGCGGCAGTGCACGGAAAGACATCGCCTTTCGAATTAATATGAACTCGATTCACTCCGGACGTGCACACTTCATGGCCACTAAGGACCGAAAGTTTGTGTATACTTAGTCGCGTGCAATAACCTGCTTCGATTTGCAGACCCAGCTCTTCTCTTTTCGTGAGTAGACTTCTCTCAAATTTTTCCACCTCTTCTTTAGTGGGCGCTGTTTTGTTATAGATAGGCCGTGCTCGACCGGAAGGGGCCAAAGCCATTACTCGAATATTCTTCGCACCAATTTTGTAAAGATCCTCGGCTAATTGATCAAAGCCCTCACAATTACTTCGTATTGGGATAAAGTAACAGCTTACTGGTAATCCTTTGTTTGCCAGCACCTTTGCCGCCTTGAATGTTTGAGCAAAAGTTCCTTTCGTCGCAGTCACATAATCATGAGTTTCCGCACTACCACCAAGAAAAGTAACGCTTATAGACTCAAAAAGAGAGAGGACCTTGCCATTCCCGCTTATTTTTTCAGCCACGAAAGTCCCGTTTGTATGAATGTGTAATGAAAGTTGAAGTTCATTTGCACAGAAGGAAGCAATGGCCTCAAGTCTTTTCATATCATAGAGAGGTTCTCCACCGGTTAGGCCCACTTTTCGCAGACCCATTTCTTTTGCCTGGGAGAGTACTTTCTTAATTTCTGGAATAGTCAATTCATTCGAACAAACATCCCTGATTGCTTGTGCTGAGCAATGCCGACAAGCCAGGTTACAGCGGTGGTTGATTTCGATGTCAATGTGCTCTAGATTACGAATAGGTAGCATTTTTGCGAGTTATACCCCGCTCGACCTGGAAACACTTAACCGAAAGTGATCATTAATAGTCAACCCAAATTCAGGATCCAACTTTATCAGGTATGATTCCCTTTTGACTGAACTTCTTTCTTTAGATCTTCAATTTCCTTCTTCAGTTGCTTTATTATCCCTGAATCCGGCGGACGACTTGATAATTTATGGACAATTTTAGAAACAATTACTGCTAGTATTATTAACGCCAACCCAATTAACCCTATGGTCACTGCTGCTGGCCAACTGACCTCACTTAGCTTGTACTTATCTGTTACGATAGCTAGGATTGCAACTATCAATGAAAGGAATCCAAGAACCGTCAGAGTTAATGTTATCGTTTTTGGAAAAAGGCTTGCTTCAACCTCTGCCCGAAGCTTTGGAGTGATATCTCGTTCAACCTTTTCCAGTATAAAATTGGGGAGCTCGGCCAGCAAATCAAATGGTCGGCCTCGCTCAACGGCCGCAGTTACTAATGTTTCCTGTGCACAGGCTGACACACCCACATTTTCCCTCCTAAGACGTATTCCATCAGGATTTTTCCCAAGCAAAAT
This sequence comes from Thermodesulfobacteriota bacterium, assembly GCA_047519465.1. Taxonomy (GTDB): domain Bacteria; phylum Desulfobacterota; class BSN033; order BSN033; family UBA1163; genus UBA1163. The sequence continues at coordinate 34,191 of JAPVTA010000286.1, read as the reverse complement.
ATCAAGGTTAGGCAATCCCAATGCGTCAGCGGTTTTTATCCTTATAGCCTTATTTACCTCTTCCTTCCAACTCTCACTTTCATCAAGGCTCCTCAAATTCTTGAAGTCCTCCAAGGTAAGTGCTACATTGATGATCAGCCTTTTGTTTTCAATCTTATATTTACCCTCAAATCCCTTTATTTTCAGGTTCTTTTCAGTAATATTTTTTTCTACTCCATCGAGAGAAATTTCTATCTTATCGTCTTCTTCAAGGATTTCATCTTTTTTGTATAACAATGATATCGGTTTTTTCCACAAGTTCAAAAAGGATGAGAGTTGCAAATCGCTTCCCCTGCCATATTGGATACTCGGTTGGTGAGAGGTTTGTCAGAGCTACTCCCAGCTGACCGTACCAGGTCGGATCTATTTTGACCATACTCTGAAAGATGCCTTCTCTCACAAAGTCGAAGCGAGGCCAGACAGTTGCTGAGTACCATCTTGGCAGCGCGATGTATTCTACTGTCCTCACTATGACAGTTTCACCTGGTTGAATCCAATAGGCGTTTTCCTTGTTTTCCTTTATTGAAAAAGAGCCTCGGCTCTCGGACCTGCAAGAAAAAGCTTCATTTCCCACGGATAAATCGTATGAGAAAGATGTAAGATTCAATGGGTCGAAGGGATCTAGAATAAATGATCTCTCATTGGGGAGCTTTTTCCATTTCCGTTCACGAAAATATTCCTTCATTTGCGGAATATCTTGTTTGATGATACGCTTCCGAAAATCCGCGCTGCTAAGCATCCCTCCAGTAGGCCCAGAAATGTCTTCGACCATAGCTTATCCTCCCATGCCATATCCTTCTCTTATTCCAAAAAAAGATCGAGCTGCCTGACAGGGTACTTGACAACGACGATGTTCCTTCTTTGTCTCGCCGGACCGAGTTTGACGTAACCCTTCTTCTGCAACGCCCTCAAGATCTGGTTGACTCCATTAATGCTTCTTTGCCGCAAAAGGCCCATCAGTTCTCTGCGCGTTGGCGGCCTTCGGCCGTTTTGGTTCAGGAAATCCTGTATGATGTTGAGACAACGCTCCTGCAGTTCGGTTAGTTCTTCCATAGACCTGGCCCAAATATTTGAGCATATGTTTTGATTTGAACATATGCTCAAATTATTCTTTTGTCAAGATTTTTTTAATTTCACATATCTTCTAGCCATCAGATTTCTTTCATGTTCGGGTTACGGGGAAAGGAAATCGCTATCTTGAGGGTTTAAAACAAGCTTTTTCAACCAGCATTTCATAAAACATCTCAAGAGCTTTCTCTGTGGCTCTCTTCTTGATTTCTCTTCGCGTCCCTTTTAAGTCTAATTTCTTCACCCAGATTTTTGTGCCTGTGGCCAATCCAATAAAGACTCTCCCTACCAGAGATCTTTTTGTTCCACCTGTGGGTCCTGCCACGACAGGTGGATAATCCGAAGGTCGTGTTGGACAGAATATGTGAAGGCGTCGTTGGATTTGACATTTCTCTACAATAAGTATATACTTTTAGTGTATATTCTGGAGGTGGGATATGAAGATAGCACGTTTGTTTCGAAACGGCCAGAGTCAAGCGGTTCGCCTGCCCAAAGAGTATCGTTTTGACGGGGAGAAGGTGCTGATTAAGAAAGTAGGAAACGCCGTGGTTCTTCTCCCGCAAAAAGGCTCTTGGACACCCCTTTTAGAAAGCCTTAGTCGGTTCTCTGATGATTTCATGGAAACACGCCAGCAGCCTGGCCAGCGATCGAGAGAGGGGCTCTTCGAATGAAGCTGCTTCTTGACACGAATATCTGCATCTATTTAATCAAGAAGAGGCCTCCTTCGGTTCTCAAACATTTCGACGCCTACGCCACCGGCATGATAGGAATCTCTTCGATCACCGTGGCTGAACTGGAGTTCGGGGTTCACAAGAGTCATTACCCTTCCCAGAACCAGGAGGCTCTTGAGCAGTTTCTTCTGCCGCTCGCGATCCTCAATTTCGACCAAGAGGCCGCTCGGACCTATGGCAAACTCCGTGCGGCGCTCGAAGCGCGGGGAAAAGTCATTGGAGCACTTGACATGCTCATTGCGGCACATGCCTTGAGTCAAAACCTTCCACTTGCCACCAACAACATCAGAGAATTCTCAAGGGTACCCGGGTTGAAGGTGCTCAACTGGGCCGCCACGCGATGACCCGGTTTGTTGATACAGAGGTAACCCTCACAGCCTTCGTCTTACAAGAGCACCGGGCGGATTTATGCTTTTTCCAGAATACGACGACCTTCGAGGCGGTTGAGAATTTCCATGAGTTTTGTTTTTCGAGCATGAGCTTGCCGGAGCTGGAGCAGATAATCTTTCCACTCATTCTCCTTTTCCAGATTTTTCAGAAAATGGCGGACCTTCTTCAAATATGAAGCGGCGGTTTCATAGGCAACTGGCTGCGTCAAAGCAATCTGTTTTTCAGCAAGATTTTTCCAGATGGTAATAGCTCGATCAGGATAAAAGTCTACCACTGCATTCGCAATCTTATCTTCCTGATAGCCATCCCCTCCCCAAAAGATATGCTTTTTTGATTTGAGTTGGTCATACCAACGGAGAACGTCATCTACTCGTTTTTCTTCAATTGCAATGTCAATCAGTACATCGGTCATTGGAAATTCATTTTTCCGGCTCTCTCGATCCTCCTTTACTCCCGTTTCAGGCAATGGCCAGGAAGGGTCTGATGGAGGGAGTTTACCAGTTTCCAAATAAAGGAGCGCTGCTGCCCGGACCTCCGGCCACACTTTTGCCTTCTCTGCCGCCTTTTTCATATCCTGGAAGGTATGGAGCGACGGCGATTGAAGAAAATCCTCGGTCCGAAAAGGTGCAACTTTAAGCCAATCTCCTTCCATTTCCGTCATTTCGCGCAGAGTATTTTTCAACTGTTTGGCGATGCCGGGCCATTTTTTTCCGATGGCTCCCACCCCTCTAAATATCCACTGTTTGGCTTCCTCATAACGTTTAGCTTTTCTCAGTGCTTCAACGAGACGAGGATAGCTTCCTGTCTTCACTGCCTCCTGCTCACAGATAGGGATGATTTCTTCGCGTCGGCCCGCATTTTCAAGAGCCTGGATAATCCAATCACTTAAACGATCTCTCTGATAATCCTTTGAGAAATTGTCATCATCTTTCGCAGTCTTGAACTTGCTTAAACGCTGGATAAGCTTATCGGCTACAACACTCCAATCTGAAGCCTTCTGCTCATTCTCCCAGAACGCTTCTGATCCGTAACAGAGATCGTAGTGATCCTTTAACTCCGCATCGATCATCCAGAGCATTTGGTCTACCACACAAAGAGAAGATTGGGGAAGTGCCAGGAAAACGATATCCAGACAGGAGGAGATTTCAATGCTTGTTTCTCCTTCATCATCACTCATCTCCACCTGCTTTATCCCTGCTTCTAAAAGCTCTTTCCCTAAACCAATGACTTCATCTGCATGTCCATTTGCCAGAAGAGATTCCAGCTGATTCTTTACCCGCGAGTAATCCGGAACATATCCTTCATTGTTCCAGTGATTTCTCCATGCTGGTCTAGAACTTAATTCATGGATTTCCTTCCTTACCGCACCCACCACTCTTTTGACGGATCCTTTTGAAAGGTTTTGTCTGTCCTGTAGATCCTTGCGAACACTGGGGTATCTTTCCGAAAGATCGTCAAGCAAAGTAATCAATTGTTCTTTCGTTTGCTCCTCCAGGAAACCTTTCAAGTTAGGAAGGGGTGATCTGGCACTTTTTGAAGAAACCAAGTGAATGGTATCCGCCTCTTCGCCCTCCTCGTCATCAACATCTCTGTCCTCTTCATCTGCAAATCCTTGCAATAACTCGATACGCTGATCCTGTTCTATAATTTGAGGGACTTCACGGTTCTTCTTCAACTGATCGAGATATTCGAGCACTACTGCCACCGCATGCTTACAGTTATCCCCGTAAGGACAGGTGCAGACTGAGATCAACTCCCCGTTTTCAAAATCAACCTCTGTCGCGTACTTTTGTCCTCCATAAACCCAAGCAACGAGCGCACCGGTTTGTGTCTGAACCAATTCTTTGACCCGACGGCTACGCTGGTAGCTTTGGCCCCGAGAAAGAATCTTGCTTCCGGCCCATTGCTCGAGATCGTCCCAATCTAATCTTTCAAAGAGATCCCTTTTCGAAGATTGTTTTTTCATTTTATTTATTGAGGGCGGCCTGTTTTTTCAAACGGCCCCCGTGACCTACCTTTCCATAAAAGAATTGCAGGGCTTTCTCAGTAGCTTTTTCTTTGATCTCTCTTCGGTTCCCTTTTAAATTTAATTTCTTCACCCAGACTTTTCCTCCTGCAGCCAATCCAATAAAGACTCTCCCTACCGGACTCCTCTTTATGCCGCCTGTGGGCCCTGCCACGCCTGTGGTGGATAATCCGAAGGTCGTATCGAAGGTCTTTTGGACTCCTTGAGCCATCTTCCTCGCAACCTGTGGACTCACCGCTCCGTATTTCTTTATATCATTTGACGGGACACCAAGATGTTCTGTCTTCGATTCGTTGCTGTAGGTTACCATTCCTCCCATAAAGTAGTCCGAGCTCCCTGAAACATCCGTAATGCGATCACAAACCAGTCCTCCGGTGCACGATTCTGCAATGGATAGGGTCCATCCTCTTTCTCTTAAGAGGTCTCCGATGGTCTTTTCTAAAGAATTGCTCATCATTTTCACCCTCACCCCTGCCCTCCCCCATCAAGGGGGAGGGAGTTTTTGACTAGGGTAATATAAAGAGATGGATGACTTGGAGAACAATATTCGCATAGACTCCTGCTAGGACATCGTCTAAAACAACTCCATATCCACCCTTTAATCTTTTCTCCAGGTGGCGGATAGGAAAGGGTTTCAGAATATCAAAAAACCGGAAGAGAAAAAAACCGATGATGATAAACGGAACCGTTTTAGGAACCCAGAGCATGGCGACGAGAAAACCGATGATCTCATCGATGACGATCCGCTGATCATCTTTTTTCCCAAAGAATCTCTCGGCATTTTCTGAAATCCAAACCGAGAGAAAGAAAAAACCGACAAGGGTGATCTCGTAGAGCGGAGGCGGAATTTCGGAAAGAAAGTAATAGATGGGAATGGCGACGAGGGTTCCCAGAGTCCCTGGGGCTATGGGAGAGTAACCAACTCCGAAGCCGGTAGCAAGGAAGAGGATGAAACGGCTCATACAGTTCGGGGTTCGGAGTTCAGAGTTCGGAGACAATTTACTTCATCTCTGTTTTCAGAATACTCCGAACTATTGACTAGAGTCTAACAACAACTCCTTTTTCTTTCAGGTATGATTTGACCTGAGCGATGGAATACTCCCGATAATGGAAGATAGAGGCCGCGAGCACGGCGTCGGCCTTACCGAGGACAAGCCCCTCGTAAAGATGTTGGAGATTGCCAACACCGCCTGAAGCAATGACAGGGATGCCTACCTGCTCTGAAATGGTTCGGGTCAATTCAATATCGTAACCATCCTTTGTTCCATCCCGATCCATGCTCGTCAGCAAGATCTCCCCCGCTCCCATCTCTTCCATCTTCTTTGCCCAATGGATCGCATCAATTCCTGTTGGGACCCTTCCTCCATGGGTATAAACTTCCCAGCTCTCCCCTTTTCTTTTCGCATCAATGGCGATGACAGTACATTGGCTTCCAAAACGCTTCGAGGCTCTTTCTACAAAATGTGGATCTCTTACAGCAGCAGTGTTGATCGATACCTTATCTGCTCCGGCTTTGAGGAGCTTCCGAATATCCTCCAAACGTCTGACTCCACCCCCAACCGTGAGGGGAATAAAGATCTCCTCCGCCGTCCTACGGACAATATCAATGAGAATATCCCTCTCCTCATACGAGGCCGTGATATCTAAAAAAGCGATTTCGTCGGCACCCTGTTCATCATACACTTTCGCATTCTCGACCGGATCGCCAGCATCCTTCAGGTCCACAAACTGAGTACCTTTCACGACCCTACCGCTTTTTACATCCAAACAGGGGATGATTCGCTTGGCCAGCATATACTTTTCCGTTCCCCCTGGCTTCACCGGGAGGTTAGACACAGTTCATGATTCAAATTCCAAATCCCAAATAAGTTCCAATCTCCAAATGACCGCCCCTCACCCCATCCCTCTCCCCTAAGGGGAGAGGGAAAGGAGGGTGGAGAAAAAGTTCAGGTATTTTTGTTTAGAATTTGGAATTTTTGTTCATTGGAGCTTGTTTGGAACTTGGTGCTTGGGATTTGGCGCTTTCAAGGTGCTTTTTGTAATTCGTATGGCTTCTTCCAGTTTAAGGCTTCCGGTGTAAAGGGCGCGACCTACGATCACTCCGATGACTCCATCCTGTTCCAACTCCAGGAGCCGCTCAACGTCCTCAGCTCGGGAGACTCCTCCTGAAGCAATCACCGGGATCGAAATGGATCGAGCTAAGCTCTTGGTCGACCGAAAATTTAATCCTGTGCCCATTCCATCTCTCTCGATATCCGTGAAAATAATTCCCGAAAGACCCATTCCTACGAACTGCTTTGCCAGATCGATCGCATCAATAGAAACCACTTCATTCCAGCCGTGGATGGCCACCTTTCCCCCTTTGGCGTCGATCCCGAGAATCACCTTCCCAGGAAACCGATGACACGCCTCCTCAATCAAGGCACGATTCTGGAAAGCTGCCGTCCCTAAGACAACCCAGCCCACGCCGGATAAAAGATAGTCCTTAATAGTGGCCAAATCACGAATGCCTCCGCCCACCTCGACCGGAATTTGAACGGATTGGTTGATCTCCTTAATTAGAGCCCGATGGACAGGCCTCCCCGCCACGGCTCCGTTAAGATCGACCACATGAAGCCTCTCTGCCCCTTCTGACTCCCAACGTTTGGCCATTTCAACAGGGTTTTCTGAATACACGGATTCTTGATCCATCCTGCCCTGAGAGAGTCTGACACATCTCCCATCTTTCAGGTCCACTGCAGGGATGACGATCAAAGCATTTCCTCCAATTCTTTTGCCCCCGGGAATTTTTTTAACATCTCATCCATTCCCACACTTGAGAGCTCTTCTGCCGTCAACCAAGACGCCTTTCTTCTAAGAAAAGACCCTATTTTGAGAACGTTCTCGCTCAAGGGTTTTTGCGTCTCATCAAATTTTCCTTTCCACACGATCTTCTCATCCCTCAAGCGGATGAGGTGGACATCGAATCCCACCGAGGCGGGTTTCTCAGCACCGATATGAGACCCGATCCTTTCCTCAAAACGGAAGATAAACCCAATAAAAATAAAATCCATGTTCAATGTTTTTCCTAACTGGATGGACGAGCGCAACGGTTTTAGTTCAAGCTGTGCCCGCTCGCTTGGGGAAAGGACTGCCTCCACTTTTTCTCGAGGAAGAACGTTGAATGTATCCATAGCCTCCATTTTCTCCTGCAGAAGTTGTGTCAGAGTATTTCGTGATCCGGGCAATATATTTCCCGGCCGGTAAATCCCTTTACACACTGGGCAGACAGCCCCTCTCGCTGGATCATCCACTCTCTCGATAAAAAACGGCAGAATGGCCATGGAGGGTTTCGGCTCTGCCCTCAACGGAGCGCTCCATCCGAAAATCATTCCCAGCATGAAAAGCACTATCAAAAATCTTTTCATCTCCCCCCTCCTTTGGATAATTTCCCTTGCCCCTTCACTTTTTGGTGCCAATCTTTTTCGCATCCTCTAAGAATTGGGCAATTCCTTTATCCGTCAGCGGATGTTTCATCATCTGCTCGATGATGGCAGGCGGGATCGTCACGATTTCTGCCCCCAACATTCCGGCTTCGATGACATGAATAGGACTGCGCACGCTGGCGACAATAATTTGAGTTTCTATGCTTGCATAGTTGTCATAGATTCCTCTGATCTGCCGAATCAGTTCGAGTCCGTTGAAACCGATATCGTCGAGCCTTCCCAAAAAGGGACAAACATAGGTAGCTCCTGCTTTTGCTGCCAAGATGGCTTGGCTGGCCGAGAAGATAAGGGTTACCGTAGTCATGATCCCTTCGGAGGAAAGGGCTCTTACCGTTCTCAAGCCCTCGTGATTTATTGGAATCTTGATTGCAATCGTATCTCCCCAAGTCGCCATGACCTTTGCCTCTTTCACCATCTCTTCACAAGTTTTTCCAGTCACCTCTACATTGACCGGCCCCTTCACCTCTTTCGAGATCTTCCGGATCAGAACCTCCATTCCCTCCCCTTGCTTTGCGAGGAGTGTTGGATTGGTCGTCACACCATCGACCAAACCAAGTTCTTTTGCCTTCCTGATCTCATCGAGATTTGCCGTATCGATAAAAATCTTCACCCCTTGCCCTCCTCCCTTAGTTGATTTCAAATTTCATATTTGAGATTTCAGATTTGTGAAGCTCCCCCCACCGGGCGAGTCTTCCCGGGCACGCCAGTGGCGAACAGAATGTGAGCAAAGCAAATTTCGTTCATATTGTGCCCCTTAACCCCGTCTATCCCGCTTTGGCGGGACAGGCCAAGTTCCGGTCAATTTGAAATCTGCGATCTTCAATCTGCAATTAGACGATTCCCCAACTTCTAATCATATCATGAATGGCTTTGGTCTGCTTGAGAAGACTTTCCATTTCGTTGAGTGGCATCATGCTGGAGGCATCACAAAGTGCCTCCCTTGGTCTCGGATGAGTCTCTAGGAAAAGGCCGTTGCAACCAACCGCCACAGCTGCTCTCGAGAGATGGGGAACAAATTGGGGACTGCCTCCCCCCGGATCGTCACTCGGGATACCATAATTCCTGATGACGTGTGTGGCATCAAAGATCACAGGGCAACCGAGCTCCTGCATAATAGGAATAGAACAAAAGTCAGAAATTAATTTGTTATAACCAAAACAAGTTCCTCTTTCGGTCAAAAGGACCTGTCGATTCCCGGTGCTGTAGATCTTCTTCACCGCACCCGCCATGCTTTCGGGTGCAACGAATTGCCCCTTTTTGATATTAACTGCCTTTCCTGCTCTCCCCACTTTAAGAAGAAGGCTTGTCTGCTGGCAGAGAAAGGCCGGGACCTGGAGAATATCGAGGACCTCCTTGGCTGAATCCACATCTTCCGTCCGATGGATATCGGAGAGGACCGGGACGCCTACTTCTCTCTTTACCTTGGCGAGTATCCTTAAGCCCTCCTTAAGGCCCGGCCCACTGTAAGACTTCTCTGACCCGCGATTGTCTTTCTCATAAGACGCCTTAAAGATGTAGGAGATCTTGAGATTTGAACAGACCCTCTTCATCTCCTCGGCCACCTCGAGCGCGTTTGCTTCACTCTCGATCACACACGGCCCCGCAATGAGAACCAGAGAATTCCCTTTCCCAATGCAAATCTCTCCTACTCTGACTTCATTCATCTCTTGCTCCCTCAGCCCCTCACCCTCGCCCTCTCCCCTCAGGGGAGAGGGATGGGGTGAGGGGAATTTTAGATACTTTTTACAAAGTTCTCCAATATCCTCAACCCTTTTTGCTGACTCTTCTCAGGATGGAATTGGGTGGCAAAGAGATTCTCTTTCCAGATGCTGGAGACGAAAGGTTTTCCGTACGTAGTGAAAGTGGAAATCCACTGTGCCTCTTCAGGAATAACATAATAGGAGTGGACAAAATAGAAAAAATCCCCATTCTCTACGCCCTGGAGCAAGGGAACTTCTCTCTCTTTCTCAATCGTATTCCAACCCATATGCGGGACCTTATGCTCTGGATCGGGCCTGAATCTCACCACTTTTCCTCTGATCAGATCCAGCCCCTTATGAGTTCCAAATTCTTCGCTTTCAGAAAAAAGAATTTGAAGCCCCAGGCAGATGCCTAAATAAGGCTTTCCTTTCTCTATAGATTGGAGCAGGGGATCGACGAGGCCGTACTTCTCAAGATTCTCCATGCAATCCTTAAACGCCCCGACCCCTGGAAGCACGACGGCTGAGGCTCTTCCAATCTCCTTTTTGTTACGGGTCAATTTTGCTTCACAACCAATCTTCTCGAAACCCTTCTGGACATTTCGAAGATTTCCCATGCCGTAATCAACGATGACGATCTTGCGCATATATATCCTCTTACAAAGGAGATCGTGCCTAAAATCCCAAATCACAAAATTCCAATTTCAAATAACCAAAACTCACCCGCTCCCTCGCCCTCCCCCTTGAGGGGGAGGGTCGGGGTGGGGGGATTTCGGTGCTTAAGATTTATTTGGGATTTGGTGCTCCCATACGTCGTTTACAGAACCCCTTTCGTTGAGGGTACCGTGCTCGAACGAGGATCAAAAGACACTGCTTCTCTGAGTGCCCTTCCAAATCCTTTAAACACAGCTTCTACCATATGATGGCTGTTTCTTCCGTAAAGGAGGTTGATGTGAAGGGTGATCCTTGCATGGTTGCAGAGAGCCTTGAAGAACTCCTCCACTAACTCGGGCTCAAAAGTCCCAATTTTCGATCTCCTCAGTTTCATCTGAAAGACAAGATGAGGTCTCATCGAAAGATCCACGGCGACAGAGACCAACGTCTCATCCATTGGAATCATGGCCATCCCGTATCTCTGGATTCCCTTCGCCTCTCCAAGAGCCTTTCGGATCCCGTCTCCGAGACAGATGCCCACGTCTTCTACGGTGTGGTGAGCATCGACACCGATATCCCCCTTTGCCTTGAGGGAGAGGTCCGTGCGGCTGTGGTAGGCCAATAGACTAAGCATGTGATCGAAGAACGGGATTCCCGTCACGATCGAGTGTTTTCCAGATCCATCCAGATTCAGTTTGAGGACGACGGCTGTTTCCTTTGTCTTCCGCCTTACCTCTGCCTTGCGATCCTTCTTCATGATCTCTCCCGTCCCCGCAAGAAATTGAATTCCGATAAGAAAATCCCAATATTATTCAAATAATCGCCAATTACTAAAATTCAATAATGAAATACAAGAAAAGTTTGGATATCGATTATTGGAATTTGTTTGATCATTGGTGATTGGGATTGGGTCATTGTTTCTCCATCCTTACTTGAACCGCGCGATAGTGGCCTTGCAATCCTTCCCACTCCGCGAATCTCTTTACATCTTTTTCAAACCGTTCTAACGCCCTTCCCGTAGCGCTCACCAGGTTGGTCCTCTTGACAAAATCCTCCACCCCCAAAGGGGAAGAGAATCGAGCTGTGCCTGCGGTCGGAAGAATATGATTGGACCCAGCCATATAGTCTCCGATGGCCTCAGGAGTAAAGGGACCAAGGAAAACCGCACCGGCGTGTCTCACACTTTCTTTGAGTGAGAGGGGTCTCGAAACAGCAAGCTCCAAGTGCTCCGGAGCAATCCGGTTTACAACTTGCATTGCCTGCTCGAGATTTTTGACAATCAGAATGGCGCCTCTTCGATTAAGGCTTTCAGAGGCAACTCTTCTTCGCTTCAAAGAAGCGAGTTGTCTCTCCACTTCCTCCTTCACTCTCCTTCCGAACGCTTCAGAGGTCGTAATGAGAATGGCCAATGCCATTTCATCGTGCTCGGCCTGGGAGATGAGATCCGCCGCGACAAAAGAAGAAGGAGTGCTCCCATCAGAGACAATCACGATCTCGCTCGGCCCGGCCACCATATCGATATCCACCTCGCCATACACCAATCTCTTGGCCGTCGCTACATATTCATTTCCGGGACCAACAATCTTATCCACCTTGGGAATCGATTTCGTCCCATAGGCAAGAGCGGCAACAGCTTGAACACCTCCCACCCGATAGATCCGATCCACTCCCGCCAAATCCGCTGCGACCAGGACAGCCGGGCTGACCCCTTCTTTCCGAGGCGGAGTGACCATAAGGATCTCCTCAACCCCCGCCGCCTTCGCAGGGATGGCAGCCATGAGAACGGTCGAAGGATAAGACGCTTTTCCACCGGGAACATAGATCCCTACCCTCTCCAAGGGCCTCATCGTCTGCTCAAGCTCAATTCCTTTCTCCTGTCTCTTCAATGACCCAATTAATCTCTTGCTCTGGAGTCGGTGAAATTTTTGAATTCGTCGAGTTGCTTTTTTGAGTGTTCCCAAAAAATCCGGAGGGAGCTTCTTGTATGCCCTTTCCACCTCGCTTCTCTTCACCCGGAGTTGATGGATCGGGATTCGTAACCCATCAAAGACATGAGTGTAATGGATGAGAGCTTCATCTCCTCGTCTTCGCACATTCTCTAATATCGAACGAACCTTCCTTTCGATGAGGGGGCTGTCCTGCGGCCCCCTTTTTTCCGTCCCAGAGAGGTAGCGCTCAAACCCTTTTTCTCCCGCTCGAAGAATCTTCATCAAAACTCCTCTGCGAACGGCCACTTTTTTCACAATCCCTGCCTACTAGCCCGGGTCCCGCGCTATTAATAGACCGAGGACGGGGACAGGCCCTGAACCGTGTGGGTACAGAGCAGGCAGGCGCATCCCTAATCCGGAATTTCAGTCCTCTTCTTTCACTCTTTCAATATTTGCTCCGAGTTTGGCCAATTTTTTGTCCAGGCCCTCATAGCCTCGGTCTAAGTGATAGACCCTCGACACTTCTGTCGCACCGTCGGCAGCCAATCCGGCCAGCACAAGGGACGCACTGGCCCTTAAATCGGTTGCCATCACCGGTGCTCCACCCAAGCTTTCCACCCCCTGGATGATGGCTGAATCGCCTTGGACGCGGATATCGGCTCCCATTCTTCTCAGCTCGCTTACATGGATGAAACGATTTTCGAAGATCGTTTCAGAAATGACACTTAGCCCCCTTGCCAAAGACATCAGGACCATGAACTGGGCTTGCATATCCGTCGGGAATCCGGGATAAGGCTGTGTCTTGATGTCCACGCTCCGAATTCTTTTGGTGCCCACCGCCCTAACCCCATCTCCTTCGGATTCAATCTCCATGCCGGATTCTCTTAACTTATGGACGACCATTTCCATTTCGGAAAAAGGACACTGGAGAATTTTTATATTTCCGCGCGTCAGTCCGGAGGCCACCATCAACGTTCCGGCTTCGATCCGGTCGGGAATGATCCTATGCTCAACAGCATGAAGAGACTTCACCCCTTCGATCTCGATCACACTCGTTCCCGCGCCGCTGATCTTCGCCCCCATCTTATTCAGGACATTTGCCAGATCCACCACCTCAGGCTCCAGGGCGGCGTTTTGCAAAACTGTCTTCCCCTTCGCCAACGCGGCCGCCATCATTAAATTCTCCGTCCCCGTGACCGTGACGGTGTCAAAGGAGATCGTCGCTCCCTTCAACCCATCGCTTCTCGCCTCGATGTACCCATGCCGGAGATCAATCTTCGCCCCCATGGCCTCAAGCCCCATCAGGTGGAGATTGATTGGCCGTGCGCCAATGGCACACCCTCCTGGAAGAGAAACGGTGGCCCTCTTCCTACGAGCGACCAAAGGGCCTAAAACGAGAATCGAGGCTCTCATGGTCTTTACCAAATCATAGGGGGCTTCGTCACTGGAAACCTCTGTGGCATTGACTCGATAAACCTCTTCTTCCTGCGATACCTTTACTCCGAGCTTTCTAAGAACCTTGATGATGGTCTGAACATCTTTCAGGTTGGGGACATTAGAGAAGACGTTTTCTCCCTCGCTGAGAAGGCAGGAGACAAAAATAGGAAGGGTGGAGTTCTTTGAACCGCTCACCTCCACTTCACCGATTAACCGTTCTCCTCCCCTTATGACGATTTTATCCATCTGAACACCTCAAATCCGAATATCGAAACTCGAAATCCGAAACAAATGAAAATTCAAATGACCGAGTTCCCCAAAACATTATTTCCCGTTTTGAATTTTGTGCTTTGGTCACTCGAGTTTATTTTGTATTTAGGATTTCGTGCTTCGCGTTTTCTATCTTTTTCTTGCTTTTACGACTCTTCCGATCCCGGATAAATCGGGAATGGATTCGGGCTTGAGAAAATTGCCCCCCTCCTCGATCATCTCTGAAACGACTCCACTCTGGCCCAAGGCGATTTCCAAAAGGAGCCATCCTCCTTCCCGCAGATGAGAGGGAGCTTCTGGAATGATGCGCCGGTATAAAGCCAACCCATCTTCTCCTCCATCTAAGGCGATCCTCGGCTCATAATCCTTCACCTCTTTCGCCAGCGTATCGATCTTAGGGCGTGTAATGTAAGGAGGGTTAGAGAGGATAAGATCGAAAGACGCCCTCTCTTTCGAAGGATAGAGTGGACTGAAGAGATCGCCGTTCACAAATTTTATCCGATCCTGCACCCTTGCAGACTCCGCATTCTCCTTTGCTAAGACGAGGGCGTCTCGTGAGATATCCGTCGCGATCAGAAAGATATTCCTCACCTCTTTCGCCAACGCGATGGCTATTGCACCGCTTCCCGTCCCTATTTCGAGCACAGAAGGGTTTCGTTGGAGAGATATTTTCGACAGGATTGGAAGGCTCTGTTCGATCAAAAGCTCTGTCTCCGGTCTCGGAATTAGCACACGAGGATCCACCTTAAAATCGATTGACCAAAACTCCTGTTGTTCCAAAATGTATTGAAGCGGTTCTCCGGAAATTCTTCTCTGGATCAACCCCTCCAAGACCTCTCTCTCCGGCGCCTTGATCGGATCGGGGAGATGCCTATAGAGTCCCTCCCTGCTGAGGCTCAAAGAACGAGCCAGAAGAAGCTCGGCATTCAGCCGAGGATTTTCGATCCGATGATCCTTGAAACGATTGGTTGTCTGATTCAGCGATTCTAATACCGTCATCTCTTGAAACCCCTACGGGCAAGGGATCAGTGTTTCCCGTTTGAGTTTTGGAATTTCGAACTTTCCAATTCTCCCTTCAATATATCCGCTTGATAGTGTGCGGTCAATGCATTGATGACCTCATCAAGGTCTCCTTCAAGGACGGATTCCAACCGATAAAGCGTTAAGCCAATCCGGTGATCCGTGATTCTCCCCTGAGGGAAGTTGTATGTTCGAATACGCTCGCTTCTCTCTCCGGTTCCAACCTGGTTTCTTCTCTTTTCTGAAATCTCCATCTGTTTCTCTTGCTGGGCCTTATCCATTAACCTCGCTCGAAGGATCTTGAGGGCTTTGGCCTTGTTCTTGTGCTGCGATTTCTCATCCTGACAGGACACCACCATTCCCGTCGGGAGATGCGTGATCCGCACCGCGGAGTCTGTGGTGTTAACGCTCTGGCCGCCCGGTCCAGAGGATCTGAAGATGTCAATTCTTACGTCATTGGGGTCGATCTGAACATCGATCTCTTCCGCTTCTGGAAGGATGGCCACGGTCACCGTCGACGTATGAATGCGGCCCTGAGATTCTGTCACTGGGACTCTCTGAACCCGATGGACACCGCTCTCGAATTTCAGTCGACTGTAGGCCCCCTTTCCTTCGATCAGGGCGATGATCTCTTTGAACCCTCCCACACCCGTATAATGGCGACTCAATATCTCCATTCGCCAACCCTGTTTTTCTGCGAACTTGGAGTACATCCTGAAGAGGTCCCCTGCGAAGAGTCCCGCTTCCTCTCCTCCGGTTCCTGCGCGAATTTCGAGCAGGATGTTCTTTTCGTCGTTTGGGTCTTTGGGTAGAAGGGCCATCTTCAGGTCCTCCTCCACCTTTTCCCTCTCCTGAGTCAGCCGGTTGAGTTCTTCTTTTGCCAGCCGCTTCATCTCCTCATCTTCCTCGTTATCAAGGAGGTGCTGGCTTCCCTTGATCTCCTCTTCCAATTTTTTCAGTCTTCGGTAAAGGTCGACCACCTTCCCCAACTCAGCATACTCCCTGGCAGCCTTCTGGTACTCATCCTGTTTCGCAATCAATTCCGTTTGGCCCAGGAGGTGTGAGAGGGTTTCGTACCTCTGCTCGACCTCTTCTAATTTCTCAAACATCTTCTTTCCCTTTACTAATTATAAGCGTCAAAACCTCTTCCTTACAGGTCCAGGATTTCGGGTCTCAAATGAATACCGAATGAACAACACCGGTGGACGAATCATTTTTTGACATCGCCTCTATTTTTGTCGTCCCTCCAACTCCAGTACCTCGCGAAGGGCCCGGAGTGCCACCTCGATCTGGTCCTCGGAGGGCTCGCGGGCGGTCAGCCGCTGGAGCCAAAGACCCGGCTTGATGAAATATTGAATGCCTTTCCTCTCCCGCTTTTGATCGGCGAATCGGATGATCTCGTAAGCGAGGCCTGCGATGAGAGGGATGAAAACCACCCGAGACGCCACTTTGTACCCGAAGGCAAGCTGGTGTGGGATGAGGGCAAACACCAGAATGCTCACCACCATGACGATGAGAAGGAAGCTTGTTCCGCATCTGGGATGAAGATAACTAAAATTTCTTACTCGGTCGGCCGCCAACACCTCACCCGACTCAAACGCAAAGATCGACTTATGCTCTGCTCCATGATATTGAAAGATTCTTCGAACCTCTTTTAAGAGAGAGATAGCCCACAGGTAGGCGAGAAAGATCATCAATCGAATCATTCCATCCACCAGGTTGAAGAGTATCCCGCTTGTAGAGACCATGGGGATAGTGAACCGCAACCACTTTGTCAAAAAGAGGGGAATCAGAAAGAAGAGGAATATGCCGAAGCAAAGGGCAAAGGCGAAGGTGAGGCCCATGGTCCAAGAGCTAACTTCTTGTTCTTGTTCAAGGGACTGATTGGCCGAAAAATTCAGAGCCTTCATCCCTAACACCAGCGCGGACAGGAGGTTGACGACCCCCCTGACCAAGGGAAGCTTAGAGAAAAGTTTCCCTTCGGAAAAAAAGTGCAACCTTTCCCGTTTTACCACAATCTCACCGTTGGGTCTCCGAACCGCTACGGCCATCGAATTGGGGGATCTCATCATCACCCCTTCGATCACAGCCTGTCCGCCCACCCGAAGTCGGTCCTCCCCTTTCTTAGAAATGGCCGGACGGGATAGAGCATATCCCTGCCCGGGATCCTTTCTCCCAAACAACACCTAAACCCTCCCCATGAATCCTGTCGCCAAAAAATCCGGAATTATTGGCCTCCCTAAATTAGAAAAAACAATACGAACTTCTTAGAGATAGACTGATAACATCCATTCTCTTCAAGGGACCATATTGTCGAAAAGGGTGAACTAATGCTGAATGCCTGTTAAAGAAAAGACAGCCAGAAAGACAGGGATATAGGACGACCCTCTGTTCGCATCGAAAGAGGTCAGACCACGGGTGATAAATCGAGAGGAACCACAATATCCGAAGAAGTCTGAGTTATTCGCTCTGCTTTTCCTTTTTCGCATATTTCTTCTGAAACCGTTCAATTCTTCCAGCGGTATCCAAAAATTTTTGTTTCCCAGTAAAAAACGGATGGCAGTTGGAGCAAATTTCTACATGGATCTCCTTTTCAGTACTCTTCGTCTCGAAGGTCGCTCCGCAAGCACACTTGATCACTGTGTCAAAAACCTTAGGGTGTATATCTTTCTTCATCTTAGGGCCTCCAAGTCCCTATTTTACTGATTTTTCACAAATTTTCAACTCATTTCAAACAAAGCGTGACAGTGACGGGCGCAAATGACAGTCCCACCCACTTCCTCTATCACGACTATTGATTCATGGAATCGAGGAAATCTCTATTATTCTTCGTGGCCTGCATCTTCTCTAAAAGAAACTCCATGCTCTCCACCGTGTTCATCGGCTGAAGGACTTTTCTCAAGAGCCAAATGCGGTTGAGATCATTCTTATCAAGGAGCAACTCTTCTTTTCGAGTACCGGAGCGCTGAATATCAATCGAGGGAAAGACCCTCCGGTCGACCAAACGGCGGTCCAAATTGATCTCCATATTTCCTGTCCCCTTGAACTCTTCGAAGATTACCTCATCCATCCGGCTTCCTGTATCCACTAGGGCCGTCCCAATTATGGTCAGGCTTCCACCCTCTTCAATATTTCTGGCGGCACCGAAAAATCGTTTCGGCCGTTGGAGGGCATTGGCGTCTATTCCTCCTGAGAGTACTTTCCCGCTGGGCGGCACGACGGTATTGTAGGCCCTCGCAAGCCGGGTGATGCTGTCGAGAAGGATCACCACGTCTTTTTGATGCTCCACCAACCGTTTTGCCTTCTCAATCACCATCTCCGCCACCTGAACGTGACGCGAGGCCGGCTCATCGAAAGTGGAACTGATGACCTCCGCATCGACCGACCGCTCCATATCGGTCACCTCCTCCGGACGTTCATCGATGAGGAGGACGATCAAAGTGATCTCTTTCTGGTTGGCCGTAATGCTATGGGCAATCGTCTGAAGAAGCATGGTTTTTCCGGTTCTCGGCGCAGCGACGATCAACCCTCGCTGTCCTTTCCCAATGGGCGTGAGAAGGTCCATCACCCGGGCCGAATAGTTTTTGGAATCGTTCGATAATTCTAAATGGATTTTCTCCTGAGGATAAAGAGGGGTTAGGTTGTCGAAGAGAATTTTATCCCGCGCCACCTCCGGGTCTTCATAGTTGACCAATTCAACTTTCAACATAGCAAAGTAACGCTCGGTGTCCTTGGGCGGTCGAATCTGACCCGAGACCGTGTCGCCCGTTCGTAGGTTGAATCGCCGGATCTGGGATGGGGAGATATAGATGTCATCCGGCCCGGGCAGATAATTGTAATCGGGGGCCCTCAGAAAGCCAAACCCGTCGGGCAAGATCTCCAGCACCCCTTCTCCAAAGATCAGGCCGTTCTTCTCCGTCTGGGCCTGAAGAATGGCGAAGATCAATTCCTGCTTCCTCATCCCGCTTGCCCCTTCAACGTTGAGCTCCTTGGCAATTTTGTATAGATCGTTAATCTTCAGCTTCTTCAAATCTTTCACATTCATAGTTTTTCCTATTATCCTCCTCTGTCGTGGTGCGCATAGCCTTGCGCCACATTGCGTTCACGCCATACCACTTGCCATCCCCGGCCTCCGGTAGGGATCGCCGGCAGGCAGGACAGGCCTACTGTTTTTTCCTTTTTTGAAGGTTACTCCTTTTCAATTCTTTGAAAACCTCTTTGGCCCGTTTCTTCATCTTTTCAAGGGATCCCTCGTTTTGAATGACAAAATCCGCCAGTTTTCTCTTCTCCTCGACGAGCATCTGAGAAGAAAAGAGTTTTAACGCCTCCTCGCGACTTCTCCCGTCCCGTTTTTTCAGCCTTTCCATTTGTTGCATCTGAGTTGAAGTCACCACAATCAGTCGATCGACTTTGTGGTGCATTCCAAGCTCGACCAAGAGCGGCGCATCGATGACCACGATCGCCTTGGGATCCTTTTGCACGATCTCCTTTGCTCTTCGATCGATCTCCTCTTTGATCCGAGGATGGAGAATCCGGTTCAGGACTTTCCTCTGCTCGGGATCTGTAAAGATCTTATCCGCTAATTTTTTTCGATGAATGGATCCATCCTCTTGAAGGATTTCCTTGCCAAATGCCCTGATGATCTCATTCCAGGCGGGTTTCCGAGGTTGAACCAGTTCCCTTGCAATCTGGTCCGCATCAATGATATAAGCGCCCTCTTCTCTTAAGACCCGGGAGACAGCCGTCTTTCCGCTCGCCACCCCCCCTGTCAATCCAACGATGAGCATTCCTTCTACCGCAGGTGCCAAATGACAGTATTGCTCGATGTTTTAGCCTTGATTGTGATCACCCCTGAAAGGGTTGAGCTAAATGTCGAGACGTTGAACAAAGAGGGCATTCTCCTCGATGAACTGCCGCCTTTGCTCCACTTCATCGCCCATCAAGATGCTGAAGATTTCATCAGCCTCAATGGCATCCTCCACCTTTACCTTCAGGAGCGTTCGTGTCTCAGGATTCATGGTGGTTTCCCAGAGTTGTTCGGGGTTCATCTCCCCCAACCCCTTATATCGCTGGATGCTTAGCCCTTCCCTTCCCAATTGATTCAGGGCTTGAAGGAGTCCCTCCTCATGATCGATGATCACCTTCTTTCCTTTCTCCATCAGGGTATACGGAGGCGGGGCCATTTCTTGGACCTCTTGACCAACCTGATAGAGATGGCGGTATTCAACGGAGGCGATCAGATCCCAATGAACGCGGCTCCGCACATCTTTCCCGTTCGATTCTTGAACTTCAAAACCGTATAGATTATGCTCTTCATCCCAGGAAAGATCGAAGACCTCAAACCCGTTCTTTCTCAACCGCTTCTGGAGATCGGCTATTTTCCCCTTCTCCTCAAACGTCGACTTGTTTCGAACTCCATTTGAAAGCAGGAATTTGATGAGGGCCCGGGAATACCCTTTTTTCTGGATCCGTTGGATCAGATCATGATAGGTATAAATCTTTTCTAAAAGCAGGCTCAGCCTCTTGTCGGTCATCTTTTTACCGGTAGACTGGACGACGACCTCGCTCTTGTCGATGGCGCGGTTCATCAGATATCGATTGAAATCCTCTTCTCCCTTGATGTAGGTTTCACTCTTTCCCTCTGCCACTTTGTACAACGGCGGCTGAGCAATGTACAGGTGTCCCCTTTCGATCACCTCGGGCATATGGCGATAGAAAAAAGTGAGGAGTAAGGTTCGGATATGGGATCCATCCACATCCGCATCGGTCATGATGATGATGCGGTGATAACGAAGTCGATGGATATCGTAGTCTTCCTTCCCAATCCCTGCTCCTAAAGCAGAGATGAGGAGGCGGATTTCTTCGCTCGCCAGCATTTTATCAAACCGGGCCTTCTCCACGTTGAGGATTTTACCCTTAAGGGGAAGGATGGCTTGGAAGGTCCGATCCCTGCCCTGTTTGGCCGAACCTCCTGCCGAATCGCCTTCCACGATAAAGATTTCACTAAGCGCGGGGTCCCTCTCCTGGCAATCGGCTAATTTTCCCGGAAGGGACTCTCCTTCGAAGGCTCCCTTTCGGCGGCTCAACTCCCGCGCTTTTCGAGCGGCCTCTCTGGCCCGAGCAGCTTCGACCACTTTCGAGATGATCTTTCTTGCGATGCCTGGGTTCTCTTCAAAGTAACTGCCAAGTTTTTCATTGACCAGGGCCTCGACCATGCCCTTGACCTCGCTGTTTCCCAATTTTGTCTTCGTTTGCCCTTCAAATTGAGGCTCTGGGATTTTCACACTGATGACCCCTGCCAGTCCTTCTCGGATATCTTCTCCGGTGAGGTTTTCTTTCGCCCCCTTCAGCAGGTTTGCGCTGGTCGCATATTGATTGATCGTCCGTGTGAGGGCACTCTTAAAGCCGATGAGGTGGGTTCCTCCCTCATGGGTGTTGATGTTATTGGCGAAGGAAAAGAGATTTTCAGCATATCCGTCGTTATACTGAAAGGCAATCTCTACGTCGGTTCCGTTCTTGACGCCCTGGACATAGATGGGTTTCGGATGGATACAATTCTTATTCTTATTGAGGTATTCGATGAAGGAAAGAATTCCTCCTTTGTAAAAAAAGTCGTGCCGTTTTTCCGAACGTTCGTCCTCGATGCTGATGGAGAGCCCTTTGTTTAGAAAAGCCAATTCCCTTAAGCGCTGGGAGAGAATGTCGAAACTGAAATTAACGGTCTCAAAGATCTGGCTATCCGGTTTGAAACGGACCTGAGTCCCTGTATGTTTGGTCTTGCCGGTCACTTCCAGTTTTGTCTTGGCCTCCCCCCGTTCATAAGTCTGATGATATACTTTCCCTTCCCTTCGTATCTCGAGGTCGATGAATTCAGAAAGGGCATTGACCACCGAGAGCCCCACCCCATGAAGACCTCCCGAGATCTTGTAGCTGCGGTTATCGAATTTCCCGCCGGAGTGCAGCTTGGTCATCACGACCTCCACGGCGGGACGTTTTTCCTTCTCGTGAATATCGACGGGAATACCGCGGCCGTCGTCTCTTACCGTAACGCTGTTATCGATATGAATCACCACATCGATCTTAGAGCAGTATCCTGCCAGGGCTTCATCAATGCTGTTATCCACCAACTCATGAACCAGATGGTGGAGCCCCTCGACGCCGGTGTTTCCAATATACATTGCAGGCCTTTTGCGGACGGCTGCCAGTCCTTCCAGGATCTTGATCTGCTCCGCGGTATATTTTTCTTCCTGATCCTTCATCCTTTCTCCTAAAAATCAATGTTAGTAATGGATGTTGGTGGTAAGTGAATTTACTTAACGATCACCATGACCTTTCACCCGCTCTAGAGTGTTTAAAGCCTCATCGGCATGATGATCGAAATCTGATCCGGGGAACCGGCGCCGGAGGATGAGGGGCGGAGGATTCCGGGACTTCCTTCATCCTTCAATTCCATCAGAACCTCTTCTGTATCGACCACGCTGAACGCCTCGATTAAATATCTCGCATTGAACCCAACCTGAAATGGGGGTCCTTCGTAGATGACCTCCACTTCTTCTTTGGCATCTCCGAAGTCTTGGTGGGTGGAGGACATCTCTATCGAATTCGGTTTGAGAGAAAATTTTATTCCTTCCATCCTCTCACTGGCCATGGTTGATACGCGCTTCAAGCTACTAATCATTCTTTCCTTTGCCATGACCAACTTCTTATCATTTCCTTTTGGAATGACTTGTTCGTATTCAGGAAATTCACCGTCGATCAGGCGAATCACCGTCAGAGATTTTCCCATCTTAAAGAAACCATGCGTGGAATCAAAATAGATTCCCATTTCCTCTTCGCCATCTCGATCTCCGATGATTTTCTTGATTTCCAAAATCCCTTTCTTCGGAACAATAATTCCCCTTTCTTCAACGCCGTGAATCTTTTGATTGCCTCGATCAACTAGGGAAAGCCGATGGCCATCCGTAGCGACCATTCGCAACGCCTCCTTCCCCGCTTGTTTACTCCGTACCAGTAAAACCCCATTCAGGTGATAACGAGACTCTTCATTCGAGGCTGCAAAAACCGTTTTCTCGATCATCTCTCTGAAGAGTCGAGTAGAAATAACGGAAAAACTCTCCTCTTGATAGGTAGGAAGGGACGGAAATTCTTCCGGATCTAACCCCGCAAGATTAAAAATGGATTTTCCGCACTGAAGGATGATCCATTGATTATCTTTCTTTTGGATATGGATAGTCTCCTCAGGCAATTCTCTGACAATTTCAAATAATTTTTTTGCGGATACAGAGGCTTTCCCTTTTTGATGAATTTTCGCCGTTAATTCTTCTCGGATTCCCGTCTCTAAGTCGGTTCCGGTAAGGTAAAGGGAGTATTTATCCCACTCTAATAGAATATGCGACAGGATGGGAAGGGTCGTTTTTCTTCCTGCCACACTCTGCATTAGACTTAATCCCTTAACGAACTCCCTTTTGTCAATTTCAAAATTCATCGTGTCTGCCTCCTAATTGTATTATTTATCTTATTAAATACGTCATCATCATCGATGTCTGTGGAAATGATGAAAAAGACCCTAACGCAAAAAAAAGAAAAGCCCTTTAACTGTTGAAGGTCGATCCTATAGGTTTGGGAATTTGAATCTATGCTTAGAAAATAGATCCTCTCTTCCCTCCTCTGCTCGCTGATTCACAGTGTTTCCACCCCATTTACCCTGAGAAATCGAGGCTCCGTTGTGAAGAGCAGCATGACTGTAAATTAAGGGGGGTTAGGATTTAATGCGACCATGCAAATTTTCTATCATTTCTTTGAAGGAATCCTCTTTGGACATCCTCTCCTCCACCTTCTTAATGGAGTGAAGAACGGTCGAATGATCTTTTCCCCCAAATTTATCTCCGATTTCAAGGAGTGAGGCGTTGGTCAACTTTCGAGAGAGATACATCGCAATCTGCCGAGGGAGCACATAACCCTTGTATTTTCTCTTTACCTTTAAATCTGAAATTTTAATGTTAAAAAAATTGGAAACCACTTTTTGAATCAGATCGATCGAGACGAATTCCTCTTTTGGTTTAATAATGTTTTTCAAAACTTCTTTCGCTAACTGCATATCGATCGGAGTTTTCGTGAGGGAAGCAAAAGCACCGATACGAATGAGGGACCCTTCCAGGATTCTGATGTTGGAATCGATTTGAGAGGCCAGAAAGAAAGCAACTTCGTTGGGGAGAGCAATATTTTCGGTTTCGGCTTTCTTTCTCAAGATGGCTACCTTGGTTTCGATATCGGGCGGTTGAATATCAGCGATCAAACCCCATTCAAAACGAGATCGAAGTCGCTCTTCAAAATTTGGAATATCTTTTGGAAACTTATCGCTGGTGACAACGATTTGCTTCCGGGCTTCGTAGAGGGAGTTGAAGGTATGAAAGAATTCGGCTTGTGTTCTTTCTTTGCCGGCAATAAATTGAATGTCGTCGATCAACAGGATATCCATTCTTCTGAATTTATTGCGGAACTCATCCATTTTTTCGTACCGAAGCGAATTGATGAGCTCATTGGTGAACTCTTCCGAAGAGATGTAGAAGATCTTCCTTACATCCGGAAGGATTCGATGCTGTACGATATGGTTTCCGATGGCATGGAGAAGATGTGTTTTCCCCAATCCCACCCCTCCGTAGATAAAGAGAGGATTGTAATTCTTGGCCGGCAAATCCGCTACGGCCAGACAGGCGGCATGAGCAAACTGGTTGCTCGCACCCACCACAAAATGGTCGAACGTGTATTTGGGATTAAAAATTGGCCGAAGAGAACGGGCAGCCGACTGTTCATAACCTGGCGAGGGTGGAGGGATCGGATCCTTTCCGTTTGTCCTTTCGTTTCTGACTCGGAATTGGAGTTGACAAGGCGCGTGGGTGAAGAGAGAAATCACATCCTTGATATGAAGGGAATAGTGTTCGTTGATCCATTCTTTGAAAAATCGATTCGGGACCTCTAACTCGACCTTTTCTCCTTCCCGGGAGACAAAGTGAATTGGTTTGATCCAGATGTCGAAATTCTGCTGACCGACTCTTTCCTTTAAGGCATCGATCGCCTTAGGCCATAGATCTTCCATGGAATCGACCTTGACGTTTTGAGGTGCTAAGCGAGGGGTGTCGACGGAACAGGCAGGACAGGCCCCAAAAAGAAAATATCTTCATTTTTAATTAGTTATAAGTCTCTTTGCACAATGTTTCCACAACTGTGGATAAATGAAATTAAAGACAGAAAGGGGATAAATTTTGGGGATTAAAATTCTTGAGAAATCACTTTCATCATAATAAATCTCCTGTTTAAAAAAATCAAGCTTTTTTTGTGCGGATTTACTCCTTCTCTGCCAATCTCGCAACAGCGACCACCCTCTCCCCCTCTTCGAGGGTGATCAGCCTCACTCCTTGAGTGCTTCTGCCTTGAACGGGGATATCTACGGCTCGGAGGCGGATAATTTTCCCCTTGTTGGAGATGACCATCAATTCGTCTTCGTCCACGACGGTTTTAATACCTATCACATCCCCAGTCCTTTGGGTTCTCTTGACCGTAAAGATACCGGAGCCCCCCCTATTCTGAATACGATATTCAGAGGCGTGGGTCCGCTTCCCATAGCCATTCGCTGTGACCGTTAGGATCTGAGTGTGCGGGACGACCACCTCCATCCCCACCACTTCATCTTGTTTTGAAGTCTTAATCCCTCTGATCCCGCGGGCCGTCCGGCCCATCTCCCTAATCTGTTTTTCAGGGAAATGAATGGCTTTGCCCATTTTGGTGCCGATGAAAAGATGCTGTTTTCCGTCGGTCAGCTTGGTGGAAATCAGTTCATCCCCCTGGTCGAGGTGGATGGCAATAATGCCCCCCGACCTAGGGTTGCTGTAAGCCTCCAGGGCCGTCTTCTTGATCGTCCCTCTTTTGGTCATAAAAGTGATGAACATCTCTTTAGTAAAATCTTTGAGGGAGAGAATGGCGGTCACTTTCTCCTGGGGGCTGAGATTGAGAAGATTGACAATCGCCTTCCCCCGTGTAAGGCGTCCAGCCTGAGGAAGTTCGTGCACCTTCATCCAGTGAATCTTCCCGGCGTCCGTGAAGAAGAGGAGGTAATCATGGGTGGAGGCGACGAAGAGGTCCTCTACAAAATCTTCCTCTTTGACGTTGATCCCCACTTTTCCCTTTCCGCCACGATGCTGGCTGCGGTAGAGGCTAATCGGATTCCTCTTGATATATCCCGTGTGGGTGATCGTCACCATCATATCTTCTTCCGCGATAAGGTCTTCGACCCGGATTTCCGGGGCAGCCTCCACGATTTCCGTTTTCCTTTCGTCTCCGAAGGCATCTCGGATGGAGAGGAGTTCCTCCTTGATTAGATTGAGAATCAATCGATCGCTGGCAAGGAGCGCCTTCAAGCGATTGATCAATTTGATCGTCTGCTCGTACTCTTCGACGATTTTTCGTTGTTCGAGGTTCGTCAGCCGTTGGAGCCTCATCTCCAGTATGGCCTGGGCCTGCTCATCGGAGAAGGCGAATTTTTCCATCAAACGGTCTTTCGCCTCTTTGGGGGTTTTGGAGGCCTTAATCGCAGCGATGATGGCATCGATATGGTCAATCGCCTTTTTCAGACCTTCCAGGATATGAGCCCTAGCCTCCGCCTTGGTTAGCTCAAATCGGGATCTTCGGATCACGACTTCTTGGCGATGTTGAACAAAAAAGTGAAGCATCTCTTTCAGGGAGAGAAGTTTTGGCTGATTCTGGTGGATGGCCAGAAGGATGATTCCGAAGGAGGTTTGCATCTGGGTATGTTTATAAAGCTGATTGAGAATGACCTCGGCCACCTCATTCCGTCTCAGCTCGACAACCACCCTCATCCCTTCCCGGTCCGATTCGTCCCGGATATTGGCAATTCCCTCGATCGTTCTCTCTTGGACCAGCTCAGCGATCCTTTCGATGAGCTTGGCCTTGTTGGTTTGATAAGGAAGCTCGGTGATGACGATATTTTCACGTTCTCCCTTTCGGTCTCTCTCGACAAGGGCTCTGGCCCGAAGTTGGATCACACCCTTCCCTGTTTCATACGCCTGGCGTATTCCCTCTTTCCCGTAAATGAAGCCTCCGGTGGGAAAGTCGGGTCCGGGAACCTGGTCCATCAGTTCCGCAACGGAGACATCCGGGGTTTCGATGAGGGCAACGATAGCGTTGATGGTTTCGGTGAGGTTATGAGGAGGGATGTTGGTCGCCATGCCCACCGCGATCCCGGAAGAGCCGTTGACAACCAGGTTCGGGAACTTGGATGGAAGAACCGCAGGCTCGACCAAAGATTCATCGTAGTTCGGGATGAACTCAATGGTCTCCTTATCAATGTCGGCCAGCAGCTCGGCTGTGAGCTTGGACATCCGGATCTCTGTGTATCGCATGGCTGCCGGAGGGTCGCCGTCAATGGAGCCAAAGTTCCCTTGGCCGTCGACAATTGGATAGCGGAGAGAGAAGTCTTGGGCCATTCTGACAATCGCATCGTAAACGGCCATGTCGCCATGGGGATGATACTTGCCGATCACATCGCCAACGATTCTTGCGGACTTTTTATAGGGTTTGTCCCAGTCGTTATTCAACTCATTCATCGCATAAAGGATACGGCGATGAACGGGTTTAAGGCCATCCCTCACATCCGGAAGCGCCCGGCCAATGATGACGCTCATGGCATAATCCATGTAGGACTTCTTCATCTCATCTTCGATGTTGACCGGGATGTGCTCGATAGGCATATTCATGGAAACTCCTGAAGCGACGGAGGCCGGAAAGAGCCCTTTAACTCAGCTTTTCGTTCAAATTAAAAGACAAGAGACGGGTGATACGTCATCTCCGGGAAGCCCTGCCCTTTTGGAAGAAGTACTTGATCTTCAGTATGCAATCTAATATAAAAATGCCTCTTCTGTCAACAAAATTGAGAAAACGAACAGTGAATCTTGACAACGGCCAATAAATATGGTTTAAATAAAAAATTCAATTATTTCAAAAAATAAGCCACTCCAGCAAAGAAGGATTCAATGAAAAGGACGTACCAGCCCAGCAATCTCCGACGCAAGAGGACCCATGGATTCTTGGAGAGGATGAGTACCCGGAGCGGCCGAAATGTTCTGAAGCGGAGGCGAATGAAAGGAAGGAAAAGGTTGACCGTTTAAATTCTGGGTTCATGAAGACGGCGCCGAGATTCGTTCAGCAGACAGATGATTTGTAGGACCGTCGCAAAGGGTTCTTTCAGGTTTACAAAAAGGGAGCGAATCAGTCAGCCTCAGGATTTCAGAACAGTTATGAAGTTTGGCAGGAGGGTTTCCTCTCGAAGCTTCATCCTTTTTATCCGAAAAAACGAAGGCCGATTCCATCGGTTGGGAATCGTGGTAAAGAAGGAAATCGGGCCGGCGACATTTCGAAATCGAATGAAACGCTACGTCAGAGAGTTTTTTCGTATTCATAAGAGTCGAATCGAAGGCTCTTACGATATTATTCTGATGATTAAGAAGGGATGTTCACTCAATGGGTACCAAGAAGTTGAGGAAGAGTTAAGAAGGTTCTTTGTTTTATGAAAAAGGGGACAACGTATAAATTGATGATAGAGGGAGTTATCATTGTAATTCATATGTATCGGCATACTTTTTCAATCCTTCTTGGGCCTTGCTGCCGTTTCACTCCTTCCTGTTCGTCTTATGCCTTGTTATCCGTTCAGCGTTTCGGAATCCTAGAGGGGGCCTTTCTTATATTCAAGAGACTTATTAAATGCCACCCTTTCCATCCCGGCGGGTACGATCCGGTTCCCGACATCATCGAGAAATCTTAGGAAGGAGAGTTAGGGCAAGGGAGATATGGAAAAGAGAGCTATCCTTGCGATATTATTGACGTTTATCATTATTGTCTTTTGGTCGCTCATCCAATCTAAGTTCTTTCCGTCCCCGCCCGGTAAAACGCAACCCGAGGAGAGAAAAGAGGTGGTATCTCCGCAAGAGAAAGTAGCCGCGAAGAAGGCGGAGATAATTAGGGCGAAACCCCTTCAAAGAGAGGTGCCAACTTTAAAACCGAAGGTCGTCCCACTAAAGGAGGTAAAAGTTGAAACCAGGAACTATTGGGCGGTTTTCACCTCAGACGATGCGAGATTGAAACATTTCAAGCTTAAGAAATATAAGAACCGAGTAAAGCAGAGTGCCGTCACTGTAAAGTTGACGCAGTTCGTTGATGAGATCCTTGGCAAGAAGGCGGAGGAGCCGAAGCACCCAGAACCCCTCGACCTCGTTAACACAACGGAAGATAAAGGTCTTCCTTTGGGGCTGACTTTTAACGGCTCGAACTTGCCTCTTCATGAGAATTGGGAGGTCGACAAGGAGCAGCTTCGTTTGCTTCAAGACGGGGAAAAGGGTGAAATCACGTTTTCAAGAAGTCTGGATAACGGGTTGAAGGTCGTGAAGCGGTTCAAGTTTAATTCTGACCGATACACCATTGATCTTGAGGTGGACGTTCAAAACAGTTCTTCAAGAGAGATCACGAATCAATTGGGACTTGAATGGGTCGGAGAGATTGAGCTGGCGAGGCTGGCTAAAGAGGATGATAAGGATTTTGGCCTGAGGTACTCGTTTCTCAGGGATCAAAAAGTGGAGAAGAAGGATTTCGGAGGGGCAGGAACCTCAGGTTGCGTCCCGGGTTGTGGGACTCGGAAGACGACCATCGAGCCCTTTGAAATCGTGGAACGGGGCGATATCAAATGGTTTTCCTTCGGGGGTGAGTATTTCACCGCCCTGCTGATCCCGTCCCCGTCGAGAGAGGTTACCCTGACGGTGAAGGGGTCTGAAAAGGAACTGCTGAAGGCTGATGTCATGACTCCCTCTGTCACTGTTGCCCCCCAGGGAAAGGTGAACGCTACCTATAGGATATACTTGGGTCCCAAGGATGAGGCGGGATTGGAGGCACTGGGTGTTGGCGCGGAGAAACTGGTGGATTTTGGTTTTTTCACGATCGTTGCAAAACCCTTACTCTGGTTCATTAGGCTCACCTATAGGGTCACTGGAAATTATGGGATCGATATTATCATTATTAGCATTTTGATCAAGATCATCTTCCTTCCTTTGACGCAGATCAGCATGAAATCGATGAAGGAGATGCAGAAGGTTCAGCCCGAAATGAACCGACTCAAGGAACAGTACAAGAACGATAAGGCGAAGCTTCAGCAGGAGATCATGCTCCTTTACAAAAGGAGAAAGATTAACCCCATGAGCGGCTGCCTGCCCATGCTCATTCAGATTCCGGTCTTCATTGCGCTTTATAATGCCCTTCAAAACGGGATTGAGATGAGACATGCTCCCTTCTTCCTTTGGATTGTGGATCTTTCCGCCAAAGACCCGATCTACATTACCCCGATCATCATGGGCGCAACCATGTTCATCCAACAAAAGATGACTCCTTCCGCAGCTGATCCAGCGCAGGCGAAAATGTTTCTATTGATGCCCGTCATGTTCACCTTTCTCTTCCTCAATTTTCCATCTGGTCTGGTTTTGTATTGGTTGGTGAATAACGTCCTGTCCATAGCCCATCAATACTATTTGAACAAAAGAACATGAGGTTGGAGCCTTGGAAGAAATCGAGATTGCCAAAGAACTGGCAAAGGGATTGTTAGAGCGGATGGGCGTCAGGGCAGAGGTGGAAGGGTTTTTGAAAGAAGGGAATCTGTATCTCGAGATCAGGGGCGATCAGGGAGGGATTCTCATCGGAAAGCATGGCCGTACACTGGAATCAATTCAAATGCTCGTCAATCGTATGGTGAATAAACGGCTGAAGAACGCTATGAGAGTATTCCTGGATGTCGATGACTATCGGAAAAGAAGGGCGGACAGCATGGTCCAGATGGCCCTGCGGCTGGGTGACGAGGCAAAAAGGACAGGTCATTCCCAGGTCGCCGGGCTGCTGAATGCCTGCGACAGGAGGATCATCCACCTTACGCTTAAAGAAGACCCCTTGCTCAAGACGGAAAGCATTGGGGAAGGGGAGTTAAAGAGGGTCAGAATTATCCCGATGAAAAAATAGGATAATCTCTTGAAATGACTTGAATAGATGTGAAAAGAAGCTCCTCATCCATTTTATCGAAAGGCCCCCCAATTCCTCAGGAAGAGACGATAGCAGCCATTTCAACTCCATTTGGAGAGAGCGGCATTGGCATCGTTCGCATCAGCGGGCCTTCTGCCGAATCTATCGCCAAGAAATTGTTCAGACCCAGGAAAGACCAATCGTACTTTATCTCCCACCACTTCCATTTTGGGGAAATCGTCGATAATCAAAGTGGAAATCCTGTTGATGAAGTGTTGATCGTCCTGATGAAATCTCCAAGAACCTATACAAGGGAAGATATTGTGGAGATTCACTGCCACGGAGGCTACTTCATACTACAAAAGGTGTTGGAATTAGTATTAAGAGAGGGGGCCAGAATGGCCCAACCCGGAGAATTCACGAAAAGGGCTTTTCTAAGGGGTAGAATCGATCTTACACAGGCCGAAGCCGTCATCGATCTGATTAGGGCGAAAACTCAAACCAGCCTTGAGATTGCCACCCAACAACTGAGGGGCGTTCTACATAGTGAGATGGAAGAGCTCAAGACAAGGCTGATCGATAGCCTGGCCTCAATTGAGGCGCACATCGACTTTCCGGAAGAAGAGATGGAACCAATTGCGTTTGGACAGATGAAGAGAGACCTGGGTGCGATCGTCCATCAGGTAGAGGAATGGATTAGCTCCTATGAAGAGGGAAGGATTTTTCGCGAAGGCATCTCTTGTGCAATCGTAGGGAAGACCAATGTCGGTAAGTCGAGCCTTCTGAATGTTCTGCTAAGGGAGGAGAGGGCGATTGTGACACCGATTCCTGGGACGACGCGAGATGTGATTGAGGAGGTCGTGAATATTCATGGGATTCCAGTACGCTTGATGGATACTGCAGGGCTGAGGAAACCCGCAGATTCCGTTGAGCAGGAAGGGGTGAGGAGGGCGAAAGAACGGGTAGCTGACGCTGATTTCGTCGTCTTAATGCTTGATGGAAGTCGAGCCCTTGACGATGACGACATGGAGATCCTTGCGGAAATCAAAGGGAAGAAAATGGTGATTGCGATCAATAAGAATGACCTTCCCTCGCAGATTTCGGCCGAAGAGGTAAAAGGACTTTTTCCGAAAGACCCCCTTATCTCAATTTCCGCCCTGAGAAACGACAGAATCGATGATTTGAAACAGGCCATTTACACTTCTCTGGTCCACCGAGGGGCGAGGGCAACGCCGGAACATTTAGTCGTGGCAAACCTTCGCCATAAAAGAGCTCTCACTCAGGTGAGGGAGAGTCTATCCAATGGGATGAAGGGCTTGGAAGGTGGGACTTCGCTTGAATTCATCGCCTTTGAAATTCGCTCTGCGTTGGAGGCCCTGGGAGATCTGGTCGGAGAGACAACAACGGAAGAAGTTTTGAATCGTATTTTTGAAAAGTTTTGCATCGGCAAATAATGTTTCACGTGAAACATATCGCCCCCCACATCCTCCTCATTAACCCCTGGATAACTGATTTTGCAACTTACAATTTCTGGATAAAACCCTTGGGCCTCCTTCGTATTGCTGGCCTCTTGAGGAGGAATGGGTTTCGGGTTACCCTAGTCGATTGTCTCGATTGTTCAGCAAAAACAAAGAGATACGGTGATGGAAACTTTCTTAAAGCGAAGATCGAGAAACCCCTTCCCCTCAAACCTATCCCGAGAAATTATAGCCAATATGGAATTACTGAAGAAATGCTGTTGAAAAGACTCTCATTACTTGAAGAACCGGACCTCATTTGTGTTAGTTCCGGGATGACCTACTGGTATCCTGGAGTGTTTAAACTTATTGAAATAACAAAGAAACTCTTCAGGGATGTCTCCATAATCTTGGGTGGAATCTATGCTGCCCTTTGTTCTGAGCATGCGAAAAAGTACTCGGGTGTGGATATCGTGTTCGAGGGAAGCGCGGAGCTAGAGGCACTGAAGCTAATCGCAGATTTGACTAGCTTTAGACTCCGAACTCCCAACTCAGAACTCAGAACTGGTTCATATCCCGCCTTCGACCTCTATCCCCAGCTTAACTATGTGCCTATCGCCACCTCAAAGGGATGTCCTTTAAGATGCACCTATTGTGCCTCTGCGTTTTTGGCAAAGAGTTTTTTCAGAAGGGATCCCGTTGAAGTGGCAGATGAAATCGAATGCTGGACGGAGAAATATGGAGTCCGTAATATCGCTTTCTATGATGATGCCCTTTTGATTGAGCCTTCAAGACATATTATTCCAATTCTGAAGGAGATAATCGGAAGGGGGATTCATTGTAATTTCCATACACCCAATGGTCTTCATATCAAGGAGATTGATGGAGAGGTCGGAAGCCTTCTATTTCGCAGCGGGTTCCAAACCATCCGCCTTGGCTTCGAAACATCAGATGAGGTAACGCAGATTGAGACTGGGGGTAAGGTGGATAACCAAGAATTCCGGCAGGCGATTATGAATCTAAAGAGGGCAGGGTACTCAGGCGAAGAAATCGGGGTCTATGTTATGGCAGGGTTACCGGGACAAAGGGTAGGGGAGGTTGAGGAAAGCATCGCTTTTGTGAACGAGGCGGGAGCAAAGCCAATGCTTGTGGAATATTCGCCAATTCCTCACACTCCTTTATTTGAGAAGGCAAAGAGGATGTCTCAGTTCGGTCTTGAAAATGAACCCTTATACCACAACAATTCCATACTACCGTGCCAGTGGGAAGGCTTTACAATGACGGACTTCAGAAGGCTGAAGGAAGAACTGAGGAGGGGAAAATGAAACCCTATGAGATTGTAAAGGATATTTTTATCGTTGGAGGCCCGGATATCACGGATGGGCGAGACGGCTGCATTTACCTTATGAACCTCGGAGAGCTGATATTAATTGATAGCGGGGCAGGGTGGAGTGTTGAGAGGATTATTAGCAACATCAAAAAACTGAGACTCGATCCGAAAAATCTGACCAAGATTCTTCTGACCCATTGTCATATTGATCATATCGGAGGCGTGCCAGAGATTAAGAAGAGGTTTGGGTCGAAAATATACATTCACAAATTGGATGCTCCGGCTTTGGAAAATGGGGATCCAATCCTAACCGCTGCAAATTGGTATCAGACAAGTTTTCCACCCACCAAGATCGATGTGAAATTGAATTCTCCTGAAGAGGCACTAATTATCGGCGATCAGAAAATTGTTTGCCTGCACACACCGGGACATACTCCGGGATCAATATGCATCTATTTGGACAAGGACGGAAAACGAATTCTTTTCGGCCAGGATCTTCATGGTCCATTGCTTTCTGAGTTTGGCTCGAACCTCGAAGACTACGGCCGCTCAACGAAGAAGTTACTTGGCCTCGATGCAGATATCCTTTGC
>JAPVTA010000285.1:0-22568 GCA_047519465.1 Thermodesulfobacteriota bacterium | reverse complement strand
TTGAGACCAATTTCAGTTAACGTCGCCAACCCCGGATCCAGGCGATCTTTCCATTCGTCCAATTTGGTTCCGATAGCGCCCGCACAATCCGCAGCAAAAAGAAGTCGAAAGGCATCATGCATCGATGGGAACTTGGGAGTGGCCTCTTCTACGTCACAGCTCATCTTCGAAAAGACGCGGGCCGCACCTTCAACGGCCTCTTGAACTCTTGGATCAACGACGACATGGCCCAGGTCCCTGCTCCAGGCAATGCGCAGGCCCCGAATCCCCTTTTTCATTTCCTGTCGGTAATTGACCCTATCTCGTGGTAATGACAAAGGGTCACGGTCGTCCGGTCCAGCCATGACCTCCATCATCATCGCTGCGTCGGCCACGGTGCGCGTGAGAGGGCCGTAATGAGCCAAACGTCTGTCGAGGGTTTCCCAGCCGGAATGCAAGGGGTACATCGGTATCCTTCCGCGGGATGGCTTGAGACCAAAGATCCCGCAGAAACTTGCCGGCGCCCTGACGGAGCCCCCGCCATCACTTCCTAAGGCCAAAGGCCCCAGACCGGAGGCCACGGCTGCCGCCGCACCGCCACTCGAACCGGCCGGAGTCATCTCCAAGTTCCAGGGGTTTCGGGTGATTCCCCAAAGGGGGCTGTCCGTTACAGCTTTATAGCCGTATTCACACGAATTCGTTTTACCAATGACAATCGCTCCGGCTGCCTTGAGCCTCTCCACGACGACCTCATCTTGGTCGGGTATAAAATGTTCGTGCATTCTGGAGGCAAAGGTTGTGCGGATACCCTTCGTGAAAATCAAATCCTTAATGGACACGGGAAGGCCGAAGAGTGGCCCTTTATCCTTGGAATGGACCATTTCTTTATCGGCTTTCCGCGCTTCGGCCAAAGCCAAGTCCTGGGTGAGTGTGCAGAAGGCGTTAAGCTTGGGATTCAGTTTCTCAATTCGGGCTAGGACGGCCGCCATGATCTCAGAGGGTTTCACTTCTTTTGCAGTTATCATTCCCTTCAACTCCGATCCGGATAATCTCCAAAGTTCGGACATGAAAATCCTCCTGCTTAGTCGACCCATTCGTGTCAGCCGGGACCCGAAGGCCTAAGAACGAGCAACGGTGTCATAAGGCATCGTGAACCAAAAAGGCAAGGGTCTTATTCAGAGATAACAACCTACGCATGGACACATATTTTTACCTTCGTAGGCCTCGCCATCAGTTTCTCAATCCTGGCATGGATCTTACTTGTTTCGGGAGCCTTTTCATATCTCTCCCAGTCCTCGACACTTTGCCATGCCGTGATCACGATATAATTCTGATGGTCGTCCTGATTTCGGAGCATCTCCCCTGAGATGTAGCCCTTTGAAAAAATGGCCTTCGATCTCAATGCCCTCAGAAGTTTGGCGAAATCCGCTTCCTTTCCTTTCTTTACCTTCCGGTCGATAATCATTCGGACTGACATAACCGTCTACCTCCTATGAGTTTCATCACCGCACTTTTTCACAGAATAGGCAAGGCCCTTCGCATCGTTTAAAGACTTCTCGTCTTACATGCTTTTAGTGATGCTATTTCTTCTGGGCATCAAACGCTTTGATTACAAGATCTGTGATGTCAGTAGACTTGGAAGTAAAGAGCACGATGGTTTCGTTTTTCTCCAGAATGAGGGTATAACCTCCATCGGCACCCATCTTTTGAATCACTTTCTGAAGGCCGATAAATATGTTTCGCTCCATCTCTGCCCGCCTCTGATTGAGCTCGTTCTGAACGTCCTCCCCCCATCTCTGAAAATCTCGAAGCTTGGTCTGGAGTTCCTTTTCTCTCGTCGTCCTGGCCTCTGGCGTCAACATCAGACCTTGCTTTTCGAGGGACTCCTTCATACTCTGAAGTTCCTTCTGCCTTTCGGCGACGAGCCCCTGATATTTTTCTACCTCCTTGCTGAGTGCCTGTTTGGCCTCCTTCCCCGCCTGACATTCGTTGACCGCCTTCTGGATATCGACCGATCCGATCTTTATACCTGAATTTTGGGAGTAAGCCCGGCCGACAAGCAATCCTCCCACAACGACAAAAAGGAG
This sequence comes from Thermodesulfobacteriota bacterium, assembly GCA_047519465.1. Taxonomy (GTDB): domain Bacteria; phylum Desulfobacterota; class BSN033; order BSN033; family UBA1163; genus UBA1163. Next base: position 20,502 of record JAPVTA010000285.1, on the reverse strand, counting down.
GACAGCCACAACCATTCTGAGAGTTTTTCCATGAACTGTCATTTCCTCACCCCGCGAAGTTCGTCCATAGAGATTTTTTCTTGGAATAAGATTCCGACCCATCAACTTTTAGGACCGGTGCCGTGGCGATCGCTACGAACCGTTCCGGGGTTTTCTCAGCAACGAAGCATGAAGGTCTTTTGGCCAAGGGGACGGGTTGCGAAAGAAAGGCGCGGGGGCTGTCCCAGAAAATCAAGGCTTGGAGTAGATGTGACAGAAAGGACGCCTGACAGGAATCCCACAGATTCGTCCTGCCGATCCATCGAACAATTATCCGCATCGGAGTTTTCGAAGCCTATATCACAAGCAAAGAAATCAGCCCCTGCAAAATCATAATAATCGAGATATGCGGCGAAAAGTGGAATGAAAAGGGAAATTAAGATAGCCAGGAGAATTTGAGCAAGGTGTCTGTTCATGGGAAGCTTCACGACCGGCTAGGATACCTCCTTCGGGCATGCAACAGAAATCCCATCAAGGTTGTCATTTCCCAAACATTTTCTTATTATTTCTTTAATAAGTCAATATATAAAAGGCTGGACGGGTAGAGAGATCGGGCGGACTGAAGTAAAGGGGATAGAAAAGAAGTCGTTGTTTCGTTAACTACTGCCTTGTTTTTATGACTAATCTCTGCTTGTGGTCAGACTTTTCGGCCAGCGTAACCTCTTCCAAATTAGATTGGCTGCTAAGAATGTGCCTTAGTTTAAGATAGTCTTCATACGAAATGTGACTAAACTTCAGGCCATATTGATAGGCTTCCCAATCATCCCAGATATACAGGTCTTTCCAAATAATCTCAGTCATCGCACTGAATTTAACAGGCTTGGCTCTCTTTGAGGACGAGACTTCAATGGCTATTCTCTGCCCGATGGGCATATCTTTGAAGGTCTGAATGAGAAGACCCGCTTCGCTTGCATTAATGACAAGTCCCGTGCTGTGCTTCGAATCCTCGTTTATCTTGAAGTTGAGGGGCATGTTGACTAAAACCCTCGGATATTTCCGTTTCTCTTTCGGATCAGAAGGCTTGTTCATCTTACCCAACCCGGTAAAAAGTGCGGACAAAGAAGGGCTTGTGTCGATTGGACGCAAATTCAATGCCAATAGAATCTTGATGGTAAAACTATCGGAATCTTAAGGGATTAATCGGAATGGGAGAATCCGATGGAGAGGGTAAGAAAGGCCCTTTTTTGTCATAGGGCTGAAATGATTTCTGCTTGTGATGAGCATTGGGCGGCGAGATTGATTTCGGTGGTTCTAATCTTGAATCAGTTGAGAGTTCTTGTTCAATGTATGAGCCTGTGTTATGTTTTCTGTCGGATAGGAAGATCTGGCTCAAATGGATGAGACCGTCGCAGAAAGGTGAGAACCGTGGGAAAGCTTTGTATTCCTATCGTCGAGAGGACCGTAGAAAAGGCCCTAATCGCTATTAAAGAAGCCAGCCCCCAGGCAGACCTGATCGAGCTTCGCGTTGACTGTCTTAACAGAGTGGACCTGGCACCTCTTCTTGAAAGTCGGCAGAAGCCTTTTATCGTTACCCATCGAAGAGAAGAAGAAGGAGGCAAGTACAAAGGGGAGGAGAGAAAGAGGTTGGGCGTTTTGCAAGAGGCCATTGATCTGGAAGGAGACTACATTGATGTTGAATTGGCCACGGAGACATCCATTCTCCGGAGCTTGATAAGGAATAAAGGAGGAACCCAAGTGATCCTATCCGTCCATGACTTTCGTAGGACGCCTTCTCCGAATGAACTGCAGAGACTCTTTGGCCGAATGATTCAATTGGGAGCGGATGTGGTCAAGATTGTCCCCTTTGCCAGAGCCTGGGAAGATAATCTGAGCATCCTATCAATTATTCCTTTTGCCAGGAAAAGAAACCAGAGAATCGTAGCCTTCTGTATGGGCGGAAGGGGGAAGCTCAGCCGCATCTTTTCTCCCTTTTTGGGAGCGGCCTGGACATATGCTTCGCTCAGTCGAGTCAAGACTTCTGCTCCCGGGCAGTTAACGGTTGTCGAGATGAAAGAGATCTGGAAGATGGTGAAACTTTAAAGCATTGAAGCAGAATGTGATTGGACCTCTGATATCCTGCCAAGAGCGGGACTTTTTCAGCCTCTCCTTTGGCAGGATGTCTCAGCGGTTCTATAGTGGGGTAACTTGTTACAGGAGAAGGCGAGATGATCGATGCCCGGACAGAGCTTTACGGAGTGGTCGGAAACCCGGTTGATCACAGCTTGAGTCCCTTGATTCACAACGGAGCTTTTAAGAAACTGGGTTGGAACGCTGTCTATTTGGCCTTTGCAGTGAAAAATGTTGAAGAAGCCCTGAGAGGGATCCGGGGGCTTGGAGTGAGGGGTGTGAGCGTCACGATCCCCTTAAAGACCGAAGTGGTTCCATTTCTTGATAAGGTTGAAGGAGTGGCAAAAAAGATCGGAGCGGTCAATACGATCCTTAATCAAGGGGGAAAGCTGATCGGTTATAACACGGATTGCAATGGCGCCTTGGAAGCGTTGGAAGAGAGGATGGATTTGCGAGGGAAAAGAGTCGTTCTTCTGGGGGCAGGCGGTGCAGCCCGGGCTATAGGTTTTGGTTTAACGGAAAGAGCCTGTCAATTGGTGGTGGTGAATCGCTCAAGAAGGAAGGGGGAAGAGCTGAGCGGCAAATTAGGATCCGACTATCTGCCCCTCTCCTCTCTCGCGAGGATGAAAACCGGAGAACTCGAAGCCGACGTCATTATTAATGCAACCTCTCTCGGAATGTACCCACGAGATGGAGAGACTCCTGTACCAAAGGAGTTGTTGAAAAAGAGGATGGTGGTCATGGACATCGTCTACCAGCCCTTGCAGACAAAGCTCCTCCGCGAGGCTAAACGGAGAGGGTGCGACACGGTCAATGGGTTGGAAATGTTCGTACGTCAGGCGGCGGCCCAATTTGAGATTTGGACGGGCAGGCGGTTGGAAATTGGACAAATCAAAAAAGATCTTCGCCGAGCGTTGGGAAGAGACTCCACAAAAGCGTATTCTCCCAGACTCAAGATAGGAAGAGGATGATAGAAATTAGACCCCTTATCCATTGCGATGGAGTGGTGAGCGTTCCTGGGTCAAAAAGCTATACCCACCGGGCCCTTGTTGTTTCTTCATTAGCCGACGGAGAATCTGTTCTAACCGACGCCCTTCGATGTAAAGATACCGAGCAAACGGCCCGGGCACTGCTAAAATTTGGAGTGGAAATCCTCTGGGAAAACGATGATGTTCGAGTCCTTGGGACGGGAGGAAAGTACAGACCCGCGGATGAAAAAATTGATGTCGGAAATTCGGGAACCTCTATGAGGTTTCTCACGGCACTGGCAGCTCTTAAGGAAGGGGTCACTCTGCTGGACGGGAATGAACGGATGAGAAAGCGACCCGTTGGCGAGTTATTGAGTGGCTTGGGAGAACTCGGGGTTCGGGCCTATTCCCAAGAAGGAAACGACTGTCCGCCAGTGATCGTGGAGTCGCACGGGCTTAAAGGAGGCTCCGTCAGAATCAAGGGAGAAGAGAGCAGCCAATATCTTTCCGGTCTCTTGATGGTTGCGCCGTATGCCCGGAAAGACGTGAACATAGAGGTGACGGGTTCTTTAGCTTCAAAACCCTACGTTGACATGACCCGGCAGATAATGTCCACCTTTGGTGTGGAGGTAAGGAACCAGGGGTACCGTTCCTTTTTCATTCGAGCAGGGCAGCGCTATCTCCCCAAAAAGTATCGGATCGAGGGAGATGTGTCCAATGCCTCCTATTTTTTCGAGGCCGCAGCCGTTTGTAAGGGGAGGGTGAGAGTTAGGAATCTCAATCCGGCCACGATCCAGGGAGACATAGGATTTCTGGAGATATTGGAGAGAATGGGATGCCGGGTAACCCGGGGAGGCGACTGGATAGAAGTGTCGGGCAAAGAACTTCGTGGGATTAAGGTGGATATGAACGAAATGCCCGATCTCGTCCCGACCCTGGCGGTCACCGCTGCCTTTGCCCGGGGAGAAACTGCGATTCAGAACATCGGACACCTTCGTCTTAAAGAATCGGACCGCATCCATGCCTTGGCTGTAGAGCTGAGCAAGATGGGTATTCGGGTAAGAGAGGAAGACGACGGGTTGGAAATTGAAGGAGGAAAAGCCCAAGGGGCGGAGATCGAGACGTATGATGACCACCGTATGGCCATGAGTTTTGCCATCGCAGGACTTGCTGTTTCTGGAGTAAAGATCAAGGGAGAACAATGCGTGGACAAGTCGTTTCCGGGATTTTGGGAGATGCTGCAGAAACTTTACTGAAGTGAGCTAAAGTGTCTAGAGTGAACTAAGGTGTCCCCCTCACCCCGCCCTCTCCACAGTGGGGAGAGGGGGAGGGTGAGGGGAGGCAACACTTGAATTCCTGATGAACATCGTGTTAATCGGATATCGCGGTTCAGGCAAAAGTGCAGTGGGAAACAGGCTGGCTGCCCGTCTTCGGATGAGGTTTGTGGATACGGATGATCTTATCGAGGAACGCCAGGGAGTTCCGATCACCGATATTGTAAAATTTCATGGATGGGATCACTTTAGGAAACTCGAGAAGGGGATGATCGAGGAAGTTTCAAAAGAAAATAATTTAATTATAGCTTCCGGAGGAGGAGCGGTGCTCGATCCGGACAATGTAAAAGCCTTAAGAAGAAATGGGTTCGTTATCTGGCTTAAAGCGGATCAACAGGCCCTTCTTAAAAGAATTCAAAGGGACCAAAGTTCCTCTACTAGAAGGCCAACCTTGACTGGAAAAGGGACTTTGGAAGAGATAGAAGAAACGATATCCGAACGGGAGCCGTTTTACGAAAAAGCCTCTAAAATCCAGATCGATACTTCCAAGTTGCATGTGGAGGAAGTGGTTGAGCGCATCCTGATTATTATTAAGGATAAGGCGGCGATAAGTTAGCCTTTGTAATTTATGAGGCGGACGCAGCCTTGCTTCATTCGCCAACGTCAAATACGGTATTAACCTTTCCGCAATTCCAAAAAGTTCAAAAATAGTGTATATTGTAAATGGTAAAGAAATTCCAAAACAGGGTAATAAGGTTTCGTCAAGAAAATGAACAAATATGTAAAGCCACAATCACATAGCCCTTTACAAAAAAATAATTTCAATAATCGTCGGCTCATTGCACGCGCAAGCGACCGCCGCGGTAAGATGATTGCTTTTGGTTATTACGGCGGAAAGTTCTCCCATTTAGATTTTCTTCTGCCGTTGCTTCCGAGTACGTTTACTCATTTCTGCGAACCTTTCGGCGGCTCCGCAGCCGTCCTGATCAACCGACCACCAGCGCCTGTTGAAACCTATAACGACTTGGATTCTGAAGTCGTAAATTTCTTCCGTTGTTTACGCGATCACGGCGACGAGCTTATTCGGCTCATCAGCTTGACTCCTTTCTCGCGTGAAGAACTGGTGAAAGCATGCCGTCCCGAGCCGAATCTTTCGACGATCGAGCGCGCTCGTCGCTTTTTCGTCCGGGCTCGTCAGACACGAACTGGATTGGCGCAGACCAGTTCAGAGGGCCGATGGGCTCATTGTGTCTTGACTTCACGTGCTAGTATGGCTGGAGCTGTCTCACGTTGGTTAGGCAGCGTCGAGGGGTTGCCTCAAATTGTTCAGCGTTTACAACGTGTTCAAATCGAGAACGCTCCTGCGACAGAAGTGATTCGCCGCTATGATTCCTCAAAGACGCTCTTCTATTGCGATCCACCTTATCCTCACGAAGCACGTGGTGATAGTAAAGCCTACGGGTATGAAATGACGGATCGCGAGCATGAAGAGCTTGGTGAGTTGCTTCGGTCCGTACAAGGCGCTGTAGCGGTGTCCGGATACCGATGCTCCTTAATGGATCGCCTCTATCGCAACTGGATCAGAGTGGACGCCAACACTCGTCTCTGCAATTCGTCAAAGGGAGAGCGTACGGAGTCATTGTGGACAAATTACGATCCTGAATCTTACTCGCAGACTGTAAGCTATGTTCCGCCCGATATGAACCTCTACCTTTTTGAGCGACCAGCTCGCTATTACAAACAAAGACATGGCAAGCAAAGACAGCGATACAGAAACCCTTGACCTAAAGCGGGCTGCAGAATTACTTGAGATGCATTGGCAAGCCGTTACGGCAGAGGCAAGCGCAAAGCCCGACGTTGAATATATTGCAGATGCCACTTTAAAGCAGGCAATTCATGATTCGGTTAACCACAAACAAGTAGCCTATCGCTTCTGTCTCCCAATCCAACTTCTGGGGAAGCTAACCAATGCCAAGCTTGATTGTCTGCGTTTACAGAAGAAAAAGGGAGATCCAGATGACATCACTGGGTGGGACGCGCGAAGCCTTGGGAGCAAAGTGGTCTCGTCTTTCAACCAAAAGGAGGAGAACGTTCTTGGTACATCAGGCGATCCTTACGTAGGCAACCCCATGCGAATTCCTCGTATGGTGCGCGATGATCGCAGTAAGAAAGACGTAGCAGGGTGGAACACTCTTGTGGATGTTTTGGAACGGGTAGAATCTCGTAGTAACCCGAAGTTCACCGAAGTTGTTTTTCGGCAGGTATTGCTGGAAATATTTCGGCGGCAAAAATCTCTCCGTTTCACTTACCCGCTGCCACCAAGAATCAGTCTGGAAAGCACTCTCTCACTTGCTCAGCGGTTTTTGGAAGAGAAATCTGGAGGAGACCGAGGTCTCGCTCTTTGTGGCGCGCTCTTTGATGCCATAGGAATCCATTTTGGCCTTTATACAAAGGTTGATCGCGCACGAATTAATGCAAGTGACGAGGCCATCGGTCAGGCCGCTGATTTAGAATGTGTAAATGCCCAAGGTGAAGTTGTTTTGGCTATTGAGGTAAAGGAGCGTACGCTGACGCTGACTGACGTTGAGGGAACACTTCGAAAATGCAGGAAACGTCAGATCAAGGATATTTTCTTTACGGCTCCGAGAGTAAAAAAGGATGAGCAGTCCGCCATTGACAAGCGTGTCGCGCTCGCGTTCACTGGTGGTCAGAACCTTTATGTCTTCGACTTTTTCGAGATTGCTCGAAGCGTTCTGTCGCTTGGAGGAGAAGACATCCGCACAACATTCCTTCAAAAAGTTGGTGAGCATCTGGATCTTTGGACCACTCAACCTTCCCACCGTCAAGCCTGGAAGAGTCTTCTGGAAAGCGTGTAAATTGGTATAGCGGTTGATTGGTCTACTATTTTGGCGATATTTGGCTTTCAGCGAACCAGCAGTTTCCAGGATTTATATTGAATGTTGGTATTTACACTTTTGTGATGTGAGGTCGATATGGCAGGAAATTCGTTTGGGGAACTCTTTCGTATCACCACGTGGGGGGAATCCCACGGTAAGGCCCTGGGAGTGGTGATCGATGGCTGTCCGCCCCGGATTGACCTTTCGAACGAAGACATTCAGAGGGAGCTCGATCGAAGAAGACCTGGCCAAGGAAAGGGATCAAGTCCTCGAAAAGAGAGGGACAGGGTGGAGATTCTTTCCGGCATATTTGGGGGAAAGACGACAGGAACACCCATCTCCCTTCTCATCAGAAATGTAGATGTTGATTCCAGTTCATACGAAGAATGGAAAGAGGTCTTCCGACCCGGGCATGCTGATTTCACTTATCAAGCCAAGTACGGAATTCGAGATTATCGAGGAGGCGGCCGGGCCTCAGCCCGCGAGACTGTTGGAAGGGTGGCTGCAGGGGCCGTGGCCAAGAAGATTTTGGAAAAAGAGAAGATGAAGATTGTGGCTTATACCGTCGAGCTCGGGGGGATTCGAATAGAAAAGGTAGATTATAAGGAAATCGACAGAAACGGTTTACGCTGTCCGGATCGGAAAGCCGCTGTGGCGATGGGAAAAAAGATCGAGGAGGCCAAGGCGCAGGGGGATACGGTAGGCGGTATTGTGGAGATCCTTGTCCGAGGCTGCCCGCCAGGATTGGGAGAGCCTGTATTCGATAAATTGGAGGCCGATCTTGCCAAGGCGTTGATGAGCATCGGCGCAGTGCGGGGCGTGGAGGTCGGCGCGGGGTTTAGAGTAGCCCGTGTGCTTGGATCACAATGCAATGACCCCATTGGACCGAAGGGATTCGAAAAAAATGATGCGGGTGGAATTCTGGGTGGAATTTCCAACGGAGAGGATATTGTGCTGCGGGCGGCCGTGAAGCCTATTCCTTCCATCCGCTTGAAACAGAGGACAGTGGATCAAGCGATGCGGCCCGTTTCGCTCCGGATCAAAGGCCGACACGATATCTCAGCCATTCCAAGGATCAACCCGGTCTGTGAAGCCATGGTCGCTCTCGTCCTGGTCGATCATTGGCTCAGACAAAAAGCCCTCTCTCCGCCTTCTCAAGAGGTTATTAGAAAAATTTAGTTTACACTTTTCTTATTTTCTGCTTTGTCGAAAAACAATTCAACAATTCCATCACTGAGACAAAACCTATTTGGCGCGTCTTCTGCCTCCAAAATAATGGTCCTGTCCATGATTTTCTTCACGATAAAGGACTGCCCGGTTAGCTTGTCTCTGAACCTATCTCCTTCTGTAATTGGCATGGGCAATGACCTCTTTGAGTGAAAGTTTTTTATTCCCCTGTGGTAATAGCAATTTCAATGCCAAGAAAGGTCAATTCATACAACGGGTTGATATTTAATGGTTTCCGAAGGGGAATATAATTTTGCAGAAATAGAATTTATGCCCTTTTTTGGACATTTTATGCCGCTGATTTCCGCTGCTACGTTTTTGATCATGTCTAATCAATGGGATGGGATGATTGGCCAAGGACGATTGGGTTCCGCAAGAAGGGATTAGGAAAAAGGGCAAGGGAACTTTTTTGTGAAACCCGCGTTGCTGTATTCAAGTCTGTGACTTCCTGGAGACCTGCAGGATCGTTGCAAATATTTCTTTTAGATCTTTTTCCTTCAGAGGACCCTTGTTTTTTCTTTTTAACGTGTCCAAAATTTCTCTTTCCCTCTCGGCATCGTAGATTCTCATCCCGATTCTTTTTTTGATTTTTCCTATCTTCAGGCTGATGCGGAATCGCCGATTGAGAAGGATCAGCAATTTTTGGTCGAGGGAATCCAATTCCCTCCTGTTTTTTTTCAATATTTTGGAAAAATCGGATTCGGCCTGTTCCGTCATTCTTCAACCTCCTATGAATTCAGTCGAGATATCCTGTCATTTCTGCAGTTCAGACACCGGAGACATCAAGGTCTCCTGATCAAATTCCAAATCACAAATTGCAATCTCAAATGACCGAAATAAAAGATTCGAAGTTGGTTCATTGGAATTTGGTGCTTGTTGATTGGTGCTTCATTGCTCACTTCACTCTAATGTCTGTGGTCCGTTGGTCTTACTGCTTGAATCAGAGCTGGATCCTTGCTCCCTGTTGCTGAAGAAGGGCCTCCGTGCTATATTGCGTTATCATGACACTTAAACCTTGCCATGCTTACTACTACGGAGGGCTTCCGGTTAAAGGGTCGAGGCGCAGAGGGCGGTTGTCGCTCGAACCGGACAAGTTGACCTTCGAGGCCCCGGGAGGGAAGGGTGGCGAGAGAATCCATTTAGAAATCCCCTGGTCCAAAATGGAGAAAATTTTCCTCAGCCGTGATAATTATTATGGAACGGATACGGTCCTTTTCAATCTTACCTTTCGCGATCAAGCAGAACAATCCTTCACCCTGAGGTTTGCACCCGTTGCCATCATCCCAAGAAGAAGGATGGCGCTGCAGAAAGCGTGGTTTGACTATTTGGCCAAAGCCATCAACTCTTTTGGAAGCGCTTCTCCCCTCTCCACCAAGTAATCTTGATATTCCTCATAGTTGGGCTGGACCCAGATGGGTGTTCCAAAGACTTCGTGCATCATAATGTTGAAAGCCACTTTGGTGATGTAGTATCGATGATGGTGCCTCAAAATGGGATTGGGTGAAAACATCTTGAGCATCTCTTTGGGCCGCCAATAGTAGCGCCTCATGATGTCCCGGTAGATGAGGTTCAACTGTTCCAGGTCGTCCACCTCTTTGGCGGACATGACCGCATGGAGGTAGTCGTAATTCCGATAATCCCAATCCTTGATCCTTCCGAGTCGCTTCATCTCGTTAAAGAGTGGAGTCCCAGGAAGAGGGGTGATAAGATTCAGGCCAAAATGATCCACATACTTTCCAAAGAATTTGAAAAACTCGTTGCGGTCCTGTTCCGTTTCGTTCCAGTGCCCGATGAGGAGGGTGGCCATGACCATGAGCTTATGTCTTTTCAGAAGCTCCATCGCCTTCACCGCCTGTTCGATGGTCTGATGCTTTTTGATATCCTTGAGAACGGCGTCGGAGTGATATTCGAGTCCCATCATGAATTGATAAACCCCGGCCTCACGAAAGCCGTCCAGAAGATCCTCATCCCGAATGACGAGGTCTGCCCTGGATTGCAGCCAGAAGTGCTGATTCGTCTTTCGCTTGAGTATCTCCTCGATGAAGCCGATCCCTTGCTCGCGTTGGACATTGAAGGTGTTGTCACCGACATAGAAAATATCGCGGTGATATTTCTCTTTGAGGAGTTCAAGCTCGTCAGCGATCAGTCTTGGACTCCTTCTCCTCCAGGTCTTTTTATAGAAGGCCGATTCCGAGCAGAAGGTGCAATCCCAGAGGCATCCTCTTGAAAAATTGACCACAAGCCCTCGCTTCCCTTCGGACGGAAGCGTCACAAAAGGGTGGTCCATCTTGGCGAGATGATAGGCTGGCATCGGAAGGGTGTCGAGGTCTTCGATGAAGGGACGATCTCCGGTGTAGACGAATTCGCCTTTTTCATTGAGATAAGCAAGGCCCAGGACCTTGGAGAGATCTTCCTCCCTCTCAACGGCGTAGAGAAACTCCGTCAGTGTAACTTCTCCTTCCCCCACGCAGATATAATCGATCGCGGGACAATCCCGGAGTGTTTCTTCGGCCATAAAGGAAGGGTGTTCCCCTCCCATGATGATGATCGATTCGGGATGGACCGCCTTAATCAAATTGGCCGCGTTCATCCCATCATACACGAAGGCGGTGCAAATGACAGAGATGCCCACGACATCGGGTTTCTCACTTCGAATTTTCTCCTCAAGATCCCGCCAAGGATTTTTGTTGAGGGTACAATCCATATAGTCGATATCCAATTGTTTCCTTTCTAAGTAGGCTAATAACTGGAGGCATCCGGGTGAAGGGGTCCAAGCTCGAAGAATGGTCCAGATCTTATGGGGGGGATCAACGAGTAGAAATCGCATCTCGGGGGCCCTTCATTTGTCATTTGGAAGTTGCGGCGAGCTGTCGTTTCACCCTGCGCTTGATAAGCCATTTAAACAACGGGAACCGGAAAAGAAGATGGGAGCGAGGGATTTCGAAAATTTCCCCTGAAACGAGTTTTTCAGAAAAGTTTTTAACTTTTTGGGCTGCCTGTTCCACTTCCTCTTTTTTCACCACCGCTACCTTCTCGAAAAAGGTTTCGCAATAACGGCAGCTTTGACAAGACATCTGATTGCAATTCTTATCCTTAAAATGTTCGATAAAGCCTTCCAACTTCTTGTTATCCAGCTGAATCAATTCCCTCACTTCCAGGTCGAAGACCTTTTCCAGTTCGGAGATTTTCATGATGTTCACATGTTTGGGTTGGATAAAATATTCCATATGAATCGGGGTGAAAGCCCCTTTTCTGGGAAGCGTAAAAAGGTCCAGAATATTTCCGTCATAGCAGCGGTTTTCATAGACCCTGACGTTTTCAAGGAGAAGAGAGGTTCGCTTAAATCGCTCCGTGATTTTGAAATGCTCGTATCCGATGGCCTCGTAGTGATGGATATCTTCCGGCCGTATCCATGGAGATTTCAGCAGTTCTACCGGATCCGTCAGTTTTCGGTATAAGCAGAGATATCCGGGATATTGGAGATAGCATGCATGGTCTTCTTCGCCACTCCTGGAGGCATGGCCGTCGTGATTGACATGTTCGTAATTATAAGGGCACTGCCAGAGGCAGATATTATTCAGGATCAACTCCAAATGGCACTTCACGACCTTCCGGATCGCTTCAAGGGTTTTGAACTCGCGGTTAACATGCTCATCGACAATGATTTCTTCCACTCCCATGTCTTCGTATTGAAGGGCTTTTCTCACGGTATTGACCCGGGCGGTGGTGGAGACTTTTACCTTAAGGCGGGGGAAGCGTTTTCTCGCGAGGTCCACTAGGTAAGGGATACCTACGGTTATTGAATCCGTACCAGCCCGGTCAATCCATTCCAGGAGTTCGATAAGCTGTGCGTAGCCTTTTTTTGAATATTGGAGGTTTCCAAGACAAGGAGCATTCAGAAGGTAGCTAAATTCCAACCCTCGATCGTGGCAAGCCTCGATGTAATTCTCCACATCTTTTCGGTCTATCTGGGGAAGGACGAAGCCCGGCCTCGCCCCTCCTACGATATCGAAAGGGAGTTTACCAAAAAGACTATCCACGGATGTCCCTTTCACCGCGTCGAGGAACGCAATATCCCAGTTGGCTCCAACCCGTAATTTCATAATAAATTACGATTAACATGTAGGACGATCTTTTTTCAAGGGAGGGATTGCTTCCTTTGATCAGTCGAATACGGACGCCTGGAAAAATAAGAGAGGCGTCCCGAGGGGCGCCTCAGCCTTTCAGTGTAAAGGAGGAGGTTCGAGATTTACTCAACCTTGACCTTGATCTCCTTCTTGTGAGCTCCCTCAGATTTCGGAAGGGCGACTGTCAAGATGCCATTCTTATATGAGGCACTGATCTTGTCGCTCTGGACTTCTACCGGTAGTCGGATTGCGCGTATAAAGGTTCCGTAATGTCTCTCCAGAAGGTGATAATCCGCCCCTTCCTCTTCTGCCTCTGGCTTTTTCTCCCCTTTGATAAAGAGGGTTCCCATCCCCTCGCTCAGTGAGACATCAATGTCCGTAGGATCCATACCGGGGATTTCAACAGTGACAACCAACGCACTCTCTGTCTCTGCGACGTCAATCGCCGGTCGCCATTCTCCTTCCTCAGCAAGCACGCCTGTCTTGGGTCTTCCAAACAGAAACGTATCCCAGAGCCTATCCATCTCACTTCTTGCCTCTTCGATATCTCTAAAAGGGTTTGTGTTCATCAACTCCCATGCCATATTGTTTCACCTCTTTTCTCCAGCCCGTTAGAAATGATGTACGGTTTCCGGTTGTGCTCCAAGCCCTGAGTATGTCGAGAGGCCGCAACCACCGGAATTTCTAACGGGGTCCCCTCAAGAAATAGTTTTCGTCCCTTATGTTGTCAAGCTCTGTGACACCTTTCCCGACAAAAAAGGCGCCCCGCGGGCGCCTTTGCAATCCGTGAAGATTGAACAGAAAGTTTAATCGACCTTTATCTTGATTTCTTTCTTCTTGGCCCCTTCAGACTTGGGAAGGGTGATTTTCAGGATCCCGTTCTTGTAAGAGGCATTGATCTTGTCACTCTGGACTTCCTTGGGAAGCTGGATGGACCGGGTAAAAGCTCCGTAGCTTCTCTCAACAAGGTGGTAGTCCGCTTCTTTCTCTTCCCTTTCCTGTTTCTTTTCCCCCTTGATGGTGAGCATCCCGTCGGAAAGGGAGATATCGATATCTTTCGGATCCAACCCAGGTACCTCACATTTTACAACCAGTTCATTGCCCGTTTCCGCAAGGTCAAGGGCCGGCAAAAACTCAGCCCCCTCTTCAATCTTAACCGGCCTCCTCTCGAAGAAGGAGTCCCAAAGCCTATCCATTTCCCTCCTCATCCTGTCAAATTCCCTGAAGGGAGCCAGCTCTCTAAAAGGTTTCCAAACTTGTAATTCTCGTGCCATAATTTATCCCTCCTTTCTCCTCATTTCTACCTAGAAAAATAATTACGTCCTCTTGATTTGTCAAGTTCTCTGGTACAATAAATGCCCTGAAAAAAATAAAAAATTCCTGACGTGAAAAGAGCGAATGACAGCAGATAAAGCATATAGTAACTTTTCGATTCTATTATCATTCGTTCCACTCGTTGCCATTCGGAGCATTCGAGCATCAAAAATTCCCTTGAAACTGAGATTTTTTTTGCTATGATGAAATTATATATCATAGAAAGGAGGAAGGGTATGGCGTACACGGCAAAAGACTACAACAAGCTCATCGGGATGGACGGGTTTAGCGAGATCTTATTGAAAAATCATTTTACTCTCTATCAAGGGTATGTGACCAACACCAATAAGGTCCTGGATTCCCTTTCCGAAATGGCGAAGGGAGGGAGGATCGGGACCCCTGAATTTGCGGAATTGAAGCGCCGGTGCGGGTGGGAGTTTAATGGCATGCGCCTTCATGAGCTCTACTTTGAGAACTTAGGGGGTAAAGGAGCGCTGAATAAGTCCGGTAAGCTCGGGAAGAAGTTAGCTGAAGAATTTGGAAGCTATGAGAATTGGGAGGCCGATTTTAGAGGAGTGGGTGCGATGAGGGGCATCGGATGGGCTATTCTTTACCAGGACCCTATGAGCGGGAAATTGATCAACCAGTGGATCAACGAGCATGATGTCGGTCATCCGGCAGGCTGTAATCCCCTACTGATTATGGACGTCTTCGAACATGCCTTTATGACCGATTATGGGTTGAAAAGGGCTGATTACATTACAGCCTTCTTTAAGAACATCAAATGGGAGACCGTGGAAGGAAGATTGAAGTAATCTATCTCCGGATAGACCAGCGAAGAATAAGGGCGGTCCAAAAGGCCGCCCTTACTCTTGATTGGCATTCTTATTGTCGTGGTGGCATTTCTAATCGCCGAAAATTGCTTCTTTTCACTTCAGTCCTGCGCTGCGCAGCGCTTCGTTTTCGTGCTCAACTACTGCCAGATCCTTATGGGTTCCTTGAGGAAGTTGTTCAATGCGAAATGTGGGTCTTATTCTAAGGACCTCGGCCGCGGCTGAACGAGCCTCTTCTTGTCGGCCAGCATAACTGTATACGCTGGTCAAGACGAGATGCGAAAAGATGTCATCAGGCTCTTGCTTGATCGCTTTCTTCAGTAGAGAAATCGCCTCGTCATATTGTCCTGTCTCCCGAAGCACTACCGCAAAATGACGGTAATAATGGTTAGGTGGTATGGGATTGAGACGTAACGCCTCTCGGAACAATGGGATCGCTTCATGCCATCTTCCTGCGTAGGTTAAAATAATGGCATAAAGAAGCACAACGTCAGCCGAATTGGGTGCAAGAGTAACTGCCTTTTCTGCTTCAGCAATACCCTTATCATGCTGTCGAATCATTACCGCATAGACATAGCCTAAATGGACATGTGCCGATGCCAATGTACTATCCAGGGCGATCGCCTTTTGATATAGCTCAACACCGCGCATGGCGGACTCTGTGAGAGATTTGCTCGACCCAAGCCATATATCTAATATGTGAGTAAGGCCTAAGATGCAGTGCGCTACCGCATAGCTTGAATCCAACGAAATGGCTTCCTCCAACAACTGACGAGCTTTAAAGACCTGTTCTTTGGTGCTTTGATAAATTAGCCAGTTGGCCTCCATTACTTTCAAATAGGCTTCAAGATTATCTGTGCCTTTTCCGTAGATACGTGCCTGCTCTCCCTCAGTTAACTTTACTTGTAGGGCCATTATAATGTTCTTTGTGATCTCGTCTTGGATAGCAAACATGTCCTTCAGTGTTCGATCATAACGTTCTGCCCATAAATGATATCCACTCAAAGCATCCGTTAACTGTGAACTTATCCTTATTCGATCTCCAACCTTACGCAGACTTCCCTCCAATACAAACTGTACACCTAAATCTTCAGAGATCTGCTGTACTTTCACCGACTTACCTTTGTAGGTAAATGTAGAGTTGCGGGCAATCACAAACAGCTTTGGAATCTTGGAAAGAGCAGTGATGATCTCCTCGCTTAGCCCATCGCAAAAAAAATCTTGGGTTGGATCTTCGGTCATGTTCGATAAAGGCAAGACGGCAATGGACGGTTTATCAGGCAAAGGGTAAGCCATCTTCTTCACAGAAGTTACGTTACTCTCCTGATTGAGATCCGAAACGAATCTTTCCCAGGCCTCTTCATTTAGATATTCTTCATAAATGATGTTAATGTCATTTAAATTGAGTCCTATTCTATCTATTGAAAACCTCAGCCTAACATTCTTTTCGCTTCCTTTGTATTCAAAAAGATTTGCCCAACTATCTTTATCCTCTTCAGTAAAATGGTAAGCTTTTCCAATTCCCTCATCAAAATCTTTCTTCCTTCCAAGAACCTTAAAAAGCGGTGCATCCTCCAGGTCAGGAAGAGCGTCTTTCCATTTTTTATAAATCCTTGAAAGCAAATTCTCCTTATCTGATGATCCGGCTGAGCCTCCAACTGTTTCATTAAGCAAAGAGAGGTGGTCAAGGTGATTTTCAAGAGGGATAGATGAAATTTTTCCAACTCTTTTCATCTCGTTAACAACCAGAGCAATGACAGATAGATAAAACCTCCGCGAAGGCGAGTTGAAATGAAGAGTCAATGTTGTTTTGTTTTTCAGACGAATATGGAGCTTAAATTCGTTCAGGTCGATTCTCATGACCTGTTTTGTTTTTTCATCCATTTCATCAGCTCAATCGATTATTATTAAAGATGAATGATATTAGACGGTTACGAATAATAATAAAAAATCTCACGGTGTGAACCGTGAAATATTATAGCAAATGGTAAATTTTTTAAAACATATTTTTATTCCAATACTAAGGAGATCATAAGTGAGAAAATATTCTTTAAAGATGCCCTGATGAGATCTCCAAGAGGGATTTTGTTCTCCCTATCGGAGGCTCTTATATCTCGATCTTTTTGTCAAAGAGGGATCATCATTCCTTTAACATTTTTCCCCAGTATTCGGGAGCTCGCAAATGGAGGTAGATTATGAAGAAGATGACATTATTCTTGCTGTCAGGTCTTGTTGTATTAATAGCTTTTAGTTTCGCTCAGGCACAAATACCAAAAGAAGGTGCCCTTTCATACACCCTAGCTTACAGTGGTACCCACAAGGATATTGCAATAGGCCAAGAGCGCCTCGTAAGAACTTATGAACTTTTGGGCGTAAGCATTAGTGATACCGGTGATGGGCCTCTACACAATTCATCATTGCGCTGTGTTGGTGCTGCACATGTTCTCAAAGGCAACATTGAAGACGACAGCGGCCTATGTGTCTTTACCCGGCCTGATGGTGACCAGATATTCACAGCTTATAAGGCCACAGCGGGCAAGATAGGAGTTACTGTGAAAGGAACTTCAACCTGGGTGGGCGGCACAGGGAAGATGACTGGCATCGACGGCAATAATGAATGGACGAGGATATCGTTGCGTCCTGCTGCTGAAGGAACTTTTCAGGGTTATAACAGAGTAAAGGGTAATTATAAGCTACCCTAATCCTATTAATTAAGTTGGCAAGGATCAAGGGCGGGTTCTTGTCTCCCTGAAGTTCCTCAATTTCTCAGCAGCCTCTTGAAGCGTTTCCATCCTCTTAGGAAAACAGAACCGAACCTTTGTCGTCCCCAAAGAAGAACGGCTGTAGAAGCTACTGCCAGGTACAGTGGCTACTCCGAATTTCTCTACCAGATGCATCGCAAAAGTTACATCGTCCGGAAAGCCAAAGTGCCGGATGTCCGTCATAATGTAATAGGCGCCATGGGGATGGTAGATACGAAATCCGGTTTCCTCTAAGACCTGAGAGAAAAACTCCTTCCTCTTCTCATATTCCTTGGCCAGAGTCTGGTAATAGCTTCGATCCATCTGCAAAGCAGATGCTGCGGCCTCCTGAAGGGGGTGCGGTGCTCCCACGGTCAAGAAATCATGCACCTTTCGGATGGACGACGTCAGCGAAGACGGAGCAATGGCCCAGCCCACGCGCCATCCTGTGAGACTGTAAGTCTTGGAGATGGAGTTGATGGTGATGGTTTGATCTCGCATCCCGGGCAGAGAGGCAATGCTGATATGCTTAGCCCCATCGTAGAGGATATGCTCGTAAATCTCATCCGTCACCGCCACAGCACCCCATTTCAAACAAAGGTCGCCGATGAATTGCAATTCCTCACGAGAGAAGACTTTGCCGGTGGGGTTATTGGGGGTGTTGATCACGACCGCCTTCGTCTTGTTGTTAAAGGCTTTCGTGAGTTCCTGTTCGTCAAAATGCCAATCCGGTTCGTGGAGGGTGATGAATTGCGGCCTCGCATCGCAGAGGACGGTATCTGGGCCATAATTCTCGTAAAAAGGCTCGAACACAATGACCTCTTCTCCAGAATTGACGATGGCCATCAGAGAAGAGATCATCGCCTCCGTTGATCCACAGCAGACCGTAATCTCTCTTTCGGGATCTACGGTGACGCCGTTGTACCAAGCAAATTTTTCAGCAATGGCTTGACGAAGATTTGGCTCCCCCCAGGTAATCGCATACTGGTTCAAATCTGCCCGAATCGCCTTTGTGGCTGCTTCCTTAATCTCTGCTGGCGCCGGAAAATCGGGAAACCCCTGAGCCAAGTTCACGCCCTCGTGCTTGAGACAGACGCGAGTCATTTCACGGATGACTGATTCTGTGAACTTCGCTGCACGTTCGGAAGAAAAATTCCTCATGCCTTCTCTTCTTCTTTGTCAGGATATAGAATGATCCGGCGTTCTTGAAATGGACAGATCGCCGGGAATTTACGACAACGTAATATTATGAGATCACAATGCCTTCGTCAATATCCCCACGATGATCCAACTGAACGGGTTTGAGCGCGGCCTCATAATCCGGATCAATTTGGAGAGCGATGATTAGAAGGGTAAAAAAAAGGCGGTCATTTCTGACCGCCTTTTCGATATAATTCGATTAGAATGTGTATATCAGTCTTGTCCTGACCGCCCAGGGGTTGTCTGCCTTGCGGTTCCCAGCAACGGATCCCGCAAGACTTGGGCTGTTGCTCATTTTGATATCCAGTGCGTCTCCGGCAAAGAGGTATCCATAACCGACAATGAACCTCAGGTTGTTGTAAATCTGGATCTCATTGATTAGATCAAACTCCCAGCCAATGTCCGTGTTATCCCTCAGGAACGTAGTACCAGCGAGTACTCTGGTGTTGGGGTCGGTGGCAAAAGCAGCGGGTATTGCTTGTATATACTTCACAGAGTTGCCTAAGGTATCCCCGTTTCTGGTGGTATCACCAATATAAAGTCCCTGGACCGTGAGTTTATACCAGGGCAATAACTTCATGCTGGCGTAGAGCTTGGCAAACCAGGTTCCACCGAACCCGCCTCTGCTCAATGAGGCGTAATTGGCATTTTTCGCAATACCGACGCCACCGCTGGCCCCGTTCTCCATCCCATAGACAACGATCGACTCATTGTTAGATGCATCCTGTTCTGACCCAGGGGGAGCGACATAGCTGGTCACTCTCCTTGTAATGTTTCGCCACTGTTCAGCTGTACCAAAAATACTGGCCGGATTTGCAGGATCTATACCATACTGAAAACCAGGGCCCTTGGCTGTCGTGGTTCCCGGGAGGCCGCTCGTTGAAGTCCTTCTGGCGTCAGAACCCGTCGCATACATGCCGACCATTCCGAAGTTGAACTTCTCCCATGGAAAGTCAACTTTTGCCCTGACCATCCATCCCTCATATTTGACGTTAGGGATTCTGGGAATGAAGGCGCCACCACCGGGCCGGCCTTCGCCAAGGTCTCGAAGTACTCGCTCGTCAACTGAGCCGTAGTCATACACAAAGTCGAAATTCATATTAACCGGTCCTGCCTTGCCATCCGCATAAGCTCCCCACCACCACATATGGGATTTGAAGGTCCCTGGCTGTTGGGGAGTGATACCCGTATAGCCAGTACTACCGGATTGGCCGGTAATAGGGAAGAGGTTAGCGCCGGTAAGCACAAAGAACGGATAAGTGTTCATTCTGTAATAAAGGCCGTAGCCACCGACCGTGAAAGTACTGACCTTCGCATTTGCATGAATACCCCAAACATCCACATCGTCGTCGGCAAAATCAAGGTTTTCAAGTGCCTTAGCATAAATCGGTATGATCACCACAGGATCGATCTTGATACCCGCTGTGACCCCTGCACCATCTGAATAGACCATCACGTTCGGCCGGACGCCTATTGGTTGGGCTCCTACCCTCACCGTTATGGGCACCGGGATTCCAAAATAAGGGAGGCCAAAATCGATATAGACGTTCTTGACCTCGACGGCGGTCCGGTCCGTTGTCCACGCGCCGAAGTTGTTTGCCTCCCTTGTGATCGCGCCCCCTTGATTAAATACGCCGCCCCAGCGCGCCGTATCTATCTCAAAGAAAATAGTCCCGCTCAAATTTGGACCCATGATCGCATCGAATTTGAGATGGGCGCGACCATCCCAGTGAGAATCTGTCCTGTTCCAGCCTGGAGACTTCGGAGTGAAGCCAGCATAGTTTGGATTGGTAACCATGTACAGGCCCGCGCTAG
>JAPVTA010000284.1:0-3772 GCA_047519465.1 Thermodesulfobacteriota bacterium | reverse complement strand
TGTTTTTGAACCCGCACTTAATTTTGCCCCGATCTTACGCAAAGATATTCGCTTGATTTCTTTAGATGCTATGACTATTTTTAGATGAGGAAAGAAATTTGAGGGCGCAAAAAGAGACTATTTTAGGGGAGCCTAATTAAGAAAGAGGTGAAAAGAGATGGAAAGAAGGTTTGTCATTTATTTATTTCTTTCTGCGGTTCTCGTCTTCGTTTTTTCTGCATGCCACCCCCGTCATCTTTCGGATATTAAAGCGAACATGACGAAGGAAGAAGTGGCCTCTTTGTGGGGAACAACATATCTTATTACGCAAAAGGTTGCTAATGGGAAGACTTATGAAACATGGGAATATCATTTTTCAAACACCGATTCTGTTTGTTGGGTCACTTTTCTTCAAGATAGAGTGGTAAATACCCAATGCCGTCGGCAGCCCCATGTGTATTATTACACATACCGGTACTATCCGTACTATTACCCATATCCGGATCCGTACCGATACTACTATCCTTATTACTACCCCTATGGCCCTTAACGGAAATAACAAGCGGTTTATTTACCCCTAATATTTCAAGACGCAATGCGACCCCTGCGGAATGCTTGTGAAGCTCCCCGCCCCTGCCTACCGGCAGGCAGGCACAGCGCGGGGCTTCCCGGGCACGTAGTGGCGAGCAGAAAGCGAGCAAAGGAAATTTCGTTCATATTGTGCCCCTTGACCCCGCCTATCCCGATAGGTCGGGACGGGGCACGTTCCGGTCAACCGGGATCCCCTCTCTTCAATAGCTCCAAGCCCCTCGGAGAAACGATTTTGGCTTGATTCCTTTTTTAAAGCCTTTATGCTTATGAACACGAAAGTCCTTGCGTCCACACAAGAGATGTTTTATGTGTCTTTCAAAATTAAGAATCGATCTTGAGGCATGAGGTGAAAGCAAAGAAATTCCAATTGGCCTTTGAGCCTTCTGGAAAAAGAGGGAAAGTCTCTCGAGGAGTGACCCTTATCCAAGCATCCAGGGAATTGGGTGTAGAGATTGAATCCCTGTGTGGAGGAGTGGGAAGGTGTGGGAAGTGCAAGGTTAAATTAGTGAAGGGCCATCTGTCTCCGTTTACAAATGAGGAAGCAAAATTTATTACAGAATCGGAAAGGGGTGAAGGCTACCGACTCTCATGTGCGGCTCGGATTAAAGGTGAGGCTCTTATCTATGTTCCGGAAGAGAGTCGGGTTGCACAACAGGTGATAAGAAAACCGGTCACCGAAAGGCCGATCGAGCTGAAACCAGCCATCACCCTTTGCCCCGTAGAAATGGTTCCTCCTTCCCTTTGCGATCCTCTCGGAGATTTTGATCGCCTCAAAAAATCCCTTCTGGAGAGATATCCTCTCCCCACCATCGATATCGACTATCCTGCCCTCTTGAAGCTTCCACACCTTCTTCGGCAGGGAGATTGGAAACTCACAGTGGCGATCTGGATGGATAAGGAGATCCTGGATATTCAACCCGGTCAGGCAAGAGACGTTTACGGCCTTGCCATTGATGTCGGGACGACCACCCTTGCGGGTTACCTATGCGATCTCCGAAGCGGAAAGCTGATTGCCACCCAATCGATGATGAACCCTCAGGTGCCCTACGGCGAAGACGTGATGTCAAGGATCAGCTACGTCATGAGTCATCCGGATGGCCTCGAACGGATGAATCGTTCGATCATCGACGGATTGAATCAATTGATTAAAACCTTGACGAAAGAATGCCATCTCTCTCCGAAGGACATCCTGGAATTAAGCCTTGTCGGCAACACGGTGATGCATCACTTCTTTCTCGGAATCGACCCCCGATACTTAGGCGCCCCGCCTTTCCCCCCTGCCATTCATCAATCGATCAACGTTAAGGCGCGAGAGCTGGGTGTGATGGTCCATCCCTCCGCCAACGTCCACATCTTACCCATCGAAG
The DNA here is from genome assembly GCA_047519465.1 of Thermodesulfobacteriota bacterium. GTDB lineage: Bacteria > Desulfobacterota > BSN033 > BSN033 > UBA1163 > UBA1163. Next base: position 1,835 of record JAPVTA010000284.1, on the reverse strand, counting down.
CAGGGTTTGTTGGCGCAGATAATGTGGGGGTTCTCCTCGCGGAGGAGCCCTATCACCGAGATGAGATAGTTCTCATCATCGACGTCGGGACAAACGGGGAATTGGTGATGGGAAATAAAGAGCGGCTCCTCTCCTCTTCTTGTGCTACAGGACCCGCCTTAGAAGGTGCCCATATCCAATTTGGAATGAGGGCGGCGCCGGGGGCAATAGAGAGGGTGAAAGTCGATTCAAATGACTTAGAAGTGGATTTTAAGGTCGTCGGAGAACAGGATTGGCAATCGGAAACCAAGAGTAAAGCCGCCAAGGGAATCTGTGGCTCGGGAATCATCGATGCAGTCGCTGAACTATACAGAAATGGAATCATTGATAAAGGCGGACGTTTTAATACGAATATGACCTCTCCCCGTCTTAAGATTTCTCACGAAGGTCCCGAATTCGTGATCGCATGGAGAGAAGAAGCATCTATTGGAACAGACATTACGATCACTCAAAAGGATGTTCAGAATGTCCAATTGGCTAAAGGTGCTATTTATGCCGGTGCAAAGGTAATGATGAAAAGGTTGGAGATTACAAAGCTTGATAGGGTCATCCTTGCAGGGGCCTTTGGGAGCTATATCGACAGAGAAAAGGCGATGGTACTGGGAATGTTTCCAGACTGTGACTTAAGAAATGTCTATTCCGTAGGGAATGCCGCAGGGGATGGCGCGAGGATTGCTCTTTTGAACCGAGAGAAGAGAGTGGAGGCTGACGAGATTGCAAGAAGGGTGGAATATGTCGAATTGGCCGTTGAGAAAGACTTTCAGAAAGAATTTATAAATGCTCTCCGGATCCCTCACACCCATGATCTGTTCCCTCATCTGAAAGGCATTCTAAAACAATAACTGTTTTTCTCACTCATCAATATTCTTTCCCCGATTATCTTTACCAACTCCTTTCGAAACAATCCTCGTTCCGATTTTCATTTTGTCATGGATTCTTCCAAGGTTCGAGCAGGGTACCGTGAAAGTTGTAGGGTGATTACCAAGGGATGAAAGTTTTTTGTCGTTTGAAGCTGTACGGGCCAACGTGCCGTAACCAAATACCAGAAAAACCCTTCCCCTACAGTATCTTAAACCCTAAAATACTGTACTCACCCTATATACTTTCTCGGCCACCTTGGTTTATATGAAATGGTATTTGAAATCCAAAGTTCGGATGGCTTCGAGCCGGCACACTTTGAGGGGAAAGGGGTTCCCCAATTTAATCACTGGGGTGCCAGAACAAAAAGGGATGAAACCATGAAGATAACCGATGGAATCCTTGCCTTTGTCCTTTTGGGTCTATGCTTTCACCCATTTCCTGGACCATGCCTCGCAGAATCCACGACATCCTCTCCTTCGTCCTCCATCTCTGTTTCGGCATTGAATGAAGCTGTTCTGTTAGCCCTCCCATCATCATCATCATCATCATCGGTGTCTTCAACAACAGAAGAATCTGCGAAAATCGCCGCTGGCCCGCTGGGACCATGGACCCTCCCTCGGCAGCCCAATCCCTCGGTCTCCTCCTCACAGGCTTACGGGCCCATTCGGATAGCTTCCACAAGTACACCATCCCCAACGCTTTCCAGACCCGAGGAAATTGTTGTTATCATTGCGGATCCCTTCGAACCCGTCAATCGTGCTTTTTTCCATTTTAACGACAAGCTTTATTTCTGGGTCTTTAAACCCGTTGCCTCCGGATACAAGGCCGTCACCCCCGAGGACGGAAGAATTGGGGTCCGTAACTTCTTCTCCAATGTAACGACCCCCGTCCGTCTGGTCAACTGTCTGCTTCAGGCTAAGTTCAAGGGCGCTGGC
>JAPVTA010000283.1:0-64664 GCA_047519465.1 Thermodesulfobacteriota bacterium | reverse complement strand
GTTCGAATCCCACCCTCTCCGCCAAATTTTGCTATGCAAAATTTGGCGAGATCTCGCCATTTTGTTTTTACAAAATGGCGGATCCGCCAGAAAGTTTGCCGAGAAATTTCACAACAACTTTTGGCTTATAACATTTGATCTTGATTTCTGGTTAAGTGTCTGGAGTTAATTGTTAATAGTATTTCAACTTTGTTGAAATCAGGGAGAGATGCCCGAGAGGCCGAAGGGGCACGATTGGAAATCGTGTATCCCGCTAATAACGGGATCGTGGGTTCGACTCCCACTCTCTCCGCCATGCACCACGCCCTGAACCATGTAAGGTTCAGGGTTGGCACCTTGAACCACGTGAGGTTCAGGGCCAGTCCTGAACTCAACGTAGTTCAGGATAGGGTGCATGGCTTGCCCTGAACTCGACGTAGTTCAGGGCGCCAGATCATGGGCTGATATGTATTATGTTCATGTGTTGAGAAGTCAGCTTGATGGAAAACTCTACATCGGTTACACAACGAACCTTAGGAATAGAATTCAAGAACACCATAGTGGGGAATTGACCTCAACAAAACCGAGAAGGCCGTTGGAATTAATCTTCTATGAAGGATATAAGAGCATGGAAGATGCCAAACGTAGAGAATGTTATCTCAAGACTAGCAAGGGCAAATCTTCGTTGAACATGATGCTCAGGAATTCGTTGAAAGCCTCAACTATATAGGGTGTATGAACCGGCAACGGAATTTAAGATCTTGTTGATAGCCGGGTCCTGCGCAACAAACGATTACAAACCCCGTCAGGTCCGGAAGGAAGCAGCGGTAGTAATCCCCTTTGTGTGCCGCAGGGGAGCCTGGCTATCAACAAGTTATTTTTCCCCTCACCCCGCCCTCTCCCCGAGGGGAGAGGGGAAGGGTGAGGGGTGAATTGGAAAAGCGATGTCCTATTTAGTGTTAGCGAGAAAGTGGAGGCCGCAACGTTTTGAGGAGGTTGTTGGGCAACAGCATATCACCAAGACCTTGCAAAACGCCATTTCGCAAAAACGGGTGGCCCACGCCTTTTTATTTACCGGAGCAAGAGGGGTCGGTAAAACCTCTACGGCTCGGATCTTGGCAAAAGCCCTAAACTGTGAAAAAGGCCCCCAGATTACCCCATGCGATCGATGTGCGAACTGTCAAGAAATCACCCATGGGACTTCGATGGATGTGATTGAGATCGATGGAGCCTCTAACCGCGGGATTGATGAAATTCGAGAGCTAAGGGAGAATGTCCGTTATACCCCGGCCAAGAGTCGGTATAAGATTTACATTATCGATGAGGTCCACATGCTAACCAAAGAGGCCTTCAATGCCTTGTTGAAGACGTTGGAGGAACCTCCACCACATATCATCTTCGTGTTTGCAACCACCGAACCCCATAAAGTCCCGGCCACGATTCTGTCACGATGCCAGCGGTACGATTTCAAGAGAATTCCGTTTAGGGAAGTCGCCGGAAGCCTGAAGCGGATCGTGGAAGAGGAAAAGATCCAAATCAGCCCGAGAGGGCTTCTCTCTATTGCCCGAGAATCAGAGGGGAGCCTGAGGGATGCTCAAAGTCTCCTCGACCAGGTGATCGCTTATGCAGGGAAGACCATCCGTGATGAAGATATCGCGGAAGTCCTCGGGCTCATCGATCAGAAAATTCTGAGCGATACCATCGAAGCCCTTGCCCGTCGGGATGTCGAACGGTGCCTGGAGGTCGTTGAGCATGTCTATCACTTTGGATATGATCTCCAACATTTTTGCCGAGAGCTTCTTCAATATCTTCGCAATTTAATCCTTATCAAAGTCAGTCAACATCCAGAAGGGTTGATGGAATTGCCCAAAGAAGAACTGGAGCTATTTAGAGAGCAGGCCGGAAAGTTCGAATTCGATCAATTGAATTATCTCTTTAGTCTTCTTCTGAAAGGAGAGCAGGAGATAGCACAGTCCATTTTCCCGAGGACCATGCTGGAGATAACATTTATTCGAATGGCCACTCTACGGCCGGTCCTTCCCATCGATGAAATGCTGAAGAAGTTGGAAGCTCTAGAAAACAAGGAGCCGGTGCGAGAGAGACGGGAGGAGAAACCCTCCTCCGCTTCGGGAAGGGATATCGATTTAGAGGGGATAGGTAGAGCTAAGGAACAAGAGGAGGCACCGCCCAAGAGGCAGGAAAAGATCAACGAAGAAAAGGCCTTTGAAGAAAAGGAGCGTTTGACGAAGGAGGAGGAATTCAGTGGCATTCCTGCAAGAACCTGGGGAGAGACATGGAAAGGGTTGGTCGATTTTACAAGAGCGAAGAACCCCATATTGGGCTCATTCTTAGCCCTGGGGAATCTTGCTCGTCTGACCGAGGAGAAGATTGAGATTGGTTTTGAAAGAGATTCTTTTCACTATGAGAGAATGTTGGAAAAGGAGAATCGGAGCCAGTTAGAATTAATCTGTCAGGAATATCTTCAAAGAAAGATCAAAGTGATCGTATCTACTTTGAACCAGGGGATCGGGACAAAGGGGCGAGTGTCCTTCGGTGATGAAGAGGCGACCGATAATGAGCTGGAAAAAAAGAAATTAGAAAAAGGAAGAGAAGAAGACCCCATCATCCAAGAAGCCCTCCGACTCTTTAACGGAAAGATTGTAGAGGAGAAATAGGAGAAACCTATGACGAAAGGTTTAGGAAACATACTAAAACAGGCTCAGGAGATCCAATCCAAAATATCTCAACTCCAGGAGGAGATGGCCGGGAAAAAGGTAGAGGCCAGCTCCGGAGGAGGCATGGTAAACGTCGTGATGAATGGAAAACAGGAGGTTCTTAGCATTCGAATCGATCCAGAAGTGGTCAATCGAGATGACGTGGAAATGTTACAAGATTTAATTGTGGCGGCTGTGAATGAGGCCACCCGAAAATCTCAGGAGATGATGACGGAAGAGATGAAAAGGATCACGGGAGGGTTAAGTATTCCGGGACTCTTTTAACTTTTAATGAAAATGTCAAATGCCAACGTTCGCACGAAGTGATGAACCGAAGGTGAATCAATTCCAAATTAAGGCCAAAGCTCAAATTTCAAAAATTTTTGATTTTGGAATTTGAAATTGATTTGAACTTTGAGTTTTGACATTTGATCATTGTTTTTTAGGAAGTGAAATATGTCTGTCTATGCCAAGCCCATTGATCATCTCATCGAAGCCTTGATGAGACTCCCGGGAGTTGGGAAAAAGACTGCCTCCAGGCTGGCTTTCCATATTTTGCGGAGCAATCCATCAGAGGTCCAGGACCTGGCCAGAGCGATTTGGGATGTAAAAGAAAAGATCCGACTTTGCTCATCCTGTTTCAATCTAACAGATGAGGATCCATGCGCGATCTGTCAAGATGAACGGCGATCCCGTGAAATTCTTTGTGTCGTCGAGGGACCGAACGACCTTATCGCCATCGAAAATACGGGTGTTTTTAAAGGGAGATACCATGTGTTACACGGTGCCATCTCCCCTTTGGAAGGTATCGGGCCGGACGATCTCAAGATTAAAGAACTGCTGGAGAGAGTTCAAAAAGAAAAGATTTCGGAGGTGATTTTTGCTATGAATCCCACGGTTGAGGGAGGAACCACTGCTCTTTACCTTACGGATCTCATTAAACCTCTGGGTATAAAAGTGACAAGGATCGCCTATGGAATTCCGATGGGGAGTGAGATTGAATATTCAGATGGGGTTACTCTGTCGAAGGCGCTAGAGGGCCGGAGAGAAATATAGGGGTTTTTGCCGATATTCCAAGAGCATGTATTAACGTTAACGCAATCTTTATAGGTCAGTGTCTCAGATATAGCCTTCAAACCCATTTTTCGTATTAAGTATTTGATTTGTTTTGATTTTTGCCGTTGAAAAAAGGTAGGAAATGTCTTATATTTAATTGTTTACTTGAGTAAGATTAGGAGAACGAGATGATTGAGATTCGATTTCATGGAAGAGGTGGACAAGGGGCCGTCACTTCGGCGGAGCTCTTAGCCCTGGCAGCTATTGAAGAAGGTAAGTATGCCCAAGCCTTTCCGAGTTTTGGGCCTGAGCGAAGGGGCGCCCCGGTTCTGGCTTTCTGTCGAATCAGTGATCAGCCCATTAAGATCAGAGCCAACATCTATGAGCCAGATCTTGTGGTTGTCCTGGATGCTTCCCTTTTAAAAATCGTCAACGTCGCTTCGGGCTTGAAGCCGGATGGCCTTCTGGTTACTACAAGCAGTGAATCTCCCGAGAGGCTGAAGCAAGATTTGAAGATAGAAAACCGACTTGGGGTGGTGGATGCGGTGAGGATTGCCAGGGAGATTCTTGGCCTGCCCATTACCAACACCACAATGCTTGGTTCTCTGGTTAAGGCTTCAGGATTGGTTAAAAAGGAGTCTTTTCTTCCTCCCTTGAGGGAACGATTCGGACGGATTGCCGAGAAAAACATTTCTGCCTTCGAAAGGGCCTATCGGGAAACCATCCTCATCCAATGAGTGACTAAAGTGACCTAAAGTTAAGGAGTGTCTAAAATTACATTTAGCAGAGGGATGAAGTTATGACGAAACCTGAATCAGAATGGACATGGGAGGAGCTGCCGGTCGGAAATGTTGTCTTAGAACCGGGGAATGCAAGCCAATATCGTACAGGAGATTGGAAGACTTTCAAGCCTGTTTTAAAAAAGGAACTCTGTATCCATTGCGGATTGTGCTATATCTTCTGCCCGGACATGGCCTACAACTTGAATGAAGAGAATTATTTCATTGCGGATCTTTTCTATTGCAAAGGTTGCGGTATCTGTGCGAAGGAATGTCCCACCGGAGCCATCACCATGGTGCTGGAAGAGGAGGAAGAATAAATGGGGAAAAGGATCGGAATGGAGGTTTCCATTGCCGCGGCGGAGGCGGTCAGGCAGGCCAATGTCGATGTGATTTCGGCCTATCCCATTACGCCTCAAACGCATATTGTGGAACATCTTTCTGAAATCGTTGCAAATGCAGATCTCGACGCAGAATTCTTTTGTGTGGAGTCTGAGCACTCCGCATTGAGCGTCTGCGTGGGGGCCGCGGCGACCGGAGCGAGGACATTTACCTGTACGAGTTCCCAAGGGTTGGCCCTGATGAGTGAGATTACCTATATCGCATCGGGCTTAAGATTACCGATCGTCATGATCCTTTCGAATCGGACGCTCTCCGCTCCCTTGAGCATTTGGAATGATCATAGCGATGTGATGTCTATTCGGGATTGCGGGTGGATTCAGTTTTTTGTGGAGAATGGCCAGGAGGTCTATGACCATGTGTTCGTGTCCTATCGGTTAGCGGAGGACAAAAACGTTCTCTTCCCGGTCATCATCAACATGGACGGATTTATCCTGAGTCACGTGATCGAACCGATCGAACTGATCGAGCAGGAGAAGATCGATCTGTTTCTCCCCCCTTACCAGCCCGTTCATCGGCTGCACCCCGATCATCCGGTGACCATGGGCGCCTTTGCTCTTCCCGGCATTTTTGCGGAGACGAAGAAGGCGCAGGAAGTGGCGCTCCGCTCTTCCATGGCCAAAATCATCGAGACCTGGAAGGCCTTCGGAGACATGACTGGCAGGTATTATCGTCCCGTGGAGAACTACAAGACCGAGGATGCCGATACGTTGCTCGTCACCATGGGGAGCTTTGGTGAGACAGCCTCAGTGGCCGTGGACAAGATGCGGGAAGAGGGAAGATCGGTCGGGCTTGTGAAGATTCGACTCTGGCGACCTTTTCCTTTTGACGATTTGAAAAAGGCGACCCTCCATGCCAAACAACTTGTGGTGATTGACCGTGCCCTCTCCGTTGGAGCCTGTGGGCCTGTTGCATCAGAAGTGAAAGCGGCCCTCTACGGGAACGACCAGAGACCATCGGTGTACAATTTCGTTGCAGGGATTTCAGGAAGGGATGTGACTCCCTCAGATTTCATCAAGATGGTGGACAAGGCAGAGATCGAGATCGAAGAAGGAAACAGAGAAGGTTACGAAATTTACGGGGTGAGAGGATGACTCAAAACTTGAATGTTTATGCAGTCCGGACATTGACTCAAAAGGAATACTTTGCTCCCGGTCATCGGGCCTGCCAGGGATGCGCCGAGGCATTGGCAGTGAGATTGGTTGCCAAGGCGTTGGGAAGGAACGTGATCATCGCCAACGCGACAGGATGCATGGAGATTGTCTCTTCGCCGCTTCCTTACACTGCGTGGAGAGTTCCGTGGTTCCATGTGGCCTTTGAGAATACTGCAGCGGTTGCCTCGGGGATTGAATCGGCACTAAAGGTCTTGATGCGAAAGGGGAGGATCCCTCGCAAAAAAATAGTCACCCTTGCCATGGCTGGCGACGGAGGAACGGCGGACATCGGTCTCCAAGCTCTCTCAGGCGCTCTGGAGAGAGGCCACAACTTTCTGTACGTTTGCACGGACAACGAGGCCTATATGAACACGGGTATCCAGCGGTCTTCCGCAACGCCTTTCGGCGCCTCCACGACCACTTCTCCGGTGGGAAGGGTTCAAATGGGGCAGATTACGTGGAAGAAAAATATGCCGGCGATCGCAGCGGCCCATGATATCCCTTATGTGGCAACAGCCTGCCCCAGTTACCCAGTCGACTTAGTGGAGAAGGTGAAGAAGGCAGCAGATATTGAGGGGCCAGCCTATGTCCATATTCTTTCGGTTTGTCCGACCGGATGGAGATCCGCACCGGAGCTTTCAATCAAGCTCGGCCGGCTGGCCGTGGAGACAGGGATTTTTCCCCTTTACGAAGTGGAGAGAGGGCAATACCGGTTGAGTATGGATTTTCCAAAATTGAAGCCCGTTAAAGAATACATCAAGCTTCAAGGGAGATTTCGCCACCTGACGGATGAAATGATCGAAGAGATTGAAAACAGAGTCCATCGGGAATACGAGCAGTTGAAACAAAAGGCATCAAAAGGAGCTTAGAATGACGCACTCGGAGATCGACGCCATTATTGATCGATATGAAGGAAGAGCCTCTTCAATTTTAGCCGTCCTTCAAGATATTCAGGCGAAAGAGAAATATTTGCCAAAAGAGACACTTGAACACGTGGGAGAACGACTTCACCTTCCCATGAATAAGATCTATAGGATTGCTACGTTCTACAGGGCTTTTAGTCTAACTCCCCGAGGTCTGCATGAAATTCAGGTTTGTCTTGGCACGGCCTGCCATGTTCGCGGCGGCATCCGGATCGTGGATCGATTGACGACGGAACTCGGAATTCATGCGGGAGAAACAACACCCGATAGGAAATTCACTCTCGAGACGGTAAACTGCCTGGGGGTCTGTGCCTCTGGACCCATTATGGTTGTCGACGGCCATTATTTCGGAAAAATGAGCTCTGCGCAGGTGAGGGGAGTTCTGGATCAGTTTGACGGGGAGAAGAAGGAGAGTTTGAATGGGAAGGATTAGTTCGCCACAGGCGTTGGAACAATTTCGGAATGAGATTCTGAGCAAGAGGGATCCCAATCAGCCCTGCATTACGGTTTGCACCGGAACCGGCTGCCATGCCTCAGGATGCCACCAAGTGGTCGAGGCGTTTAAGAAGGTTCTTCAGGAGCATTCAGGAGGTCCTCAAATCAGCCTCCGCATGACGGGCTGCCACGGGTTCTGCGAAAAGGGACCCTTGGTGGTCATTCATCCGCAGAAGATCCTTTATCAACGGGTCAAGTCAGAGGATGCTCCCAAGATCTTTCAGGAGACGATCCTCAAAGGAAAGATCTTGGAATCCCTTCTTTACGAGCATCCCACCACGGGTGAGAAGATCACCCATGAAGATGAGGTTCCGTTCTATAAGAAGCAGATCCGGATTATCTTTGGGAACAATGGAAACATTGATCCAACCCAGATTGAGGATTATCTGGCAGTGGGCGGGTATCGGGCCTTGGCGAAAGCCTTATCATCGATGCAGCCTGAACAGATTATTCAGGAAGTGAAAAAGGCAAACCTGAGAGGCCGCGGGGGTGGAGGATTTCCTGCGGGGGTGAAGTGGGAGACTTGCAGGAAGGCCCCCGGAGATATCCGATATGTGATCTGTAATGCGGATGAAGGAGACCCCGGCGCTTACATGGACCGGAGTCTTTTGGAAGGGAACCCTCATAGCGTATTGGAGGGGATGCTCATCGGTGCGTATGCCATTGGGGCTCATGAAGGATATGTTTATGTTCGGAACGAGTATCCGCTCGCTGTCATCAATATCGGGGTTGCGATTGAGCAGGCGAGAGAGCTGGGCTTCCTCGGAGACGACATTCTTGGGTCAGGCTTTAACTTCGATGTGAAGGTCAGCCGCGGAGGTGGGGCCTTTGTCTGTGGCGAGTCCACAGCGCTCATGGCATCGATTGAAGGAAATGTTGGGGAACCCAGGGCAAAGCATATCCATACGGTCATCAGTGGTCTGTGGGACCGTCCAACCAATTTGAACAATGTCGAGACCTGGGCGAATGTGCCTATCATCATCGACCGTGGTGCTGACTGGTATACTCGGATTGGCACAGAGGGAAGCAAGGGGACCAAGATCTTTTCTCTGGTGGGGAAGGTTAATAATACCGGTCTGGTTGAGGTCCCGATGGGAATCAGCCTTCGCGAGATCGTCTATGATATGGGAGGAGGTATTCCAGGGGGAAGGAAATTCAAGGCCGTTCAGACCGGAGGGCCTTCGGGTGGATGCATCCCCGAGTCCTTGATCGACCTCCCTGTCGACTTTGACCGCTTGACCGAGGTGGGATCGATGATGGGTTCTGGAGGGATGATCGTGATGGACGAATCGACCTGCATGGTCGATGTGGCCAAATATTTTACGAACTTCTTGAAGGATGAATCATGCGGAAAGTGTACGTCCTGCAGGGAGGGGACGAAACGGATGCATGAAATTCTGACCGAGATTACAGAAGGACGGGGAACGATTGAGCAGTTTGATCTCTTGGAAGAGTTGGGATGGGTGACGGCAGAAGCCTCGCTATGCGGTCTGGGCCAGACAGCTCCCAATCCGGTCCTATCCACGATTCGCTATTTCCGAGACGAATATCGCGAACATATTATCAACAAGCGATGTCCGGCCAAGGTCTGTCGGGCCCTTATCGAATATCGCATCCTGTCCGACGTATGTACGAGGTGCGGAAGATGTGCCAAGGCCTGTCCTGAGAAAGCGATTACGGGCAAGAGAAAGACAAAAAAAGAGGCGGGAGAGCCTTTTAAGATCGATACGGAAAAATGCAGCAAATGCGGGATGTGTTTTGAGACCTGCAAATTCGAAGCGATCGAAGTCCAATGAGAAATAGAGTTACTTGGTCATTAAGTCAATAGGTTATTGTTTAATGCCCAATCATGTCATGACCTAATGACTCAATGACCTAATAAGCCCCTGCAAAGGTAGGAGGAATTGACGATGGTTCCCTTTAAGATTGACGGTCAGCCTGTTGAAGGGAAAGAAGGCGGGAATGTTTTGGAGGTAGCGATGGATGCGGGCATCGATATCCCACATCTCTGTTTCAACGAATCGGTGAAGCCCTACGGCGCCTGTCGTCTCTGTCTTGTGGAAGTGGTGAGAAACGGAAGGTCGAAGATGACGACTTCCTGTACCTATCCGGTGACGGAAGGCATGGAGGTGCTGACACAGACGGAAAAAGTCCTTCGAGCCCGCCGAATGATCATCGAGCTAATCCTGGCCATGTGTCCCGGAGATAAGCTCATTCAGGATATGGCCAAGGAGATGGGGGTGAACGGGGTCCGATTCAAACCGGATGACAAGGACTGCATCCTTTGCGGTCTTTGTGGCAGAGTTTGTGAAGAAGTCGTCGGGGCCAATGCCATCCAGTTCGCCTTTCGCGGAGACCGGCGAGAGATGATCCCTCCCTTTCAGGGAGAGGCGATGAGCTGTATTGCTTGCGGGGCCTGTGTAATCGTCTGTCCTGTGGACGTTATCCGGATGAAGGAGGAGAAGGACGAGCGAACGATCGTCCGATGGAAGCGGACACTGAAGATGAAGCAATGCAAAATCTGCGGGAACTACTTTGCCCCCTGGTTTCAACTGGAGAAGTTTAAGGAACAGGCCAAACTTTCGAAAGATTTTTTTGACGTCTGTTACACCTGTCGGACTTGAAATCTCCACTCGATTCGAGTATATTGAAAGTAAAGGGTTTGTGTTCTTTAGGAGGTGATGGGTATGACCCTGGTGAAGTGGGAACCCTTCCGAGACCTGATGGCGATGCAAGACCGGATGACCCGACTCATTGACGAAACCCTTTCCCGCATTTGGAAAGAAGAGGTGGCTCAAGGGGTTTGGTCCCCGGCTGTGGATATTTTGGAGAGGGGGAACGAAGTAGTTATGAAAATCGACCTCCCCGAAGTAAGCCAAAGTGAGATCGATATTAGAGTGGAAGAAGGAACCCTCATCATTCAGGGAGAAAGAAAGTTTGTCAAGGAGTCCCCTGAAGAAAACTACCTCCAGATTGAAAGACCTTACGGGACCTTCCGTCGCACATTTAGTATTCCGAGAACGATCGACCACGAGAGCATTAAGGCTTCGTACAAAGACGGGGTGCTCCGCATTGTGCTTCACAGAAGACGAGAGGCACAGCCCAAACAGATCGTGGTGGAACCCAAATAATATGACGGGGCATGCCCTGTACCATGCTAGGTACGGGGCATGCACGCCGGCCCGGTTTCGGTTCCGACCGAGCCTACCTGCTAAAAAAGAGGCCCTTTGAAAAAGGGCCTCTTTTTTTCATTTCTTGGAGGACCTCCCCCGATCTGCCAGAAACCTTTCCATATCATCCATATCACGATCGGTCAGAAGGCACTGACGGCCATCCGCAGGTCCATTTATTAAGGAAGGATTCTTATTTCCACTCTCCTATTCTTGGCACGACCCTCTTTGGTGCCGTTGTCGGCGATGGGCTTTTTGCTTCCATAGCCCTTAACGATCATCCGGTCGCCAGGGATGTTGAATTTGTCCATGAGATACTTCTTGACGCTTTCGGCTCTCTTTTCGGAAATCTTCTGGTTCCCTTTCTCCGAACCCAAAGAATCCGTGTGACCTCCGATTTCCACCTTAATATCCGGGTTCTCCTTCAGCATCGCCCCGTCTCGGTCCAATGCCTTGGCAGCTAGAGGATCGATATTCGTTTTGTTTTCATTAAAATAGATATTTTCAAACACCGGAGCCGGTTTCGGTGGTGGAGGGGGCGGCGGGGGTGGCGGTGGTGGCGGTGGAGGCGGTGGCGGCGGGGCTGGCGGTGGCGGAGCCGGTTTTTCGCAAGGCGTCAGTTTCAGGGCCTCAAGAGATTTCTCTTTCGCCACCTTGATCGCTATATCATATTTGGACGCACTTTCAAACCACCGTTTTTGTAAACCATGTTCCGCCAGAGCCAGAGCAGCCTCCGCCGTGGCATATTGGCACGGGGCGCATTTCTTTGCACCCGCTGCAGTCGCTTTATCAAAGAGTCCTTTCGCTTCGTCGTAGGCCATCCTCGTTTCTTTGCTTACAGCACACCCTGAGGCAATCATTGCCCCCAAGATGAGCGCGAATAACATCATCCATCTTCTGCTCATGTTCATACGTCACCTCCTCTCTTCTATCTCTTATTTTTTCTTTTGAATTTCGGCTAAGCCTGCATTTGAAGCTGATGCTGACCGTTTTGCAAATCCCTCTGCAGCTTTGAAATCGTTGCTGTTAAACTCGATTTGCGATTCCTCCAAGAATTTCTCGGCGCTGCAGTATTCGTAAGGGACCAGCTTCTCACCTCCCTTCCCTTTCATGTCCGAGAACAACCTCTCGGCGTTGGCTATTTCCTTCTTGGCGCTGGAATAATGGCATCCAGAAAGGGCAACGGAGAAGAGAACAAAAACCACCAAAAATTTCCAAATCTTTCTGTTCATAGATTCACCCCCTTTCGAATAATATTAAACAACCTCCCTAATTATTTACGATATCGAACACGTGTCGGCTTGTCAACTCTTTTGTGTGTTTCTGCTGCCAACGGGTAGAAGTTATCGCGGGGGACCTGAGAAATAAATAAGGTTAAACCTGTATTTGGGGGCTGAAAAGACGGTATTTTTGTTTGAATTTCAGTGTTTGAGCTTTTGGCTTTTCCTAAGGCTTTTTTTCTTCAAGAAACTTTTTCAGGCATTCCTTAGTGCAAAAATAATAATCTCTCCCTTTAACTCTCCGCCTAACGGCGGTTCGCTTGAGAACATAGGTTTGGCAATAAGGGTCTTGAACAAGTTCTTCTAACTCAGATCCCCTGCTTCTTTTCTTGCCTCCCACAGCCATGTCTTTGATAAGATAGTAAAGAATGGCGTAAAGGAGGAGAACGAGAACGACGAATAGTATAAATCGGGCCATAATGAGTCCAATAATAAAGAAGCGCCCAATGACAGAGTTACTTCGTCATTAGGTCAATAAGTCATTAGTCACTGAATGACTAAATTACCCGGTAACTTAATGACTAAGAAGAGTTTGGAAATTGTAATTTGGGATTTGGAATTTAGATTTTTTCTACCCCCTGATCTACTTCGGAGTCGTTCAGGAGCTCTTGGATTGTTTTTTTCAAGACAGGGTGGATAAGGTTTCGATCAATTTCAGCCAAGGGGATGAGGACAAATTGACGGTTTTGAACCCCGGGGTGGGGAATCCGGAGTTCTTCGGTCTGAATTTCAACCTCATCGAAGAAAAGGATATCCAGATCGATCATTCGGGGTCCCCATCGAAAGGTTTCTGTGCGACCCAAATGAGATTCGATAGTTTTTAATTTCCGGAGGAGTTCAGGGGCTTCCAGATCGGTCTCGATCTTTATTACGCCGTTCACAAACCAATCCTGGGCGGCGTAGCCAACGGGTTGGGTCTTAAACAGGGAAGATCTTGCTAAAAGTTTGTGATGGTCAATTTCTAAAATCTCAGAAATAGCTTTTTCGCATTGGTGTAACTTATCACCAAGGTTGGAACCGATCCCGATGTAGGCAATGTGTCCCATTCTACCGGGGGTGACGAGCGTAATGCGCCAGGGTCTCCTTACTTTGTTTGTCATTCCGGGCTTGACCAAGCCTGCTTTAGCCTGCCCCGTGCTTGACACGGAGGAATCCAGATGTTCTCGCAGTGAAAGCAGGGGCCCGTTTTATAACCTGGATCCCGATTTTCATCGGGAACCCTGGATTCCCGCTGGAGTCTACCCCGTACTTGACACGGGGCGGGAATGACAGCTTGAAGAATAATGCAAAGAAGTGTTGGACGCAATACATTCGACCCAGCACCTTCTTCAAGAACTTTCTTAGGGCTTGGGTGAAGATGCCCTGCATGCAAGTCCTGCGACCTTAAAATATGGCGCGGCGTTTACTTTTTTTCAGAAATCTCTTCAGGCTTCTTGGGAGTGACGTCGATTTCCTCTTTATCCTTGGTCGCCTTTTTGAAGTTTCTAATTCCTTTGCCGAGTCCTTCACCAATTTGAGGTAACTTTCCGGCCCCAAATATGATCAGGACGATGACCAAGATGACGATCAACTCTGGCAATCCAATTCCTCCAAGCATTTTTCTCTCCTTCTTTTATTGTTATTAACCGGCTTAACATTCTAATTCTTTCTGCCGACCCCCTGCCCACCGGCCCCGGTCCCGCACTATTAATAGACCGATGGCCGGGCAGGCCCTGAACCTGGCATGGTACGGGGCAGGCATGTCCCGGTAAGGGACAAGGTGGCGGAAGTGCATGGGAATCGAACCCACCACGGACATCTCTGCCCGTCACTGGATTTGAAGTCCAGGAGGCCCACCAGAACCTGTCCACTTCCAAAATATAAACTAATGGATTTTCTTTTTAAAGTCAAGGGGTTTGAATTCGTAGACAAATACCATCATTTCTTGATGAAAATACATGCTTTGTCGTATTATCTTTTGAAGGTTTTTGAAATATTCTAATTATATTCGGTACTAAACGGAGGATATGTGATGGCATTGGGCGAGTTGAAACATGAAACTGAGGTTCTTGTCATCGGGGCAGGACCCGGAGGCTATGTGGCCGCATTTCGGGCAGCGGATTTGGGGATGGATGTTACTCTGGTAGATCTGGAGAAGCGGCCGGGTGGTGAATGCTTGTTTCGCGGGTGTATCCCCTCCAAGACGCTTCTTTTCCTGGCAGAGCTTCTGCACGACGCCCGGCGCTCAGCAGAGATGGGGATAAACTTCGGTACACCTCAGATCGATCTTAATAGAATCCGTGAGTGGAAGGATCAGGTGGTCGATAAACTTACCAACGGCCTCCTCACTCTAAGCAAGCGACGCAAGGTTCGGTTGTTGCAGGGAAGAGCCGCCTTCGAGGCGTCCGACCGGGTCCGATTGGAAAATTCGGACGTAAGCCAGATCCGATTTCGCCATGCCATCTTAGCCACCGGATCTCGCTCAGCTCCCTTTCGTGATCTTCCCTATGTGAAAGGCAGCCGAATCATGGATTCGACCGGTGCACTGGAACTTCCCGATATCCCTCGGTCGCTGCTCATTTTGGGCGGCGGTTATGTGGGTCTGGAGATGGGTGCTGTCTATGCAGCTTTAGGAAGTCGGGTTACGATTGTCGTGCGGGGGGACAGACTCCTCAGAGGTGCAGACTTGGATCTGGTTGACGTTTTGCTCTCTAGACTTAAAGAAACCTTTGAGACCATTTATTTCAACACCCGGGTCGTATCCCTTAAAGAGCGCGAAGAAGGCGTGGATGTGAAATTCGAAGGAGGGCCCGACAAGGCGGAACAAACTTTTGAGAGGGTGCTCGTTGCCGTGGGGCGAAAGCCGAATACGGAAAGTCTGGGTCTGGAAAAAACCAAGGTGAAATTGAATGAGCAAGGTTTTGTGATCGTGGATGAACAGCGCCGCACCACCGATGAAAAAATCTTCGCCATCGGAGATGTGGCAGGGCCTCCTTTGCTCGCTCACAAGGCTTTTCGGGAGGGCAAGGTGGCGGCGGAGGTGATCAAGGGGATACCATCCGCTTTCGATGTTCAGGCCATTCCGGCGGTTGTTTACACAGACCCTCAAGTTGCATGGGCGGGGTTAAGAGAGGACGAGGCTCGA
Source organism: Thermodesulfobacteriota bacterium (assembly GCA_047519465.1). GTDB lineage: Bacteria > Desulfobacterota > BSN033 > BSN033 > UBA1163 > UBA1163. The sequence goes on along the minus strand of JAPVTA010000283.1, from coordinate 49,591 downwards.
AAGGAAAATCGTAGTATTAGAGTGGAACGGTATTTGTGGAAATTTTCCAGTCGGGCAAGTACCATGGGCGTCTCGGACGGAGTAACTAAGATGGTCTTTAACCCTGAATCCGGTCGTCTCTTGGGAGTAGGAATTTGCGGCCCGAACGCAGAAGGAATGATCTCGGAGGGCACGCTGGCAATAGAATTAGGGGCTGTGGCACAAGATTTGGGACTCACCATCCATCCTCACCCGACCCTTTCAGAAATGATGATGGAGACAGCAGAGCTTTTCACGGGTACGGTCACCCATGTTCTGCCGGAGAGGCGTTTGCCTTCGGGTTGAGGAATATCGCTTTCAGGATGATCCGAGTTTTGAGATGAAGTGACTTTGCAAGTTTTTTTGTGACTTCGTTTTATTGAACAGTTTTCGAAGAAACTCGACAGTTTGATGGTAAATACCGGGAAGCTCGCTCTCCCGTAGCCCGGCAATGTTGAGTACGTTGATCTTATTGACTTCTCCCCATCTCTGCACGCTTTCTGGGTCGCCTCCCACAGACAGGTCAATTACGAAATAGGGTTTCTTATATTTTTGAGCAAACTTTATTGTGAGACCGGTCCCGCCTTTTGGTTCTCGCCAAGTGAAGATCAGTGTTCCGTCAGAATTTCTTACATTCCTTTCGGTTCTTATCCGGTAGTTTGCAGAAGGAGTCTCCTTGAGCGGATAACGAATGTCAATCGGTCCGTCCTCAGCTCTGCGCCCCTTTGGGCACCATCCCCCACAAGGAATGCCCAATTCAAGGGCCACGTCCAAAGCAGCTCGGTCCACACCCGTTTGCCCTCCCGAAACAATCTTTTCGATACCGGAGGATGTTTTATTTCCTCCCTTTTTCAATGCGTTTCCTTCGATTGTCATGAGTACGTCCTGCATGAAATGGAATAGGAGTTCGAGGTTCTTCATGATGCCTGCGGAAGAATCTTCCTAAATCTTCCTCTTAAAGTCAAGATATTTCCTCTTTCAAACCCGCAATCCTGTAACTTGATTTGGAATACCAAACAAGATATCATCACAGGTGTAAAGGCCGGAGTATGTCAGAAAAATTTCATCGTGTTTGGGAAATTTTAAATCGGTTAGATCAGAAGGAAACGCTGACTCCGAAGAGCCTCTCTGAGGATTTCGGTGTTTCGGCAAGAACAATTTTCAGGGATTTCGAGGTCATCTATTCTCATTTCCCTGTAATCTTTAATAGAGAAGCCAAAACCTATCAGTTTATGGAAGGTTATTCTCTTCAAAAGCTCAAAATCTCAAGGGACGAACTAATAACCTTGCTTTTAAGCCGAGAAATTGTTTTAAAGCTCGGAGCGCCACTGACAGAGAACTTGGATAAAATCATTAACAAGATAACCACGCAGACAAGATCGGAGGGATCCACTGCAAATATTCCCTTCTGGGTTGATTTTCCGGAGGTCGATTTCTCAAGAATATCCAAAGCCTATCCACGTATTGAAAAGGCGATAAGAGACGAAAAGAGAATCTGGATAAAGTATGTTGATCTCAATCAGAACATAACAGAGAGGAAGGTTGATCCCTATTCTATAATCTTCAGCGACGGGTTCTGCTTGGCTATTGGATATTGTCATCTTAGGGGAGATATAAGGAAGTTTGCTTTGGATTTTATTGAAGAGATACGCCTGCTTGATGAGTCATTCGAAAAACCTAAGGATTTCGACTTGAAAAAGTATTTCAAATCAAGTTTCAAGATATTTGAGGGCGAAATCGAGAAGATCGTCCTCAGATTTGATAAAAACGTATCCTCTCTTGTTATACGGAGAAAATGGCATCCCAGCCAAAAGATAAGGAGAAAGAAGGATGGCGATTTAATTATAGAATTTGAATTGGCTGGAACCGAAGAAATAAGGTCTTGGATTTATACCTGGATTCCATATTGTGAGGTCATTCAGCCCCTTTCTTTGAGAAAACAGATCAAAGAAGAACTCTCCTTCGCCCAAAAGCTCTACAAATAGAGTCTGGTCATAACCTCTACTCGCCGTCATGCCGGACTTGATCCGGCATCCAGAATCCTCTGAAAACACTGGATTCCGGCTTTCGCCGGAATGACGAAACCTTACACGCCGGTTACTTTACGTAGAGACTCTAAATACCTCCAAATCAAACTGACACACCCCTGTCACCATCATTTATTATCATTCCCTTAAAGCGAGATTTCCCCTCACCCCCACCCTCTCCCCAGCGGGGAGAGGGTGGGGGTGAGGGGGGGCAAGGTGTTACAAGAAAATTCTCAGATTTTTGAAGTTAGAATTCAAAAAGGAGCGAATCAGTATGTGCGATCAATTTGAGATGGAGACCTTTCCACATAGATGGGATGAGAGGATGGAAAATTTTCTTAAAGAATATCGGTTCTATTTTATCCTGAACGAGCGCCACAAGTCTTATAGCGATTTCCTTGAAGCCCCGCTTGGAGATATTCTGATAATACAGGAGGACTTTGCACTCTACAAGTACCCTGCAGTTGAACGAGTTCTCATGTCAATCTTGAAGGATTGGAAAATAGCTGATGTTAGAAGATTCAATGAGAACGAAAAAGAATCCATCCCTCTCTATTTTCAGATGGAGGTAGAGGAAGGAATGTATGAATCTTTATTGGAAGACGGAATCCGCTATTACCAGAATCCTAAGGACGGCAAGAAGTTGATCATACGATTTGGCGTGGAGGAGAACACTGATGGGATAAAGTATTCGGTTCGAATCTTCTTTGTGGTGATGAAGCGAGAAGAGCTCTTCTTAAGAGACTTTATAAGCGAAATCAGAAACTGGATAAGAAATAACCATCATCTAAAGGGAAAGAAGGTAAAGCCGGATGGCTCATTCTTAAAGAATGGTAGGAAGTGTTCATTCGACGACATTGTACTCAATCAGGAGATTATAGCTGAGATTGAAGAGAATATTGTCGATTTTTTCAAAAACGGAGAAGCCTACATTCAAAATGGTTTACCGAGGAAGAGAGGGATCATTCTCTATGGGCAGCCGGGAACCGGAAAGACTCTTCTTGGAAAAATTTTGTCTTCCGTGGTCGACTGCACTTTGATATGGGTTACACCATCTAAAATCAGTCTTCCGATCGAGGTATCTCATCTTTTTCAAATGGCGAGGGAACTCTCACCAACCATCATCTTTATGGAGGACCTGGACTTCTATGCGTCCAGTCGGTCGGACTATGGCGGTGGAAATGTAAGGATATTGGGAGAGATACTGAATCAGATGGATGGTTTTGAGGAGAATGGAGATGTAGTGGTTATAGCCACAACAAATGACATCGGATCAATCGAACCTGCTCCTAAAGACAGGCCAAGCAGGTTTGACCGTGTCCTTGAGCTGAAGCCGCCAGATTTAGGCGGAAGAAAGAAGTTATTGAAACGACCTCTTCCGAACCGGGATGGACTGGATGAGACCTTAGAAAAAGTGGCTCAGAAAATAGATGGTTTTAATGGTGCTCAGATTCAAGAACTTGTAATCCTCGCCAAGAAAGAAGCCTTAAGGCTTTGGGATGTGGATGATCATGGGATTGCAGAGGTGAAAATAAGCCACTTCGAAGCCGCCATTGATAAGATGAGGAAAAAGAAAGAAATGATCATGGGATTCAAAAATGATTAACGATTCTCATTCTCCCTAGGTGCTTCGTCTTGACTTTAGAACGAGGTATTTGGTATACGTCTTTATTATTATTAGATTCCTTACCAAACAAGGAGAAATGCGGCATGGCAACTTGGATCGTATCGGCGGGCGCAGAGGGCAGGGACTATACTGAGTATTTTTTTCGCTTCGGGATGGCCTTTGTGGGCGGCGAAGGTCAACGCGCAAGCATGAAGCAGGTTAGGGCTGGGGATACAATCCTTTTGAAAAGGGGCCTTTCTGAATTTGTTGCCGCTGGACAGGTGGTTGAACGAAACGGTATCGCTTCTGGGGATGGCGATAAGGAGTGGCTTCGTGATTTCGATGGCTGGGATCTGGCGGGTTATTGTTATGTGGACTGGCATATCCCTGCACAGGCTGATCCTGCCACCGGCCTCCGTATGGGCACCATCTACCAAACCAACCGTCCCGAACACTTAGCGGCCGTGCAGAGACTCCTAATGGCCCCTCTCTGTCCCGCTGTAGGAGAACCGGGCAAGACTGCCGAGGTGAAGGACGACGCGATCCTAAGTTTCCTAATAGCGCAGGGCCTCCGTGTTTCGGCAGCCGACGAATTAACCGAAGCACTTCCAAGAACTTTCTTAGTGGTTCCTCTGCTACTCGCTTTGGGCTGGGCAGAACAACAATTGAAAATAGAGTTACCTGCGGAAGGCGGACGTGTAGACATTGCTTGCTTCCGTGGATCATTTAAAAGTGGCTACAATGAAGCCTACGATGAGGCCGTGGTTCTGATCGAAACGAAAGGTTTCTCCTCGGGACTAGATTACGCGCCGAAGCAGGCCCAAGCATACGCAAACCACTTCAAGAACTGCCAAGTAGTATTGGTAACGAACGGTTACTGTTACAAAACCTACCTTCGACAAACAGATGCAACTTTCTCAACCAAACCGTCTGCGTATCTCAATATCGTTAAACCGAGGGATAAATATCCCCTCGATCCCGAGCACGTTGCAGGCGCTTTAGAAGTATTGAGATGGCTTATGCCGACAACACTGCATAAGACAATGTTAAAATAGGGACACATTGAACCTACCCCAGTTTAATGTTTGTTTCCTACCATGTTCCTTGTTCGGTTTTTCTCACAGCTTCACTTCGAGTAAGTTTGCTTCGACTTCTGCAAATAGATTATCAAGAGACTGTTGTATGCTGATTGTTTCCCCGATAGCAGTTACTACCTTCGTGTAGTGAGCCACTTCTCGGCAACCTGATAATCTCCGATATGATGGAACATACAATCCTAAATTGTTCTTGACATTTGACGTCTGGACGTCTATACTTCCTCTATGAGCGAGAATGAGACGAGATATGCGCCGGGCCGGGTGCGCGATGCCATCCTTCAGGTTCTCACACTAACTTCGGAGGCGCTTTCTGTCAAGCAGATCGAAGACAGGGTGAATAAGGTCATGGGGCCAACTCCTGCTTCTTCCATTCGATCGTACTTGCTCCTCAACACACCTGCGCTGTTTGTGCGAGAAGACCGCGGGATTTATCGCGTTAGGTCCGAATATTCCGGCGGATTGCAACGGGAGATTCCAAAACTCTCAAAATGGGCACAACCGTTCACCATCGGCAATGCCACCTTATTTCACGCTGACTGTTTCGATTGGATAGAGAAACAGGAGGACAACAGCATTCACGCCGTGGTTACCGACCCGCCTTATGGTCTTCATGAGTACGCGCCTGATCAACAACTGAAGCTTCGGAATGGAAAAGGAGGGGTTTGGCGCATCCCCCCGGCATTTGATGGCCATGTAAGATCACCGCTTCCGAGATTCACTACGCTAACGGATGAACAGCGCGAGCAGTTACGGGTCTTTTTCTTCATCTGGGCGCGACTCCTGCTCCCAAAACTTGTGCCCGGAGCAAACGTTGTGGTAGCATCAAATCCCTTGCTATCCTATATCCTGTCAGGTGCTCTGGCGGACGCCGGGCTTGAACGGCGAGGGGAGATAATACGCCTTGTAATGACAATGCGAGGAGGAGATCGTCCGAAAGCGGCCCACGAAGAGTTCGGAGATGTAAGTGTAATGCCCCGGTCAATGTGGGAACCCTGGGTCATTTTCAGGAAGCCGATTGAAGGAAGGGTACAAGACAACCTGCGGAAATGGAAAACGGGGGGATTTCGCCGTCAGTCTTCGGAGAAACCCTTCGGCGACGTAATTTCCTCAGCTCCGACGAGGAAAAACGAACGCGCTCTTGCATCCCATCCGAGTCTTAAGCCTCAGGCATTCCTGCGTCGAGTGGTGCGGGGTGTTCTGCCCCTTGGCGAGGGGACCATACTAGACCCCTTCGCAGGCACAGGGTCAACGTTGGCCGCAGCCGAGGCAGTCGGCTATCGAAGTATCGGCATTGAAAAGGATCGGCATTACTTTGAGTTGGCATCCGAGGCCATCCCGAAACTCATTAGGTTTCGACCTACATGGCTGGGTTAGATTCTATATATCCAGTTCTCGCGCAACTTCTTAATGCCATCACGGTGGAGTGTGGCGGTCCGAGTACCGAGTTCGCCGCGCGGATTGCGTCTAAAGTCTTCAACAGTAACGTGCCCAAGATAGATTTCGGTGAAACACATTGGTTTTCTATCGCGGGCCGGTTCGGTTTCTGTGTCAAGGTCGTAGACAAACACACACATCCATTGATTTCTGGCGCCGTGTGTATCTACCGCACCTCCTGTTTTCCGGGTGGTCTTTATCTCGATTCCCTCAGTTCCCGCTTTGACTGCATTGCCTGGGTAAATCCCCTGCACGATCAAGTCTGGATGCCCATTGAAGTATTGATTCTCAATGAGGACTCGCGAATGCTTTGCCAAGCTTGCAGTTAGCATATCGGACAGGACGCCCGACATGATCGCCGCGCGAAGCATTTCATCCAATCTCTGGAGGCCCTTTTTGGAGAGGTAGGAGTTCACATCAAAGAAAAAATCATACGCATCCTGCATGGCCATCTCGAAATCACGGAGCCTCAGCTCATAAGGCAGTTGAGCTGTCTTATTGAATTTTGTTCGCTCCACAACGTTTCGCTTTATAGACACAGTTTGTTACCTTATCCTCTCTCGGACATTAAGTACTGCTTGAGGAAGTAGTTTACACAAGATCAAAGGGACATGTCAAATTCGTAATTTCCTCGCCAACTCCTGATCCACATCACCTGAGATTTTTAGAATTTTTTCTCTGGCGTGATGGCCCCTGATCATTTCGATGGAAGATGGAGAAATGCCAAATTCCCTGGACAGGAATCGGATGAGAGACTCATTCGCCTTTCCTTCAACGGGTGGAGCAGTCACCTTCACCTTGATCCCGTCTCGGTAAGGGCCGACCACCTCGTTTTTGGACGATTTGGGTTGAAGGTAGACTTTAAGGATGAATTCCTTCATCATTTCAAATTGCAGATCGCAAATTGCAGATTGAATAAATCTGAAATCTAAAATTTGAAATCTGAAATTAGGGTTAGATCATTCCAATAAACGACAGCTGCCTTCCCGTCCGTTCTTCTTTCCTGTACGAAAAGAAAAGGTCGCTCGAGCAGCGGGTGCAGAGATTGATCCAGGAGATTTGCTCCTCCTCAACTCCCTCTCTCTTCATCTGGGCGATATTGATCCGAGCCAGATCAACCATCCACTTGCCCCTTTCTCTCGAGGTCGAGAAAGGTTTCCACTCCGGACGAAAAGCGCTTTCATCAATCTGATAACAACAGATTCCAATCGCCGGACCCAGAGCGATGAGGAGGTCTCCGGATGAGCAATCGAACTCCTCCTTCATTTTCTTTAGGACCTTTGCTGTGATGTGGAGGGCTGTTCCATTTCTTCCCGCATGAATCGCAGCGATGACTTTCTTTTTTTGATCTACAACAAAGACTGGAAGACAATCTGCAGTGAGAATAGCAAGGAATATGTTGGGGGAATTCGTAACCAGAGCATCGTATTCTAAAGGAAAGGGAAGAGTGATGACAGGCTCTTTGAGCAAAAGGATTTGGTCTTGTTGCATCTGATCGAGGAGGATCAGGCGGCTCGGATCGAGCCCAAAGGTCTTGACAAGAAGATTCTTATTCGCCGATACACATTCTTTTCGATCGCCGTTCTTATCGCTCAGATTCAGGGAATCATACGGGGGGAGGCTTACGCCACCCCGGCGTGTTAGAAAAGCGTGCCGGAGCCATCCGAATTTTGCCAATTCGGGAATTTCGAAATAGCAGATAGCATTCTCCGCTTTTAGATGAGGTCGGCCAAAAATATTCATCGCCAAAAAATCCCCTCCCCTTGTGGAGGGACCTATCTGCCCTGCTTATTGCAAGTGGGGCGGATAGGGATAAAGAGGAGGGGAAACGAAATCCTACTTTTCACACCCGTCCCCGTGCCCGACCGCAGGCAAGGGAATTGGAACTCATTATACCATTTTTTGCGATCGTAAACACTCCAGCACCTTTTCCATGTCGTGAGGAATGGGTGAAACAAACTGGACTCTCTCACCTGTTCGGGGATGCGTGAATTCCAATCGACGGGCGTGAAGGGCCTGACGATTTATTCTCCTCGTACACTCCTTCAATACTGGGTCGTGGATCGCCCCAGGTCTTCCTTTTCTTCCGTAGAGGGGGTCTCCCAATACGGGATGGCCAATCGAGGAGAGATGCACCCGGATCTGATGCGTTCGACCGGTCTGTGGAAAGATCTCAAGAAACGTGCATCCGTCAAATTCCTCAAGCTTCTTCCAATGGGTGATCGCCTCCCTTCCTCTTTTTGCCCGGGTGGACATCCGTTTCCTCTGCGTCGGGTGTCTTCCAATGGCCGAATCGATTAAACCCTCGTCCCGGCTCACTCTTCCGTAGACAATGGCCGAATAGACTTTTCTCACTGTGCGGTTTTTAAACTGTTTGGTCAAATCATGAAAAGCCTCGTCATCTTTAGCGACGACCATGACACCAGAAGTATCCTTATCCAGCCGGTGCACAATGCCCGGCCTCAAGACGCCATTGATGCCTGCGAGGTCTTTACAATGGTAAAGAAGGGCATTGACCAATGTGCCAGAAGGATTTCCATAAGCAGGATGAACGACCATACCCGGAGGCTTGTCAACCACGATGAGAGAGGGGTCCTCGTAGAGAATAGTAAGAGGAAAGGGCTCCGCCTGGAGCGAAAGCGTCTCGGGCTCGGGAACGGAGCCCGAAACAATATCTCCTTTTCTTATGCGGGCACTCGGTTTCGTCGGTTTCTGATTGAGAAGGATAAAATGTTTCTCGATCAAATTCTTTGCCTGGGAACGGGAGAGGTCGAGGTTGGCCTCGGATAGAAATTGGTCGAGACGCCTACTCTCGCTCATTTCTGTTACGGTAATGAAGAAACGTTTGTGGGATTCCTTTTCTGTCGAGAAATCTTTCATGATGGTTGCATCGTCCACAAACAAGGGAACTCCTTCTTCCTTGACGGGAGAGGGTTCGGGTGAGGGTGGACATGGATTTTTCCCCCTCCCCTCCATCCCCTCCCGCCAGGGGAGGGAAAATTTTTCTTGGGTCTTGGAAATATAAATTTGTATTTTGGAATTTGGGATTTAAAATGTATCATGAACGGTTATGATTTGGCCGTTGGCACCAACGCTTTTTCAATTCCGGCAGCGAGCAGAGGGATTTCTTCGTCGAAGATGGTTCTCATATCTAGAATCAATTCATCTTTGCTGATTCGAGAAATAATCGGAGGATCACCCTTCCTCAAGTTTTCCTCAAGGCTGTTCACGGAAACCTCGAGAGGTTTGATGGCGACGACCACGGTCGGAAGTTCCTGAAGAGGAAGGGCTCCACCGCCCACCTGAGAAACATCTTCTTTCAGGGTGAATGCCGCCTTTTTATTCGTCCTCCCCGAGAATCTCTTGAGCAGACGTTTCCCTCTCCTTTTGAGACTTCTTGTGTCCAAGCTCAGCATTCGAAGGGTCGGGACCTCTTCCATCGCCTTTTTCTCATCGAGGTAGAGAAGAAGGGTCGACTCCAGAGCAGCCAGCGTCAGCTTGTCGATGCGAAGGGCTCGGGTCAAGGGATTGCTCTTGAAGCATTCCAGAAATTTTTTCCTTCCTAAAATGATTCCCGCCTGCGGACCTCCGAGGAGCTTATCACCGCTAATGGTGACCGCATCCACACCTGTTTTGATCGTCTCTTGTACGGTAGGCTCTTTTTCCAATCCGTATTGGGTGAGGTCTATGAGACAGCCGCTTCCCAAATCATCCACAACAGGGAGCTGATGCTCCTTTCCTAATTGGACCAGATCTTGAAGGGAGACTTCGGAGGTGAACCCCATCACTCTAAAATTGCTGGTATGCACCTTCAGAAGCAAGGCGGTTTGGGGGCCGATGGCGTTTTGGTAATCGGTGAAGTGGGTGCGGTTCGTCGTACCGACCTCCCTGAGCAATGCTCCGCTTCGTTTCATCACATCGGGGATTCGAAAAGCGCCCCCGATCTCGACCAGCTCTCCTCTCGAGACGATCACTTCCTTGCCCTCCGCAAGAGTATTCAAAACGAGCAGAACAGCCCCGGCATTATTGTTGACCACCAAGGCTGATTCTGCACCTGAAAGGCGGCAGAGAATTTCTTCCACATGCGCGTATCGACTGCCCCGTTCACCCCGATCCAGGTCGTATTCCAAATTGGAATAGGTCTTGGATACCTCAATGAGATGTTCAATCGCGGAAGGATGAAGCGGCGCCCTTCCCAGGTTCGTGTGGATTACTACCCCGGTGGCATTAATGACTCGGCGGAGCCGCGGCCGAATTTGGAGGTCAATCTCTTTTTGAAAAAGGGGGTAGAGGTTTTCGAAAGAGAAAAGGGTATCTCCTATCTGAAGAAGTTCTTCTTTGCGGAGGATTTCTTCGCGGAGTCGTCCCAATCCCTTCCGAACGGCTTCGACCACGAGATGACGGGGATGGATCTTTAATAGATCGCCCATCTCGGGCCTGGAGACGATCTCATCCACGCTGGGAATTTTACGGAGAAGCTGTTGACGAAGGGACGGAGACATCGGGTTTCCTCCTGGCCAGGAGTGTCCTGAGAATCTTGAAGAAGTTCATTCGAATGAACCGGGTAGGCCATTCCAACTCTTTCTTCTCGCAGATCGTGGACATACTGTAATGCCGAAGGGCGAGGTGGCCGGCCGAAAGGGATTCAAAGGCAGCCTCCCTCTCGATGGCGTTTGGAATGGCCATCATCCGATCGATCTCCTTCATCATTCCAACCGCGCCTTCGAGTCGCATCTCCACCGATTGCGCTGTCTTCGGATCGATGAGACCGAATTCGGCCTTCAAGCGATTGAGCCTCTTCCCGGCTTCATACGTGCTTGCGACGATCTCATCTCGATTCATCCATTCCGTTTCGTAGTTGAGGATATATTTCCAGCTGGGAGCCAATAAGGCTTGACGGTGTTCCTCCACAGTCCGACAAAGCAGACGATAGCCGTATTTCTCCGGCGCTTCGAAGACAGCGCTTCCAGGGTCCAGGAAGGGTGCTAGAGGAGAAATGAAAGGGATAAGTTTGCCGTAGGGACGAAACCGTTCCAGCAGAGAACGGCAGTAATCCACCGTCTCCAGGACTGAAGAGTAGGTCTGTTTCGGAAGACCGGTCATGAAGAAGAGATCCATCCGCTTCGAGCCAAGATCGACGGCATCCCCGAGCATCCTTTCCAGCGATCGGTTGTCGTAAGGCCTTCCAAAAGCCTTTCGAACCTCTTCGTCGTGGGACTCGGGTGAGATTTCGATATTGAAGTTTGGAATCGATTCGGCAATCCTTTCGAGTTGAGCCCTGGAAGGAGGAACAAAAAATTCAAATGCCACATGGTTGTGAGTTGGCCTCCCTTTCATCTCCCGAAGAAAGGCAAAGCCGTATTCTTCTCCGGGTTGAAAGATATCGCCGATGACCATCACCGGCGCACGAAGATGGTCTGAAACGTCGAAGATATCCTGTGCCAACAATTTGGGGTTTCGATAGGCCGGTCTTCTCCGGTTCGCCATTGTACGAAAAGTCTGTGCGGAGCCGCCGCAGGTCTTGCAAGAGTAAATACATCCCCTGCAGGTGAAGACAGCGGTTACAGGATACGCATACCAATCGATAAAAGGCTGGTAGCCGGTCGGGTCGAGGTACCTCGCCACCTTTCTCATGATGTGGCGGTAGTCGATCGAAATTTCGTCAAGGCTCTCTGGGACATGGGAGAGTGGATTCATCTGAATTCCGTTCATTCCGTCCCGGAAGGTGAGGTTAGGAATCCTCTTGAAATCTCCTCCTTTTTTGATCGTTTGGAGGAGTTGGACCAAAGGCTTCTCTGTAGAATCTCCCCTGAGCACAAAATCGATAAAAGGATATTGACGGAGAATCTCTTCATGGTAGTAGGTTGCGGAAAGCCCGCCCAGGATGACCGGGGTCGAAGGATGATACCGTTTGATCATCTCTGCAAGGGCCAATGCACCCTGAACATGTGCCATCCAATGAAAATCGACCCCGAAGGCAAGGGGCCTATTTTTTCGGATGAGGCGCTCCACGTCGAATCGCTCATCCTTAAGCATCTTCATAGCTACATTGATGATCCTCACCTTGAGGCCGTAGCGCTCCAGATATTCTGAGAGACTTGTAAACCCGATGGGATACATTTCAAAGATGGGTGTCGAAGGGACAACGTCGCTAATCGGACCGTGAATTCCAGGCCGCTTTCTGAAGTCGTAGAGGGTAGGGGGGTGTAACAGGATAAGGTCGATGCTTGCCATCTTTATTTCGGAGAGACAGGATTTTCTGTTGTTTGGGTCCTTGCCTTATAACCCTCAATCATCTTCTTAATATCGGGATCCTCTCTCATCTGTTCTTGGAGTGAGAGGATGTGGTTCGTATACTGGTTCTTGCCCCGTAGCTGGTCGAGGGTCCGCTCGGTCTCCTCTTTGGCTCTCCGCCATTGAGCCTTTTCAACCTCCGGTATTTCTTGAGAGGTTAACCGTTGGTTGATATGGTTGAGGTTATTCTCCAGAGATGTCTTCTTTGCAGAATTGTAAAAGACGGGTTCGTTGTTATAGAAAAAGAGGTCAAGCCTTCCTCCAAACATGCCCCGAGAACCGGTCTGAACGATAATGGAGTTGACGGCCGGAGGATAGGAAAGATTGATTCCGTTATGGCTACCCAGGACGACCTGGATTCCCTGGACTTTTTGGGCCAACTCGATATCTTTCGCGTAGCCCAGATGGCTTAGCAGTATGATCAAATCGGTTTTAGGCTTGAGTTCCTTGACTACGGCCTTCGCCGTTTCGACCGGCGGTCGGATGCTTAACCCCTTTCTCCGGGGATCGGAAAGGTTCGTAAAAAGGTCGGGCGAGAGGAGGCTGAATATGCCGATCCGAAGGCCGCGGACCTCTTTGATGAGAGAAGATTGAAAAAGAATTTTCCCTGAGGCTTCATCGAAGAGGTTGGAAGAAAGAAAGGGAAAGTTGGCCTTCCTCGAAATGTCTAATAAAAACCCCTTCCCCAGGGTTAAATCGTCGTCCCCGATTCCCACAGCATCGTAACCCATGATATTAAGACTCTCGATGATGAGACCCGCTTTCTCGCTCATCCCCTTTAATTCGTTTTCAAGAATGGGATTAAGATATTTCTTGAAAAGGAGATCTCCCGAATCCAAAAGGAGTATTCCCTTTTCACTCTCCCGCAGATCCTTGACCCAGGCTGCTCTTCTGGCCAGGCCGCCGGCCCGGCTTTTTTCCCCTCAGGTTGGGCAGGGGTCAATCTCGCCGTTAATATTATTGCTGTAAACGATCGTAAGCGTCTTGACCGAAGTCTTGCTCTGTGAAAAAACGTAACGGTCGGTGGCCAGAAACCCGAGAATCAAGAAAAGGATGAAAAGCGCTCTCGTCTTCATCTATTTAAACTCTGCATTTCGCAATCAGTTTTTATTTATACCCCATTCACTCCTCCAAAACAAGGGGCAATAGGGCGCTTAGCGCTGTACGGACAGCGATGGCTACTTAAACGGCCCAGGGGTTAGGGACGGGTCTCTTATAGCCTTTTTGAGTGGCCAAGAGATCGAGATGGAGGGTCGCGAGATCCTCTAAAACCGGATCGGACTCTTGTAGGTTTCTGTAGTCGATGGTCTTGATATACTGACGACACTTGTCGCAGAGATCAATACGATGGGTTTCCTCTCCTTCTCCATGAAGATAACGGAGACATTCTTGATCATTGTTGTTGCAAAAAGGGCAGAATATTCGATCAATTCTCCACTGATAGCCGCAGAAGGAACAGAAGAGATACCGCTTCCCCACTTCTTCCTTTAAGAGACTCACGGAGGGAAGGGAGCCACAGACCGGGCAGTAGCCCTTGAGCCAGGTTTCCGAATCGACCTCGCTGCGAAGCCGTTCCATTCCTGATTCAATCGAAGGTTTGGCGCTGTTTTGAATCAAAAATGAAAATACTTTTCTGTCTAACCCCAATGCATCCGCCACCTGATCGATCCTCTGCTCTTTTACGCCTTTCCCCAACAAATTGCTCAAGTCCATTTTCTTATTGTCGAGAGCCTCTCTGATCTTCCCCACTTGGTCAGCCATATGAGGGTTTGCCTCTTTTCCGATCTGGCAAAGCATTTCGAAGACTTTAATCGATGCCTCAATATCTAACGGAAAATCTTCTTTCTGAATTAATGAGAAGCCTTCTTTGGCCAAGAGGTCCCTCCATTCCTTTTTGAGTTTTATAGGATCAATTCTTAAAGAGGCTTTGACCTTATCTTGCGCCTCTTTGACCTTCTGGTAGAAGTTCAGAATCTCCGCGTAGCCAGGTCTTTTCTTTTTGAGTTGCTCAATTCTATCTTTTAGTTTTTCCAAAAATAATCTCTCCCCGCCCCCCTCTTGTAACCCCCCTTCATCCGCCCTTAATTTAAAGGGGGAATAGAGGGGGGTTATTAGAGGGGTATTTTCAAAAAAAACGGGCTTGTCTCGGCCCCTCATCCGAAACAAGCCCTGATCACCCCCCTGTCTCTTATCCGATCAGGTGTCGAAGGTCGCTCAAAGGTTGAAAGAGACGTTTGAGAGCCATCTTCCTTGTGATCCCAATGGTACTCTCTGCCACGGCAAATTTGTGATACTTTTTGGGGTCGTCCGTGAGAAGATAGATCGCCCGGACATCGTCGGGGTTGGCCAGCATGGCGTCCTTGTATTTAACCTTGACTTCTGCCAGTCTCTTGTTTGCCTTGTCGAGCATCTCTTTCCTGTCACCGAAATTCATCGCACCGGTTGGGCAGGTCTTCACACAGGCGGGTAGCATACCCTCTTGCACCCTGTCAAAGCACATGGTGCATTTTCCCATCATTCCCGCACTGGGCAGGTATCTTGGAATGTCATAGGGACAGGCCTCACGAATTTCTTTAAAGTCAGCCGGCTTCACCTTTACTTTCGGGTTAAAAATCACTGCTCCCGTTTTTTCGTCCTGTATAATGGCACCCTTTGCCTTCCCATCGGCCACCTCTTTACAGGGAGGAGACATACAGTGGCGGCATTGGTCCGCGAAGAAATAATAATTCACCTTTGGCTCGGCGACCTCGCTGAACCGGACCAATTTCCATGTATTAAAAGACAAATCAGGAGGGTTCTGGTTACTTCCCCGGTTGACCGTCTTTTCTGCTGCTCGCTGATTCCACTGCTTGCAGGCGATCTGACAACCTCTACAAGCTGTGCATTTGCTCGTATCAATGAAATAAGTTTTTCCTTCCGACATGACTACCACCTCCTCCCTTATTTACTCGCCTTAGACTTAGGCTCGTCACTTCGTGCCTTCTCAGCCTTTGGCTCGGCCTTTGCCTCAGGCTTCTGGGCTGGTTTAGGTTTTGCCTCTTTGGCCACATTGGCCATAAAGGCTTTATATTCCGGGATCAATGTGTTGGCGTCCCCGACGGAAGGCGTAAGGATATTTGAACTATCTCCTCCGTCCTTGGGGACCAACCAACCATAGTGCCAGGGCAGCCCGATCAGGTGAACCGTTTGGCCTTCAACATGGAATGGTTTGATCCGGTTTGTCACCATGGCAATTGCCCACATCTTCCCCCGAGGCGTGCTGACCGTAACACGATCACCGTTCTTAATCCCTCTCAATTTGGCCAACTCTACGCTCAATTCACAAAACATCTGGGGCTCCGCTTCAACAAGCCACGGCTGGTACCGGGTCATTAGACCGGTCTGCCAGTGTTCGGTCAAACGATAGGTCGTCGCCACAAAGGGAAACCTGGGGTCGCAGGTGGCAAATTTATCAATTTCACCTTTGAAGACGGGAACCGTGGGATTGATTCTCTGAGAGGACATGGGGTTCTTTTCAATCGGACATTCCAAGGCCTCATAATGTTCCGGGAAAGGACCGTCAGCCAGTCCTGGCCCAAAGAAGGAAGCCACCCCATCCGGCTTCATGATAAAAGGATACTTGCCATTCGGGAGGTTCATGGGGGGCACGGCATTATCCGGCACATCCCCTACCCATTTAGAGCCGTCCCACCTAATGACTGCTCGTTTTGGGTCCCATGGGTTTCCGTTTGGATCAACTGAGGCGCGGTTGTAGATGATCCGGCGATTGAGCGGCCATGCATAACCCCATTTTGGAAAAATGTTAGCGCTGGAAATAGGAGTTTTATCCCGTCTGGCCGTCATATTCCCGGCCTCGGTATAGCTTCCAGAATAGAGCCAGTTTCCGCAAGAGGTACGGCCATCGGCCAGGAGATAGACAAAATTGGGTACCAATGTTCCTTTCTTGTAAGTCTTCTTATCAACAGGGTGTTCAGCGATGTCTTCAAGAAAGTAACCGTTGATCTCTTTGGAAACGGCATGAATATCGACCTTCCCATTTCTGGCGTAATCCCATTTCAGTTTCAGGATAGGGTCAGGGAAAACCCCTCCTTCTTTCGCATAGAGGTCTTTCACCTTCATATAAATCTCGTGCACGATCTGTCCATCCGGTTTTGAATCTCCGAGAGGATCGCAGGCTTTGTAACGCCACTGCGCTGTGCGAGCGCTGTCCGAAATACTTCCTTCCTTTTCGACCGTAGTGGCTGCCGGGAGCAGGAAGACCTCGGTTTTGATCTTCTTGGGATCCATTCCTGGGCCTTTCCAGAAAGAGCTCGTTTCGTTTTCAAAGATGTCGATATCCACCATCCAGTCAAGTTTGGCCAGAGCCTGTCGGGTTTTTTCTGAATTGGGGCTTGAGCAAGCGGGGTTCATCCCCATACAGATAAGTCCTGAAAATTTCCCGTTGAACATCTCATCAAACATGAAGAGCCATGAGGCATTCTGGCCCACGTCGAGTTTGGGAAGCCAGGCATAGGCTAAATCATTCTCTTTGGTCGCGTTTTCGCCGAAGAAAGATTTTAGGATACTCGCTAAATACTTCGGTCTGTTTCCCCACCAGTTGACACTCATCGGGTCAGAAGTCTTCGGAGTCGTCGCATTATATTTCTCGACATTTTCAAGAGCAGCATTGGGGTAAGGCAGATAACCAGGGAGGATATGGAAGAGCAATGCATGGTCAGTGATTCCCTGCACATTCGATTCTCCCCTTAACGCATTGACTCCGCCTCCTGCCATACCAATGTTGCCCAGGAGTAATTGAATCATGGAGGCGGCTCGAATGTTCTGGGTACCAACCGTGTGTTGTGTCCAGCCCATGGCATAGAGCATCGTTCCTACTCTATCCGGCTTCCCGGTGCTCGCGTAGGTGTCATAGACTTTGACCAGTTCAGCTTTTGGTGTGCCGGTGATGCTGGAGACCGTATCCACATCATATCGAGCATAGTGTTTCTTCATCAACTGGTATACGCACCGGGGATTCTGAAGAGATATATCCTTTTTTGGAATTCCCTTTTCGTCTCTCTCAAAGACCCATGTGGATTTGTCATAGGCTCTCTTTTCTGAATTGTATCCTGAGAAGAGGCCATCCTTAAAATCAAACTTTTCACTTACGATAAATGGCGCATTGGTATAGTTCACAACATAGTCTTTGAAGATAAGCTCCTTATCCAGCAAATACTTGATCATCCCGCCCAAAAAGGCGATATCCGTGCCCGAACGAAGCGGCACATAGATATCCGCCTTGGCTGACGTACGGGTAAATCTCGGATCAACGTTGATAATCGTCGCACCTTTATCTTTTGCCCTCAATACCCATTTCATTGCAACGGGGTGGTTTTCAGCTGTATTGCTTCCCATGATCAAGATGCAATCGCTAACCCCGATGTCGGTCCAACTATTGGTCATCGAACCACGTCCGAACGACTCTCCCAGAGCCGCTACCGTGGAGCTGTGTCAGAGACGCGCTTCAAATTCTATATAGACCAATCCCAGGGAGCGAAGAAACTTCTGGAAGAGCCAACCCTCTTCATTATTGACGTGGGCACAACCCACGCCTGCGATGCCATTGGTCCGATTCACCAACTGGCCTTTGTCATTTTTCTGGACGAAGCTGGCATCCCGGCTCTTCTTAATTCGCTTTGCAATTTCAGTGAGTGCCCAATCCCAGGGCTTTGTCTCCCACTTGTCACTATTTGGAGCTCGGTACCGGACCTTGGTCAATCTGTCTTTATTGGTGACCAATTGATACAAGGACATACCCTTTGCACAGAGACCCCCTTCGCTGGTGGGTTGATCGGGATCACCCTCTGTGTTAATCACTTTTCCTTTGGCATCGGTATGGACGATAATTCCGCAGCCAACGGAGCAGTAACAGCAGACCGTAGTCGTTTCTTTTGCTCCTTTGATTCGAAGTTCTTGGGCATAGACCTCAGCCGGAGACAGGTCGAATCCTAATCCGCCCATCATCGTCCCTGCGGCTGTGGCTCCCGAGATTTTAAGAAATGTTCTTCGGGTGATTTTCATAAGATATCTTTCGACCTCCTTTCATAATTTTCGAGAACGAGAGTTAAATTCACCCCCTCCATTTAACGAATAAGAGAGATCACTTGGACTTGAGACTTAAGGTCCCCCCCTACGGCTTAATCAGAATTGACGGCATGATTGGACTTGTGAAAGATACCACAAAGGATTTTTTTGTCAAGTGGGGAAAGACAACAAATTTTTGTTGTCACGATTTTCGCCATTTATTACTAAATCTAACTAATTATTACCGATTCGTACAGCCATGTCCTGTCTGATACCTCTCTGTCTTTAAACGATAGCTCTTGATCCACAATCGATGCTGCTCTTACTAATACAGACGCATTAATTTTTTGACGAGAGGCCCCCTCACTCCTCTCCCCGAGAGGGGAGGGGGGCCCGTTGGGTGAAGCAATAAGACTTGATGCATTTGTGTTAGTAAGATTGTTACGATTACAACGGAAGCTTCCCTTTTAGGATGAATTCCGTTATAATTTCTTCTACTTATTCGTAAATAAGCCAAAGGAGATTCGGAAATGAAGCTTATCAAATCGACGGGGCCTGAGATATTCGATATTGAATTGGAGAAAGACCTTTTGGCCAAGAACAAAAGTTTGGCCAAAGAAAACAGAAAGAGGTTTGATCGTTTGAATATAATGACGATTGACATCATGGGCTCGATCGGATCTGGAAAGACCTCGTTAATTAAGGCGATGTTGAAAAGACTTAGGATGGGAGAGAAAGTTGCGGTCATTGCAGGAGACCTCACGACAACCATCGATGCAGAAAGAATCGGAGCGGAAGGAGCTCGCGTCCTTCAGGTCAACACCGGGAAGGAATGCCATCTGGATGCCGGTCTCGTCCGACGGGCGGTCGACAAGATGAAACTCAATGATGTTAAAGTGCTCTTCATTGAAAATGTGGGGAACCTCATCTGTCCGGGGGAATTCCCCTTAGGTGCGCATAAGAGGCTGGTTGTCACATCCGTGACTGAGGGACCCTATACCATCGTAAAGCATCCCTACATCTTTAGGGAGGCAGATGCGATCGTTCTCAACAAAATTGATTTGGCAAAACCCATGAGGGTGAATATTGCCAAATTGGAAAGGGATGCTCGCCAGATAAACCCGCAGGCCACTTTTGTGAAGACCGATGCCGTGAAAGGGATTGGGGTAACCAAGGTGATTGAGGCGTTGGGATTGGGACATTAGTGAAAAGGGTTATCAGGATACCGGGCAGTGGGTATCAGAATATCAGGATACCAGACAAAAACTCAATATTATTTCGCCATTCTCTGATGTCCTGATTTCCTGTTATCCTTCATCCCGGTTTCCTGATCACCTGGTAGACTTCATTCTTATTAATCAGTATGCACGAATTTTCCATATCCAACGAAATCGTACAAAACGTTCTCGATACGGCAAAAAAAAACAATGGGAAGAAGGTTCTCTCGATTCAACTGGAAATCGGCGAGTTAGCCCTCCTTAATGTGGAACAGGTTACTTTTTGGATCCATGAGTTATTCAAGGGATCGGTAGCTGACGGAGCAAAAGTCAAGGTGAAAACGGTCAAGGCTCGAATCCAATGTGAATCGTGTGGATATAAAGGGGGAATGAACCCTGACCGCCAAGATCCCTTCAGGCATGTCATCGCTTACTCCTGTCCGAAATGTCATTCATTCCAGATTAAAGTGGAAAAAGGACGGGAATGTACTCTCAGAAGAATTCAGGTAATTAAGGAATAATTTGAACTTAGTTAACCCCCCAGCTCTGTCGGGAGTTTCGTATCGAGTGCGGGTTGAGAATGCCTGGAATGAAGGATCGTCATTCCGGGCGACCCCGGCCTTGAACCGGGGACGACCCGGAGTCCAGACAAAGAACTGGATTCCGGCTTTCGCCGGAATGACGGCAACGGCAATGAAGACCGAATGATGAATGGTTCTCAGTTTTGATTTTGGCCGATTGTGATCAGGCCCCTTTGAGGGGCCTGTAATTTTACAGCCCTCGGCTCTGCCGGGGGATCTTCACTTCAACGTGAAAGCAGATCATTCCTTTTCTTTCTGAGATCTTGATCGAGTCTCTCTTCGGCCAGGTATACCCTTCCGTCCTCATTCTCAACAATAATGCCTCTTTTTATAAGGATCTGAAGGGCATATTGCTTATAATCACGGGGCCTCGTCATCCTTTGGAAAAAATCCGGGCGCTCAAGCCAAAGCTCATGCAATGTCTTGGCGCCATCGATCCCCACAGCATTTTGTTGATAAAAAATCTCTATGACTTTGAAAATAGCTCTCCTGGTAAGAAAAGCGCGAATATATAAGACTCCGCCGAAGGCGAGAACCATAAGAACGAAGAACAGGAAAACCTTTACGCCTTCTCCTATCACCAGGAATAGCTCCTTCCTTCTTGAATGACCAGTATAACTCCCGGATCGATCTCATGGCAATGGATCGGGTTAAGCCCATCCGTTGACCGGTCCGTGCCCCGCAAGCCCCGCCCTTCAGGGCGGGGGGCTTTACTTTTCCGCCCCTATCCCATATCTTTTTTTTATGAGCCTCTCTCTTGTCAATGATCAAGAAGGATTACGGCTCCGGGTGATCGAGGCCCTTGCAAGGGAGCCTGTGGACTACCTAGCCCAGTTCGATGTCATCGATAGGCCCAAGAAGAGCCAGCGGACGTGGGCCGGGGGAGCGGGTCTCCTGCCGCTTTATTTCAGCAAGGACCGAGACCAGGAAAGAAATATTTCGGGCCATCACGTCTTCCTCCTGAGCAAAAGGTCCAAGAGCGTCCAGCAGCCCGGGGATCTCTGCGCGCCAGGTGGTGGATTCCATCCGTTCTTAGATTCTCTGTCAGGGAGGCTCCTTCGGTACGGACTCTTGCCCGGAATCCGCGGACCTGGTCTGAGGCTGGCCAAGCGCAAAGGAAAATCGATCTACTGGAAAATTCTTTT
This sequence comes from Thermodesulfobacteriota bacterium, assembly GCA_047519465.1. Classification (GTDB taxonomy): domain Bacteria; phylum Desulfobacterota; class BSN033; order BSN033; family UBA1163; genus UBA1163. The sequence continues at coordinate 28,109 of JAPVTA010000283.1, read as the reverse complement.
CTTATTAGGCAATGCCCTGCGGGAGAGTTGGGAGGAACTACGCCTGAGCCCCTTCAATGTCGAATTTCTGGGGGGCTTGCCGACATACCATCTTCATCACCGCCCGTGGGTCATCTTCCCGCTGGTCGGCAGGGTGAGAAATGCCTGGAAGCCGAAGCTCAATTGGGAAGTGGACAAAATCGTTTCCATTCCTTTAGAAAATTTTTTCGACCCAGCGAACTATGCGGTTTATTCCTTGGAGGTGTCTGAAAGCCTTATGGCTCAAGGAATTCCTAACCCCTGGGAGTTTCCGTGTCTGGTTCATAAGGAGAATGGAAACCAAGAAATCCTCTGGGGAGCCACTTTTGAAATCATTCGGACTTTCTTCAAGATTGTTTTCGGTTTTTCCTTTCCCATCCCTGAGAAGGGAAAAATCGTCCGCAGACCTCTACCTTCAAATTATCTTTCGGGAGAGAAAGGAAAGAATGCCAGGCGTTGATCCGCGGAATGAGAATTAGTAAAGTGGTCATTGCGAGGAGTCCCGCCTTGGCGGGGCCCGATGGGTAACCAATTCTAACTTCCGTTTATCCTGCGAATCTTTTCTTTAATTCATGCTTTAGAATTTTGCCGGTCGGATTGCGAGGAAAGCTCTTCATGAATTCCACGAACTCCGGAAGCTTGTACTTGGCAATCTTGTCTTGCAGATACTCCTTGACTTCCTCTTCGCTCATCGTGCAACCGTCTTTCAGGATGACACATGCCCGCACACGTTCACCCAGGGCCGGGTCGGGCGCTCCGATGACCGCAACCTCCGCAATCTTCGGATGATTTTCCAGAGGGATTTCGATTTCCCGGGGGTAAATGTTTTCTCCGCCACGGTTAATCATCTCTTTCTTGCGACCGGAAAAGAAGACGCATCCGTTTTCATTCATGTAACCTATGTCACCGGTGTGGAGCCAGCCGTCCTGAATGGCCTCGGCGGTGGCCTCCGGTTTGTTCAGGTAGCCAATCATGACGGCGTCACCCTTGATACAGATTTCTCCCCGCTCGCCATAGGGCATGATACGGTTGTTATCATCCATGATCTCGACCCGCAGACTTGGATAGGCGATGCCGATTGATCCCCGGTTCTCTGGCATGCCCAGGCTCGAGGTCGTGACCCCGCAAGCTTCCGTGAGGCCATAACCGTCAATCACCTGGACATTGAATTTTTCCTTGAAGGCGTCGATCAACTCGGGTGGCATCGGTGCGGCGCCGGAAAAGGCAAACCTCAGCTTCAGCTTGTCATACTCGATGGTGTTTGGGTCGGCGGCATTATAGATGTACGCGTACATGGCTGGAACGCCTTGAACGATGGTAACGCCGTAGCGAGTGATAGATGGCCAGAAGTCGGCCGGGGAGAAGGGTTCCCGTATACAAAGCGTCAGACCCTGGTAGCTGAGTGGGTATGTGTGCACGCACAGGGGATTCGTGTGGAACATGGGGAGAATGATCATCATGACGTCTCCGGGTCTGCTCGCGCCCATGGAAGCCCTGTCCTTGCATATGGTTAATTGATTCTTGTTGGAAAGGAGGATGCCTTTGGGCGTCCCTGTCGTGCCCGAGGAATACAGGAGAAGGAAAGGATCCTCCGGCGTCTGCGGCACCAGACATTCAGCAGTCGGGTAGTTGTCGATAATCTCTTTCAGCGTTCCCGTGGCGATGTCAGCCCCGTGATCAATTCCCGTTACAACCTCCACGACGATTGGTTTGTGGGACGAGAGCTTCCAACCTCTGGCAAACTCCGCCATGTATTCGCTGCCCACGAATGCCACCTTCGGTTTGGAGTCTTCTAGGACATAGGCGATTTCAAGACCTTTCAACATGTAGTTGATGGCACCGGCAACGGCGCCCAGCTTTTGTGCTCCAAACATAGTATAGTAGATTTCGGGAGAGTTCAGAATCATCACCGATACGACGTCTCCCTTGATGACGCCGTTCTCCCTGAGGTAATGGGCTACCTTGTTGGCGCGTTCGTTGGTCTGGGCGTAGGTAATCATCTCATCGTAGAAAAGAACATGGACAGTATCGGGGATTTCTTGGGCACGGACCATCAGCATCTCGGCGATACTGTCGAAGGTCAGCCGCTTGCCCTTCAGGGTAACGATATCCTCCAGTACCAATTGCGGTCTGACAAACCGCTTGCCTCTGCCGATCATCTCTGATCTCCTGACCCCCCTCACCCTCCCCTCTCCCCACTCGGGAGAGGGGAGGGTGAGGGGGCGCGTCACTAATTAGATCTTGAAACATGGACGGCAGGTTAGCAGATTCTCGGGTATTGCCCTCCGGTTAACATATCCAGAATTCGGTGACCGCCGATCAATGTGTGCAGCGTCACTCTCTTGCGATTTTCCTCGGTCACCCTTCCAATGATCTCAGCATTTCGACCATACGGGTGGCTTTTCATTACCTCCAATAGTCGCTCTGCCTGATCCGGTGGGCAAAGGGCGATCAATTTCCCTTCGTTGGCAAGATAGAGGGGATCCAAACCCAACAGTTCAGAGATTCCCTTGACCGATTCACGGACAGGAACCTTCTCTTCTTCGATCACCATCCCCACATTGGACGCCGATGCAATCTCGTTGAGGGTGGTGGCCAGGCCACCGCGGGTAGGGTCTCGCATACACCGAATGGAAGGGCAGGCATCGAGCATTTTCCCGGCCAGATCGTTTAACGGAGCGCAGTCACTTCTTAGCTCACCCTGAAATTTAAATCCTTCCCTTTGTGAAAGAACAGCCATCTCGTGGTCTCCCAGATAACCGCTTAAAAGGATTCTATCTGCCGGTCTGGCATTGAGCCCCGAGAGGTTAATCCCTGGCCTAATCCATCCGATCCCTGCGGTGTTGATAAACAAACGGTCCGCTGCTCCGTGTTCTACCACTTTGGTGTCGCCTGTCACAATCTTTACCCCTGCCTGCTCGGCTGTATCATGGATTGAAGAAACGATCTGTTTGAGATGCTCGACGGAGAACCCTTCTTCAACAATCAACGAGAGGCTGAGGTGAGACGGGACAGCCCCTACCATCGAGAGGTCATTCACTGTCCCGCATACAGCCAATTTCCCAATATCTCCACCCGGGAAGAAAATGGGGTTGACCACATAGGAATCCGTCGTGAAAGCGATCGATCCATGGGGATTGGGTATTTTTGCACTGTCGTCCAATGGCTCGAGGAAAGGGTTTCTGAACCGAGGCAGAAAAATCTGTTTAATCAGTTCGTGAGAAAGCTTTCCTCCACTCCCATGGGCCAACAGAATCTTATCGTCGGGCATAAAGACTTCTCCTTGCTAAGAATTCTAAATGACCGTTTTTCGTCATTCCTGCGAAAGCTCGCCTCGGCGAAGCCTGGCAGGAATCCAGTTCTTGAGATTTCCGTTATGCGATAATGACCTACCTGGATTCACGACTGCGCGCGCATGACCCATAGTCCAATTAATTAGAAAACCTAAGATACGTATGACAGGTTCCTTCGATGGAGACCATACAAGGGCCGACGGGGTTTTCAGGATGGCAGACCTTTTTGAATAGGCGACATTCCAGAGGGCTCTTGGTCCCCTGAAGCACTTCTCCACAAAGACAGTCGGGATGCTCTTTAGGTGGTTCCACCTCGACATCAAAATTCCTGACATCCATTTCCTTGTAAGAATCCTTAAACCGGTATCCGCTATCGGGAATGAGTCCGAGTCCTCTCCAGTGACCTTCCCCCTTTTCAAATACCTCATAAATCTTGCTCAGTGCGATTGGATTCCCTTCTTCGTGGACGACCCTTCGATACTGAATCTCAACGGCCGCACGGTTTTCTTCGATCTGTTTGAGGAGCATCCAAGTACCCTGAAGAATGTCCAAAGGCTCAAAGCCTGTAATCACAGCGGGCAGGCCGAACTCTCTTGAGATGAATCGATACGGTTTTGTTCCGAGGATCGTACTGACATGGCCCGGGAGGATAAAGCCATCGATCTTTACCTGCTTCGATTGCAACAAGGCAACGAGGGCCGGAGGAACCCGCTTCTGGCTATCCAAGAAAAAAAGATTGCGCAACTTTTCTTCTTTCGCTCGGAGGATAGCCACCGCAATAGTAGGAGAAGTCGTTTCGAAACCAATGGCCAGAAAGACTATTCTCTTCCCGGGGTTTCCGTTCGCTATTTTTAAAGCATCGAGGGAGGAATAGATAATGCGAATGTCTCTTCCCTCGGCCTTCTCCTTCTGGAGGCTCGACGTCGAACCGGGGACCTTCATCATATCGCCGAAGGTGGCAATGATGGTATCTTTTTCGCGGGAGAGGGCGATGGCCAAATCGATATCCGCATTGGGAGTGACACAGACCGGACAGCCCGGACCCGAAAGAAGCTTGATATGTTCCGGAAGAAGACCTCTTATCCCATACCGGAAAATGGCGACGGTATGCGTTCCGCAAACCTCCATCAGCTGGATCGGGCGGGCAGAGGTTTTCCGGATTCTCTGGATCAGTCCTTCGGCAATTTCTTTATCTCGAAACTCATCGATGAATTTCATATCGCCTCTGCCATCTGTCTTAGGAGATCCAGCGTCTGCTTTGCTTCTTCTTCATCTACCTTTTGAATGGCAAAGCCTGTGTGGATCAGTACGTATTCCCCCACCGAAACATCCGGACAGAGGTCGAGCGAGATATCCCTCGAAACACCGCCCACATCCACCTTTGCCACGTTCTTTTCAATCTCGATCACTTTTCCAGGAATGCCTAAGCACATAATGATCACCCCAAAATCCGTGCCTAAAATTCTTAGCGAGCTAAAGTGCCTGGAGTTGGAAAACCAATTTAGGCACTTTAGGCATTTTAGTCATTTTCTTCCAACAACCTCATATGAGCAACCACTGCTTGTCCCAAGGAGATGCCACCATCATTGGAGGGCACCAAATGGTGGGTATAGACATCGAAGCCCGATCTCTTCAAGTCTTCTGTGACAAGAGAAAGAAGAAAAATATTTTGAAAGACTCCGCCACTTAAGACAACTCGATTCAACTTTTCCATGGATCGGATCCTCTCACAGGTCTCGACGATCACGCGGGAGATCGTTCGATGGAACTTTCCCGAGATATTTGAGGAAGGCATCCCATCCGTCAAATCACGGACTATCCCTCGGATCATCTCTGCTGGGTCGATGACCATCGGCATTTCATCCTTACGGATGTAGAAAGGATACACTTCTTTCATTCCGTGATCTGCAATCATCTCCAGCTCGATGGCGGCCTGTCCTTCGTAGTGGACTTCATCTCTTATGGATAAAAGGGATGAGATGGCGTCGAAGAGGCGCCCCATGCTTGAGGTCAACGGAGTGTTAATTTTCTTTTCGATAGCCTTCCCTAAGACGCCCCATTTTTCTAAATTAATTCTATTCATCAGGTCAATCTTCAGCCTTGTGGTTTCATCCCCAAAAGCCTCAGAAAGGTAAACCATGGCCATCCGCCAGGGCTCTTTAATCGCCATCGTCCCACCAGGTAAGGGAACTTTTTTTAGGTGAGCCGCTCTTTGAAAATCCTTCAAATTAGCAATTAGGAACTCTCCTCCCCAGATGGTGCCATCCAGCCCAAAGCCTGTCCCGTCGAGAGCGACTCCAATGACATCTTCTTCAATGCCATTTTCGGCCATGGCACTGACAATGTGGGCATGGTGATGCTGAACGCCGATTCTTGGAATATCTGGAATCGCGAGGGCATACTGGGTGGAGAGATAATCCGGATGAAGATCGTAAGCGACTGCCTTAGGCTCAACGTAGAAGAGCCTCTTGAAATGCTCGATTCCTTCTTCAAAAGAGGTGAGGGTTTCCAAATTCTCAAGGTCTCCGATGTGATGGCTTATAAAAGCATATTGATCCCGCGTCAGGCAAAAGGTATTTTTCAATTCCCCGCCACAGGCAAGGATCATCTCAAGAGGAAAAGGAAGCTTAATAGGGAAGGGGACATAACCTCTTGACCTCCGGAGGATATAGGGTTTCCCATCGAAGATTCTTGTCACCGAATCGTCGCACCTCATATGAATTTCGCGGTTGTGAAAAAGGAAGGCGTCGGCGATCTTGGAGAGGCGATGGAATGCCTCGTCGTTCTTATAAGAGATGGGTTCATCGCTCACATTGCCACTTGTCATCACCAACGTTTTGAGAGGACCCTTCAGCAGGAGGTGATGGAGGGGTGAGTAGGGGAGCATGACCCCAAGGGTATCCTGATAGGGAGCGACCGCATGGGCAATCGGTGAATCCTCCCTTCTTCTTAGAATGACAATGGGTCTTTGCACACTTAACAATAACCTCTCCTCTTCTTCGTTGACCCGGCAGTGCTCCTTCACTTGCTCGATATTTTGGCACATCACAGCAAAGGGTTTATCCTCTCTGAACTTTCGAGACCGCAGCGAGGAGACGGCGTCTTGATTCTTCGCATCACATGCCAGATGAAATCCTCCAAGACCTTTGATCGCCACGACCTTTCCTTTTGATAGTAAACCCAAAGTATTCGCAATCGGATCTCCGGAAGCTTCTTTCCCCTTTCTATCCAGGAGACGAAGGGAGGGGCCACAGGCAGGGCAAGCATTGGGTTGGGCATGAAAGCGTCTATCAGACGGGTTCTCATACTCTTTCTGACAGACAGAACACATGACAAAAGGTGCCATGGTTGTTTTATGGCGATCGTAAGGGATATCCTGGATAATCGTGAACCTCGGACCGCACAGGGTGCAGTTGATGAAAGGATATCGGTATCGAAAGTTCTTAGGTGAGAAAAGCTCTGAAGAACATTGATCGCACGTGGCCACATCAGGAGAAATGAGGGTAAATTTCTCTTGGGTCTCTTCACTCTTCCTGATTTCAAAAGTGCTGTAACCGAAAGGTTCGAGGTACTTTACGTCAAACGATTCGATCCGGGCTAATGGCGGTGCGAGTTTGGGGATGTCCCGAATGAACCGATCAAGGTTTCCGTCTTCGCTTTCGGCGTCGATCCATACTCCCTTTTCATTGTTGAGAACCCATCCGCGGATGGAGTGGGCTTTGGCCAGATTGTAGATAAAGGGTCTGAAACCGATTCCCTGAACGACCCCGGTGATTGAGATCTCAGCTCTTTTCATACAAATCATTATAACACTCTTTCAATGCCGAGGGTATCTCTTCATCCTATTCATGCGGATTACCGCATATCCTTTATTGGCGTAACCAATGGCTGAAATCATTCCATTTCCTATTACAGTAACCTCGGGGATGAAACTGTTAACGTCAATCTTTCGAAGATTAGCTGCGTCACCACACTGCTCAAACCTAATTCCGCCTTTGCTGCTCATTGCCTTCACCTTAGCTTGAATCTTGTCAGCATATCTTCACCCTAAAGCCTTTGTAATTTCGCTATACGCTTCGTCAAAGTTTTCCTCTGATATCAGCATGGGTTTCCCGAATCGCACCTTTATTGTAGAAAAAGGTGACGGCCATTTCTTTCGATCCCAACCACGACTTTCGAAGAATCTTGAGGGCTCAAATCGGATTGGAACGATGGGAACTTGACTTTGCAATGAAATATGAAGAAATCCCTTTTTTGCCACATAAGGAGGCCCGTTCGGCCCGTCTGGCAAAAGAACTGTGGAATATCCTTTTTTTAGGTATTCCACAAGCTCGTCAGCCGCCTCTCGTCCAGAATGCCCTGTAGATCCGAGGATGATTTTCTTAACACCAGTAAATTGGAGGAACAAATGGATTGACTTCATAATCCAGAATGGATGCTGCATCCAAACCTGCGACCGATTGCGTAGGAATACAACTCCATACAAAGGAGCGAAGGTGTGCCAATAACAGAAAATATAATTTCGCTGAGCCTCAAGGTGCTCCTGTCCCACAATTTCTATCTTACTTGTAAGATGAACAATGTGAGCGTAGATAAACAACATCAGTGCGACAAAATAACTGTAAAGATAGAATAATGGCTGCAGAAAAAGGGGAACATTATAAACTTTATACCAGTATAAAAACGGCTTTTTCGTCATTCTGTGATTCAACCCAAATCAGGCTTCCGAAAGAGATGGATGAAATCATTCTGAAAATTTCATAATTTTCTGAAAGTCCCCCAACGTGATGAACTTATATATAGAAAGGCTGACCAGAAACGAAGAAAACGCCCCCAAGGGATATTCAAATCCCTCTGGAACCTTCTCGGAAAGGGCCTCTGGAGTCCGCAATGTGCTCAGCCCTTTTCTCATGTTGACGCACCAAACTACCTCCTTCTATTTAGTAATACTCCTCCCATTTTATTGGAAAAGGCGTTTTTCATCGCATGATTCTCCTCCATCTATTCCCATCCCCTGATTGGTAGACCCTTGGAGTCTTTTATAGAATGGGGGGACATTTCCTCCCCCCAGCTTAATCAGGATGATCATCCGGGCATCCTCCTGTCTGAAATGATAGCCTTATCGCTTTGCACTACCTATCATCCTGTTTCTATCTCCTGGACTTCTCCGGTTTCGAACAGGAGTTCATCGCGTGCAAAGTCGTCTTCTTGTGCGACCCTTATAGATTCCCATCCCTGGCGAAGATCCGGAGGTGAGACCTCTGCAATCTTTTGGGACAGCTCTTCTCCAATGATTAGCTTTGTGAGAGAAATCACTGCCCGAGCTGCAGCATCAGCTTCTCTCAAATCTTTTAAGTTAGCCATCCTCATTACAGCTTCTAGAAATTCTTTTCTTGTTTTCATTATTGGACCTCCTTATTGTGGCTGCTTAACGGAATTCAGATACTCTTGGTTCCATGAGAATCGAAATCGATAAAGGCTCCAAAGGGATGTGAGAACCCCTTCTGGAACCCTCATATCGGTACCTTCCGAAAATTCCTTTCCATAATCCCCCGCCAGCTTGATAGAGTATCTATCTGAGGGAGGTACCTCCGCGTTTTCTAATTTGCTTGAAAACGCTCGATCAGGGCAGAGCAGCAATTATTTTCCGGTATTCATCCTCTGTGAAGGCCCGAAGGGTTTCAGTGGTGACATTACCCTTGGAGCCCAGATCGAGAGCGCACTTAGCTACTGTTTCAGCGTTCGGCGCTTCGAGAACGACAACGATGTCATACCGGCCCGTCACCAGGTAAAATTCGTTCATCTGTGCGCCCAGTGCCTTAAAAGCTTTTTTGGCCGCATCAAGCCGTGAAGGACTTTGTTTGATGTCTTCTATGCCTTTTTGTGTATATTTGACAAGCATGATATAAGTTGCCATCGTACTACCTCCTATGATTCCACTTACCAGGTCCCTCCCTCAAAGCACCACTTCAATGGTTAGAAAGTAATGTCATGCCCCCCTCACCTCTTACGGTTGCTTGAAAATTTCCCCCACGATATACGCTGCCGGACTTTTCCCCTTGTTCTCAACCCAGTGGGTCACACTTACATCCTCGTTCCAGCTGCCCCCTGCGCGATGCTCCCTCACTACATCGCCCCGGTGATCCGTATATGTCCCCTTAAGCATGTACAGAACCACTGGCCGATCTTTGTGACTATGCATTCCGATGACTCCACCAGGTTCGATCGTTACCATTCGGAGCCGAAGTTGGCGACCTTGCATGCCGGGGATCTGCGTACCGAGGTCGAGTGCAGTAAGCGGAGTTCTGGTGACGCCTTTGTCCTCGGTCGGCGCAGCCTGCTGCGCGGTCGCGGTGCTGAGTCGCGTGACAGGGGCAAACCCTAAGAACCAAGCAATAATTATTAAAGTGCCGAAGAAAATCCAAATACCAATAGATCTTTTTGTAGCCATACTCATTCCTCCTTTCCGTTTTTTTCGGTTAAAGGTTAACATTTCAATTCGCATCAGAGATTGCTCTCCAGATGCCTATGTGCTTACGTCTCCACGGTAGGGACAAAATCTTCAAAAGGTTAGGTGTCGGGTTACAAGGTTGACTTGGGAACGATAATAATCAAACCACTTCAACAAATCGAAGGGAAGTGTGTGTGGTCACTGCGAGCGCGAATGCACTCAGTGACAGCATAATTGGTTATAAGGAGAACTGAACTTCGATGAAGGGATAAAGGGGGTCTCTCCATTACATCTTATATTGATTTGCACCGAGGTTTCTGACTTGTTCGGTAAACTCCTTAACCACCTGGGCAAACCTGGGGCCTTCAGCCGCTGAAACCCATTCCAATCTGAATCTTTCATCCTCGATGCCGAAATCCTGTAACATGAGCCTGATCGCTTCGGCCCGCTTTTCAGCTTTCAAATTGCCTTCCTGATAATGGCAGTCCCCGGGGTGACAGCCACAGATTAGAACACCATCGGCTCCCTTCGTCAAAGCATCGATCACCAAATTCGGATGAATCATGCCCGTGCACATCACCCGTATGATTCTTAAGCTCGTAGGATATTGAATTCTGGATACACCTGCCAAGTCTGCTCCGGCATAAGAACACCAATTGCAGCAAAAGCCTATGATCAGAGGTTCAAAATTTTCATTCATCCCTCCACCCCCAGGGCAGCGCTGACTTGAGCCGAAATCTGCTCCAGCTTAAATCCTTTTACGAATATTCCTTTCTTCGGGCAGGTGGCCATGCAAGACCCACAGCCCTTGCACACCGCTTCGTTCGTTTCAACCGTTTTTTTGATGGCGTCCTCTCTCATATACTCAAGCAAAGTAATCGCCTTGTAAGGGCACGTGTCGACACAGTAAGCACAGCCATCACAGTTCTCATCCACCACATGGGATATGTTCCCTTCCAGCTCTATATGATCCTTTGAAAGTACGGTGGCGGCTCTTGCGGATGCAGCCTGTGCCTGAATGATGTTCTCCTCGATTCTTTTCGGAGAATGAGCCAAGCCGGAAAAGAACACGCCGTCTGTTGCAAAATCGACAGGCCGTAATTTCATGTGGGCCTCGAGAAAAAAACCGTCCTTGTTCAACGGTATTTTTAAGAATTGGGCAATCGTCTTGTTATCCTCGTTTGGGACAATTCCCGTGGACAGTACAATCAGATCGGCAGATATGGATGTCTCGACTCCCAGGGTTTGATCGTAAACATGGACCTGTAATCCTTTGCCGTTTTTTGAAACGTCCGGTTTTTTATCCTTGTCGTATCGGATGAACACGACGCCCTTTTGCCTTGCTTTGGTGTAATAGCTCTCTCTAAATCCATACGTTCTTATGTCCCTGTAAAGGACATAGACACTTGTAGTGGGAGAAAAGTCTTTTATTTTCAAAGCATTCTTCACCGCTTCGGTGCAGCACAGTCTGGAGCAGTAAGGCCTGTCATCGTCGCGGGAGCCTACACATTGAATCATGACGACGGCCCTTGGTCCCTTTCCAGAAGATGTAAAGAAGCCATCGATCGCGACTAAACGCTGTTCCAGCTCCAGTTGGGTGAGAACCCTTTCATCCTCTCCGTATAAGTATTCCTTCGGCTGATATTCTTTTGCACCCGTCGCGATAATCACTGCCCCATGCTCGAATTCTTTTGATGTTCCGTTCGTCGCGATCTTTGTCTTAAAATGGCCGACGGAGCCTTCGAGGGTTTCGATTTTTGCTTGCGTATAGAGACGGATTCTGTTATTTCCCTTCACCTTGGCCACGAGGGATCTGAATTCATCGTGAAGTTTCGTCCCGTTAATTAAATAGTGGATATGTCTGAGATGGCCGCCAAGTTCTTTTTCTCTTTCCACCAGATAGACATCAAAACCCTGATCGGCCAGGTCCAGTGCAGACGTCATCCCGGAAAGCCCGGCTCCAATGACAAGAGCAGATTTCGTTACGGGAACTGACCTTGTCGGAAGGGGTTCAAGAAGCCTTGCCTTTGCGACGGCCATTCTCACCAGGTCCTTTGATTTGAGGGTGGCCTTTTCAGGTTCATGCATATGCACCCAGGAACATTGATCTCTGATGTTCGCCATCTCAAACAGGTAAGGATTAAGCCCTGCCTCCCTGAGAGTGTTTCTGAAAAGAGGTTCGTGGGTTCTCGGCGTACACGAGGCAACGACCACGCGGTTTAAGCGATGCTCCTCTATTGTCTCTTTGATTTTTCCCTGCGTATCGTTCGAGCAGGTGTAGAGATTATTCCCTGCATAGATCACATTCGGAAGCGTTCTTGCGTATTCGACCACCTCTGGAACATTGACAATCCCGGCAATATTCGATCCGCAATGGCATACAAAAACACCTATTCTTGGATCCTCGCTCGTTACGTCTCTCTCGGGTGGAAATTCCTTTTGTAAGATGAGACTACCCCTCACGTTGCTAAGGAGGGATAAGACCCTGGATGCGGCACTTGAGGCCTGCATTACTGTCTCCGGGATATCCTTCGGTTCCGTGAACGGTCCAGCGACATAGATCCCTTCCCGATTGGATTCCGCCGGCCGAAACGTCGACGTCTCACAGAAATGATACTCATTTAATTCAATTCCGAATATCTCAGAGATTCTCTCCGCTGCACGGGGTGCTTGCACGCCGGCGGACAGAACCACCATATCGTATTCCCGGGACACCTTCTTTTCGTTTTCAACCAGGTATTGAATGGCCAGATTCCGGGTTTCCGGTCTCTCTTCAATGGAAGCCGGACGGCACCTGATGTAGTTCACTCCGAGTTCCTTTGCCCTTTCGTAATACTCCTCGAACCCCTTACTGAAAGCCCGCATGTCCATGAAGAATACGTCGCAGTCTAGGTTCCCACCCGAATGTTCTTTAGCGATAATGGCTTCCTTCGTTGCATACATACAGCATACGGAGGAACAGTAATCCCTCTCAAAGTCCCGAGAACCGATACACTGAATAAAGGCGATTCGTTTGGGCGCCTTTCCATCGGAGGGTCTCAAAACTTTTCCGGAAGAGGGTCCAGAAGCGGATAATATTCTCTCAAATTCGATGGCGGTTACAACATTTGGGAAGCGACCCTTACCGAATTCGGGTTTCACTCTTGCATCAAAAATCTCGTATCCAGGCGATAGAATGACGGCCCCCACGCTCAATTCAATGTTTTCTTCTTTTTGCTCATAGTCGATGGCTTTGGCTTCACAGACCTCCTTGCAGATGCCACACACATCGTACTTCAAGTGAACACAGTGGTCTTGGTCAATGGCGGCTTTATTCGGGACCGCTTGAGGATAAAGGACGTAGGCGGCGGGTCTTTGATCGAGGCCCATATTGTACGGGTTTGAGATCGGGATCGGAGGGTTTGCGCTCGTCAGCGTTGAGACTTTTTTTCCTACAGGGCATATGAAGTTACAGGCGCCGCAGGTCCAACACATCTCATTGTGCTTCCCGAACGGGGACTCCACCTTTTTTCGGGGCCCTCTTCCCGAAAAACCCACAGCGCTTCTTCCCATTCTCTCGTGGCACATTCGAGTGCAAAGCCCACAGTAGACGCAGTCGTCAAATTTCTTTTTTATCCTGGGTTCTTTCACTCCCAGTTCCGCGGCAATTCTTTGAGTTATTTCCGAATCAGGGCACCTTGCAAGAAGAAGTTCTGCCGTAATCCTTCTTGCCCTTTTAACCCTGTCTGTGTCTGTGAAGACACGGACACCGTCCAAAGCTGGATAGGAGCAGGAGGCTTGAAGTGCCGGGGGCCTATCCTTGACATGAACCTCGACAACGCAGAGCCTACATGCCCCGTATGGACTCAAGGCTTTGTGGTAACAAAGGGTCGGGACTTTGATCCCCAACTTCTCGATGGCACGGATCAGTTTCGTTTCTTCTTCGACTTCGACTCGCTGATCATTGATTGTCAGAGCGACCATGTTTGTCTCGTTATACTCGTGGCCTATCTCACGATAGGAGCATCGTCTTTATACTGGTGTCGGGATCTTTGTAATCTGTTTAAGCTCCTGTTCATGTTCGGGCGCTCGAAACGGGAATGGGCTTCTCAAGAATCTTAAGATTTCTTGCTTCTTCTCCTGAAATTTTTGCAATGGCCGAGACCTTCGATGGGCAAACTTCCAAACAGGTTCCGCACTTTGTGCATTTGGCCTGGTCTATAATGTGAACGTGTTTCAATTCCCCTCTGATGGCTCCCGCCGGACAATTTTTCATGCATCGGAGGCACCCCACGCATTTTTTGGGCTGGATATAGTATTTGATCAGGTCCTTACAGACCAAAGCTGGACAGCATTTTTCCTGAATGTGAGCGATATACTCCTCCTTAAAATGCCTCATCGTTGAAAGGACCGGGTTGGGAAGCGTCATACCAAGACCGCACATGGAGGCATCTTTGATCACGAGGCTTAACTCTTCGAGAAATTCAATGTCTCCTTCCTGCCCCTCGCCTTTGGAAATTCTTGTCAGGACCTCAAGCAAGGCCTCGCTTCCATCCCTGCACGTGGTACATTTCCCGCAGGATTCATCGTTTGTAAACTGGATGAAGAATTTTGCGATGTCCAGCATGCAGGTGTCTTCGTCCATCACGATCATTCCCCCCGACCCCATCATCGAACCCACTTCTTTCAGGCCTTCATAGTCGATCGGAAGACCGATGAGGCTGCTCGGAATGCATCCGCCGGATGGCCCGCCGGTTTGAACAGCTTTGAATTTCTTGTTTCCAGGAATTCCCTGTCCAATATCATAGATGATCTCCCGGAGGGTGATCCCCATGGGGACTTCGATCAACCCCGTGTTATTGATCTTGCCAACGAGGGAGAAGATCTTCGTTCCTTTGCTTGTCTTGGTTCCAATATTTGAAAACCAATCTGCGCCTCTGTCGATAATCACCGGGATGTTGGCAAGGGTTTCCACATTGTTGATGACGGTAGGACAGTTCCAAAGGCCTGCTTGGGCGGGGAAAGGGGGTCTTTGTCTCGGCTCTGGACTTTCGCCTTCAATGGAGTGGATCAAGGAAGTCTCTTCGCCGCATACAAACGCACCAGAGCCCTCTCTTATCTCAATGTCGAAATCAAAGCTGGAGCCAAGTATTTTCTCGCCGAGCAAACCGTGTTCCCTCGCCTGAGAAAGGGCAATCTGCATGCACTTGATCGCAAGGGGATATTCTGTTCGGATATATAAGAACCCTTTTGTCGCACCGATCGCGTAGGCAGCAATGGCCATTCCCTCAATTAAGGAGTGCGGGTCTGATTCCAGGAGATTTCTGTCCATATAGGCTCCGGGATCTCCCTCATCACAATTGCCTATCAAATATTTGGTCGGATTCGGCTCCCCGCTGCAGGCTTTCCATTTTACACCCGTTGGAAATCCGGCCCCTCCCCTTCCCCTGAGCCCCGATTTTGTTACTTCTTGGATCACCTCTTCAGGCTTCATTTGTGTCAAGATCTTTTCGAGAGCTGCATAGCCATCTCTCGCGATATAGTCCCAGATTTTCTCAGGGTCTATCAACCCCTTATTTCTCAGCACCAGGAGCATCTGTTTCTGGAAGAAGGGGACATCGTCTATGCCAATGGCGTATTCTTGCACCATTCTTCCCCCCAGGATATGTTCTTCAAAGATTTTTACTGCCTTATCCGCGGTCAGATCCCCGTATTTAACTGGAGGAGAGTCTAACAATTCAACGGTGGCCATTGGCTCTCTTGAACAGAGGCCAGCGCAACCCGAAGTTGTAATCAGAATATCCGCGATCTTCCGGCTCTCTTTCTGGTTCAAAAAGGCCGATACGACCTCCTTCGCACCGGCGGCAATTCCACAGGTTCCCAGATGAACAATCACCTTTCCCCTGAATTCCCTTTCTCTGAGATGCATCTTCCTTCTTGCTTCTTCTCTCCCCTTTTTTAAATCTTCAATGGTGAGTCTAGGCATATCACGTTCCCTTGCATTGATTGACGATCTCCGGAATCTGTATGGCCGTCAGTTTACCATAGACCTGGTCGCCAACCATTGCAGCCGGTGCCAGCCCGCAGCAGCCTATGCATCGGACGGAATTCAGGCTAAATTTCCCGTCCGGAGTTGTTTCGCCTGCCTTGATCTTCAGCATATCGCTGAATTTGTCCATCAATCTTTCACTTCCCCTAACGTAACAAGTGGTTCCCATGCACACGTTGATACCATATTTTCCTCTCGGCGTGACACTAAAACCGCTGTAAAACGTTGCGATTTTGTAAATATGAGCGACGGAATAGCCGGTCTCCTGGGATACGTATTTCAGCACCGTTTCAGGGAAATAGCTGAAGGTGGCGTTGATCTCCTGAAGGATAGGCATCAAGGAGCCTTCTCTGTGATTGTGTTTCTTAACAATGTTCTCCACCTTCTCCCGGTATCGGGGTTCGAGTTCGACTTGAGGCTTCTCCGCCATTTGAACGACATTCCTTGTCGGACAAAGGGAGACGCAGGTGCCACAACCCGTGCATTTCTTTTCGTTCACAAAACGAGGCCTTTTCTTTAGAGTCACATTGAAATTCCCTGGCTGTCCCCTGATGCTTTCTATATCGGTGAGAGAAAGGATCTCTATATCTTTGTGCCGTCCGATTTCAACCAGCCTCGGTGCCATGGTGCACATCGCACAATCGTTGGTGGGAAATGTTTTGTCGAGTTGGGACATCACGCCGCCGATCGCAGGCTTGTTCTCAACGAGATAAACCTTTATGCCGCAGGCAGCCAGGTCAAGGGCCGCCTGCATCCCGCCAATTCCTCCGCCGACGATTAATGCTGCCCCAACTTTCTTATCTTGAATTTCATCAGACAACATACTCTGGAACCCCCTCTGAGGACCATCGTTGCCGCAGAGCCCTCTCTTTTAGCGATTGGAAGTACATGGCCAATGGGCGGTAGATCATATGGGTCCATTTGCCGAACGGCATTTCAACAACCAGCATCGGGGTAGCGATCGCCAGATGGATTGCGTAGGCGTAATGGGTTGCAAGCTCAAGGCCCGAATACCTGAAGATGTGGACCGCGATTCCGCTTACCGTTGTGGCAAGAAGCAGTATCGGAAAGATCCAGTCTGCCAATTCGGTAGACTTATAGATTTCTCTTTCTTTCTTGATACGGCCGATCAAAATGTCAACGGTACCAAAAATCAGAAAAACGGTTGCCAGGTACCCTATCCACCTCTGGGGGTGATAAACGGCGTAGATCTTATCGGTCTGGAACCACCTCAACAGGAAGACCATCAGAGCGAGCATTGCCATACATCCTAAGCCAAGGAGAAGGTGCTTTGGCCATCGCCCTTTCTCGGTCGGGCATTCTGCCATTTTCTTGTAGGTAAAAAAATGAAGCATAAACGTTTTGGCTTCGACAATCCATTGGAAAAGGGGGGAGTGGATGCTTTCCCTTCGGTGGACGGTAACCCAGTACATGCGAAAAGCATTGGTCATCAAGATAAAAAAGGGAAACAAGATAACCCCGAGAGTAAAATAAGTCATCATGGGAAACATATGCTCCAAGCCCATGGAGAGCGAGGTGAAGTCTGAAACCTCCATTCTTACCGCATAAAGGTGATAGAAAACGATGAGCAATAAAACAAAAGCCCCCACAAAAGAAAGAGAACCAATATGCCATCCCTTCGAGCGGTTGATCTTCGAAGCGATCCCGGTCCAGTCGTATACAGAAGCTAAATAGCGTCGGAGGGTCATCATGCCTTGACGCGGCTCTGTCTGGCGGGGGCAGACGGTGGAACAGTCTCCACAATCATGACATATCCACGGGTCCAGACCTTCGTGCAGGACTTGTTTTAGACCCATCAACACGTATCGAGTCGATCTCCGCGGAAATGAAACATGATCGTTTGCCAGATCGCAGCTTAAGGTACAACTTCCACAATTGAAACAGCCTGCCACGTCAAATTTCCCATATTTCCGAACCTCCTCCAGCAGTCCTGGATCGCATTGATACTCCATTACTGGCACTCCTTTCTGTTCCGGACCTCTCCGCAGGATTCATCACACAATCTCAAGACCTCTTGTGCAGCAACCGGCACACTCTTGGCTAAAGCATTCGACAATCCCGGTCTCACCGATTCCGGGATAGACTCGACCTGCCCGGCGATGATGATTACTTCAACATCGCAGAAATCTTTCAACTCTCTCAGCAGATTTGAGGTGGGCATTTCATGAAGGGTGAAGTCATCCGTCTTATTTTTGGGGAATTCCTCTACTTGGATCCTGAATATCTCTCCAGGCCTTCGTTTCGCGTCAACGGCATCAACGACGATAATTTTTCGGGGCCTCTCTTCATTAAGGATAAGATCAAATAGAATTCCTCTTACACTTGTTCCCGCATTGACGACCGAGACGTTCCTTGGGAGAGAGTCGCAGCTTTGGAGACATTCCGCCACGGAAGATCCGAAACCGTCATCACCAAAGAGAATATTCCCACAGCCCAGAACAAGGATGTCTTTCTGCATGGCATCTAAAGATTGCACAGCGTGTCTACAACCTCCCCAGCATGGTTGGCGGTCTCAGTCCCCATGGGAATGGTGCCGTCCAATCGGAACCCTAATCGTTCTGGACAATAACCTCTTTAACGACTCTTCTCGTATAGAGATAAGTTTTCCCAGCCTCTTCCCACTGCTCCACTTCGAAACCATCCAATTTGTACTTTTTCATGGCTTCTGACGTTATCTCTCCAGTCGGATAATCCACGCCATCCCACATAAACTTCTTTCCGTTCATTAGGATCATATTATTGGGCATTTGATTATTCCGCTCATCGTTCCGTTAGGCAATCACTTCTTAGGATTTCAATCCCTCTCTCTGCCCAAGTCCTGAGACAAAACTTAGACCCTTTTCAGGGAAAAGGGGGAACGTAAAGTCTTCCCTGCATAATCAATTCTATGGCTGGCAGAAGTTCCTTATCCACAGTCTCTTTAATTAAGTAGCCTTCAGCCCCATAAGAGATGGCTTGACTGAGGTATTCCTTGTCTTTGTGCATGCTCAGGATCAGTACCTTTATGTCAGGGTTGATCGCCTTCACTTTGTAGATTGCTTCGATGCCCTGGAAATTCGGCATAGATGGGTCGAGAATGACTATATGGGGAGCTACTTTGGTTAAACTCAGGAGGTTAAGAAGTTCGGGACCGTCTTCAGCTTCCCCGATGACTTCCAGGTTAGATTTTTCCCGGAGAATCCTTTTTAACCCTTCCCGGAGAGGAGCATGATTATTTGCCAGGACAATGCGGTAAGGAATCATTAAAGATCTCTCCTCCGTTAACGTTCTCCTTGTAACAAAGCGAGTATTCGAGATCAATCCACAGAAATAACCATTCTTAAGTGATTAAAAATAGCTATAAAATGGAGCAGTTAAGAATCCAGATAAGGAGGAAGGGTTTAGGTGTGCAAATCTTTTTGTGGCCTTCTCTTCATTATTCTACAATCTTTTTTTATGAAGATGCAAACATCTGGTCCAGAAGCTAAAGGAATTGAGGATGGGGAAGAAAGTAAAGGAGAAAACGGTTTAAAAAAGGAATAATTGACAAGAGATACATTCAAGCCGGCGGCTAAAATATAGTTTATGAAATTGGCTGGGGCTCGTTCTCCATTACAACTCTTACGGCCCCAGCCATTATCCTTACCAGTGGTCTCACTTACTAAAAGTATCAATCATCCGGCCCTGGGAATCCAGGATGGTGAGATCTAAGGCGAGACCGCCATCCAGGCGGTGAGCGGCGCAGCTCAGTCAGGGGTCGTAGGAGCGTATGGCCATCTCCACTCTGTTCAGGATTCCCTGATCATACTTGCCCGTTTTGATACACTCCTTGGCCGCCTGATTCACCGAGAGATTGATCGCGGCGTTATTGTGGGTCGTGCCCACAATCAGGTTCACCTTCATGATCAGGCCGTCATTATCGCACTCATAATCGTGGATCAAGGTGCCCCGAGGGGCCTCAACGCAACCCACGCCCCGGCCCGCTTTGGCCGTAACCGGCACCCGGATATTGGTGCTGGTGATCTCCGGGTCATTCAGGAGTTCCACCACGGTTTCCGCGGCCTGCAGGAGTTCGATAAGGCGGGCGTAGTGGTAGAGCAACGTGTAGTGGGCCGGACGTCCAAAGGCAGCCCGGAACTCCTCGAGCTCCGCCTGGGCCAAGGGGGTTGCCATCTTGTCGGCCACGTTGATGCGGGCCAGACAGTTGGTACGGTAGACCCCTACTGGGTTCTCCAATGATAGGTTGAGTTTGCCCCATTTCTTGGCGTAGGGGAACTTCTGATACGACCAGGGCGCTACCCATTCGCCGATGTTATCCAGGTATTGGTCGTAGGTAAAGTCTTCGTAGGAGCCGTCCGGCTTCATCATCCGGAGCTTGCCGTCATAAAACTCGAGCGCCCCATCGTCCCGCACGGTGCCCAGGTAGCCCACCTTGATGACACCGAGGGATTTGATGGTATCCATATACTTCGGGAAGACATTCTCCTTAGCGAACTTGATGGAAAACTTGGCGAATTCCAGCAGCTCCTGCGCCGAGGGGAGCATCTTTCCGCGTTCCGCTTCGGTGAAAGGTCTGCTCACCCCGCCCGGAACGGAGAAGGTGGGGTGGATGGACCGACCGGCAAAGCCCTCCAGCATCTGCGCTCCTAAATGGCGCATATGCACCACTTTCTTGGCTATGTCCGGGGCGGCCTGGAGGATACCCACCACATTTCGCACCGAATAGTCGGCATCGGGACCGATGACAAAGTCTGGAGCCGCCAGAAAGTAAAAATTTAGGATCTTATCGCTCACGTAAGCGATGTTCTGCATCAGGCGGCGCAATTTCACCGCAGTCGGTGGCGGTGTAACGCCGAAGCAACCATCCGTTGCTTTACTGGAGGCCAGATGATGGGCCCAGGGGCAGATCCCGCAAATGTGACAGACCGTCCTAGGCATCTCCTCTACGGGCCGACCCTCGCAAAATTTTTCAAAGCCGCGCAGGTTTTGGACATGAACCTTGGTATCAACAACATTGCCTGCATCATCCAAGGTGATGGCTACCCTGCTGTGGCCTTCGATCCGGGTTACTGGCTGAATGTTGATTACTTTGCTCATGCGTTCCACCTCCTCATTTCGCCGGTCGAGCCGGCAGCACCTTCAGGTTGCCGTGCCCGCCAATATAACGGTTCATTATGGCCCGTCGATCCAAAATCGATTTAGGGTCTAGCCCCACTGAGGTCAGGGCATTCATCATATCCACCAGGGGCTGGGCTCCTTTCCGTATGGGGCCGAAACAGCCTCGGCAAGGGGTACGGGCCGTAATACACCGGGGCACCCCGGTTTTGCCAGCACAGCCTGCCAACGTCACCGGCCCCATGCAGAGGTAACCCTGCTCATTGATACAGCGCATCTTATCCAGGTCCTCTTCTGGGTTAAATTCCATGTTCTGGAGCCAGCGCTTAACGGGGCCGCCGCCTGACTTCTTTTCCCGAATGACCGGGCAGGTGTCGCACACGCTCCGCTCGGGCAGGCTCCAGGAGGTCTTGCCCTGGAGCAGGCCGGTGACGGCCTCAGCAATCCAGTCGGGATGGGGAGGACAACCGGGGATACTGATGTCCACCTTGACGACTTCATCCACTGCAGTGCAGGTGGGAGTCCATTTGGGCACATTGGGATCTTCCGGGTTAGGGGAGGAATCAGTAGAAGGGCTTTGGCGAAACACCTTCTCAAAAACCTCTTCATTTTTCCACATGTTGGCATGGGCCGGTACCCCACCAAAGCAGGCGCAACTCCCCAGGGAGATGAGAAACTTGGCCTTTTTGCGGATCTCCTGTAATTCGTGTTTTTGCTCTTCATTACGGACGCCGCCGGATACGATGCCCACCACGGCCTCAGGGACCTCCATGGCCGTCCCCTCGCCAAGCTGACCAAAGAACTTGTGGTCGACCAGAGCCGTTATGTGGACGAAGTTCAATTGAGGCAGCAGGTCCACCAGGGGGTCTCCAATATTGAGAATGGAAATTTCGCAACCGGAGCAGGCGTTCAACCAGTCTTCCAGGACATTTACCGCCATATTCTTACCTCCTTTATGAAAATCTCTTCTCGGTGAACGGTCTTCTTCTACCAAATTGGGCATTTGGGATCAATCCACAGAAATAATCATTTCTGGATGATTAAAAATAACTATGAAGTAATTAAGAATGCAGACAATGTCAGGAAGGCTTTGGAGCGCAATTCAAATATAGCCTTTTCGGATGGCGTATTTGACGAGATCAGTGGCTTTCTTCAGCTTTAGTTTTTCCATCATACTCGCGCGATGGTTATTTACAGTGAAGACACTGATGAACAGAAGATCGGCAATTTCTTTGCTCGATTTCCCCTCAGCGATCAGTTTCAAGACTTCTCTTTCACGGGTTGTCAGCGGATCCATTTCAAAAACACCCTTCGCATCCCCTCTGCCCATCTGCACCAAGTCATCAATGACGTCTTCTGAGAAATAAGGGGATATATAAGTTTTGTCTTGCCGAACCTTCTCGATCGCAGAAAAGAGTTCCTTATCTGCATCCTCCTTAAGCAAATAGCCCTTCGCACCGGCAGAAAGAGCCAAGTAGAGATATTCCTTGTCCTTGCTCATCGTCAAGACCAATATTTTAACGTGGGGATGGATCATTTTGATCTCATGGATGGCTTCGATTCCACGGAGGTTTGGCATGAAGATATCGAGAATCACCATATGAGGAGTCAAGTGGTTCAAGAGATTGAGAAGTTCGAGACCGTCACTCGCTTCCCCTACCACCTCGAGGTCGGCCATTTCTCCAAGAATTCTTCTCAGACCTTGCCGGACCAAAACATGATCATCCGCCAGCACAATTCGGTAAGGTGCCATCATGAGGTTACCCCTCACTTCATCGGGATGCTTAGAGTAATCAGAGTTCCTTTTCCTTCTTTCATGGATATATGAAGGACTCCTCCCGCCATCTTCGCCCGTCCCTTCATGGTTGCCAAGCCCAACCCTTTTTCTTCAGGATTTCTTGTGGCAATCACTCTCTCATTAAACCCTATCCCATCGTCTTCGATGGAGAACAGAACCCTGCCATCCTCCTTGTGAATAGCGATCGCCACATTCTTCGCTTGGGAGTGCTTCCCGATATTCGTTAAGGCTTCTTGGACAGTTCTATAGACAATGACGTGAGAATCCTGGGAGATCAGGGAATCGATGTCTATCATGTCCAGAATTACTTTAATACGATAAGTCTTAGCAAAGTTGTTGATCAACCACCGTAGGGCTGCCGAAAGCCCAAAATCCTCTAGGATGGTGGGGCTTAAGTCCCTTGAAAGGCGACGGACATTTTCAATGACCTGGTCTATATATTGGATACCATTTTCACATTCAAGCTTGAGCTTTGTCTGGTCCTCTAAGAGATCCTTTTTGATAAAATTCAGTCGGAGTTTCATGACGGTCAGGGCCTGCCCCAATTCATCGTGCACTTCCCGTGAAATTCGCTTTCGCTCCGTTTCCTGAGCCGTCAAGAGTTGGGAAGAGAGATCTCTAAGCTGTTTCTCCGATTCTTTTAGAGCCTCCTCCGCTCGTTTAAGGTCTGTGATGCCGGTGACGACTGCAAAACTACCTTTAAATTGGCCCCCTTCATCAAAAATGGGTTTCGGGGATACGAGTGTGAAAATCGTCTGCCCATCCTTCTTTAGCCATGCCAGTTCGTAATATTCACGCTCTCCCCTTGTTCGTCTGGCCATCTGTTCTTCATAAATGTTCTGATCCTTCTGGCTGAGAAAGTCTGTAATCGGCCGGCCAATCATCTCGGCTCTTGAGTATTCCAACATGTCGCAAAGCCTGTCGTTCACGTAGGTCCAGCGACCTTTTTCATCTTGCACGCCCAGACCATCGTTCATTGTCTCGACCAACATGCGATAACGCTCCTCACTTTGCCGGAGTGCCCTGACTTTTATCCGTTCATTCAGGATGATCAGTGAGCAACCTATCGCAAGCGCGAAAACAACGATCCCTAGAAGGGTCAGGTGCCCGCCCAGACTTTTTTTTACAAAACCTGTCACCCTATCGTAGGAGGTGTTCACTACGACAACCCACGAAACATTCTCGAACTCCATGGGGGCGAAGGCCGCGATCTTCTTCGGATGGTTCCTTATTTCATAATCTGCTGTGCCTTGCTTTTTTATCAAGATCTCTTCAACGTAGCTGAAAGAAATGTGACACTGACCGCATTCCCTCCCTCTTTGATGGATATTCCGAAGCACCATCTCTGGATGATCGGGCTGAAACAGGAGGGTCCCCTCCTTGTCCATAATCCAGACTTGATCGACATTGATTTTGGGGTCTGCGGAGGCTAATTGATTGGCAAGAAATTCTTTCATGTCTAAAGTGAACGCAAGGACGCCCGTAAACTTCGCATTTGGCTGAGAAGGCGTGGCATCTGAACCCTCTTGATACAGAGGGGTGACGAGGATGAGAGTGAGGGATTGGGGTCCAAGAAAGGCGGGAGAGAGTGAGATTTTGCCCCTGTTCTCCCTCCTTTCTGACCAGAGAAAGAACGGACTCTCGCTTCCTTTTAAGCCGATGGTGCCTGGATTCGTGGAATAGATGACGGTTCCGAGTTCATCGTACAGGGAAATCGTTTTTACATAAATTTTCTGCATTTCTCGGGCGTACGCTTCAATATCCAGTCTTCGCTTCCTCGCATCACCGCTCCGGAGAGATCGAAATGATGAGAGAGCTTTCAACCCTCGTGAACGAGCCTGGATAAAGAACTGGATCTGGTTCGAGAGATGTTTGGCGTAGGAGAGTTGATGCTCCTGAAACTGAGAGAGGACTTCCTGTTTCCCTTTATAATGCAGATGGAAAGTAAGCAGAGAAACGACGGTTAGCAGGAGAGCCGTCAACGTAATCAGAACCCCGTTTCGTTTCATCATCCTTCTGAGGACAGGGGGAATCTGCCCACGCATGTTTGTTCCGGAGAAAATGAGTTTATTCTACCAAACCCCGAGGATAGGCCTTTTCAGCCTATTATAACGTCCGTAGATTCTTCTCGCCACGCGCACTCTGGAGCCCCTTTGGCTTGGCTGACGGAATCGCCAAAACGGGGCGAAATCTCTCGGTAGGGAGGGTCATTGTTCCCTGAGTTTCTTAACGGCTCTCTTTTAAAACTGCTTCAATGATAGCTGGGATCTTGATTTTTACTTCGTCGCTCAACTCCATGCCCCAGTCCAGGACTTTCGGTTCGACTCCAAAAATTACCGTATCTATTTCAAGTCCCTTCTTTTTTGCCATGTCCAGGGTCTCTATAAGGCCGATTTCATGGAGGGAAATGGGACCGTCTTCGGCCGGGAGTAGACCTTCGGGCCGACACTGATAGATCGTGCCGGGGATTCCTCCTGCCTTCATGGCATCGATGACGACCATCTTTTTTACTCCATCTAAATACGAGATCAAATCCATGGTGGAGGTTCCTATATCAAGCAATTCAACGTCCCCGGGGAGCTCCATCTCCTTCATCTTTTCAATCACATGGACGCCAATGCCTTCATCCCGGCAGAGGAGGTTCCCGATGCCAACGACCAACATTTTGCCTTTCGAAGTCATGACGATTTGGAGTGTGTTTATAAATGTGCCTTTTCCGTCATGCCGGATCTGAGGAGCCTGCCCCGTACTTGATACGGGGGCATCCAGAAGGTTTTGGAAGTACTGGATGTGCTCGCTCGCATCGGCTCACTCCGCCTCCCTTCGGTCGCCCGGCTGGAGTTCACCCCGTACTTGATACGGGGCCGGAATGACGACTTTTATAAGAACTGTAAAATAAGGAGGCTGCTGGAATCAATCCAACAGCCTCAAAAGTTGAACCTGATAGCGGTGATTTAGATCACTTTGAACTCATAGGCTTTCTTGGTATCGACGTGCAGCACGTGCACGGAACAGGCCAGTCAAGGATCGAAGGAACGAACAACCCGCACGATATTGAATGGATTCTTAGTATCTGGGACGGGTGTTCCGATGAGAGCTTCTTCTATGGGACCTCGAACACCCTTGTCGTCCCTGGGTGAGGCATTCCAGATCGTAGCCGCCACCACCTGGTAATTATCAATCTTCTGATCCTTGATTGAAATCCAGTGTCCCAGGGCGCCCCTCGGAGCCTCGGTCAGTCCCATCCCCATGGCTTCCTTTGGAATCTCAGCTTTAACATTAGAAGGAGCTCCGGGTTTAAGTTGACCAATCCATTTTTCCATCGCATCAGCCACTATTTTGCACTCCTCAGCCCTTGCAGCAATCCTTCCAAGGATAGAAAAAGCTTTATCTCCAAGGTCCCTGAAACGAATTTCTTTCTTAGCATCAATGCCCAGGAATTTGTTTGCATGTTTACTTAGCACAGGATTAGTAACCCACACCCTGGCCAGAGGTCCACCTTCATGCGGGAGTTCGCGGTACCGAGGAGCCTTAACCCATGAGTAAGCACCCTTTTTGTCAAATTCGGGTTCCGTCTTCCCTCTGCTTGGGTGAAGTCCACTAGTCTTATCCTGATACCATGAATATTTTACATACTCCCGGATTTGAGCACTGTCCAGAGGAAGGTCCTTGCCTTGAGTATAGGACCCTGGTTTGATGAGGAAGTTCCTTTCATCGTCGTCTAAGGGGAACCCACCAAACGAGATCAAATTCTTACATCCTGCTCCAACACCAAAAAGATCTTTGTATGCTCCGGCGACAAGGTAAACCGTCGGAAGGTAGGTTCCGTCGATAAACTCTTTGATCTCCTTGAGTCTCCACTGGAAAGAAATAATTTTATCAAGAGTTGCGATCTGCGGGGCCCCTCCTACAATCAACCCATAGGCAATAGGTGCTTTCCCACCAAAAAGGGCAAGCATCTGGTGACATTTCTGACGAATGTCCAATGCCTTAATATACTGGTCAACCGCCACCTTATTCGTTTTAGGATCGAGCCGGTAATCCCCTTCATACCGAGGAATAAAGGGTTCCGTACCAGGGCCTTTCACGTAATCAAGGGCAACCAGGTGGTAAAAATGAAGGATGGCCGACATCAGGAAATCTGATCCGAGGATCAAATTCCTTATGATTCGGCCATTTGTTGGAGGTCTTACCCCAAAAGCGTTATCAAGACATCGGACCGATGCTGTTCCATGGGCGGTCGGGCAGACACCACAAATTCGCTGAGTAATCTGGGATGCATCTCTTGGATCTCTTCCCTTTAAAAGGATTTCAAAGCCCCGGAACATTGTTCCTGTTGATTTAGCATCTACAACCTTTCCACCTTCTATATCTACGTCAATCTTAAGGTGACCTTCAATTCTTGTTATCGGAGAAATCGTCAATTTTGTCATTTATGTCACCTCCTTCCTATCCCGTTGTTTTTGCATACATGGGTGAGAAATTATCCGGCCATCCTGGCTCCGTGCATCCTAAGCACAGAGAGTTATGGACGCACCAATTGACGTTGTTGTTCCATCCCCTTTTCCAGCAATCTGCATGGGATTCAGGCCCTTTGCAACCCAGTTCCACACGGCATCCTTCGTCTCCAAAAAATTTGGCGAACTTCTTCTCATCGTAGTAAGAGCGGTAAGGACAGTTGTCGTGGACAAGGGTGCCATAGAACATTGTGGGCCGTGCGTCAGAATCAAGTTCGGGAATCCCAAACATCAAAGCATGGGCAACTGTTCCCACGATCCAATCCGGATGGGGTGGGCAGCCTGGAATATTGATCACAGGGGTCTTAATTTTATTGTCTTTGAAGAAATTCATCACAGATTTTACGCTTGTGACATTAGGTTGGGCTGCAGGGATTCCTCCAAGGCCACATTGACCTAACGCCAATACGGCCGCTGCACCTTTGCCTAAATACATTGTGAGGTCTGTAAAAGCAACCTCCTTGCCTTCTCGTTCTCCGGAGAGGCAACACCTCCCGCCAAAGGCTGTTGCGATCGCTCCCTCTACCACCAAAAAGTATTTACCATAATTTTTTGCCGCGGTCTCCCACAGATAATCATAGGCTTTTTGTCCGGAGGCTGCCATCACGGTTTGGTGGAACTTCAGGCTGATAATGTTTAGAAGCACCTCTGCAATCGTTGGGTGCGCTGTGTTCAGGAGAGAAACGGAGCAGCCTGTACAGCCTCCCCCTTGGATCCACAATACTGGCGGGTTTCCGGCTGCTGCCTTTTCCAAGGCGGAAACGATTTCAGGAAGGAGATTTCCTGATACCGTCACCGCGACACCCGTCCCTGCAAAAACTTTTAAGAATTGCCTTCTGGTAATCGTCATGAGATATTCCCCCCTTTCAGTCTTTTTTCAAAAGATATT
>JAPVTA010000282.1:0-20055 GCA_047519465.1 Thermodesulfobacteriota bacterium | reverse complement strand
CTCTACATCTTAAATAGGCAACATAGTTCGGAAGACTTCGCATTGCCGGCATGTTTTCATCTTTTTCTGCCAGTTCTCTTGCACCTGACCTTGACAGATCGTCCCATTAATAAACCAGCAAAGATTCCCTGCGTGAAGCTCCCATGCAGGACAATTCTGCCTAGTCTCCATCGGGCACTTTCGGATCACCCAACAGGCTCTATTCTTCTTATGAGCTGACTTCTTTAGAAGCAGAAGAAAGAGGGCCTGGCGTTCAGTGTGCACTGGGACGTTCCTCCATCCCTGCTCAAAACTCTGAATCGCTTTAAGAGAAATACCCAATAACTGTGCCATCTGGAGTTGCGTTTTACCCAAACGGCGACGAATGACTGAAAACTCCTTCTTCTCCATTTACAAATCTCCTTCGCAGCTGTTTTCCATCATACCACAATGTGGCCAGATGTAAAGGATTCCCTTAAAAACATTATCCAGCCCTACGAAAGATACTTTTCACAATCTCATTCTCCTATTGACATAAACAAAGTATTCGGGTTAAATCGAAAAATACCACATTGTGGTATCCTCCGGCAAAGGCCAACCAGAAATATTACCGCCGGGTGCTTCCGACTCAGCAAGAGGGCAGAGACATGAAAATACTAGCGGTAATGGGCAGCCCCAAGGGAAAGGGCTCAGGCTATAAGATCGTGAAAATGATCGAAGACAGGATGATAGCGATGGGCGACGTCGAGTTCGAATACCTCTTTCTGAAGGGTGCAAACCTCAAGCCATGCACGGGCTGCTATATTTGCATGACAAAAGGCGAGGACAAATGTCCTCTTAAGGACGATCGCGCCCTGATCGAGCAAGAGCTAATGGCGGCGGACGGTGTCATTCTCTCATCGCCCGTGTACGTGGACAACGTCAGCTGGCTCATGAAAAATTTCATCGACCGGTTCGCCTACACGAACCATCGGCCATGCTTCCACCGTCAGAAAGTGTTGACCGTGGCGAACACGGGAGTCGCCGGTCAAAAGGAGACGCTTTCGGCCCTCAAGAACGCATTGGGAGGCCAACGAATCTCCCGAATCGTCCACGCCCTTGCCATCGCGACTCCACCCTGGCCGCAAACGGAACGCGCAGTCGCTAGGAAGGAGCGGGCTATTGATGCAGCCGCAGACAAGTTCTACAAGGCCTGTCTTGACACAGCCCTGACAAAGCCAACTTTTTCCAACTATTTGAACTTTCTCATGATGCAAAAGTTCAGCCTCGAATGTCGACAATATCTACCAGCAGACTATGCTTTTTATAATGGTAAGACCTACTATTTCGACGCGAGGGTAAATCCGATCAAAGCGGCCGCCGCTAAGGCCATCGTGAGAATCATGATAACTTTTATGAAGGACATAGGCCCGGGCGACATACCATGGCCCGCGGCGAAGAAAGAGGAAAAACAAAAATTGATGTTATAATAAATTTTAAATAACATGCGATTCAACTCATAACCTTCGATTCCTGATCAGGGTTGCCCATAATGACTTGTAGTTGGAAGAAACAACCTCATCCTTAACTCTTCCTCCTGAAAAGAGCGCTTCTAAAAATTCACCCGTCTATGCAAGATTTCAAATGCAATTCTTAGAAAGATAATTTTCACAATCTTGTATGAAAGCGCATAACCACGGCATGCAGCGAATCGGCCATAAAACGGTCTCTCGCTAATACCCCTCGTTATACTCGATTTCCATCATAAATCTTCAGTTGATATAGGAAGCTAACTTCCATTCTTTGTAGGTGTTTTCCTCACCCCCTTATCTTGTGGACTGCTTCCTGTAATCGAATTCTAAAATGTTTCTGTTTTATGATGTAATGTTTCAAATCGAAATCAATAAGGAGTGGAAAGGAGGCTTCCCACTTCTTATGGAATAATTCAGGACTTTTGTGAAAAACTCTTCCATTCTTGACCTCCGTCAAAATATTGAAGTTTGAGAAAGATAGAGTGGTTATGAGAGCTTATCATGATAGCCGAGACTCGG
Source organism: Thermodesulfobacteriota bacterium (assembly GCA_047519465.1). GTDB lineage: Bacteria > Desulfobacterota > BSN033 > BSN033 > UBA1163 > UBA1163. Next base: position 18,046 of record JAPVTA010000282.1, on the reverse strand, counting down.
CATCGAAAATGCAAAAACACGCTTTGAGGAACAACTTTAAGAAGTCAATTTAGGCCAAAACTGTATTAACCTTGCACTCACTTATGTTGGCTTACGAGCTATACACCTTCAATAAGAAAAGAGGCTATGAGTTTATCGGGATTCTCCCAGAGAGAAGACAGAACCCAATAAGAATAACGAAGGACTCTATTATGAATTGGGGGAAATCGCTTTTAGGCAATCATGTGGATAGCAGGAACATGTTTTTCAAGCAGGTAGCAATAGACAGGCTTTCGGGTAGAATCCTTTGGGTTGATGTGCCTGTCAATAAGAGTAGAAAAAACATTAAGAAAATAAGTAAATATTCCGTTGTCAAAGAGCAAAGGCAAGGTAAGAAACGGCTGTGGTTTTTTAACTTTTTCTTCCTCATGATTTTGTGATAAACAATCCGTTTTTTAACACCATCTTCGTCTACTCGTCGTCCTCAAGTGTCGTTCCGCAGTGCAACATCGAATTGTAATCGGTAGGATAAGAACCGGACCTGTCGTTTACATCCGAAGATAATAAGAACCTTGACAAGACAAAAAAAAGAGGATCGGATGATCCTCTTCTGTAGGTTATTCACCATCGGTCTTATCTGCGGCCTCCGCCACCTCCGTGCCCCCCTGAGAAGCCACCAAACGAATGGCCACCCGAGAAGCCACCGGACGAATGACCACCGGAGAAACCTGCGGATGCGTGACCACCGGAGGAACCACTGAACGAATGGCCGCTGCTATGCCCGAACGAACTGGTACTCCCATGGCAATTTACGCAGCCAGAACTTCCGCTGCTGGAAGGGGCACTGAAGGATCTGCTAAAGCTCTGGGATGAACCATGATTCATTCCGCCCCCTGTCACAGAGCTGCTCGAATTGCTGAACGTCGTGCTGCCTACGGTATTGCCACGGTTGTTGGTGGCAGCGCCCTCTCTTCCACCGCCAGGACTTCCACTGCTGGAAGGAACACTACTCTGGAACGAGCGATGATTCATTCCGCCCCCCGTCGCAGAGCTGCTCGAATTGCTGAACGTCGTGCTGCCTACAGTATTGCCACGGTTGTTGGTGGCAACGCCCTCTTTTCCACTGCTAGAAGTTCCGCTGCTGGAAGGAACACTACTCTGGAACGAGCGGTGATTCATTCCGCCCCCCGTCGCAGAGCCGCTCGAATTGCTGAACGTCCTGGTGCCTGCGGTATTGCCGCTGTTGTTGGTAACGACGCTCTGCCTCCCTTGTGTCGTGCTAAAGGAAGAAGGATGATTACCCGTCATCCCCTGAGTTCCTCGTGAAAACGCTGTTCTCTGCATACTGCGGTCGAAGATCGAAGAGGCAGCGTTTCTGTTTGCCGTAGAGTTGAATGCTGTCGTGTGTGAAAAATTTGTCCACGTGTGCCTCACCGGATCAACCACAACGACCCTATTGTTTACGCGGTCGAAAACGTGATTGCTAACGATGACCACTCTGTTAGCGAAGATGACACGTCTATGGAAGTCATGGAGAACAAAGAACCCGCTGAAGAAGAACCCGGTGCACCAGAACGGATAAGGAACCCAGGCGTACAGGTAGTCGTAGTCCCAGGGCGGAGGATAGTACGAGACAACCGGAGGGCCTTCTTCATAATAATAGTTGTTTATTACCGAAGCGTCGGGTTGCGGCTGGTTTTCAGCATATTGTCCTGCTGTACCAGGCGAAACCGCTAAGCCAAGCTCCGTTGTCAGCCCCTGAAAGGCTTTTAACGCCTCGTCCTTTTCCATGGGCAGCTTCTTGGAGTCTGCTGCAGTCCCCACTGAATTTTGCAACTCACCGATAATATTGGGTGTTAATGGATAGTCAGCGATCCACCCATTCTTCGGTGCGATTCCCGCCGAAGTCAGCATATCCTCAGCTTGTGCCTCGTCAGTAGGCGTTCCAACCTTGAGTGCGGTCGCCAGTTTCAGGGCAAAATCACCTTCGGAAACGAGTGGTTGTGACACCGGAGGAGGACCTGTCGACTTCTGGTCCGATTGTGGGTAAACCGTGAACGGAATCAGAAGCAAACCAAATGCCATCATAATAATTATCAGTTTCTTCATTTTAACTCCCTCCCTTCTAACTTACAATTCTTTTATCTCTAACATATGTTTAATACGTCTGTTTACATTTGTCAAGGAGCAGAAACTTTAAAATTGGTAAATTGGTCTCCGCCCACAGGGCCTCCGTATCTGCTTAAAGCCATCCTCTTCAAAACCAAATTGAGGAGGTCCTGTTCTCCGTGCACTTTACAAATTGAAACGACTGTTTTAAACTGGAATCAGAGATAGTAAGGAAGGAGGTCCCAATGGATCACGACGGAGGTTCAAATGCTGACTGCAGGGAGCGAATCTTAGAGGCGGCGGGAGAAATTTTTGCCGAATGTGGGTTTCGAGCGTCTACCGTAAGAAAAATCTGCGAGCGTGCAAGGGTGAACGTAGCGGCCATCAATTATTACTTCGGTGGAAAGGAGAAGCTTTACACTGAAGTCTTGAGACACTGGCATGATTTCGCCATAAAAAAGTATCCTCTTCTTCTCGGAGTGGAGGAAGATGCACCCGTCGAAGCACAATTGCGTGCTTTTATCCGGTCGCTCCTGTTTCGTCTCCTTGACAAAGGAAAGCCTGCTTGGTTTGGAAAATTGATGATGAGAGAAATGACAGAGCCGACCCGTAGCTTTGAGCGCCTGGTGAAAGAGATCGTTCGTCCACGGGATAAGATGCTGGCCTCCATCGTCCAAAAAATGATCGGGACTCCTCTCAGCGAGGAGAAGCTTCGCCTTTTCTGTGCAAGCATCATCGGCCAGTGCCTCTATTACTACAATGCGAGGTCTATCGTGACACAACTTTATCACCAGGATGTATCCAAACCCGAAGAGATCGAAAGGATTGCCGATCACATTATGGAGTTTTCGTTGAGGGGTTTGGAATATTATTTGGAGCGCGATGATGATAGAACGAAAAAGGAAAGTGAGAGTCAAGTAAGCAATTAGAGAAGGAAGGTGTGAAAGATGAGAACAGGGAAAATCTTCTGGCTATTCAGCCTAATCTTTGCGTTTATCCTATTCAATGCCTACCCAGGTTTAGCCGGAGCAGTGTCCGGATACGAGGCCCGGGGGCCTATCATCACCCATGCCTTTGCCGTCGAAAGGGGCTATTACGGGTACATCTGGAAAATTTATCTAGAAGCAGAAGATCCGGACGGGCAGATGCTGAGGATTGCCTCGGTGGTGGATCAGGTGGGTTATGGTCATTACCCGACCGATTGGATCTATCTCAAGCCTCAATACAAAACACATTTTAAGGGCTACATCCAATGGAATACGTTCAGTACGAAGGCTTCCTATTTGCCCGAGTGGACACAAATTACTCTGAGGGTCTCTGTGTTCGACAAGGCCGGGAATGAGAGTAATGTCGTCGTATTTCCTTTTACTTTCGAGATAACACCGCAACAATATGAGTACCAACTGCCTGCACCTTTCGATCAGGGCGATCTCCCGAGGCTGGGTTATGTCATGATCGATCTTTACTATCCTGGTGAGGACTACGGCCATGACGGCTTTAGGCTCATGCATTAAAAAACAAGGACGCATCCCTTTCTATTTCTCATCGCTCAAAAGAAAGGATGTGTCTCTCTTCTCACTGACTCCCCAGGCTGTCGAACCAAGCCAGATTCTCTTTAATCATGTCAGGGATAGGCAACTGGTAAGGGCAGCGGAGCAGGCATTCTCCGCATTCCGAACAGTTTCGGGCCTTTTCAATTAAATCCTTCATCCAACCCACCTCCCGAGCCTGTGGTCCGAATCGCTTGATGATGGACTTTAGGCCGAGTGCAAATTGAATATTGATCTTCTCCGTGCAGGGTTGGCAGTAGTCGCAGCGCCTACAGAATTGACGGTCGAATTCCTTCCGGAGGACTTCGATTCGCTCTTTGTCTTTTTCAGTCAGGGAATGGTCTTCCATAAAGATCCTCCAATTCTCACGGACCCTTTCGAGCGTCTCTGCCCCCGGGATGGGCACGATGTCGGGCGTCGAGAGGACGAACCTCAAGGCCGGGCCGGCCTCTTCGATGACCCCGCCCGAAAAGGGCTTCATCGCCAGCATACCGACATCTTTTTCCTTGGCCAGGGGGAACACTTTCCGAGCTGCCTCGGGTTCCAAGAAACTGTAGCAACTCATGATGACCTCGAAGTACCCGTCCTCGACCGCCTTCTCCAAGACGCTGAGGTTGTGGCTGGTGATGCCAATATGATCGATTAATCCTTCGTCCCTCGCGCGTTTTAGCCCTTCATAGGCTCCTCCGGGGGCCATCACCTTCTTATAATCCTCGAAATTAGAGATGCTGTGCAGATGGTAGATATGGACTTTTTTTACCTTCATCTGCTTGAGGCTCTCCTGTACATCGTTGTAAATCTTTGCGGTCTTGTTTAGAGATTTTGAGGAAAGGATGACGGGTCTATCCGTATTTTGGAGTGCCAACCCGATCCGGTGCTCGCTGTTCGTATAAGCACGGGCAGTATCCAGGAGGTCAACGCCCATTTCGATCGCCGTCTGAATGACAGAGACCGCTTCCCGTTCACCGACCCGTTGGATAGGAATTCCGCCCCATCCCAATTTTGTCACGATCAGATTTGTCCTGCCGAGCCTGACTTTTTCCATCTGCGCTCCTCCTTCTCTCCCCCCTTTGATAACCCTTATTCCCAAAGCTTTAACGAAAGCTCTTCTCTCAATTGTCCAGCGGAGAGAAAATGGATGCCGTGCATCCCTAAAGAAACAGTCACTTCGACATGCTTTTTCATATCATCGATAAAGAGAATCCTCCGGGGCTCGACTGAGGCCCACTCGATTGCCTTTTGAAAGACCTCGACAGCCGGTTTTTTGAAACCCACCTCGTGGGACAGAATCCATTGATCAAACACCCGGATGACAGGAAATTTCGAAAGGATGTAGTCGAAGTGGAGAGGATTGGTGTTGGAAAGCAGGCCGAGTCTCCATCTTCCCTTCTGGGAGAGGATGATCTCAGAGACCTCCTGATTCTCGGTAAAGATTTCATTCCAGATAGGCCTGAACTCCTCAAAGGAAAGGGAGAGCTGAAGGAATTCTCTCAAGGACTGGAAGAATTCCAGAGACGATACCTTTCCTACTTCGTAACCATTGATCGCTCCCTTTTCAAAATCGAAGAGATAGGAAAACAGGCTTGAGGGATCCTGAAATTCTCTTTTTTGAGAGAATCGAGAGAGTTTCTCTGCGATCTGGAAATGATTAAAAGGAAGAATCACGTTGCCTAAATCGTAAAGGATAACTTCAATCGAAGAATGGTTCATTTCCTCACCCGTATCCCTACCCTTCCCAGCACGGGACTTTGCCATCATCGCAGCGTTGACGGAAGAGACGGTCAAGTTCCAAAGTCTTAGAATGCGGTCTTTTAGGAATGGCTGTCGGGTGGTTGTGGGAAATGAAGCCATTCCAAGGATATCGAATGTCTGAATCTCACATGTAAAAGGTTGCCGCCCCGCCTTGCCGAAGCCAGCAGGCGAGGCAGGTCTAAGACTTTTGGAAGCGTCTCGTCTACCCTTTGACTGACCGCTTCCCGGCAAGCCGCCCAACATCCCCGACCATCTCTTCCGTCCTCTCTGGGGCCGGTCTTTAGGATTGCCACCAGCGTCAAGGGGGAAGGGATAAATTTATCTTTTCGTAAAATACTCGGCGATCGCTCGGGTTAAAGCAGGAACGGTATACTGCTTTGGCTGAATCCGGACCTTTAGACCCCATTCTTTTGCAGTCCTAGCAGTGACCGGTCCGATACAGGCAATAGCGACGCCCTTCACCAGCTTGTTAAGATCTTCTTTCTTAAGGAGGTCGGCAAAATGTTCGACTGTGGAAGAGGAGGTGAAGGTGATCACATCCATTTTCCCCTCTGTCAGAAGCTTCTTCAGCTTCTTCAATCCTCCTCTGGGCCTGACTGTCCTATAAACCTCTACCACATCCAGCTCTACTCCCATTCTTCTTAAACCATTTGGCAGAATGTCCCGCGCCTTTTTGGCACGGGCGAGAAGAATTCTTTTTCCCTCCATTCGCACCTTCTTAAATCCCTCAAGGATGGACTCCGCGATAAACTCTTTCGGAACGTATTGAACGGAAACTCCCCGCCTTTTTAGCTGATCGGCTGTGGCAGGCCCGATGGCACACACGTTGAGGGACGGGGGAAGATGGGATGACTTTCCTCTTTCCTTAAGCCTTTGCCAGAAGAAGTTCACGCCGTTGACGCTGGTAAAAATGACCCAGTCATAAGACTTCAATCGGTCAATGGCTTGGTCAAGCTCCTTCCAGCGCGTTGGAGGAACAATCTCAATGGTGGGGAATTCGATCACCTCCGCCCCCCATTTCTTGAGCTGAGTCGAAAAATCACCCGACTGCTCCCGGGTTCGGGTGATCAAGATTTTTCTTCCAGCGAGGGATTTTTTGATCATTGTTTTTAGATAGCAATGGTAGGCTGTGCTCTCTGATAGACCTCGTCAAGGATCTCTTTGGCTCCTTCAGCCAAAAGGATCTCAGCCAATTCAACGCCGAGCGACTCCGCTTTTTCGACGGGCCCCTCCAAATGATGCCGGATGAGCCTCTTGCCGTCTATCGTTCCAACCAACCCGTCGATTCGAAGGGTGATCCCTACGATTCGGGCGAAGGCAGCAATAGGGACCTGACACCCGCCTTGCAATTTGCCAAGGAAGGCTCTCTCGGCGCTCACGGCGATGGATGAGTTCTGATCGTTGAGGAATCGGATTTGACTCTCCACCTCCTGGTCAGCCATTCTTGTCTCAATTCCCAACGCCCCCTGGCCGATGGCGGGGAGAGAAACCTCCGGAGGAATGATTTCTGTGATTTTTTCGTCAAAGCCCAGCCTTTTTACGCCTGCGAGGGCAAGGACAATCGCATCCAAGTTCATGGTTCTCAACTTCTTGAGCCGGGTATCTAAATTTCCCCTTAAAGGAATGAGTTCCAGGTCGCTTCTGAAGTGGAGCAGCTGGGCCTGCCGCCTTAAGCTGCTTGTGCCAATCTTTGCCCCTCTTGGAAGATCCTTCAAAGGGAGACCGTCCTTTGAGATGAGGACATCCCGAGGATCCTCTCTCTTTGTGACCACCGAGAGGTGCAGACCTTTTGGAAATTCGGTGGGGACATCCTTGATGCTATGAACAGCGAGGTCGGCCCATTTTTGAAGGAGTGCTTCCTCAATTTCCTTGACAAAAAGGCCTTTTCCTCCGATCTTTGCCAGCGGGGCGTCCTGAATCTTGTCTCCGGTGGTTTTGATTTTGACGAGCGTGACGCTGAGACCGGGATGGGCCTGGACCAACCGATCCTTCACCCAATTCGCCTGAAAAAGAGCGAGTTGGCTCCCACGGGTCCCGATTTTGAGTTCAGACGGCATCTTCGAGATTGGGTTCCTCCTTTTCCTTTCCTTTTTCCAACTTTTCCAAGAACGTTTCTAATGATTTCTCCGGCAATCCGAAGAGGGTATGGAGGGAGTCGAGATAAAGATCGGCCATCGCCTCCTCGTTGGTTTGCTTGAGGAGGGTGATGGGCGTGTGGAGAATCTTATTAATGATGGCGGAAGTGAGGGCCTCCAGGGATTTCTTTTCCCTTTCCGACAGATCGGGGTGAAGGGAAAGAGTCTTTTCCAACTCCTTCCTCCTGATCTCTTCAAACTTGTTCCTCAACGCTACGATGGTGGGAGTGACGTCGAGAGATCGATACCAGTTGACAAATTTGACCATCTCTTCCTGGACGATTGCCTCTGCCTTTTGAGCCTCTTTCTCCCGATCCTTGATGTTTTCATTGGCTACTTTTTGGAGATCATCGATGTTGTAAAGGTAGACATTTTCAATGTCGCCAACATTGGGCTCGATGTCCCTGGGGTCGGCGATATCGATGAAGAAGATCGGCTTCTGCCTCCGATCCTTCATCGCCTTCGTGATCTGGTCGTGCCGGATAAGGTATTGTGGCGAATCCGTAGCACTGATCACAATGTCCGCTCTTTTCAAACCCTGTCCCATGTCTTCAAAGGGGATGGCCTCCCCCTTGAATTCCTGAGCCAGGGATACGGCCCGAGCGTAAGTGCGGTTGGTCACCAGAATTTTCTCCGTCCCTCCCGAGATGAGGTGTCGGGCGGCCAGTTCGCACATCTCCCCGGCTCCGATGAGTAACACCGTTTTCTTTTCCAGGGCGGCGAAAATTTTTTCAGCTAACTCAACCGCGACAGAACTAACGGATATGGCACCCATGACGATCTTCGTTTCGGTTCTCACCCTTTTTGCCACGTGAAAGGCCCGATGAAGAAGTCGATGGAGAATCAGACCCGAGGTTTTAACCTGTTGGGAGAAATCATAGGCCTCCTTGATCTGGCCCAGAATTTGAGGTTCTCCTAAGACCATTGAGTCAAGGCTGGAGGCGACACGAAAGATATGCCTCACCGCTTCTTCTCCCACATGGGCATACAGGCTTCTTTCGAATTCCTTTAAGGGAATGCCATGGTATTGAGAGAGGAATTCCTTCAGGTCACGGATGGCCCTTTCTGTCTCTCGAGTGGCTGCATAAACCTCTACCCGGTTACAGGTGGAGACAATCATATTTTCTTTTAGAGAGGGAAGGGTATGAACCTTGTCTAAGGCGTCCCCCATCTTCTCTTCGGGAAAAGCGAGGCATTCGCGAATCTGGATAGGTGCTGTTTTGTGATTTAATCCGACAACGAGAAGTTCCATATTCACATCAACAAAAAATAAGGTTGAGATTAAGGCTAATTAGAGTCTGTTTATAAAGGCCCTTTCCGTCATGCCGGACTTGATCCGGCATCCAGAAGGTTTTGAAAGTACTGGATTCCGGCTTTCGCCGGAATGACGACTTTTGTGAAAACCGTAGTTTATGCACGGACACTAATTATTCCCAGTTCGCGTAGGTATGAAGTCCCGGCAGAAGGAGGTTCACACCTAAGAATGTGAAGAGGACGGCGAGAAAACCGACGATAGCCATCACCGCTGCCTTGCGTCCCCTCCATCCAACTGTCAAACGCTGGTGAAGCAGCGCCGCATAGAGAAGCCAGGTGATCAGAGACCATGTTTCTTTTGGATCCCAATTCCAATATCTCCCCCACGCATACTCTGCCCAAACCGCACCTGTGATGATTCCCAAGGTCAGCAGGGGAAACCCGAATTTGAGCGACTGATAGCTCAGATTATCCAGAAGATTCAAGGGGGGGAGTCTTTTTGCAATCGCTCCCATCCTTTTCGATTTGAGTTGATGTTCCTGGATTAAATACATCACGCCGCAACAGAAGGTTAGAGTGAAGATGGCATTGCCCAAAAAGGCAAAGATCACGTGGAAAGGATGCCAGAAACTTTTGAGAACAGGGGCCAAGGGGACGATCTCCTTGGGAAGGGCAAAAGCAAAAAGGGTGAGGATCAGGGCAATGGGAGTCAGAAAGGAACCCAGCACTCTGACTTTATATTTTAGATTACAAATCAGAAGGATGCCAATGATCATCCATGCGAAGAAGGAGAGGGATTCATAAAGATTCGTCACGGGAGTGTGCCCCGCTTCCGTATACCTTGTGAGAATAGCCAGGGTATGGGAAGCAAAGCCAACGGTGACGATGGCGGCCGCTAATTTGGAGAGGGCCTCTTTGAGAAAAATGATATAGGCCAGATAGGCCAAGGTCCCAAATAGATAAAGAAAAGAGGCAATTTTGAAAAAATAGATGTTCATTACGGCCTATTTTAACATTTTTTTGTCGATAGACGAAATAATCGGTTTCTTACGCAAGTATTCCGCGACAAATTCCAAATTCCGGATGCCAAACTCTTCTTAGTCATTAAGTCATTGGGTAATTGAGTCATTCAATGACTAATGACTTATTGACCTAATCACGAGGTAACTTTGTTATTTGGCGCTTGTCCAACTTACCATATTTTCGTCAATTGGTGAAACTGCCAATTCATCGCTAAATAGAAAAGAGGGTGAACCCAGGGCCTTCTGACAATCCTTTTATAGATGGAAGAGGTCGAAAAAACCTGTTTCCAGATTGTCCTTACCCCTTTTTCTAATTCTTCCACGGACATCAGCAAAGGTTGGTACACGGCGTTGAGAGAATCGTATTTCTCCCAAGCCCTGCAAAGGACTCTTCCTTCCTTCTCCAGTCGAAGAAATGAATCGGTTCCAGGATAGGGGGCCATGATGAAGGCAAGAGCCCAGTCGAGCTTCGAATCAATGCAAAAGTCGACGATCCTCTGGAAGACTCCCGGGTCGTCGTCATCCAGGCCTACGATGAAGGTTCCCATGATGCCGATTCCTCGATCATGGATCCTTGCCACGGCCTCGGCATATCGTGAGGGCTGGTTGAACCCTTTTCCCATCGTATTCAAGTTCTTTGTTGAGAAGGATTCAAAGCCGAGGTTGATCGCGATACAGCCACTTTGGGCAAATCCTTCCAGGAGTTTCTGGTCAAAGGCAATGGAGACAGGGGCATGGCCGTACCAGAGGAGGTCAAATTCTTTGAGGAGGGAGAGAAGGTCGAGACAAAACCGCTTATCCCCCGCGACATTGGAGTCGATGATGTAGAGAAGCCTTCTTTTGAGAAAATAGGGAAGGTCTTTGCTGAATAGGGAAAGGATCTTTTTTAGGAGAAGGTTCATCACAGGCCCTTTTTGGAAGAGGGTCTTCAGCTCCCGCTCAATCTCTCCGATCGGACGATTGCGGTATCGATAGCCGAAAAATTTTGAGACGCCGCAGAAGTCGCAGCGGTGCGGACATCCTCGTGTGGTTTCGAGCAGCTTGAGCGGAAAGTAAAACTTCTCGTTGAGAAGATCCCTTCTTGGAAGGGGAAGGCGGGAGGGGTTGGTCAATTCGCTTCCCACGTAAATTCGCCTCATCTGGCCCCTCTTTAGATCCTCGATGAGATCCGGCCAGACCCCCTCCGCCTCTCCCACCACAATCGCGTCCACGTGTTGAAGCGCTTCCTGGGGAAGCATGCTGGCATGGACTCCTCCCATGACGACAGGGATTCCTCTCTTCTTGAACTCTTCTGCTATCCGGTAAGCACGAGGAGCAACGGGTGTCTGGGCAGTGATCCCCACCAGGTCCACTTTTTCTTCGAAGTCGATTTTTTCAAAGGCCTCATCCACGATCTTTAGCTCCACGCCGGGAGGGGTGACGGCTGCAACATAGGGAAGGTTTAAAAAACTTAGCCTGAACAGGAAGGCCTCTTCCTTTTTTCGCTCCCGTTCGGGTGAGACCAGGAGAATCTTCATCATTCTTATTTAACTCATCCTATGGATAGGGGTCAACGTCTGCCTCCAGGAGTTAAATTTCTCTTCGGCGGGCAGGCCTGCCTATGGCAGCCAAACCTTCCAGTGCGTCGGGACCCTTTGGCACGGATATTGCTTGAGCACGATGTTGAAAGCACACGTGCCGAATTTTGTCTGATAAATTTTCTTGAATCATATTACACTATTTGTTAATATGGGTTGGGTTCGAGAAAGGGAGGAAAAATAGGATGGTATTTGACTCATTGTGGGGTCTCTTTTCGACGGATTTGGCCATTGACCTGGGAACGGCAAACACGGTTGTCTACGTGAAAGGGAAAGGAATCGTCTCTTCCGAGCCCTCCGTGGTCGCCATTCAAAGGGATGCGAGAGGAGAGAAGCATGTCCTGGCCGTGGGCCGTGAGGCGAAAGAAATGTTGGGCCGGACACCTGGTAATATTTTTGCCATCCGACCGATGAAAGATGGCGTGATCGCCGACTTTGAGATTACCGGTGAGATGCTTCGTTATTTCATCGCTAAAGTTCATAACCGAAAAACCTTGCTCCGGCCTCGGGTGGTCATCTCCGTCCCTTCCGGCATTACGCCCGTGGAAAAACGTGCGGTTCGTGAATCCGCTCAATCGGCGGGCGCCAGGGAGATTTATTTGATCGAGGAGCCCATGGCCGCTGCCATCGGAGCCGGACTTCCAATCACCGAGGCCTCCGGGAATATGATTGTCGACATCGGTGGGGGAACCACGGAGGTGGCTGTCATTTCTCTCTCGGGGATTGTGACGAGTGAGTCGATCCGGGTGGCAGGGGATAAGATGGACGAGGCCATTGTCCAGTACGTGAAGAGGAAATACAACCTTCTCGTCGGCGAGCGCACCGCCGAACTGATCAAGATTAATATCGGGACTGCCTATCCCGAGGAGAATCCTCAGACCATCGAGGTGAAGGGAAGGGACTTGGTGACCGGCATTCCTAAGACCCTTGAGATCAATAGTGAGGAAGTCCGGGAGGCATTGGCGGAGTCGATCAATACCATCATCGACACCGTTCGGGTTACTCTGGAGGGAACTCCGCCGGAACTGGCGGCCGATATTGTGGACAAGGGGATTGTCCTGGTGGGTGGGGGCGCCCTGCTGAAGAACCTCGATGTCTTACTCCGGGAGGTGACCAGCCTTCCCATTACCATTGTCGATGATCCCCTTTCCTCGATTGTATTAGGGGCAGGAATGGTTTTAGACAACGAGCAACTGCTCCATACTGTTACGGTTCAATACTGAGATTGATGAGGGTACGTGATTTTTTCGTTTTCCGAAGATATCACCTTTTCATTTTTATTATCCTCCTTTTGTTGCTTGCCCTCGTTCTGATGTCATTAAGGGCGAAAGAGAGGAAAGGGGTAGAATTTTTCGACGCCCTACTGATGGAAGTCTGCTCTCCTCTCCAAAAAGCCTCGACCTTTGCGATCAAGACCGTTCAGGAAGCCTTCCAACGGTATGTTTTTCTGGTCAACCTCAAAAAAGAGAACAGGATGCTTAAGCAAAAGATCAACGAACTTCAAACCGAAACCCATCGGATGGAAGAGATCAGGTTGGCCAACGAAAGACTGAAACAGCTTCTCCAATTTCGGGCAGAAAACTCCCTTTCCATGATCGGCGCGGAGGTGATCGGTCAAGACCCCTCCTCCTGGTTCAAGAGCGTGACCGTCGACAAAGGGGAAAAGGATGGCGTGAAAAAAGGAATGGCAGTGATCTCTCCGGTAGGGGTCATCGGTCAGATCCTTAAGACCGCTCCCCACTATTCGACCGTCCTTCTCATCACCGATTATAACAGCGCCGTCGATTCCGTTGTCCAGAGGACTCGTGCGAAAGCCATCGTCGAAGGAAAGGGAGAAAACCGGTGCGAGATGAAATACCTGCTCCGAACCGAAGAGGTGGTCGTCGGGGATGTGGTCGTCACCTCGGGGTTGGGCGGGAATTTTCCCAAGGGGTTGATGGTGGGCAAGGTTAAGAATGTGGACAAGAAAGGGCGCGGCGTTTTTCAATATGCCGAATTGGCCCCGAGTGTGGATTTGACCCAACTGGAGGAAGTCTTCATTATCACGGGACCTCTTCCCCCTTCGCCCCGCCCAGACGCCAAGGTGAAGAAGGGGAGAAAGGGCAAAAAATGAAACGGGTGATTCTTCCCCTTTTTGCGGGAGTTCTCATTCTTATCCTTCAGACGACATGGTTATCCTGTTCTCCTGTTCAAAGGATCAGGCCGGACGTCCTTCTCATCTTCACCCTCTACCTGGCCTTTTTATTTCCTCCCGTCTTCGGCGGGATCTTCGCCTTCCTTATGGGATATCTGACGGACCTGTTTTCGGGAAACACATTAGGTTTTTATACCGTCTCCAGGCCGCTGGTCTTCTTGGCTGCCCAATTCTTCAAAGAGCGATTCTATTTGGAAGGATTTTCTTTCCAATCCCTTTTCGCCTTCGTCTTCAGTCTTTTGGAAGGGATTCTCATCTTTATCCTCATGAACGCCGTCCGGCCACTCTCTCTTCGAAATCTTTATCCCTTATTCTTCACTACCCTCCTTCCCCAATCCTTTTTTACCGGTCTTGTCGCCCCGCTCCTCTTTTTCGTTTTTCAAAAGGGGTCGTCGCTATTATTTCCCCAGTCCGAGCGGGGGATCAATGAGAGAGGGTATCGGCCATGATGGAATTGAACACCCAGAAGATGGAAGACTTCAAGGGAAGGTATAAATACCTCGTGGCCTTTGTGGGGTTGGCCTTCTTTCTGATCTTTATTCGTCTGTGGTCCCTTCACATCATCAAAGGGGGTGAACTCCGGCAACTGTCTGAGAATAACCGCATTCGACTGCTTGAGAATTCCGCTGACCGCGGGATGTTATTAGATCACAAGGGGCGCGTTTTAGCTCATAATCGTCCCTCCTTCGAGGTTTACCTCGTTCCAGAGGATGTCAGGGCCAACCCGGAAGTGTTGGCCAAAATTGCAGAGCTGCTCAATATCACCCAGGACGAGATTGAGGAGAAAATCAGCGCACAAAGGCGGGGAGCGCCTTTCAGGCCGGTGAAGATTAAGTCGGATATCGATTGGAACGAACTGGCCGTCCTCGAATCGAATCGGGTTTACCTCCCTGGTCTCTTGCTGGATGTCAGGCCGAGAAGAGCTTATGATTATGGGGACCTGGCTTCTCATCTCATCGGTTATCTGGGAGAGGTGGACGAGAATGAATTGAGACAGTCTAAAGACTCTCCTTATCGAATGGGTGCCCTGATTGGTAAGTATGGAGTCGAATATCGGTGGGAAAATGACCTCAGAGGAGTAGACGGGGGGCGGCAGATTGAAGTCGATGCTCTGGGAAGAGAGGTTAGACCCCTGGGGGTGGTCGAGCCCTTTCCGGGAAATAATCTCTTTCTCACCATCGATTTGGATCTCCAGAAGACAGCTGAGGAAGCCTACAAAGATAAAAACGGAGCTCTCATTGCCATGGATCCGAAAACGGGCCATATCCTGGCCATGGTGAGCAAGCCTTCTTTTGAACCCTTTGCAAGGAACGTATCGCCGGAAGAATGGAAAGCCCTCGTGGAGAATCCTTACCACCCTCTTACAAACAAAGGCATCCAGGGGCAATACCCTGCGGGCTCCGTCTTCAAGATCATCACCGCCATCGCGGGTCTGGAATCAGGAGCGATTACTCCGAACACCCAGTTCCGTTGCACAGGGACCTTCCCGTACGGAAACCGCGATTTTCGCTGCTGGAAGGAAGGCGGCCATGGAAGCCTCAGCCTCCATCGGGCCATCGTTGAATCCTGTGACATCTACTTTTATCAAGTGGGTTTGAAGGTGGGGGTCGATCTGATCGCTCACTACGCCACCGCCTTCGGTTTAGGAAAGCTGACAGGAATTGCCCTCCCTCATGAGAAGCCCGGGGCTGTCCCCTCCAGCTCCTGGAAGAAAAAACGCTTTGGAGTTCCATGGTATAGCGGCGAGACCCTTTCTTTTTCTGTGGGTCAGGGATATCTTTCAACGACCCCTCTTCAACTCCTGATGCTGATCTCGGGCGTGGCCAACGGAGGAAAGCTCCCCCTCCCCCAGGTGGTGGAAAAGGTGGAAGATGTCTACGGGAACACATTAAAGGAGTATCCACCTGTTGAATTGGGAAGGGCGAACGTTTCGCAGAAAACCCTTGAAATTATTCAGGAGGCTCTCAAGGGAGCTGTCAACGAGCCTCATGGGACGGGTTCGGCTTGCTTGTTGAAAGAGGTCAAAGTGGCGGGGAAAACAGGTACGGCCCAGGTCGTCGCCATGCCCGAGGACTTTAAGAGGGGGGAGATCAATCGAATCCCTGTAAAATTTCGGGATCACGCCTGGTTTGTCGCTTATGCCCCGGCAGAAGACCCGAAGATCTCGGTGGTTGTCCTCGTGGAGCACGGAGGATTCGGGGCTTCCGCTGCGGCCCCGATTGCCAAGAAGGTGATCGAACAGTATCTTAACCTTAGCCCTTCGGCTCCCCAAAAGATGGCGGGAGAGGAAAGCGATTTGGACTATGCAGATTGACCGCCGGCTTTTCATTCATTTCGACTGGGCATTGTTGGGGATTGTGCTTGTCATCGCCGCGATCGGCATTGTCAATCTTTACAGCGCTGCGGCAAAGATAGAGACGGTGGGGGCCCCTCTTTACCTCAAACAGATCTTCTGGCTCCTCATCGGGTTGGCCGCGATGGTGACAATCGCCTTCGTCGAGTATCGTATCTATTCCGATTTTGCTTATGTCGTCTATACGGTCGCCTTGGTCCTCTTATTGATCGTACTGGCCTACGGGATGATCACCTCGGGGGCACAGCGGTGGGTCAGAATTGGCCCCCTCTCCTTTCAGCCCTCTGAGTTTGTTAAGATCTCCTTCATCCTGGCTATGGCGAGGTTTTTCCATCGGCCCCCGGATCGGCAGGGGTATTCGTTAAAGCAACTTCTTTTGCCGTTTCTCCTCCTTCTGCCCCCGATGGTGTTGATCCTGAAACAACCCGACCTGGGGACAGCCATTATCCTTCTCCTCGTTTTTTTCTCCATCCTGATCTTTGTTAAGATTCGATGGACCTCTTTGCTGACGATTGGATTGACGGGAGCCGTCGCCGTGCCGCTCCTGTGGAATTTTCTAAAGGGATACCAGAAGAAGCGGATTATTACTTTTTTTAATCCCGATTTAGATCCCCTGGGTGCGGGATACCATCTCATTCAGTCGAAGATCGCGATCGGATCAGGGGGAATTCTTGGAAAGGGCTTTATGAAAGGGACTCAATCCAAGCTGGGCTTTCTCCCCGAACAGCAGACGGACTTCATCTTCTCAGCCCTGGGAGAGGAGTGGGGTTTGATCGGATCTCTCTTCGTCATCGGACTCTATGTCGCTTTAATCGTATGGGGACTTCGCATTGCCGTCCAGGCCAGAGACCGCTTTAGTGCTATCCTCGCTTTCGGCGTGGTGGCAATGCTCTTCTGGCATGTCTTCATCAACATCGGAATGGTGCTCGGGATGATGCCGGTGGTAGGCATTCCCCTTCCCCTGCTCAGTTATGGCGGGTCCTTCATCGTCTCCACCCTGATCGGAGTAGGTCTTCTCCTCAACGTCAGCATGAGACGGTATCTGTTTTGAGAAAAATCGTCATTGCGAGCCCGAAGGGCGTGGCAATCTTGCGTTGAGATTGCTTCGTCGTTGCACTCCTCGCAATGACCAACGGAGGTAATGCAAACAATTATTCGCTCCCCTCGATAAATTCGCGATCCGCATTCAGAAGGGGACATCGTCATCGAGCGGAGGGGTCCCCTCTTCGTCCGTTTCCAACGGTTTCTCGGAATCGGGGGGCCCTCCGGAAGTTCCGGCGACTCCTAACATCTGCATCTGAGAGGCAACGATTTCGGTCGTGTACCTACGGTTTCCATCTTTCCCTTCCCAGGAGCGGGTTCGAATTCGGCCTTCGATATAGACCTGCTTGCCTTTGTTCAGGTACTCCCCACAGATCTCAGCCAATCGGCCAAATGCAACGACCCGGTGCCATTCCGTAACGGTCGTTTTCTCGCCAGAAGATCGATTGACTCGATTTTCACTTGTCGCCATCCGGAAGTTCGCCACCGTTGTGCCATTGCTCAGATACTTGACTTCGGGATCTGCACCGAGATTACCGATGAGGATAACCTTGTTTACTCCCGCCATAAAACCCTCCTGTTCGTGCCGGAAACAGCAAAACCATCTTCGTTCGAAACTTCTTAGACTCCCACATTTGAATCCGAGGTTTTCCTTATAGTGTAATGCGTCAAAAGTCCCTTTACTTTGTCTGTCATTCCGGGCCTGACCAAGCCTGCCCCGTGCCCGATACGGGGGAATCCAGCGTTTCTGAACTGGATTCCTGCCCGGGCTTCCCTCGGCTTCGCCGAGAGGCGAGCGCCGAGGCGAGCTTTCGCAGGAATGACTTCTCAGAGGTAGCCTTCTGTCTGATCAAGGCCTGAAGCTAAAGGTATCTCTCCAAGAGGTCTGATACGTCACCTTATCATTTATAGAAACTCTTTTCAAGGAGAGATTACTTAGACGGTAATCCGTAATCAAATTGCTTGACAGAAGACAAAAACATCTCCTAGGATAGCTTTGGCATTAGCAAAAAGGGGTTGGTTCGTTGGACCCCATTTTCACCCAGGAGGTGCACGATGAATATATCACAAGGTTTACTT
>JAPVTA010000281.1:0-5651 GCA_047519465.1 Thermodesulfobacteriota bacterium | reverse complement strand
GGGACGACAAAAAAATACGTGGCGTATGGCAGGGGGGGGCCTTCCGCCACTTTCGTAGCCTTCGAGGGAGTAGGCCTGTACGGAAACCGCACAGGATGCTCACGCCCTAGCAAAACTTGCCGACCCTGGCTACAGTGGCCAGGTGGGGTTCCTAAAGTTCCCAACCAGGTTGTACTGGAGAGCCCCGACTCACCGGTACCAATCCCGATCATCGGTCCTTGTTTTAATGCCATCGCCGTGAGCGGGCCGCACTCTGGGGGTCTACGGCCCCAAAAGATGCGAGCGCACGCTGCTGCCTGCTCCTACTCCTGCGCTCCTAGCAAAAGGTTGGTTAACATATGCACCTCCCTTCAGCTATGGAAATGATATCGCAGAATCCAGCCCAATCCATTGGAGGCGGGTTCCATGCGCCGATAAGCCTCGCGCTTGTTGGTGGGGAATTGGAGATACATTCCTTGCTCATCTTGCTGTTCTCTCGTTCGAAGACCTGCATGAGCGGTCTTTTGCTCAAAGGCTTTCCACGTGGCGATCTTCGTGCGCCCGGTCACCTCTCCCCAGATACCACCCATCGCTCCTCTTCCCTCTACCGTAAAACAATCTATATTATACAGGATTTCCGAACTTTTTGGAAGAGAAAGTTAAGGAATATAACCTATGTCGCCTTTTTAGGCTGAGGGTGACAGGAAATCATGCGGCGTGTTGTGTCACAAACAGACGGATAGCAGGTCAGGTCTTAATTATCTTACGCCTCTTTATCTCTGACAAAAGTAACTTCCGACTCAAATATTTCCTTTTCTGCTGCACCGGACCGGTTTAGAGACTTCACCTTAATAACTCGTCTCGTTCCTAAAAAATATTTTTCTTCCCTTTGGCTTTGTTCATTTTTTGATTTTCTCTTTCTTCAGAGAGTCCAAAGGGACCCGCACTCCTTTTTCAAAGAGAAAAGTGTATTTACCCCTTTGTGCTTTTTCGACCTCAACAAGTTTGTCAAATATTTCCGGGTGAATATCCAGTAAGGCTTCAAAATCATTTTTGCACTTATATGCACCACACCAACATTCCGCTGAAGTGTTTAGATCTGCGGTCGGGCTTTTTGGAAGATTATTCACCTTTATATACTTTTTTACTTTTTCATCCGACCAATCAAAAATAGGGCTCACGCTGATACACCGAAATGACGGATGGTACCAAATAGGATTATAGGTTGCACGGATGTTCGATTCGGCTGATCTTATGCCATCAAATATAATTTTTTGTCCTACCACATCCGAAAGAAACCGACGGATTGGTGCGATTTTCAAAGTTGAGCAACACCAGCGAGACTTTACCCCTGGAATCCCCCATTTCTTTGCAAGTTCAAAATAATCATAAGGCGGGCGTACGATTACTAGAGGTACATTAAAATAGGAACAAACATTTTGTACATATTGTTCAACTTCCGGGAAGCTTGCCGTTGTATCTGCGTGGATTGCCGTGATTTTTTTCCCGATAGTTTTTGCTAATCGACTGATGTAATAGAGCAGACACAAACTATCCTTCCCACCGCTAAAAAGTATAAAGGGTTCTCCCATCCTCAAAGTCTTTATAATATCATCTCTGCCTATTCCAATGCTGGATCTCGCATAGATGGCGTGTTTACGTTCTATGCGACATGCCTTAAAATAACCGTTACCATTGCTGTGGCAGACATAAAACGGTTTTATCGGTGACCCCTTTATCCATTTGGAGATTAATGTCCCAGGTTTATTGCATTTTGGACAGCTAACTTGTAGGCCACGAAAATTCTTTTTCACTATTATTTTTGCTGCGGATTCCCAACCGACATCATATCCTCTTCTAAGCACTTTTTTTGTTGTAGCTTTCATATTAACGATGCCTCCGCGAATGCTCACTTGCAATGGACTTTAACGTGCGCAGGAAGTCTTCCCATTGGTCTGGATCTGTAGTGCACTCGAAAGTAGCTTGGTTACATGCATATAAATACCAGAAACCTTCATAGCCAGCCGATTTTGCAGATCTTTTAAGCTTATCTATAGCATTTGGTTCGCAACATTCAGCAAAAAGTAACACCTTGTCAACGTAGGGCCTCAGTCCGCGACGATATCCCCGATCAACCGCTCTGATAAAAGATTTGCAACTAATAACTGCAATTGCTTGTTGGCAATTTATAAACTTGAAATCCATAACTTTACTTTCATGTCCATTCCACTCACGGTCAAATCCTGGCAAATGAATAATGATATCACACTCTGGCGAACAGGAGTTTCCTTCTTCTGTCAATAAATGGCCCCAGTGTACCTCAAGGTTAAATGTAGAAAGATGCTCACGGATAGCGTAAATTAATCGTGCTGATAAGCGTAACCCTTTAACAAAGCCCAAAATAATTCCACCGGGCTTTTCTCTCTCCATTTCATAGATCTGCGGATCTGTCCTCCATTGTGAAAGCTCTGCTTTGATAGAGTGAAATTCCTCCAAAATCAGATGAGCGGCCAGCCGCCCTGGTTGCGGTCTCGTTACTTTTCGAGGCATTGTTATTTAACCTCCCCGGAAATGATTTTTTCCACCAACGCACGCTTTGTTAAACCCTTCCTTTTAGCAATAAGTTCAAACCGTTTCTTGCCGTCTTTATTTAATACTAGTGTCCCCAATCCTTTTTCGACATTCACAGAACGTACCCCGTCTTGGCCAAACAATTTGGAAAAACGCTCTTCTATGTTCTTCAGTTCTTCTTCTGCAGGAACCAGAAATTGGACAACGTACTCTCTGATGTTGCGAGAGTCAGTGACACAGGATATTACTTTGCTTATCGGAAGTTTTGGCTGGTCTTTTCTAAACGAAATAATGGCCCTGACATCATCGCCGTTCAGTTCCCCATGCGCAACTGCTTGGGCAACCAGAAATTGATCTGCCGGCGGAAGTCGACTAATCCGGTCTGCGATATCGACGCTTTGAATTGCACCCTCTGTCACAAAACGCCGTGCTTCCGGAGCAATTTTTGTGACTCTTGAGAACTGGCGGAGCATTTCTGTAGACAACCCAATAGCTTCAGATACGCTCTTCAAATTTCCTAATCCTTTACGAGCGATCTCTATTTTTTTTGCTATCTGGACAAGGTTTAATTTGCGATGGATCCGCTTTGTACTAGCTATTAGCCCAGCCAGAGCATCCTCAACTTCGCTTTGACTGTAATCTCTCTTTCGCGCCTTATCATCTTTCTTATGCACTAATGAAGCCCTTTCTTGAAAGCCAATCCTCTACTGCCTGTGCTGCGACTTCGTCAGGGCTCATGGCAAGTTTTTCGGCCGCTTTTTCAAGCCCTGCTCTGGCTTGATCTGATAGCTTCACCAGAATTGTTCGTTCTACTGTCGGCCGTTTGGCCTCTTCAATAATCTTATCATCATGAGCGTGAGGATGTTCCTCTCCATATTCAACCATTTTTTTCTTTTGATATAGTGTTAGCTTTTGTCTACCCATCTTTTCCAAAAGACGGTCAGCCTTTCCGATATCGCCAGAAGCAGCCCTCAAAACGCGCTGCACATCAGCCGGAGTAACCTTTTTGGCACGCAATTTCTCCTTCATCTTGGGTGAGGCGCGTTCATCGATATCTACATATTGTCTTATCCTCTGCAACGACAACCCAGTTTCAGCCTTTACTTTACGTTCATCTCTGTTCAGTTGTTTATATAAGTACGTAATAGCCTCAGCAGCATCAGCATGATTAAGGTCTGTGCGCGTCATATTTTCTACTAAAGAGCGGATGGAAGCTTGCACTCGGTTTAATCTTCCGGCAAAGACAGCGCGGATCTTCTTTTTATGAAGGATATCTCTGTGTGCAAGAAACCTTCTCTGGCCAATAATAAGCTGATACGGTGGACTTCCATGTTCGCCTATTAGCACAACGGGTTGAAGCAAACCGTGTTTTGCGATACTGGCCGCCAACTCTTCAAGATCTTTATCCTGGTCACTGCGGCGAACATTCGAATTAGAGACAGCAATTTCATCTATCGGAATCTCGTATATTTCATCGTTCATAGCGGCCTCCACTATCTAAGAAAAAAAGATAACAAAGTCTACCAACTTCATTTTCATTACTAAAACAAGACCTGAGAAAGGTTCGCCAGCTTTGATTAGAAAGGCACTTTTATTGGAAACTGTCAATTGAAGATTTCGAGAAGAAATCTACACAGTTAAACACAATTTGTCAAGCGATACTTACAGGAGGTACTCTTGTGCAGGGATTCCTGTGTTCTCCCAAGGTTGATCTTAATGCCGACTTCTTCGTTTCAATAGCCGAGGTAGGTTGAACGCGGGGTGACGCCGGGGCCACCTGCTCAAAGGTGGAAGTGAAAGAGGAGGTCTGGAGCAACTTCTCATTAAGGATTTCACTTATCTTTATACTTACCCGCTTTGAGCATTTTTAAGATTTCCAAGGGTAAATAGGCCGGGACAGGTGAGCTCTTGTAATGCCGCACATTTCTTGTGACAATCACTTTCGCTCCCACGTGATAAGCGGCCTCTGAAACCACTCCATCTTCAAAATCATCGTATGCGCCTTCGAGCGCCCCCTCTAAGACGGCCCTGTTGACCGGAGCCACTTCAAGCAGGGCAAGCAATTTATGGATGGATTTTTCGGCCTTGCTGGAACCAGCCGCCTTTGCCGTCAGATAATGAATCGTGGTCACGGTGGTCGCGGACACATAGCCGGTGATGCTCCCCTTCTCTACCATTGAAAATATTTCGGCGACTGTTTCTGCGAAAGGCTCTCTATCCAAAAGAAGGTCGAGGATAACATCCGTATCAAAGAGTACCGTCATAGGTATTTATCTTCAAGATGGCGCCGATAGCTATCCGTGGTCATACGAGCTCCCCGAAAAGCTCCTCGAAGAGATTTCACTTTTGGCGTGATGTCGAAGGTATGCTTTTCTTCTCCTGTCGCCAACAGAACAAAAAAATCTGCAACGAGATTTGACACAGATTTGCCAGACTTTTTGGCGTATGTTTTGGCACGACGGATAACTCTCTCATCCATGCGCAATGTCAGTTTTGTTGCCATCACAATCCTCCAATTGAATGACGTATATTTTCTAACTACAATATACGGCACTTTAATAACCCTGTCAAGCACGGAGTTGGATTTGTCCCCACCCCCACCCTTCCCTCCCCCCTGCCTTCGCCGAAGCGGCTTCGCGCAGGCAGGCTGAAGGGGAGGGAAATCGTTATGTTCCTCCCCTTTCAAGCGGGAGGTTAGAAGGGGGATGGGGATTTGCCGGAGCAGCATTAATTATGTCTCCTCAATTATGGCCTCATTAGTAACATAGCTACAACATTGCGAAGGCTGAGAATGATGGGTTAGAAGAAGGTCATGGACAGAAACAGATGCAAGACAATTTTGATATTCTTCATTCTATTCTTTACCTTATCGTCTTGGCGGATTGACCAAGGGCTATCCCAGGATTTACAGACGAAGGAACAAATCATGGCAAAGTTCTCTGGTCGGGTCCCGCGCGAATGGGGAGAAGTCGTCAAGGGAGTAAAAACCAGATTGAACACTGATCAGAAAGTTTTGGCATTAACCTTCGATGCCTGCGGCGGCCCGAGGGGAAGTGGATATGATGCCAAACTAATCGACTTCTTGACAAGCGAGGCGATTC
>JAPVTA010000280.1:0-12874 GCA_047519465.1 Thermodesulfobacteriota bacterium | reverse complement strand
TGATTACGCCGATTGCGATGGAGAAGGAGTTGCGGTTTGCGATACGGGAGGGGGGGCGTACGGTGGGGGCAGGCGTCATCAGTGACGTCCTCGAATAAACCCGACAGCCCTACTATCAATGGGGGCTTTCTTACGGGGTAAAGGAGAAGGGTTGACATGACAACTCAGAAGATCAGAGTTTGTTTAAAATCTTATGACCATAAGCTCCTGGACAAATCGACTGTCGAGATCGTTGATACGGTCCGTCGAACGGGTGCGAGCATAGCAGGGCCCATCCCTCTTCCGACAAAGATCAATAAATTTTGCGTCCTGAGATCTCCTCACGTGGACAAAAAATCGAGAGAGCAATTCGAGATTCGGACCCATAAGCGCCTTCTGGATATTTTAGAGCCAACCCAGCAAACGGTCGATGCCTTGATGAAACTGGACCTTGCGGCGGGAATCGACGTAGAAATCAAGTTATAAATTCCTTTATTCCTCCTTTTGCAAGGGGGAGGGGAGGATTGAGGACACGAGAGAATGAAAAGGACTTTAGGAATCATCGGGAGAAAACTGGGGATGACCCAGGTCTTTCTCGAAGACGGGTCCGTTATCCCAGTGACTGTCGTCGAAGCCGGCCCTTGCTCAGTGGTTCAGAAGAAAATAAATGAGAAGGACGGCTATAACGCCCTTCAACTCGGTTTCCTCCCGAAGAACAGCAAGAGGGTGAACAAACCCCTGGCCGGGCATTTCAAGAAGGCGGGAACAGGAACTTTCTACACTCTCAAGGAATTCCGTGTACAGGGCTTCGGAGGGTATGAGGTAGGCCAGGAAGTAACCGTGAGCCTTTTTAAGCCCGGAGATGTTGTGGATGTCACCGGTCTGAGCAAGGGGAAAGGGTTTGCAGGCGTGGTCAAACGCCACGGATTTCGCGGTTCCCCCGGCTCTCATGGAACGCATGAATATTTTCGGCATGGAGGCTCCGTTGGCTCTGCCACTTTCCCCCATCATACCTTTAAGGGGTTGCGGATGCCAGGCCAATATGGGAATCGGAAAGTGACTCTTCAGAATATCAAAGTCGTCGATGTCAAAGAGGATCAGAACCTCCTCCTTCTTAAAGGAGGCCTCCCAGGGAGTCCGACGGGATGGGTCCTCATTCGAAGCGCTACGAAAAAGAAGGATTCCGTGACCCCATCGGCTTAAGAAAGGGATTGGGATGACCACGTTGGCCGTCTATGACATTGGAAATCAAAAAGTGAGCGATATGGAGTTGGATGACCGGATCTTCAGTGCCAAGATCAACCCGACGCTTTTCTACGACGTCGTTCGAAGGGATCTCGCCTCCAAGAGAAAAGGGACGGCTGCCACAAAGAACAGGGCCCTGGTGCGAGGGGGAGGGGCAAAACCCTGGCGGCAAAAAGGAACGGGAAGAGCTCGCGCAGGGTCCCGAAGATCTCCGCTGTGGAGAGGGGGAGGAACGATCTTCGGTCCCATGCCGAGGAGTTATTCCTTCTCTCTTCCCAAAAAAGTGAAGAGAGCTGCCCTCAAAGCGGCTCTCAGCCTGAAACGTCAGGAAGGGAAGTTGATCCTTCTGAATGATTTTCCGCTGGAAGCATTTAAAACCCGCCAGGTTCTTGACGTCCTGAGAAGATTTCAAGTGGAGGACGCCCTCATTGTCACGGATGAAAAACATCTTCGCTTAGAGAGATCCGCCCGGAATATCCCCGGCATTGAGACCCTCCGTTACGAAGGGTTAAATGTCTACGATATCTTGAACCATAAGCACCTCATTTTACTCCGCCCAACGGTTGAAAAGATTGAAGGGGTACTCGCATCATGAAGGAAGCGCAGAAGATCATCCAACGGCCTCTCATCACAGAGAAAAGCACCCGGCAGAAAGAGGAAGGCCGTCAGTACGTTTTCGAGGTTCACCGGAGAGCGAACAAGATTGAGATTCAATCAGCCGTTGAGCGCCTCTTTAAGGTAGAAGTCCTTCAGGTGAGAACCTCCACCGTATTGGGGAAGGTGAAACGCTTGGGAAGAAGGTATGGCAAGAGGCCCGACTGGAAAAAGGCGATTGTCACCCTGAAAGAAGGGGATCGTATCGATTTCTTCGAAGGAGCTTAATCGAAATGCCAAATGTCAAAGTTCCAAGTTCAAATGAAGTTCAAATTTTCAAATTAAAGATAGGTTAGAAATTTGAGATTTAAGCCTTTGACATTCCTTTGGCATTTGACATTTGGATTTTGAAATTTAAAGAGGTTCCCCATGGCTATTAAGAAATTCAGACCTACGTCTCCTGGGAAGCGGTTTCAGACCATCTCCGAGTTTGAAGAAATCACCTCTGTAACACCGGAGAGGAGTCTTCTCCGGCCTCTAAAAAGGACAGGGGGAAGAAATTGCTATGGAAGAATCACCGCTTGGCATCGGGGAGGGGGCCACAAAAGAAAATATCGGATGATTGACTTCAAACGGGACAAGAGGGAGATCCCGGCGAACGTAGCTTCCATCGAATACGATCCAAATCGATCCGCCCGGATTGCCTTGCTTCGCTACAATGATGGCGAAAAGCGGTATATCCTCGCTCCCTCTGAACTTCATGTAGGCGACCAGGTGATCGCAAGCCCGACAGCGGATATTAAACCGGGCAATGCCCTTCCCCTTAGAAACATCCC
The DNA here is from genome assembly GCA_047519465.1 of Thermodesulfobacteriota bacterium. Taxonomy (GTDB): domain Bacteria; phylum Desulfobacterota; class BSN033; order BSN033; family UBA1163; genus UBA1163. Next base: position 10,220 of record JAPVTA010000280.1, on the reverse strand, counting down.
GACAGGCACGTTGATTCACAATATCGAGTTGAAAATGGGAAAAGGGGGTCAAATTATCCGAAGCGCGGGAGCCTCTGGCCAGTTGATGGCAAAGGAGGGAAAGTATGCCCATGTGAAGCTCCCCTCGGGTGAAGTCCGGCTGGTTCTTCAAGATTGTTATGCGACCATTGGCCAGGTGAGCAACCTGGAACATGAAAATATCTCCTTGGGGAAAGCAGGGAGGAATCGCTGGCTGGGGTGGAGGCCCACGGTCCGCGGGGTGGCCATGAATCCCATTGATCATCCCTTAGGGGGAGGCGAAGGAAAGAGTTCAGGCGGCAGACATCCGTGTACGCCATGGGGAGTGCCGGAAAGGAAGACTCGAAGAAATAAGACGACTGATAAGTATATTCTAAAGAGGAGGGATTGATGGCCCGTTCGATCAAAAAAGGGCCTTTTGTAGATTCCCATTTGATGAAAAAGGTGGAAGAGGCCCGGAGGACGAGGGAAGGAAAAGTGATCAAAACCTGGTCGAGGCGATCCACGATTGTCCCTGAAATGGTGGCGTTGACGTTTGCTGTCCATAACGGGAAAAAGTTTATCCCGGTTTTTGTGACTGAAGAAATGGTGGGACACAAGCTGGGGGAATTCTCCCCAACCCGGACGTTCCACGGCCATTCCGGAGACCGAAAAACCAAAGTGAAGGGGAAGACGACTCCATAGCAGGTGAACGGCGAGATGGAAGTGAAAGCAAAGCTAAAATTTGTTCGAATCGCACCCAGAAAGGCGCAACGGGTGGCTGATCTGATTCGGGGCAAGGGATCAGAGGAGGCTTTGAATATCCTGACCTTTACGAAGAAGGCAGCCGCAAGGATCGTCATCAAATTATTAAAATCGGCCATTGCCAATGCGACGCAGAAGAAGAATGTCGACGTCGATCGTCTTTACATCAAAAAGATTACTGTGGATCAGGGGCCGACAATGAAGCGTTATCAACCCAGGGCGCTGGGCCGTGCCACCACGATCCGGAAGAGGACAAGCCATATCAACATCGTCTTGGACGAAAAGTGAACCCTTCGACTCGTCGGCCTAAAGGCCGGGGCTTCTCTCAGGGTTCACCCTGAGCGGCGCTTTTTTTAATCCCCCTTTAAAGGTGGAGCTTCGCGCCGCCGAAGGGGTGAACCAAACGCCTTTCGCCGGAGCCATAACGAAGTGAATTAGGGAGGACAAACCTTGGGACAGAAAGTACATCCAACCAGTTTTCGATTGGGGCTGATTAAGTCCTGGGATTCCCGATGGTATGCGGAAAAAGATTATCCTCAACTCCTCGTCGAAGATATTCGAATCCGTGACCACCTGAAGAAAAAACTCTATCATGCCGGCGTCTCTAAGATCGAGATTGAACGAGCTGCCAGCAAGGCCAAAAAGGCGAAGGTCACGATCTACACCGCCCGGCCTGGCATCATCATCGGGAAAAAGGGAGCAGAAGTGGAGAACCTGAAGAAGGAACTCCAAAAGATGACCGACAAAGAAATTTTTATCAATATCCAAGAGGTCAAGAGGGCGGAGATCGATGCCCAGCTGGTAGCTGAAAATGTGGCTCTTCAACTGGAAAGACGGGTTGGATTCCGAAGGGCGATGAAGAAGGCTGTGACCTCCGCACTCAAATTGGGGGCGAAGGGGATAAAAATTGCCTGTGGAGGGAGATTGGGCGGGGCGGAAATGGCCCGTAGAGAATGGTACCGAGAGGGCCGGGTCCCTCTTCACACCCTTAGGGCGGATATCGATTTCGGCCTTGCCGAGGCTAAAACCACTTATGGAATTATTGGTGTAAAGGTTTGGATCTTCAAGGGAGAGGTCTTCCCGACAAGGGAAGGAGAAGAGAGAGTCGCCTAAAAGTCAAATGCCAAATGTCAAAGTTCAAATTTGATATTTGACATTCCTTTGAAATTTGGATTTTGAACTTTGGATTTCATAGGTAAGCATTATGTTGATGCCGAAGAAAACAAAATATCGAAAGCAACAGAAAGGAAGGAGAAGAGGAGTGGCCTCCCGTGGAAACAGCCTCAACTTTGGTGACTTTGGACTCCAGGCCATGGAATGTGGCTGGTTGACTGCCCGTCAGATTGAGGCCGCACGAATCGCCATGACTCGATTTATCAAGCGTACCGGCCGGATTTGGATTCGCATCTTTCCAGACAAGCCGATTACCAAGAAACCCGCAGAGACCCGGATGGGAAAAGGAAAGGGCCCTCCCGAGGACTGGGTGGCCGTCATCCGGCCCGGCCGAATTCTTTATGAGATGGAAGGGGTTCCTGAAGAAAGGGCCAGGGAGGCATTCCTTCTGGCCTCCCACAAATTGCCGCTTCATACAAAGTTCATCATGAGGGGGAGTCATCTATGAAGGCAAAAGACCTTCGCCAACTGAGCGAAGGGGAGTTGCTCGTCAAGGAGAAGGAACTGGGCGAGGAACTCTTCAACCTTCGGTTTCAGCATGCCACAGGACAGTTGGAGAACGTCATGCGAATCCCCCAGGTCAAACGGGACATCGCCCGGTTGAAGACGGTTCTCAAGGAGAAGACTCTGAACAAAGGGAAATGAGACCAATGGGAGAAAGAGGCAAGCGAAAAACGTTAACGGGTGTAGTGTCGAGCGACAAGATGGACAAGACGGTTGTGGTCATGGTCAATCGTCTCGTCCTTCACCCTATCTATAAGAAATATATCCGGAAGAGGACGAAAGTAAAAGCCCACGACGAAAAGAACGAATGTCATACCGGAGATAAGGTTCTGTTGATCGAAACCCGTCCGTTGAGCAAAGAGAAAAGGTGGCGCGTCAAGGAAGTCCTGGAACGGGCCGCCTGATGACAAATGGAAAGTTGAATGTGGAGACTCTCCACTTTCTGCTCTCGAAGGGGAGTGGATCATGATTCAGATGCGGAGTATTCTCGAGGTCGCCGATAATTCGGGAGCCAAAAGGCTGGGATGCATTAAAGTCCTCGGCGGCACCCGCAGGAAGTATGCCACCTTGGGAGACATCATTGTCGTTTCCGTCAAAGATGCCCTTCCCAATTCCAAGATTAAGAAGGGGGATGTTGCTCGTGCCGTTATCGTCCGGACGAGGAAAGAGGTGAAACGTCCTGACGGTTCTTACATCAAATTCGACGACAACTCAGCTGTCCTGATCAATCCCCAAGGGGATCCAGTCGGAACTCGAATTTTCGGTCCAGTGGCCCGGGAACTTCGGGCCAAACGGTTTATGAAGATCATCTCCTTGGCCCCGGAGGTTCTCTAAAGGCATTCGACTCACCCTGGCCATGGCAGGGAGGGCTTAGGAGGAAAGGGAATTTGAAATGATCGTTCCAACTTATCACATCAAGAAGAACGATTTGGTCATGGTGATCGCCGGAAAGGAAAAGGGGAAGAGCGGTCGAGTCCTGAAGGTCTTTCCCGAGAAGGAGAAGGTGCTTCTTGAAAAGCTCAATTTCGTCAAGAGGCATTCACGCCCCCACGGGAAACAGAGACAGGGGGGCATTTTGGAAAAGGAGGCGCCGCTCCATCTCTCGAATGTGATGCTTCTCTGCGAGAAATGCAATAAACCCATTCGAGTCGGGCATCGCATCACAGAAGACGGAAAGAAGGCGCGGTTTTGCCGAAAGTGTGGAGAACTTTTGGATAAGTAGGTGGTCGGATGGCTAAATTAAGAGAGGTCTATCTGGAGAAAGTAGTCCCTGCCTTGATGAAGCGGTTCAATTACAAGAACCGGATGGAAGTTCCCAAGCTGGAGAAGATCGTGATCAACATGGGATTGGGGGAGGCCATCCAGAATATAAAAATTCTCGACTCTGCGGCGCAAGAGCTCAGCCAGATCACGGGGCAGAAGCCCGTCATTACCAAGGCAAAGAAATCGATTGCCCAGTTCAAATTGAGAACGGGGATGCCGATTGGGTGCATGGTCACCCTCCGGAAGGAGAGGATGTATGAATTTTTCAATCGCTTGGTCAATGTCGCTCTCCCGAGGGTAAGGGACTTTAAGGGGATCTCTGGCAAGTCCTTCGACGGGAGGGGCAATTATGCCCTCGGCATTCGTGAACAACTGATCTTTCCGGAAATTCATTACGATAAAATCGACAAGATAAAGGGGATGAACATTGTCATTGTGACTACGGCCAAGACGGATGAAGAAGGCAAGGAACTGCTGAGGCTGCTGGGGATGCCTTTTAGAAACTAATGGAAATTTCAAATTCCAAGCACGCATGTTAAAGTCGCCGCGTCATTAGGTCTATAGGTTATTAGTCATTGAATGAGTTCATTACCCGGTGACTTAGTGACTTGGAGGCATTTGGAATGTGTGATCTGGTCATTGGGATTTTGATTTGATGGGGAGGAAAAATTGGCAAAACTGTCGTTGATGAACAAGGCAAAAAGTTCGCAGAAATTTAAGGTCCGAGAGTATCATCGGTGTCCTCTCTGCGGAAGACCAAGGGCCTATTATCGAAAATTTAATATGTGCCGACTCTGTTTAAGAAAATACGCCTCCCGGGGCGAAATCCCCGGGATGATTAAGTCCAGCTGGTGAAAGGTACGGGGTGAGTATGTCCATGACCGATCCGATAGCCGACATGTTTACACGAATTCGAAATGGGTCTAAGGCGAAATTCGAAAAGGTGGATATCCCTTCGTCGAAAACGAAACGGGAGATTGCGAAAATTTTAAAGGACGAAGGGTTCATCAAGAACTTCAAGGTTGTCACGGATGACCACCAGCATGAGATGATCCGAATCTTTCTCAAGTATGACGCCAGCCGAAAGGAAGTCATTCACCTCCGACGGATCAGCAAGCCTGGCCGGAGGGTCTATGTGGGAAAGGACAACATCCCCGCTGTCATGAGCGGATTAGGGTTTTCGGTCCTTTCCACCTCAAAGGGAATCCTGACGGATAAGTCTGCCCGGAAGGCCAACGTAGGCGGAGAAGTCCTGTGCTATGTATGGTAACAATTTTAATTTCAGATTTCAGATTTTAGATTTCAAATTTTTTTCAATCTGCGATTTGCAATCTGCAATTTGAAATTGAGGTTAATATGTCTCGTATTGGAAGGATGCCCATTGTCATGCCGAAGGAAGTAAAGGTCGCCTGCGAGCCCTCTGGAGTGGAGGTGACCGGACCCAAGGGCCATCTCACTTACCCCCTTCCTCAGGGGATTTCGGCTTCTGTGGACGGAGGGAAGGTTGTCGTCCACCGGGCCAATGACCAGCGGACCTCCAGGGCCCTTCAAGGTTTGATGCGGAGTCTGATCGCCAATATGATCACCGGGGTCACCCGGGGGTTCGAAAAAAAGCTTGAGATCGTGGGAGTGGGTTTCCGAGCTGACCTTCAGGGAAACACCCTCAAGCTCACCCTGGGGTATTCGCACCCTATCCTCTATTCGGTTCCTAAGGGAATCAAGGTGGATGTAGAGAAACAAACACTCCTCACGGTAAAAGGAGTTGACAGACAACAGGTGGGAATCGTTGCCGCCCAACTTCGCTCGATCAAACCACCCGAACCCTACAAGGGAAAAGGAATACGATACCTCGGTGAACGAATCCGCAAAAAGGTCGGGAAGACCAAAGCTTAATCAATAGACCCGTCCCCGCGAGGCAGGATAGGCCTGCCTACTGGTGGGCAGGGAGGAACACCTTGAAAGATAGAAAGAAGTTGGCCAGGTTGAAAAGGAGAAAGAGAGTGAGGAGCCGCGTCGTTGGAACCTCCGAGCGCCCTCGCCTCAATGTCTTCCGAAGTTTGAAGCACATTTATGTTCAGGCCGTCGAGGATACGTCAGGAAAAACCCTCGTCAGTGCCTCCACGATGAGCCCTGAACTGAAAGGAAGTTTTCGTTTTCCAGGAAATGTAGATGCCGCAAAGAAAGTTGGAGAACTGATTGCCAAAAAGTGCCTGGAAAAGGGGATTCAAAAAGTGGTCTTTGATCGGAGTGGGTATCTCTATCATGGCAGGGTTAAGGCCTTGGCCGAGGCTGCCAGAGCAAGCGGTTTGATCTTTTAGAGAGCTTTGAAAAATGACGCTACGCTCTCTTGATGACACAGATTTAAAAAAATGATGACACAGATTACCTTTATGTACAGTGTATTTCATATCGGTGTCATCGTTTCCTAATCTGTGTAATCAAAAGTTTCTGGATTTTTTCAGAAATTTTTTCAACGGAGGGAAAGACATTGCCAAGAATTGATGCCGGTGCATTGGAATTGACGGACCGGGTGGTTCACATCAACCGGGTAGCCAAAGTGGTGAAGGGGGGGAGACGATTCAGCTTCAGCGCCCTGGTCGTGGTTGGAGATGGAAACGGCCATGTGGGAAGCGGGCTGGGGAAAGCCAATGAAGTCCCGGAGGCCATTCGAAAAGGGATTGAGCATGCGAAACGGAACTTAATCAAGGTTCCCATTATCAATAAAACGATCCCCTACGAAGTGACAGGAAGATTTGGGGCCGCCAAGGTTTTGCTCAAGCCAGCTTCCGAGGGAACGGGGGTCATCGCGGGCGCAGCCGTCAGGGCGATTGCTGAATCCGCAGGGATTCAAAACATTTTGACGAAATCTCTCGGGTCAAACAACCCTTACAATCTGATCAAAGCCACCCTTCAGGCCGTCAACCAATTGAAGGCTCCCGAAGAGGTGGTTGAAAAAAGACATGAAACAGCAACGGAAAACTGAGAGACCCAACGCGGAGAAAACGATTACTGTCAAATGGATCCGGAGTGCGATCGGAAGAACCCGCGATCAGAGAGAGACCATACGGGGGCTCGGATTCAAGCGACTCTATCAGACCCTTACCTTGCCGGATCGACCCGAGATCCGGGGGATGATTCATCGTGTCATTCATCTAATGGAGGTGAACCCCGTTAGAAACTCCAGTCGTTGCGACTCGAAACCGAGCGGGACATCAAACCCTGCTTGAATTATTCTGGGACCTAACCCCGCCGCAGAGCCCAGCACGGCCCTGAACCAGAACGGCTCGGGCACCGCATGGTATACAGGGCAGAGCACCGGGGCATCATTTCTAACGGGGTGAAGGCGTAATGTCAAGGGAGCGCAGATGAGATTAAACGAATTGAGACCTCCTGAAGGAGCGAGAAAAAAGGAAAAGCGAGTGGGGAGAGGCATTGGGTCCGGTCACGGTAAGACTGCTTGTCGAGGGTCTAAAGGCCAGAGTTCCCGCTCCGGGAGAGGCACGAAAGCGGGTTTTGAGGGAGGCCAGATGCCCCTTCAACGTCGCCTTCCAAAAAGAGGGTTCCGTTCCCCTTTTAAGAAACACTTTGCCATTATCCATGTGGGAGATCTGAATCGCTTTCCAAAAGACACCGTGGTGGAACCCGGCCTCTTGCTTCAGTCGGGCCTCATAAAAAGAGAGGAACCGGTGAAGCTTCTATCGGACGGGGAGCTTCAGCATCCTCTGATTATCCGTGTCCATCAAGCCAGCAAAGCTGCCCTTAAGAAGGTAGAAAGTACCTCAGGGAGGGTGGAGGTTATCGGCTCATGATTTCAGGGGCCCAGAACATCTTTAAAATACCCGAGCTCAAAAGAAGGATACTGTGGAGCCTCGCTTTCTTGGCGATTTATCGCATCGGCGTCCACATCCCCACCCCCGGAGTTAACGGAGATGCTTTAGCCTCCTTCTTTGCCGCACAAAGAGGGACGATCTTCGGCCTCATTGATATGTTTTCGGGAGGGGCCTTGGAGAGGCTCTCCGTTTTTGCTCTGGGCATTATGCCCTACATCAGCGCCTCGATTATCCTTCAGCTTCTGACTGTAGTCATTCCCTATCTCGCCCAGCTCCAGAAAGAGGGGGAAATCGGCCGAAAAAAGATCGTACAGTATACCCGTTACGGAACGGTGGTTCTGAGCATGATCCAGGGATTTGGAATCGCCGTCGGCTTGGAGAAGATGGCAGGAGGAGCAGGCGAGGCGGTTGTTCTCGTTCCCGGATGGTCCTTCCGAATGATGACCGTCATTACCCTGACCGCGGGCACGGCTTTCATCATGTGGCTGGGCGAACAGATTACCGAGAGAGGAATTGGGAACGGTATCTCCCTGATCATCTTCGCTGGGATTGTCGCCAGAATGCCAAACGCCGTGGCGGGCACTTACGAACTGTATAGGGCGGGAACACTGGATATCTTCACCATTTTAGGGTTGATCATCCTCATGATATTGGTGGTCGCTGTGATCATCTTTGTCGAAACCGGGCAACGGAGGCTGCCCGTCCAGTACGCCAAGCGAATCGTAGGAAGAAGGGTTTATGGCGGCCAGAGCACACATCTTCCCCTCAAGCTCAACACGTCGGGTGTCATCCCCCCTATCTTTGCCTCCTCCATCTTGTTGTTTCCGGCGACGATTGCAGGGTTTGCGCCGAAGCAGTGGCTGGAGGTCCACCCATGGGTGAATGCTGTCTTGGAAAATTTGAGCCGGGGTGGGCTTGTCTACAATCTTCTTTACGTGGGGTTCATTTTCTTCTTTTGCTATTTTTATACAGCCGTCACTTTCAACCCGAATGATGTTGCCGATAATATGAAAAAATTCGGTGGGTACATCCCTGGCATTCGTCCCGGACAGAAGACCGCTGAGTATATCGATAAGGTGCTCACTCGGATCACTCTCGGAGGGGCGATTTATGTCTCGGCCATCTGTGTCCTGCCCACGATTCTCAGTCAGAGATTCCATGTTTCCTTCTACTTTGGAGGGACGTCCCTGCTGATCGTGGTCGGCGTGGCTTTGGACACCGTTCAACAGATTGAAGCACATATGCTCTCAAGGCACTATGAGGGATTGATGAGAAAAGGCAGGTTGAAGGGAAGACGCGGATAAAGAAGAACTCATTGTAAATTGCAAAATGAAAATTGAAAATCTCAAAACAAGGAGCTAAGAACTTTGCAATTTGCAATGCTAAATTTGCATTTTGCATTGATTCATAAAGAGTAGCGGACGCTGGATGAATTTGATTCTATTAGGCCCGCCTGGGGCGGGCAAGGGAACTCAGGCACAACGAATAGTGGAGCGGTATCATATCCCCCAGATCTCTACCGGCGATATTCTGAGGGCAGCCGTGAAGGAAGCCACCCCTTTGGGAATAAAGGCAAAGGTATTTATGGATCGAGGGCAACTCGTTCCGGATGAAATCGTCATCGGGACCATTGAGGAGCGTCTGAAGGCAAAGGATTGTGGCCCAGGTTTCATCCTCGACGGATTTCCAAGGACCATTCCTCAGGCCGAAGCACTCCAATCCATCCTCACCAAAATCGGAAAGAGGATGGATCACGTCATTAACGTTGAAGTGCCATCCGAAGAATTGGTGCGCCGGCTGACGGGGAGGAGGACCTGCAAGAACTGCGGGGCCATGTTTCACCTGCTTTTCCAACCGCCCAAAAAAGAGGGGAGTTGTGATCGATGCGGGGGATCGCTCTACCAACGTGCGGACGACAACGAAGAAACCATTCGGACACGATTGAAGGAATATGAGAAACAAACGGCCCCTCTCATCGAGTATTATCGCGGTAAAAAGAAACTTCGTTCCATTCAGGGCACGGGTGGCCCCGATCAGATTTTTGATCAAATCGCCCGTTTATTAGATGCCACACCCGTTTAAGGGTGCGGAGGGATACGATGCCGAAGGAGGATGCGATTCAAGTGGAAGGAAAGGTCCTGGAGACCCTTCCCAATGCGATGTTCCGAGTAGAGCTGGAAAACGGCCACAAGGTGCTCGCGCATATTTCCGGAAAGATGCGAATGCATTTTATCAAAATCCTCCCGGGAGACAAGGTGACAGTCGAACTATCCCCGTACGATCTATCACGTGGAAGAATCATTTTTCGGGAGAAATAATTAATTCCCCCTCACCCCCCGAAGCTGTGAAAAAATTCGGGGACGAGGGCGGGCAAGGATATCTCCAAAGTTTTACAAATGCGATCATTTGAGAGGGTAAAGCTAACAGAAGTCTGTAAGGATTCAACATGCGTTAAGGTTTTTCATCCTCAGTAGTTAGCGTAAAGAGGTATCGCTGTAAAACTTTTCCGACATCCCTACCCGCCCTCTGCGCGTGGGAACGATTTTTTCACCCCTTTTAGCAAAGGGGCGGGGGGGGGATTTGAGAGGGTGAGTTTAACTTCGTAAAAACCGGATAAGAAGAATGAAGGTCAGGGCATCGGTCAAAAAAATCTGCGACAAGTGTAAGATTGTAAAACGAAAAGGGGTG
>JAPVTA010000279.1:0-14958 GCA_047519465.1 Thermodesulfobacteriota bacterium | reverse complement strand
CCCTTACTGTAACCGGATGGTTAGTTAATATCCCAAGTAGGCCTTTTTAACATATTCGTTTTCGGCCAGTTCCCTTCCTGTTCCCTTGAGAGTCACCTCCCCGTTTTCTATCAGATAACCGCGGGAGGAAATGCTGAGAGCCCACTTTGCATTTTGTTCAACGAGCAGAATGGTTAATCCTCTTTCTTGATAAATCTGCTGGACGACTTGGAAGATGGCATCCCTTAAAACCGGTGCAATCCCAAGACTGGGTTCATCGAGCATCAGGATTTTTGGCGAAGATAAGAGTCCTCGGGCAATCGCAAGCATTTGACTTTCGCCACCGCTCAATGTACCTGCGGTCTGATATTTCCTCTCATTCAGGATTGGAAAAATCCGAAAAACAAAGTCGAGGTCTTTCTTAACCGCGAAACTATCTTCCCTTGCGTAAGCGCCCATCCGTAAGTTCTCTTGAACCGTCAGCTCAGGAAAAAGTTCCCTCCCTTCTGGAACCTGTACAATTCCTCTCCTCACAATCTGGTGGGCGGATAGTTTCTGAATCTCGTCGCTATCGAGGACAATCCTCCCTTCCTTTGGATGAAGAATTCCGGAGATGGTCTTCAGGAGCGTGGACTTACCTGCTCCATTCGAGCCCAGAAGCGTCACGAACTCCTTTACTTCCACATGAAGGGAGACGTCCTTCAAGGCGATAGCTTTGCCGTAGGAGACCGAGATATTTTCAATCGTGAGCACTCGCCTCACCTCCGAGGTAGGCCTCCACTACCTTTTTATTTTTGTAGATTTCTTCAGGAGTTCCCTCTGCAATTTTCTCGCCGTAATGAAGCACCATAACGCGGTGTGAGATGTCCATGATCACCTTCATGACGTGCTCGATGATCAGAATCGTTATTCCCTGCCCGCTGATGCTCTTGATGATGGCAATCTGGTCGTTCTGTTCCTTTGGATTGAGACCGGCCGAGGGCTCATCGAGGAGCAAGATTTTTGGGTCGGTCGCCAGGGCCCTGGCAATTTCCAACCGTTTGCAGTAGGCGTAGGGAAGGTTTTCGGCGAGCTCGTGCCGATAGGAAGCCAGACCAACGAATTCCAGAAGTTGGATGGCTCGCTCCTCGCCGATACGGCCTGTCACCTGAGTCTCACGATTCTTCACAAGGGAGTCTAACGCCACCCTCCACGGAGTCCTGGTCCTTCTGTCAACCAGACCAGACCGAACGTTGTCGAGCGCCGTCAGTTTATGGAAGATCCTGACTATCTGGAATGTCCGAGCAATCCCCATGTTATTGATGGAGTGCGGCTTCAACCCGGAGATCTTCTTCTCTCGGTAAAGGATGACCCCCGCATTGGGAGCGAAATACCCGGTGAGGAGGTTAACTAAAGTCGTCTTTCCCGCCCCGTTTGGTCCGATTAAACCGAGGATCTCGCCTGATTGAAGAACGAAATCTACATCTTTGACCGCGATCAGGCCGCCAAAGCGCTTTGTCAGATGGATTCCCTGAAGGAGGATCACCCGTTTACCTCTGTTTGCTTTTCGTTTGCCTTGATGACTCCTTGAACAAGGCCGACGATCCCGTTTCGCATGAATAGGATCGTCGCTATCAAGAGCCCTCCGTAGATGACGAAGCGAATATCGATTTTGACGAAGTCTTCGAAAAATCTGAGACCCTCCGAGAGGAAGGTAAGCAGGATGGCTCCAACCACAGGACCGAACAAGGTTCCCAGACCTCCTACCATGACCATCGTCAGGATACCGAACGTCTCACTCAGAGCGAGCATCTCAGGGCTGATCAAACGGACATAGTGGGCATAAAACGAACCCGCAAACCCAGCCAGAAAGGCGCTGATCATGAAAACCGTTAGCTTATAGCTCGAAGTATCGATCCCAATCGATTGAGATCCCAGTTCATCTTCACGGATGGACTTCAGACTGATTCCAAATTCCGAGTGAATCAATTTATTCAGCAGGAAAAGCGTCAGGAAGACGAAAATGAGGATGACGTAGTAGGCGTTCTGTTCGGAGGCGAATTTAATAGAAAAATTTGTCGAGAAATTGAAAGGAGTGAGAGGAGGAATGCCGTAAAGACCGAGGGAACCCCGGGTCAAGCTCACCCAGTTCATAGCAACCAACCTCAGAATTTCACTGAAGCCAATCGTCGTGATAGCCAAATAAGGACCGCTTAGCCGAAAAGAAGGAATCCCAAGAAGGATTCCAAAGACGGAGGCGACGATTCCTCCCAGCGGGAGTCCGATCCAGGGAGAAAGATTGAGTTTCAGGGCGAACAACGCAGAAGAATATCCGCCGATCCCGAAAAAGGCGGCGTGGCCAAGATTGAGCAGTCCTGAATAACCGGCCAAAAGGTTCCAGCTTGAAGTGAGAATAACGAAAATCCCTGAAAGCACGAGGAGGTGCTGAAAATAACGGTCCCGGATGACGAGGGGGAGGGTGAGGAGAATGAGGATCCCGAGGGTGATGAGAAATAATTTGAAAGGACTACGATTCATCTTAAACTCTGATCCGTTCCGGTCATTTTTTCTCTCTCCCTCCGAATAGGCCCTGCGGGATGATGAGGAGAACGAGGATGATGATGACAAAGCCGATCGCATTCTTATATTGCATCGAGATGTAGTTTCCGCCGAGAGTTTCCGCAACGCCGAGAATAAACCCTCCGAAGATCGCCCCTCTGACATTTCCCATCCCCCCGAGGATCGTCACAGCGAAAGCCTTCAGAGTGGGCATGGCTCCCATCATCGGGAAGACGGCGAAGATCGTTCCATAAAGAACCCCACCCAAACCCGCGAGGGCAGACCCCACAACAAACGTAAGGGAATAGATGTAGCTGATGTTGATTCCCATGAGTGCAGCCGCATTCCTATTCTGTGACGTGGCCCGAATGGCCACCCCGGTTTTGGTTTTGGTCAAGAAGAGTTGGAGCAAGAAAATGGCGATGCAGGAGAAGAGGAGACATATCAGCCGGATTTCGCTTGTCGAGAAGAAAAGAAAATGGATCGTTTTACTCTGGAAGGGATCCGAAATCATCTTGGGCGCGGCGCCGAAGAGGAGTCGGGCGCCGTTTTCCAGGAGGATAAAGAGGCCGATAGAGAGCATGATGGTGTCGATGTCTGTCCATCGTGTGAGAAGAGGTCTGAACAGAAACCGTTCCACGAAGAAACCCATGAGTCCCACCCCGACGGCGGCGACAACTAACGAGCCAACCCATCCCGCCCAACCGGATAAGAAGAGAACGAAGTAGATAGCGAAATAAGCGCCCAGCATCGAAAAGTCGCCGTGGGCAAAGTTGGAGATTCTCATGACCCCGAAGATCATCGTCAGGCCGATGGCGATGAGGCAGTAAACGCTGCCAACGATCAGGCCATTGAGAACCTGCTGCAGAAATAGAGATTCCATTCCTTTTCACATCCAAAAGGGACATCCGATTTTCGAGAGATGTCCCTTGATCCTTTCAGCTTCTATTTTCTTTTGTCCCATGGAAGGGGATTTTGATAAGTTGTCCCAGCCCTCTCCGGAGGGTAGATGATGAAGAGCTGTGGTTTTCCGTCGACGAGTTGAACCTGAACAGGAGAGGGAGTCACGGTGTAAACCTGACCGGTCTTGTCGAATTCGATCTTTCCCTGGGTAAGCACAATCGAAGTCTTTCTGAGGGCGTCCCGGATTCGATCTCGGTCCGCCTGGAGGTCTCCAGTCGGTTTTCCAGCCCGCTTGATCGCATCCATAATGACCAAGATGTTGTCGTAACCCTGGCTGGAGAAGATGCCCGGCCTTGCCTTCTGGTATTTGGCCTCATATCGTTTGACGAAGTCAGCCACGATCGGGTTTTTCATGGCCAATGTCGGCTCTAACGAAGAGCCCATGGCATACTGACATGTGGTTCCGGCCATCTTAAAATAGGCTTCGGTGAACTGTCCGCCCACGCCGATCCATTGGGTGAGGAAATTCAGTTCCTTTGCCTGCTTCTGGATTAAAGCTGCTTCCGTAGTCGATGCAATGTTGAAGGTGACATCTGGTTTAAGTTCCTTTAATTTGCTGATCTGTGTGGTGAAATCCGTGTCCCCAATTTCAAAATAGAGGTGGGCTAATTCTTTCGCTCCGATCTTGTTCGACAGGGCCGACCAGATCTTTTCACCATCCCGGCCGTAGTCCGTGTTCTCCATCAGAAAAGCAACTGTTTTGGGTTTCTTCACATTTTCCAGCCATTCATTGACTCCTGCAAGGAACTGCGGAGAATTGGGCGACGTCCGGAAAACATAGTCAAACCCTCGGTTCGTAATGGTTGGGCTGATGGCAATGGCGACCACGTTCGGCGTCTTCTCATTCTGACAAACCTCGGATGTAGCGATGTTGACCGAGCTGGCATAGCCTCCGCCTACGACCAGAACCTTATCCCTTGTGATCAATTTCTTGACCGCAGCCACGCCCTTGTCCGGTTTGGCTTCGGAATCGCCAAAGATCAATTCGATCTGTCTTCCAAAGAGTCCTCCCTTGGAGTTGACCTCATCAACAGCCAGCATCATTCCCTTCTTCATCTCTTCTGCGTTAAACGCAAGGGAACCGGTGAAAGGGCCCATGATTCCTATGGGAATGGGCGGCTCCGCAGCCCGAACCCTCGCCGCATAGGACGTGATGGTTAAACATAGAGCGACCAACAAAAACAGTTTGGACAGAGCACTTGCTTTCATCGTTCATCCTCCTTTATGGTTTCATTTTTTCTTAATGTTCTTTCGCACTCCGCCGTCCTGACCTTACCCAACAAACAGGACGAGGACCGCTTTCTCTGTGTGCATCCGGTTTTCAGCCTCATCAAAATAGGCCGAGTGAGGTCCGTAGATGATTTCTTCGGTAACCTCTTCGCCCACGTAGGCAGGGCCGCAGTGCATGAAGATGTAATCAGGCTTGGCAACTGAGACGGATTTCGCATTCACCTGATAGGGAGCGAATTTTTTCTTCCGTTCTTCTTTTTGGGCCTCATGGGCCATGCTGTGAAAGGTGTTGGCGACCACGACATCCGCATCCCTCATCGCCTCTTCCAAGTTTCGTGTAACAACGACACGGGAGCCATTCTTTTTAGCCGCGGTCTGAGCAAATTCCATCACCTTTGGATGAGGATCGAACCCTTCGGGTAGGGCCATGACCATCTCCATGCCCGTTAAAGCGCATCCGATCATCAGGGAATGACAGACATTCCATGGGTCACCCGACCAGCCGACCTTGATCCCCCGAAATTTTCTCTTCTTTTCCCAGATCGTCATGAGATCGCAGATGCCCTGGCAGGGATGGGTGAAATCGCTGCAAGCATTGATGACAGGAATCTTCATAAACTTTGCAAATTCGTTAACTCGGTCCTGTCCGGTTCCCGAGGCCGGCCTAATAAAGAGAGCGTCGTAATATCGATCCAGTACCATTGCTGTATCTCGAACCGATTCGCCTCGTGCCAATTGCAATTCATCGGGTCGTATGTAAATCGCCTGGGCCCCAAGGTGCGCCGCCCCAACCTGAAAAGAGTTCCTTGTACGGGTTGAGGGTTTCTCAAAGAATGCCGCGAAAGTCCTTCCCTTCAGATATTCATGGGGTTCCTTCGTGGCCCATTTTTTCTTCAAACCATAAGAGACCTCCAAGATATCCAGGATTTCTTCCTCTGTAAAATCCATCAGGCTTAAGAAATCTCTTCCCCTAAATTTATCCCTCATCAGATCCTCCTTGAGATCTCTGAAAAAGTCCAGAAATCTCTGACTTACAAAGGCGTTACAATCGTCACAGCTGGCTGATCTCATCTAGAACGTCACCAATAATCTTCAGTCCTTCATCAAGTTGGGCATCTGCGATGACCAAGGGCATCAAAGGACGGATGATATTAGAGTAGGTGCCTGCCGAGATCATCAGCAATCCTTTCTCGCGACAAAGATCGATCAGACGCTTTGTCGGACCAGTGGCGGGTTCCTTTGTCTTTCGGTCACCCACTAATTCCATTCCCACCATGGCGCCTAGCCCACGGACATCGCCCACCACCGGGTAGCGTTCCTGAAATCCTCTGAATTCTTCCAGAACCTTCTTCCCGATTCTTTCTGCTTTCGATAGAAGGTTCAAGTTTTTGAATCAATTTCTACGGAGCTCAACAAAAGGGCTAACCCTGTTGTTGCATTGGATGAGCCTGTCCGAATTAGCAAATCCGTATCAATTGAAGGACGTACCCTGAATCAATGCCATTCGCTTAATGCTTAAGTAGTTGCCTTTATCACTGCCACCAAACGTTTGAAGGGACTTCTTAACCATGGTCTCCAGTAGATTTGGCCGGGCCTTGATGCAACAACAGGGCTAATAAGCGGACTTGTAGATGGCGTTCGCATCTTCAAGCGTTATTTTTCTTGGGTTATTGGCTAAGAGTCTGGTCACCTTCATCGCTGCCTCAGCCAGCCGCGGAATCGCATTTTCTGGAATGCCAACTTCTCTGAGTTTTCTGGGAACGCGAAGGTCATCCGAGAGGCGTTCGACAAATTTTACAGCCGCCTCTGCTGCGTCAAGCTCGGAGAGCCCTTCGACCCTCTCTCCAAATGCCCTTGCCATCGCAGCGAACTTATAGGGACAGCCGAGAACATTGTAACGCATAATATACGGAAGCATCAATGTATTGCTGAGTCCATGAGCAAGGTGGAATTCTCCGCCGAGAGGATACGCAAAAGCATGGACAGCCCCGACGCCGGCATTGGCAAAGGCGATCCCTGCAAGGAGGCTTCCCTCCATCATGTTCGAGCGGGCGGCCAGATTCTCACCGTGGGCATAAGCCATCCTTAAGTTTTTTGAGAGGAGTTCCATGGCTCTGATGGCAAGGAGGTCTGACAACCCAGTGGCATTAACGGAATAGCATGCCTCAATCGCATGGGTCAAGGCGTCCATCCCGGTGAAGGCTGTAACAGAAGGGGGAAGGCCGACGGTCAGTTTGGGGTCGACAAGTGCGACTTCCGGGAAGAGGGTAGGGCTGACAATCCCTTTTTTCAATTTTTCTTTTGTATCGGATAAAATGGCAATGGGGGTGACTTCACTTCCGGTACCCGCAGTCGTTGGAATAAGAATCACAGGCACCCCCGGATTCGGGACGAGATCGATTCCAAAAAAACTGTCGATCTTCCCAGTATTGGTGATCATGACAGAGGTGACTTTAGCGATATCAAGGGAACTTCCTCCTCCAAAACCGATGATAAGATCAATCCCTTCTTTCTTCGCCTTCGCAACGCTTTTTTCGACCACTTCAATTCTGGGATCGGGCTCCACGCCGTCAAAAATGGCAAAGGGAAGGCCGACTGATTGAAGGGATTTCTCAATGCTTTCAAGAAGACCTGCCTGGATAACGCCTGGATCGGTGATGATCAAAACTTTCTTGGCTTTGAGAAGTTGAGCTTCTGCGCCCGCCTTCTCCGCTGACCCGACTCCGAAAAGGATTCTCCTGGTTGTCCTGAATAGGCTGAGTTTTTCTGTCATGGTATTCAACCTCCCGAAGAGATTACTTCCCAACAAGTTTTAAGAGCCTCTCGTTTTCAAGAATTTCCCGAGGATGGCCCTCAAATATAATTTCTCCTCTCTCGACGATGTAGGTCCTCTCTGTAACCTGGGATACGATTCGGACATTCGATTCGCCCAAGACGATGGTCACTCCCAATTCTCTAATCTGGCTTAAGGCCTGCATAAAATGAGTCACCACAAGAGGAGCCAGCCCCTCAAAAGCCTCGTCCAATAGCAGTAAGGACGGATTGAGCGCTAAAGCCCTCGCAATGGAGACCATCTTCTTCTCGCCGCCGCTGAGGTTGAGTCCTTTCCGGGTTAGGAAATTCTTAATGGCTGGGAAGATGGTGAAAATCTTTTCAAAACTGAATCCTTCCCCCTTTCGCGTGACCCAGGTCGAGAGATTAATATTTTCTTCAACGGTGAGTTCCGTAAATATTCTTGTATCTTCGGGGGAGTATCCGATTCCTGAAAGGACTTTCTTTCGAGGGGAGAAGGATGTAATGTCCTTTTCCTTGAAAAGGATCTTGCCCGACCGGGAGGGGTAGAGACCGATGGTGCTCTTGATGACGGAACTCTTTCCTGCGCCATTTCTGCCCAGGAGGCAGACGATTTCTCCTTCCTTCACCCCGACTGAAATATTTCTTAAAATCTGGGTTGAACCGATAAAAACGTCTAAGTTCTCAATTTTGAGGAGCATCTCAATCAACTCACGATACCAAATACAGTCGCCTTGACTTCTTTGTTCTCCATGATTTCGTCCGGCTTGCCTTCTGCCATGATCTTGCCTTCGTGCATTACAACCACTCTGTCCGAGTATCCCGAAACGATATCCATGTCGTGTTCGATGATCAGCGTGGAGACCCCCTCCTTTTTAATCGCGGACACAATTGAATCCATCACCTTGAATTTATCGGAGGTGGCTACCCCGCTGGTGGGTTCGTCCAATAAGAGAAGTTTCGATTTCAGGGCAAAGGCAATGGCGATATCCAGAATCTTCAAATCCCCCTCTGAAAGGCAGGTTGGAGTGAGCTCCTTCTTTTCCGACATGTTGAAATTGTCGAGAATCTGGATGGCTTCCTCCGTCACCGAGGAATAGCGATCCGCCGGCAGGAGTCCCCTCCGGATCATCCCGTATTTTGAGAAGAGGGCCGTTCTCACATTATCCAGGACCGTGCTATTCCCGAAAAGCTGGATCAATTGGAAGCTTCGGCCCACACCCAATTTAATCCTGACATAAGGCGAAGCATAAGTAATATCCTTGTCAAAAAATAGAATACGTCCTCTATCCGGTTTTAGATATCCGCTGATGAGATTAACCAAAGTGGTTTTTCCGGCTCCGTTCGTCCCGATAATTGAAACAATCTCGCCCTCCCCGATTTCTAAATTGACATTATCCACGGCCCGGACAAATCCAAAATGTTTCTTCAGGTTATCTACGGTTAGCATGCGGTTCCTCCGAGAACTTTTTTCTCTTCAATTTAGCCAGCAGGACGGCGATAGCTCCGGCTACCCCATTTGGGAGGAGGAGGACAAGGACAATGAGCGTCGCACCGATGACAAACATCCAGTATTGGGTATTCCCCATGGCATATAACTTTAAGTAGGTAAAGAGGATTGCCCCAACAATAGGTCCTTCAAAGATCCCAAAGCCCCCGAGCAACGTCATATAAACGATTTCGCCTGAGAAGACCCAGTGGGATAAATCTGCCGTGACATGGCCGTTGACGAAGGACCAGAGGGCGCCGCCTAAGCCGACAAACATTCCGGAGAGGATAAAGGCATAGAGCCGATAGCGGCGGACGCGAATGCCGATCAACTCCGCCCTCACCTCATTATCTCGGATCGCCTGAAGGGCTTTCCCGAAAGGAGAGCTGACAATCCCTCTCATGATGACGCAGCTCGCGGCAAATAAAACCAGCAAGAAATAGTAGTATGTTCCGGAAAGAAACTCCGGCCTTCTGATCCCTTTAAAGGATATACCCATCAGGGTGGGAAGGGGCACGCGGAGTCCGTCAGACCCTCCGGTAATGTGGTAGAGCTTGAAGAGGAGGGCGTATAGAAGCATGGAAAGAGAGAGGGCGAGGATGGAGAAAAATATCTTTGTGTGCCTCACGCATAGAAAGCCGAAGATGATCGAGATGACGAGCGAAAAGAAGAGGGCGGCCGGGATCAATACCTCCAGGGAGTAGGCTTGCGGAAGGTACTTGGCAATCATTCCGACGGTATAGGCTCCTACTGCAAAATAGGCACCGTGGCCAAAAGAGAGTAAGCCCGTATACCCCAAAAGCAGGTTGAACCCCAGACCGACGATGGCAAAGGTCAGCCCATATTCGAAGAGCATCAGGTCATGGATAGAGAAGAGACGGGGAATAAAGAGTAAACTGACGAAGAACAAAGTGTACGCAATCCATCTCGGATTTCTCACCGCTTTCTTTAACCGCACTTTCTATCTCCCGAAGAGGCCTTGTGGTTTCACGACAAGAATGATGCCAGCGATCAAGAACAAAAGGGGCAGCTCTATCTCCGGAAGAATGGCGATGCCGAAGGATCTTGTAAATCCCACGAGCAAGGCTCCCACCAAAGCTCCCTTGAGGCTTCCGAGCCCACCCACTACCACGACAATGAAAGCGAGGATGAGCGGCTCCATCCCGATGCCCAATAATGCCGGGGTCGTTGGAACCACCAGGGCTCCCGCCAGCCCGGCCAATCCGGATCCCAACACAAAGGCAAATGTGCCGAGCCTCCCGATATCGAGCCCCAATCCCGTCGCCATTTCTCTATCCAGGGAAATGGCTCTGAGCATGATCCCCAGCTTCGTTCTTCCCATAAAAAACCAGATAAATAATCCCGCGACAAAGGTGACACACATCACGAATAAGAAGTAGATCGGATAAACATGTCCCCAAATATCTACCTTGCCTAAGAGGTCGAAGGGAGCAGAAGCATAATAGGCCTGCCCTCCCCATATCATTTTGATCACGTCTTCGAGAAGCAGAAGGGCTCCGAAGGTGAGTAAGAGTTGATACTCCAGTGTTCGTTTGTACATCGCTCTAATCAAGGACTTCTCCATCAAGAAGCCAACGACCCCGGCAAGGACTAATCCACTGAGCAGGGATAGAAAGAGGAAAGATACCGGGGCCTTCGTTGCAATTTGAATGACGGTCCAGGCGGCCATAAAGGCGCCTATGGCATAGAGAGAGCCATGAGCCAGATTAAGGATTCCCATCACTCCTAAGATGATATTGAGCCCCAATGAGGTGAGAAAAAGAAGAGCTGCAAAATAGAGACCGTTCAGCGTGTAAATCACCCACATGACGAATCACGTCCTAATGAATCAAACTCCCTGCCTACCGGCAGGCTTTGACCCTATCATGGTTCAGGGCAGGCAGGCACCGAGGATGAAACGGCCGTTCGCCCTGTAACCCCCCTCTATTCCCCCCCTTAAGTTAAGGGGGTGATGAGGGGGGGTTATGGACTAAGCAATTCTTATTTCCAGCTATTGATCCAGTCCACTGTTCTCATGCCAACCGGTGCATTCACTTGAGCGGCGGGAAAGATTTCCATCCTTTTTGGGTCAAGAATGGGGAAAGGATATTTCGGCGTCAACTTTGAAATTCCGACTAAGACGTCTTCAACAGCGTTATGGTCCTCTCTGATCGTTATTGGCCCGGAAGGGGAGGCGAACGTTAGACCGGTCATCGCCTTGGCAATTTCATCGATGGTCGGCCAGCCCCCTGCTGCTTTGGCAGCCCTCTCTACAGCATTCTTATAGGCGTACAGGGCCTGATAGGCGTGGTAGCAAGGATAGGTTGGATATTTTCCATATCGTTTGTGATATTCTGCTACAAACCATTTCTGAAGACCTGAAGAGGCCTTGTCTGGTGGGTTGAAGAGAAAATAATGGGTTCCAGCGCAGCAAATAATTTGCTCCTCTGGATAATCCTTTCCCACCTCTTGAGGGTAAGGTTCGCCGCGTGAATAAGCCATTCTAATCTTCTTGAAGAAGCCCATGCCAAGAGCCTGTTTTGTGAAGGTGACGGCGTCTCCTCCCCAGAGAGATGAATGGACGATATCCGGTTCCGCTCCCATTAATGCACTGATATGAGCCGTGTAATCAGTATTGCCAAGAGGAGGCCATAGGGTTTTTACTACTTGTACTTGGGGCATCAGTTTCTTCATTGCCACTTCAAATATAAGCCAGCTGTCTCTCCCCCATGCGTAGTCCGGGTTTATTCCAGCGATGGTCTTAATTTTGGGATAATATTTTTTAATAAAGAGTGCCAACCCGATGTTATCAATTCCCAGGTGGGCTGAGCTCCTAAATCCCAGTTTGAACTTTGGAACTTCGTATGGGGATTTTGTCCCTTCCATCAACTCGTGGGTTCCGCAGTCATAGGCAACGATTAAGCCACCCGTCTCATCTGATAAGGGGAGTACAGCCAGGCAGGAGGCTGATGAAATATAGCCCAGATCTGCATCCACCTTGTCTTCGAGGATCAACTTTCTGGCAAGCTTGACCTGCGCATCCACGCCACCGGCTTCATCCTTGCTGGCCAGTTCAATTTTCCGGCCGAGGATCCCTCCCTCCGTATTGATCACGTCCGCACACATCTTGAAAGTGTTATCACCGGGGATACCAAACGGAGCTGCTGCCGCGCCGGTCAGGAAACTCACGGCAGCAATTTTGATGGGTGTCGTTGGGATTTGCCTCTTGGCCTGGCCAATGACCATGCTGCTACCCCCCAGAGCCCCTACCGATACGGCCGTGGCTCCCATGTATTTTAAGAACTTTCTCCTCGAGATCTTATTTGCCATGACTATTCCCTCCTTCCTTTCTGACGGGTGATTCCGTCAAAGTAAAGTCAGCCGTCTTTCTCTTTCACCTCCTTTTTCGCTAAACTCGAATGTTCGCTCAATCTTTTATCAAAAGCAATAGACGAATGTCAACTTTTCGATAGGGAGAAACCGGTGACCATCTGATTGAACCGGTCCGCCTCCTCGATAAAGAAACAATGCCTCTTGCCAGGGAAGAAGACTAATTCTGAACGAGGGATGAGCGCATTCAATATTTTAGAATTTTCCGGAGGGACAAGAGGATCATCGTCCCCCGTCAGGATCAGGGTTGGAACATCTATCCGGCTAAGGCGATTCACTGTGTCATGCCTCAGGCAGGCGGAGAACTGTCGCTCAAAGGCATCCTGAGGCTGATAGTACCGGAGTGAAAGCTTGATAAATTCTTCCATTTTGTCTTGATTTTTCTCGATGTATTCGTCAGAAAAATAGATGTCCATATCCTTCTTTAAGATCTCTTCCGGCGTCAATCCCTCGTTGGAGGTAAACTTCTTAAGTCTCTCCGGGCTCGCGAGCACTGCTTTCTCACCGCCGGGACCCGTGCAGGCCAGCACCAGACGCTTCACCCTATCCGGATGGTTGAGAGCGAGTTCCTGAGCGATGTAGCCTCCCATGGAGACGCCTAAGATGTTGGCTTTTCTTATCCTGAGTGCCTCCATCAGCCCGGCCGTGTCGTCAGCAAACAGTCGGATCGAATAGTCCATCTTCGGCTTGTCTGTGCGGCCGGCCCCCCGGTTGTCAAAAACGAGGACCTGAAAATGTTTAGAGAGGGCAGGAATCTGGCGATACCACCACTCGGCATTCCGGCGGAGACCCATGATTAAAACCAGGAGGTCTCCCTGTCCGTGCATTTCGTAATATATTTCGATTCCATTTACCCTTTGCTTCGGCATCGGAAGTCCAGTTCTTAATAAGGCGTTTGGAACAGGTCCGGGCAATCTACATCCCTAATCTTTTATCAGCTTAGATAGTTCTTTTCAAGTGAATTTTTTCTTTAATACTGGTGCACCCGTGGAACTGGATTGACAGACATGACCAGTTTTCCTATACTTCTTTCCACGGTCGAGAAGTTCCTATTAAGCCGCATTATGGAAGATGATATGGGAAACCGTCTAAAAGGTAAGGTTGCCATTGTCGTTGGTGCCGGCCAGACCCCGGGGGATACGATCGGGAACGGAAGGGCCACGGCTCTTCTCTTCGCCCGCGAGGGGGCGAAGGTGATGCTCGTTGACCGGCGGTTGGAATCAGCCGCTGAAACGGAAGCCATGATCAAGAAAGAAAATGGTGAAGCCTTCGCCTTCAAAGCCGATATCACAAAATCAGAGAACTGCCAGGCCATGGCCGATGCATGCGTCAAACGATATCATCAGATCGATATCCTCGTGAACAACGTTGGAATTGGCGGTAAAGGTGATGCAGGGCCGGTAAAGTTGTCCGAAGAAGACTGGGATCGTATCTTCAGGGTGAATCTCAAAGGGATGTTTCTGACGTGCAAGTTTGTTCTTCCGGTCATGGAGCAACAGGGACGAGGTTCCATTATCAACATCTCTTCCGTGGCCGCCGTATGTGCGGTGAACATGCTCGCCTACAAGACGTCGAAGGCCGGCGTGAATGCCCTGACCCACTCGATTGCCATGCAGTATGCGAAGAAAGGCATTCGTGTCAACGCCATCATGCCGGGCCTCATGAAAACACCGATGGCGATTGAAGGCATTTCGCAGGCCAGGGGTATCGATAAGGATGAACTAATCAAGATGAGAGACAAAATGGTTCCCCTCAAGGGAGGCATGGGCGATGCCTGGGATACGGCCTATGCGGCCCTGTTTCTTGCATCCGACGAAGCCAAGTTCATCACCTCCGTCATTCTTCCGGTGGACGGCGGGCAATGCTCTAAGATAGGGTGAACTACGAGGGATCAAAGAGAGAGGAGATGTGGATTCATGGCGAGAGTGTCGATTCTTTCGAAAGATCAAGTCAGCGATAAATTGAAAGATGTTTTTCAAAGAATGGAGGAACGCGGAGCTCAAATCCTTAACGTGCACAAGGTCATGGCTCACTGTCCCAGGGTCGGCAGGGAATTTCTGCGGCTCGGAAACGCGATACTTTTCAAGGGGAGCCTTCCTCCAAAGCTCAGAGAACTTGCCATTCTCCGGGTTGGCGACCTTGCAGAAGCCACCTATGAGTGGACGCAGCATGTTCCCATCGGACTCGCGGAAGGGCTCACTGAGCAGCAGATCAAAGTGCTGCACCAATGGAAAGATTCGCCTCTTTTCAGCATTCAGGAACGGGCAGTTCTCCGGTATACTGACGAGGTCGCCCAGAATATCCGTGTCTCAGAAAAAACATTCAGGGCGGTCAGGGATTTTCTCACCGAAGAGCAGGTTGTCGAGTTGACAACAACCATTGGCTATTATGGGATGGTCTCGCGCATTCTTGAAGCTCTCGAAATCGAGCTCGAAGAAAACAAACTGCCACTGAGGTAGTGCATTATATTATTGAATGATATGACCCCATAAGCAGAGTCGGCAATGGCTCTGCTTTTTTATTGGGTGGACATGAAGCTTCAAATAGCGAGGGTTGTAGAATTATTCACCTTACTT
>JAPVTA010000278.1:0-7729 GCA_047519465.1 Thermodesulfobacteriota bacterium | reverse complement strand
TTCGCCTATCGAGAAGTCTTATCGAGTTGACCAACCTGTAAAGGTCTTTCCTTCCTGTGACAAAGTCACATCATGATGGTAATAACGTCACTGACATCTTACAGGGACAATGGCTACATTAGTAGCAAAGAGAGGAGAACCTGAAAACCTCTCCTTTGATCGTCTCATGAGATGATCTGAAGCAATGTAGAGAAGAAAGGAGGAGAATGACGATGGCACATTCAGCAGAAGTGAACACCGACGCCACAGGGTACGTGATTCGTGGCTATGATCCGGTAGCATTCTTTATGGAGGGACGTCCGGTTCCTGGCCGTCCCGATTTCTCGGCAGAATACAGAGGCGGAACATACCTTTTTGTTTCCGCTGCGAACCGCGATGCGTTCAAGACGAATCCAGAGAAATACGCGCCTCAGTATGGCGGATACTGCGCCTACGGAGTCGCCGTGGGAAAGAAGTTCGACATTGATGCCGCCTCTTGGCGCATCGTGGATGGAAAGCTCTATTTTAACTTGAACCCTGTGATTCTTGAAAAATGGCGGGCAGAGGCGAACGAATATATTCGCAAGTCCGAAGAAAACTGGCCAAAGATCCGTTCGAAAGCTCCAGCAGAATTATGATCGCCCGGAGATCAAACGATTGGTCAGTGGGGTTGCTTAGGAAGGAGGCGGCTTGAAATGAGCTGCCGTCTCGAACCATGAGGCATGGTGTCGAAGGGAGCAAGCCTCCGACCCAAGGCATCATCAGCAAGCTCAGGGAATCAATGGAGCGGCAGACCTCTTAATAGATGATGGCCTGCCAGAAGGGAGAAAGATCAATGGAAAATGCATCGAAAACCTTACTGTACATTCCTTCATCGCCGAGAGGCGAGAAGTCCGAGTCCCGGCGGGTCGCCGACGAGTTCCTAAAGGGTTATGCCTTGGGCCACCCCGGCAACAATATTGTTACCCTGGACCTGTGGACCGAGCCGTTGCCGGCTTTCGACGGCCACAAGGCCGGTGCCAAGATGACTGTGATCGGTGGCGCGGTGCCCGTCGGCGCTGAGGCGATCGCGTGGAGGACGGTCAACGACGTCTTCGACCGGTTCAACGCTGCCGACCACTACCTGTTCGGCGTCCCCATGTGGAACACGGGCGTGCCGTACGTCCTCAAGCACTTCATCGACATCATCACCCAGCCGGGTCTTGCCTTCGGGTTCAACCCCCAGACCGGCTACACCCCGCTCCTCAAGGGGAAGAAGGCAGCAGTCATCTACACGAGCGGCGTGTACCCGCAGCACGGGTCGGGCGAATGGGGCCGTGACCACCAGAAGCCGTTCTTCGACGGCTGGCTGGCCGACGTTGGCATCACCGATGTCGTGTCGATTGAGTTTCGGCCCGCCCTTCTGAGAGCCGACGTCGAAACGGCAAGGGAGACAGCGTGCAAGGCCGCCTACGAGGCCGGCCTCAACTTCTGAGACGGTGAGCGCTAAGCGAACAAGTGGCAGGCATTGGTCTGACGGCGGGCCCGGTCTCTATGTCCGCGCACTCTGGAGCCGAGACAAGGAGATCAGCTAAATGAGAGGAGGTTAAAGGTGAAAGCACAAAAGAATCGTCCCGATAGGGCGAAAACAGTAGCCAAGATGACCTACCGGACCGTGAAGATCGACGGGCTGGATATTTTCTACCGTGAGGCGGGGCCGAAAGATGGCACAGCCGTACTCCTACTCCATGGCTTCCCGACCAGTTCGCATATGTTCCGCAACCTGATTCCGATGCTGGCCGACGAGTTTCGCTTGGTTGCGCCGGACTACCCCGGCTTCGGAAACAGCTCGATGCTGACCCCGGACAAGTTCGAGTACACCTTCGACCACCTGGCCGATGTCATCGAGAAGTTCACGGAAAAGGTCGGACTAAAGAAGTACGCGTTATACGTCCAGGACTACGGCGCCCCTGTCGGCTACCGTCTGGCCGCCAGCCACCCTGGCCGTGTACAGGCCCTCGTGGTACAGAATGGCAATGCTTACGACGAGGGGATCGACAACGACTTCTGGAGACCGCTCAAGGCTTACTGGAAGGAGAAGACGGAAGAGCGCGAGAAGCCCCTGCGCGGATTCTTCGGCAGGGAAGCCACTATCTGGCAATACACCGTGGGCGTCCGGAACAAGGAAGCGATCAGTCCCGATAATTGGAATATCGACCAGCCACTCCTCGACCGACTGGGAAGCGCTGAGATCCAGCTCGCTCTCTTCTACAGCTATGCCAGCAATCCTGCGCTTTATCCGAAGTGGCAGGCCTACTTCCGCGAGCACCAGCCGCCGACACTCGTCGTCTGGGGCAAGAATGATCCGATGTTTTCCGTAGCCGGCGCTGAGGCGTACAAGAGAGACCTGAAGAACTTGGAGTTTCACCTCCTCGACACCGGACACTTCGCGCTCGAGGAAGACGGCGACAAGATCGCAGACCTGATGCGGAACTTCCTCTGGAGAAAGGTCAAGCGGTAGACTAGACCCAACGGCCATACCACCGGCATGGAGAAAACCAAGGGTGCAGCCCAAGACTATAATCTTGTTTCTTATTTCGAAAGTGGAAGGACCGAGAAAGTAAGTAAAGCGTTTGCTGTTGAGCATGAGGGAACTATTTACTATTTAACATCGGCCGGGCAAATGGAAAAGTTCAAGGCCGATCCGAATGAATACTTGCTGGCCTATGGCGGATGGGCGCTTCCCGGATGACCATCGAAAAAAGAGTTTCCAATCAATCCCAATTGCTTCTAGGTCGCAGACAACCGCCTTCGTGAAGAACAAGGACGTTGATGCTCTTAAGCTCTAGAACAAAGAAGGGGAAACATGTCTTACCCGGAAAGCTGGCCGATATTGGGAGTCATTGACGGGTGAAGATGCCAAAAAGGGAATGTGAGGATGGAGGATAATTGCGAATGGAAGGATGCTAAGATGTTGCAAAAAATCATTTTCCACCTCAGTGAAGCCTGTAAACTTTTCAACAACCTGAAATATAGAAGGGTTGGTGTACTCGAGCAACGAGAGTGGGAGAACACAGTTAAACTGTGCAAGGACGCTATCGAATTTGTTAATGGAAAAGTTGATACCATAGGAAAGATTATTAGATGAGTCTGTGCATAAAGGATCACAAATAACAACTTCCTCAAAGGAAGGGGTGAGTGGTTCAGACATCTATTAGGGTGGACTCCAGATATGGCAGCGTATGTATTTTACTTGTCTGATGAAATAGGGAAAAAAGATTGTATTGGAATACTTGCAGAGAGAAGGAAGAATCCCAGAAAGAATAAGAAAGGTTTGTGTCTTGAACTGGGGATGGAAGGTTACGGGCGGTAATTCAGATGTCGATGATATGTTGAACAACATAACGCGCACGGCGCTCAAAGCATGTTTGGGGGGTCAGGATGGATAGTGATCTCGAACAAATGAACCGAGAAGAGCTAATCGTCGAGGTAAAAAAGTTGCGGGAGGGTATCCGCAAACACCGGGACAGCACGGGACACAAACTCTGTTGGTACCACCCCGATCTGTGGCGCCTCTTGCCCGAGAAGACGGACCCCCTCCCATCTGTACCCGAGTGGCCCCAGTTTATGGAAGGCTGTGTCCGGTACCGACAGTCCTTGGATATTCAAGCACCGAACGCTCCCCGAACAAACGAGTCATACGAAGAATGAAGATTGGAGTTGCAGAGCATTCCCAATGTATGCAGTGTTCCTGATCAACCGAAAATTATCCCCGACAGAACCATGGTGGGGTGCAGAGAAAAAATTCAGTATCCCCACTTTCCGGAGTGGCTGGCTTTCACTCAGGAAAGGGAATTCAACAGACCAGATCTGGAAAGGATAGAGAGGCTAAGGAATTGACCTCGAAATACAGTCTTTTCCTCCTCAAAATACAATGTTCAGGTAATTTACTTTAAGCCTATCAGCGAGAGATCATATCAATATATAGGGTCGTTCCCTACTTTAGTCTGAACTGGTTACAACCCTTTGAAAGGATCCCGGTGTAAAGAGAAAGGAGGTGACAGAAGTAATCTTCAGAGCTCAGAATTCAAGAATGGTAAGCAGGTTGTTTTTTTTCTCGATGGATTTACTAAAATAACAAAAGGAGGACTTGCCATGAAAAAGATACTTGTATCAGCTACGGTAGTTATTTCCGCGATAGTCCTGATGCTTTCCATCGGGGTCAACTATTCAGAAGCCGCAGAAAAAATGATGGATAAGGATATGATGATGAAACAGGGCGACATGATGGTGGATAAGGGACAGATGATGATGGATAAGGGGAAAATGATGAAGGAAGGTATGACGGATAAGAACACGATGATGAAAGAGGGCGAGACGATGATGAAAGAAGGCGGGATGATGGAGAAAGAAGGGAAAAAGATGAAGGATGATATGATGATGAAAAATGGAAAGATGATGACAAAGAACGGAAAGATGATGAAGGAAGGTAAGATGGATAAAGACACGATGATGAAACAGGGCGACATGATGATGAAAGAAGGTCAGATGATGATGGACAAGGGCAAGAAGATGAAAGAAGGCATGATGAAATAGAGTGTCCAGAGCTAATTCATCCTACTTCAAATAAATGCCCAAGGCGATGTAACCGAAAGGTTGTGGCATATTTCGCCCAAGGCATAGCGGCAAGCTAAGGAGATTTAGAGACAAGCGAGCTTGCAAATATTGCAGAATAACATAGGCAGGGTCGGATTGCCGAGCCGATCACTTAACGTCTTGAGGAATTAGAAAATGCCTTGAACCACAAAGGTTTCAAGAGGCAATAGCGTATCAGAGTCTCTTGGAGGATCCTTAAAGCGATAAAAATGGCGAGACGAATAAGAAACCCAGTAGATGGCGGACTGAGAAGTTTATGGAAGAACTTGAGCCGTACCATTTCCGGTGGATATTCGTATTGTAGGCATTTGTTGTCTGTGGTCATTATGTACTGCCGCAACGCCGCTTTGCTTGCTGCACTGAGGATGAGACGAGTAAATAAACTAATATGTGACAGGCTGAGAAAATTATGGAAGAGCTTGAGCCGCGCCGTTCCAAGTGGATATCCGTATTACAGGCATTCGGTGCCCGTGCGTATTATGCATTGGAGCAATGCCGTTTTACTTGCCATACTCCTGATGAGCGGGCTCAATATTTTTAACGCCCATCCAGCGCTCTACTGGGGTAAGTCGTCTTACCGCGGCGTTCCCCCCGTATTGGAGATACGAGGCCAAGAAAACAATGAAGGAAAAATCTCCGGCGTCACCCGCATCTTAGGTCACGACCTCGATACAACCGGATTTCTCGGCGCCTCCAGAGACCCGGCGGGAGAATTAACCATACGCGGTTTCCCATACTGGCTCACTATACCCGGCTGGCAATGGCTTGCCATGGCACGGCGCTGGCATTTCTTTTTCGCCTGGCTGCTCGTTGTAAACGGTATCACTTTTGTAACCTACTCGATTGTGAGCAGGCATTTGCAACGTGATCTTACTGCCACGAGGCAGGATTTGCGTTCGATAGGCAGATCGATTGTCGATCATCTGCGCTTTCGACATCCCACAGGAGAGGCATCCAAGCACTACAATGTGCTGCAGAAATTCGCTTATTTGGGGGTGATCTTTTTCCTTCTCCCGCTGATGATCCTGATGGGACTAGGCATGTCGCCCGCGCTGGACGCATTATACCCCGGCTGGGTTGATGTCTTTTTCGGCCGTCAGTTCATAAGAACGGTCCATTTCATCGTCGCCTGGGGGCTGGTGCTGTTCGTCATCGTTCACGTGTTTGAGGTAATCGTCACCGGCTTCTGGAACAACCTTCGTTCAATGATTACGGGATACTACAGGGTCGAATTGGAGGCGGATGATGAATGATAAAACCAATCTCACCCGGCGTGGTCTTATGGCGCGCCTTCTTGCAAGCGCGAGCGTATTGGTGCTTAGCGGCTGCGAAAAGCTTTCGGAAACCGCCTGGTTCCCAAGGGTGTTGGGTCTAGGCGAAAAGGCTACGTATAGAATTCAAAGACTGATCGTGCCGCGAAAAGCGATGGCGCAGGAATTTCCAGCAACTGACCTGTCTCCGCAATTCCGCAGCAACGGGACGGAAATACCGAATAATCCAAAATACATGGCTCTGGCAGCCGGAGGTTTTAAGGACTATCGCCTCGAGGTAGACGGTCTGGTCGAACAGCCCATGACTCTTTCTCTCGACGAAATTCGAAGTTTCCCCAGTCGCACCCAGATAACGCGGCATGATTGCGTCGAGGGGTGGAGCGCAATAGGCAAGTGGAAGGGGGCGCGACTCAGCGCACTACTCGAAGCAGTACATTTGAAACCCAATGCTCGTTATATCGTTTTCCACTGCGCAGACCCGATGGAAGAAGACGGTAGTTCCCTCTATTACGAGAGCATCGACCTGGAAGACGCTTTTCACCCGCAGACGATACTCGCTTATGACCTGAATGACAAACCATTACCGATCAAAAACGGCGCACCGCTTCGCTTGCGATTGGAGCGACAACTTGGCTACAAGATGGCGAAGTATGTCATGCGTCTTGAAATCGTCGAAGATTTTTCCAGGATAGCCGGAGGGAAAGGCGGTTACTGGGAAGACCAGGGATACGAGTGGTATGCCGGCATTTAAGAAGTCCCGAAAAGCTCAGGAAGATGGGAGGGATCAGGAGTACGGGATACCCGTCTTCTGGAAATCTTCTATTGCCCAAAATGACTCCAGGCTTGAATTGGTGTTAACGATAACCGGAAAGAAGGCTCTGGAAATCTTTTTTGGGGAACGCTCAATATCTTTTCTGAATAAAGCAGTCCTACCTTTTTCCTTCTATTTTGAGTGGAGGGGGTTCATGAGAGTATTCATTGTCTACTGGCACCCCGAGCCGAAGAGTTTTAATGGGGCGATGTTTCGGACGGCTTGTGAGACGCTTTCCATCGAAGGGCATCAAGTCATCACTTCCGATCTGAATGAGATGGACTTTAATCCGACTTCTGGCCGGCACAATTTCATATCCGTCAAAGACCCGTTCTACTTCAAACAGCAGATCGAGGAGTTGCACGCCACCGATCATCATGGATTCGCGGCGGAGGTGGAGAGCGAGATCACGAAGATGGAGGGGTGCGACCTGATGATCTGGCAGTTCCCAATGTGGTGGTTTGGGTTACCTGCTGTACTTAAAGGATGGGTGGATCGGGTTTTTGCCATGGGACGCATCTACGGCGGCGGCCATTTCTATGAGAACGGGGTTTTTCGAGGAAAGCGGGCGTTCTTGGCACTGACGACCGGAGGCGCAGAGGAAGCTTATCGTAGAGGGGGATTCAACGGCGATATCGCAGCGATTCTACGTCCAATTCACCGAGGCATGTTACAGTTTATCGGCTTTGACGTTCTGGCTCCACAGATCGTGTATGGGCCCGTTCACCTGACAGACGTGCAGCGCAGGCAGCATTTGGCGGCTTACGCTGCGCGATTACAGTGTATCGCTGACGAATCACCCATTGAGGTTGGAAGCTACTAATAGTCCTCGATACTAGCTCTGGTGAGCGTGGTCTAATCTAATCGGGGTGAAGGTTGCGTAGGGGTTAGCGCTACAAGAAACAGAAAGAAATAAAGGAGGATGACATGGCACGAATAGGATCAGCGTATTTAGATACCAACGATATGTTTCCCAAAATGGAGTTTCAATTGGTTTCCGGAGAAAAGCTGAAGCTTCCTGAAGGAATGGGCC
>JAPVTA010000277.1:0-15553 GCA_047519465.1 Thermodesulfobacteriota bacterium | reverse complement strand
TTTGCGGATTTACAAGAGCCTTCTCCAGATTCTCAACCTCCTTCATCATCAAAAAACCGGCCGCCACAGGCTTCACGAACCGCGTCATCCCCTCCGTGGAGGCATGAGCCCGGTGGGCAGCCCCAAAAGCGTCGTTGACATAAACGTCACACAAAGCGGCCAGGGATCTCGAAAAGGTTTCTTCATTTTTCTCCTCCTCCGGATGGAACCTGAGGTTTTCCAGAAGAACGACCTCTCCTTCGTTCAATCCTTCAATCTGTTTCTGAACCTCTTCTCCAATGCAATCCGCGGCCAAAGCCACTCTTTTCCCTAATCGTTCGGATAATCTTTTAGCAACCGGCGCCAAACTGAATTTGGAATCCCTCTTTCCCTTGGGTCGCCCCAGATGAGACGCAAGGATAGCCTTGCCCCCGGCATCGCTGGCAAACCGGATGGTTGGGAGAGATAGGAGGATCCGGGTGTCATCCATAATGTTATTCTTCTCGTCTAGGGGAACGTTGAAATCGACTCGAATAAATACCCGCTTCCCCTTCAGCTGTATTTCGTCCACCCTTAGAATTGCCATAGTCTATTCTTATCCATCTACAGTGCTGAATCCAATTTCAAGGTTCAAATTCCAAAGTTCAAATCAATGACAAATAACCAAATGCCAGAAATTTAGCCATTTGGATTTTAGGCTTCATTTGAACCTTGAACTTTGACATTTGACATTAAAGAATGGTTTCTTAGTACCCCCTTTTATTTTTTCCCAGAGAGATACAGAAACAACTCCACCAGCCGATTGGAGAAACCCCATTCGTTATCATACCAAGAAATAATCTTCACCAGTTTTCCACCGATCACCTTCGTCGACGGGCCATCCACAATGGAGGAATGGGGGTTTCCATTAAAGTCGATGGAGACGAGAGGCTCCTCACAAAAACTCAAGATTCCTTTTAATTTCCCTTCTGCATAGGACTTTAAGACCTTATTCACTTCGTCTGTCGTCGTCTCTTTCGCCAGCCTCGCTACCAGATCGACCACAGAAACATTTGGGGTGGGAACCCGGATAGCCATCCCGTCCATCTTTCCCTTCAATGCCGGGATGACCAGGGAGAGGGCCGTCGCAGCACCCGTGGTTGTTGGGATCATCGACATCGCAGCTGCCCTGGCACGGCGAAGATCCCGATGCGGGAAATCGAGAATCACCTGGTCATTAGTATAGGCATGAATGGTGGTCATCAGTCCATATTCCACCCCGAACTCATCGACTAATATCTTAGCAATCGGGGCCAGACAGTTCGTCGTGCACGACCCCATGGAAATGATGTGATGTTTAGAAGGGTCGTAATCCTTCTCGTTGACTCCCAAGACCAGAGAAACATCCGGGTCTTTGGCCGGCGCGGAGACGACCACCTTTTTTGCACCCGCTTCAATGTGTTTTGCCCCGCCTGCTCGATCCGTAAACCTCCCTGTGCTTTCGAGGACCGCATCCACTCCCAAATCCTTCCAGGGAAGCTGACCCGGGTCTTTGAGCGCAAAGACCTTTACCTCTTTTCCATCGATCAAGATCGCATCTTTCTTCGCTTCGACCCGTGCCGCAAACCTTCCGTGGACTGAATCGTATTTCAAGAGATGGGTTAATGTCTGTGCATCGGTGAGATCATTGACCGCCACAAACTCCAACTCCTTTTTAGCCAGGCCTGCACGCAGGAAATTCCGACCAATTCTTCCGAATCCGTTTATCCCGATCCTGACTGCCATCGCCGCTCCCTCCTTTCGAAAATTGAAAATATTATATAACTTTTTTTCGTTTTTCGCGTCAATATTTTTCTTTAAATTTGCAGACTTCACAAAAGGAAAGCGACCTGGTATATTGGCATAAAGAGGGCTCAAGGATGGAAAAGGAAGCCCAAGTGACACACGACAGAAATATACTCGAAATCGTACGGGGACTTCTCCTCTCAGAGGTCGCTTTCCGTGAAATCCTTAAGAAATACACAGAGGGCCGACTGCGTTTTGCAGATATCGGCACCTGGGTGGACGACAAGGGCCAGAGCCTCCTGTATAATCTAAAGGAGCAGTGTCACTCCCTTTTTCGGGATAAAGGAAAAAAACAAATCCACAAAAGTGATTGGCTTCTCGACTTAGTGATCGGCTCAATTTTCCATGAGGCCATGAAGCTGAGAGAGAACATCTACCAGATGGAATTTTATCAGCCCAGGTATCTCCAATACAAGGTGAAGTTCGGGAAATCCGACTATGAGAGGGACTATCTTCGACTCTTTGAGCGGATTATCCTGAAGGCTAGGCAGGGGGTGGACGATGGGATGCTGGAGACTCGATCCCTCTTTAAAGATGCGATGGCGCAACTTGTCGATCTTTTTAAACAAGACGCCAAGAACACATTTTTGGTCCGTTTCCTCTTGGAAAATCTAACTCTTTTGCACAAGATTTATGGCCCTAAGAAAACGAAAGAAATTTTCAACACCATGTTTGAAAAGGGGTTACTGGACGCCTACAGGCTCGCTGGTTTGAGTTATCTGCGGAGTGAACATTACGATCTCTCGTCGAACTATTTTTTGAGGGCCTTGAAAATAGACCCTCGTCATGAGGGCCTCCGATTCCTCTTGAACTTTAGCCTCGGGATGAATGAGTACTATAAGAATGCCTATTCGAAGTCCTTATCTCATTTTTCTAAGCTGGGTCGCGCCAAATTCGACGGAAAACTGAGTAAGGAGTATTTGAAAAAAGTGGAAGAAGTTTGCCGAAAGATCTTTTCCGACCTTAAAGAAGAGAAGGGTCTCAGAGGAGCCAGGGAAGCAGGCGCCCTTGCTGATCGAATAAAAAAATGTTATGCTGAGCTTAAAAGGAGTTCGTGAGATGCCTATTTACGAGTATCATTGCGGCCAGTGCCAGAGCGAATTTGAGAAACTGGTTCTGAATACTTCTGAAAAGATTGCCTGTCCTAAATGTAAGAGCAAAAAAGTTCATCGGGTGATGTCCGCCTTCGCCTTTTCCGCCGGTGGAAAGTTTAAGAGCACCGCCAGTTCCTCCTGTGGGACTTGCTCCGCTTCCACCTGCTCCAGCTGCGGCACAAAATAAATCAGTTCGGAGTATTCAGTTCGGGTTCGGAGATACCGATTTAAAGTCATTGGGCCTAGATTCTTCATTTTAACTTGTTCCTCCAAACTCCGAACTTCGGACTCAAAACTTATCTTTAAAGCCTGGTCAGATGCCTTCGTATTTCCATCTCTTCCCTCAACGATTTATTTTCTCCCAGTTCTTTTAAGGCCTCCCCTATCATCCGATCCATCTTCTCCTTATCCTCGGGAAGTTTTCCGTGAAGAGGAAGGAGGTTGGAAATATGATCGCTCAAGAATTCCGAGGTCACGCGAAGCCCTTCTAACAGCAGTTTCGTTTCCTTTAATATCGTCTCCGTTGAAGCCGGTTGAAAACGACCCTCCATCATAGCCTCGTACAGCGGAGAGTTGGGTTGGGAGACGAAGGTCCGGACGCGAATGAAATGGGGATCGACTTGACTCAGCACCTCTGCCGTTCCCTTCGCATGCTGTTCCCATTTTCCTTCACCGCCAATTCCTAACAGAACATATAAGGAATATTCGAAGCCAGCCTCTTTCGCTTTTCTTCCCGCTTCGACCATCTCTTCTGGAGTCGCCCCTTTCTCAATCTCCTTGAGGAGTTCTCGATCGCCCGTCTCAAGACCGACATGAAGTCTTGTTAACCCTGCTTCACGGATCTTTATTAAATCCTCTGAAGGTTTCTTGGCAACGGTCTTGGCTCGTGCATAACTGGTAACCCTTTCGACATGGGGAAACGAGGACAATAAGGTGTTCAAAACTTTGACCAACATCTCGGTCTTCGCCACAAGACTATTCGAATCTCCAATAAAAATCGTCCTGACCCGATCCCCGTAAAGATCGGCTGCCGACTCAATATCTTCGAGTATCTCTTGGGTCTCCCTAACTTCGAACTTCATCCCTTTATACATAGAGCAGAAAGTGCACCGATTCCATGGGCATCCACGGGTCACCCTCAGAAGAAGGCTGTTTGCTTCGCTGGGCGGTCTGAAAGGTGGAAAATCGTAATCTCTTCGTCTCAACCCAAATCTGCCGATGGTCATAATTAACTCCTGACCGTAAATGTCAAATTTCAAAGTTCAAATGTCAAATCAATTCCAAAGGACAAATTCTTAAAAACTTGGATTTTGAACTTTGACATTCATTTGGCATTTGTAATTTGACATTTGAAATTGATTTCTAATTCAAAAGATCATCGATACAGAAATCCCTTTTTTCTCAAAACGCTCTTTTAACTCCATTCCGGCCAGACGAAAATAATCCTCTTCCAAATATTGATCCAGCTTAGCCTTGCGGTAGACCGCCTTCACCTTATTCGGATAATTCAATCGATCGATGAGGACTTCCTCAATCGAACCATCAAGCAGTCCCACAAGGCGCTTTGGATTGAGAGGAAGCATCGGACCGATAAAAGCATACGTTCCAATCCTTTCCTGGCGGAGGGCCTTCAGCGCTTTGACTCGAGACAAGATTGAAGGAGAACAGGGTTCAAAGATCTTCTTGATCCCCTCATCATCGGTGGTAATGGAGAATCCCACCTCAATGCTTTTGAATCGTTTAAATAGATCCGCATCTCTCAGGCAAAGAGGAGATCGGGTCAATACATTTACTGAAAGTTGGGCATCCAGAAGGGCTTCCACACATTGCCGAGTCAATTGATACTTTTTCTCCACAGGTTGGTAGGGATCGGTCACCGTACTCAGGGCAACAACCCCATGTCTTGCCTTTTTTAATTGTTTTCTCAGCAAGTAAGGAGCGTTCACTTTAACATCGACGAACTCTCCCCACGGTTCCAGGTGACCGGTGAAACGCTTCATGAAGCTGGCATAGCAGTACCGGCAGCCGTGACCGCATCCTACGTATGGGTTGAGACAATAATCAAACCCGGGGATGGCTGTCTTGGTCAGAACGGTCCTCGCAAAGATTTCTTTAACTTTCATCTTTAATATTATAACGGAATTTATATTTTTTTGTAGCGCCTTCATTTATTCGAGGCGATTCAAGAGCCCACATCAGTGCCTGCTCGCCCACCATCGGCTGGAACCCTCTGCATATTGTAAGTGGGAAGTCGGCGGGCAGGAATCCGGCACACACCTTGTGATGGATGATGAGGGAGGGCCTCCAGACATCGAGGTTAATCAGGCAGGGAGATTAAACAACGGCGAGTGGGAATTTGATGTCCCTTTTAATGGGAAGGTCTCATTAGAGTGCGAATACACTTGCTCAAAGAAACCCAAAATATCTATCTCCCCTCTTTTCGCTTTCTGCCAAAGATCATAGAGGTGATGAGCAGTAATCATGCTCATATTGTGCCGACTTAAGAAATTGCTCAACTCTTTAGAGATGTGACTGACCTGGCCCCTTTCCGAGAGCGGAAGGCGGATATGGGTGCTCGCAATAATCAAAGATTTCTCATCCTCTTTTTTTTCTTTCTCAAACTGCAAGGCCCGGTTGATCTTGGGATGGTTTCCCTCTAGCTCCCCTTCGCTCATCAAAATCTGTACCCCAAAAGCGATGCGGGTACCGGGAATTTTCACAATGCGATCCACGGATTGGTAGTTAACTCCGGTTGATATCTTGAACCCTAGATCCTTGAAAACGGAATGAACCGTATCCATTAACAGCAATTCACTCTTGGGCCAGAGTAGCGACTCAACGACTGAAAAATCCTGATCTTTGATCGCTGTGGACTCTTTTTTCGTGGCCTTGTCGATTTCTGATTGCAAAAAGCTCTTCCTCGCCGTTTTTTTCTCAGAGCTTCTCTTTTCAATTCTACTTACTACCAGCATCGCAATAAGACAGACTAAGGGGATGAAGAGCTTCAATTCTTCGGAAAACTTGAGAGCACTATAAATTGCAAAAACAGCAAGCAAAAGTTGAACTATACCTAACATGGTTTCTTTCTAGTTCTGAAATATAAATGAAAACAGTAAGTTAACCCACGGTTATTCTGAGCAATTTCCATACCAAATTTAGCGATAGGAAAAATAATAATAAATTCTTTAGGTTAAGTTACTGTTTCGTCAGTCATTCCTCTGTTCAAATATGACAATGTTTCACGATTTGAGCGAAAACTGTCATGTTTTGACAAGAAGAGGCACCAAATTTGGACTACTTAAGGAGGGGTGGGTCAGGTCTGCATTTAAAGAGATGAAGCCCCGAAAAGATATTCGATCGTTCGATTCAACATCCTTGCTCCCTTCACCTCTGTTTCAAATAAGGGGACAATCGCCCTCACCCTGTCTCCGAATATCTTCCAGATCTCGGCCATATGCTCATCCTGCATCTGAATCCGGTTGAGCACGAACTCCACCGCGTCTTTTCCAACCTGCTCCTTTTGAATCACTCCGTTGACCACCACACCGCCAACAGGAATTCCGAATTCATGGAACCAATTAATGAAGCGGGTGATGACAGCAATGGGAAGGCTTTCGGGTAGCGTAACGAAAAAGAAGGCGGTGAGAGCCTCATCCGTTAAGAGGTTTTTTACATTGCCCATTCTATCCTTGAAACCCAAGAGATAATCCAGGAGAGGATCCTTTTCTTCCTTTTTCGAGAACGAAAGCATCTCCCTCAGTGATTTGGCTTCTTCCCGGCTTTTCAGCATCTTCTCCACCCAGAGGGAGTAGACCTTTGACATCCCGAGAAGGCGTCTCGCATTCGCCGTGGGAGCCGTATCGAAGACATAAAAATCGTATTCGTCCTTAAACATGAGATCCATCATATTCTCAAACATGGCCGACTCTTCGAACGCGGGATTCATCGTGGCGGATTCAATAAAATCTTCTGCCTTTGTCGTGATGTCTGCGAATTTCAGAAACCAGTTGATCTTTTCACGGATTTCCTGCTTTGACCGTTCGATTGTATCCCGTGTGTCAATCTCAAAAGCATAACACTTCTCTTCATCGCAGACGACGGCCGCCTTTCCAAAAACATCCTTTTCTAATAGGTTAGACAGGCTATGGACCGGGTTGGTCGAGGCGAGCAAGGTCTTCTTCCCCCGTTTGGCCGACCAGAGAGCGGCTGCCCCTGCCATCACGGTTTTCCCGACGCCTCCTTTTCCCCCGAAAAAAATGTATTTGAGGCGGGGGTGATTCTTCATGAACTTTTCCATTTTGATTGTAATTTCGTTCACGGTATGTCTCCTCCCCCTCTGCTCCTCTCCAGAGACTGTATCGTAATTGTGGGGGCTTGATTTATCAAGCCCACCAATACGGGCTCAATGAATTGAGCCCCTACAACATATTGTGTCCCTACTGGCGGCACAGCCTTCCAGGGGAGAGGAGTAGTGGCGATTGGTTATTTGTCATCAACGAGCCAATTCAATCAAACATGGCCTTGGCCATCTTCTCAATCATGCCAAGGCCAGTGACATCTCGCTCCATTTCAGGGACGGATGCCAAAATCTGTCCTCCGAAAGTGGTGTCAATCACCTTCAAATAATGCTCCTGCATCTCGAGACGATTTTTTAGATATTCGGGAATATTTCTTCCCTTCAGGCCTGAGGGCAAGACTCGGTTCAAGATATAACCGCTCAACGGAACATCAAATTTGGCAAAAAGCTCCCCTGCCTTTAAGGTATCCTTGATCACCATTTCCTCAGCCGTCAAGACAAAAAAGAACGCTGTTTTTTGTTTGTCAGTCAATATGCTTGACGATTTGTTGATACGGTCTTTGATGTATAGCAGCTCATTCAAGATGGCGTCCTCATCCAACTCCTTCTCCCGCCGCATCACAGCGGCGACCTGGTCGTATTCCCTCATCTGCTCTCGCAGACCGGTGATCTTACCGATCCAAGCATCATAGACGGATGCCATGCTTAGATAGTACAGAGCATGACCTAACGGCACCAAGTCGTAGATGTAGTAGTCGTAGCCACCCTTGATGACAATATCGACGACCTCGTCAAAGATCGCGCTCTCCTCCATGGCGGGTTCTGCCGCAGCGGCCTGAATATAGCTCTCGATCTCTTCAGGAATTTTGTCCATTCCGTACATATTTAGAATCTTCTGTCGGATCTCTTGTTGATATTCCTTCACACGACGGTCGGCATCAATCTCCTGCGCGTAGAGGTTGGGAATAATCTCGGTCGGCCCCTTCCCAAAAATATCCTTCTCGAATATATCCGTCAAAGACGCCTGCGGATCGACAGAGAAGACCAATACCCTCTTCCCTTTCTTGGCTAAATAATACGCGGCCGCCGCGGAGAAAGTCGTCTTTCCTAGGCCCCCTTTTCCGCCGAACATGATGTACCGCCGATCCGGGTACTTTTCAAATATATCTGCTAATGGAATGGCAATCACCCCCTCGTAGTTAATAGGTTACTTGGGTTTATTGGGTTATTGAGTTATTGAACTACCAAGTAACCCAAGAAACTCAATAAACTCAATGAACCCAAAAAACAAAATTAGGCCAGCGCATCCGTTAAATCTTTTTCCCTCAGCATTCTCCGCTTCCAGGTGGAAATCTGGGGAACGACGTAAGGCAACAACCTTAAGGAATAATATGGGGGTAGAATCGGGACACCCAGCATATCTCCCATGGTAATAAGTATGAAAAGGTGTTCCATGCTCGCCCTGGTTTTCAGAGCAAAGCGAGCCGAATCATGGGCCGCTACCCCGTAGACAAATTCTTTAACTGCCTGGAGGATTCCACCTTTTTTCTTTTTCTCTTCTTCTGTCATAACCGAATCTCCCGCAACATATATGGATTGTAGCCGCAACCTCGGGTTGCGCCCTATTAGACATCTCCAAAAATAGAGCGGCAACGCCTGCCTGCCGGTAGGCAGGGTGGGCCGCCCTTACAATTTACACACATCACCATCTTACACTTTGCACGTTGTCTACGCCTTCGCAGGCTCGCCAGCGACCTTTACAGCCCGATAACGTCCAAAAGCCTTCACTCCTTCCACTGCCAAGATAATCGCGGCGATCACGAGGAAGAATCCAACAAGTCCCATCAGGGTATTTCCAGCTATGGCGTCTGCTCCTTTCACGGCACCTGTAAAGACTTTCTTGAGTAGCCCATAAGAGGTATAAATTAGAGCCGCCACCGTTGTAATAAACATGAAGATCATCGGATAGAAGGCCCAAGAAGATGGCTTTCCTTCTGACATCATCCAGGCTGCTACAAGCATTAAGGCTAAGGAGGCCATCAACTGGTTCGCACCCCCAAACAGCACCCATAGATACTGCCACCATCCTGTCATCACAAGTAACATCCCAAGTAAACTTGCGATGACAGTCCCAACGTGGGCGTTTTTGAAGATGGGACTTACGTCGCTCAACAATTCTGAAGTCGCTATCCTCATAAACCGGATAACTAACTGCATAATTGTAATGGCTAATACAACCATCATGATACTACCGTAGGAAAGGCCTAACCCAGCTGGGAGTCCCAATGCCCCTAAGAATTTGGACACACCTGCTGCCCAAACCACTCCAGGCCCTTTTGCAACGGCTGCACCATATTCGGCCGGTGAGGCATAGACCGTGCAAGCAATGACCAGAGCAAACAGAGCAAGCATCATTTCCACAAACATAACTCCGGCTCCGACTGGACGGGCGTCGGTTTCGTACTCCAATTGTCGAGCTGTTCCTGAACTGGAAACAATGCTATGCCATCCGGATATAGCTCCACATGCAATGGTCACAAACATGATAGGCCAAATCGGCCCAACTTTGATTTCAAAAGCAGCGTAAGCAGGAAGAGTGAAGTTAGGATGGAGTACCAAAACACCAATGACCCCGAAGAAGAGCCCGAGAAATACAATGTAGGAGGCAACATAGTTGATGGGAAGGGCAAATCTCCAGATGGGCAAAACCGCAGCAAAGTAGCAGAAGAGAAATGCAGCAATCGCCCATAAGAACCGACTATTGGAAAGTGTGGCTCCAATAATCTTATCCGAAGGTGCAGCCGTTCCAAGCCAAACCCCGAAAAGAGCGATGATGACGGTTACCACTGTGGTCAGGATGATATCCTTCTTCCAGCGGTAAATCATCTGCCCAGCCAGAATTCCGCCAATAGTCAATAGAAGCCATGCCATCGGACCGGCTTTAAGCCTTATGACGGTATCAACCACTATAGCTCCAAAAGCCCCAGCAATCAGAAGGAGATAGAAATAGATAAAGGAGAGGAGGATGATTCTAGCTCTCGGGGAGATTAGCTTGTGACTCAAGCCTCCAATAGAGGCTCCCTCTTTCCTCATCGCAACCATGGCGCTTGAATAGTCATGAACCCAGCCAATAAAGAATGCTCCGAAAATAATCCAAAGGAATGACGGAAGCCATCCCCACTGTGCAGCAAGAATTGGTCCGTTGATCGGTCCTGCACCCGCAATCGACTTGAATTGGTAACCGAAGAGAATATTCTTACTCGTGGGCATAAACTCGACCCCGTCCATATACATTTTAGCTGGGGTGGCTCTTTTGGGATCTGCCTTAATTATTTTCGTATCGATGTACTTCGCGTAAAATCGGTAACCGATGAAAAAGACGATCAGCCCTATAATTATGACAACAACTGAATTCATAATCTTACCTCCTTGTGATTATACAAATCACCTATGAGATATTAATGAATTCCCCCCACCCGTATGCCTTCCCCAAGTGTGACGCACTCTCACCTCCTTCAATTTTGGATGACCTAATTATATTCAAATCGCCACTTATGTCAACCCTCCTCTTAACTCAGGGGGATGGGGCCAGCGTTTGCTCCCCCATACCCCATGACGAGCCTGAGCGGCGTTGAATAGGTTCAATCAAGAATTATTCAAAACACCCCAGTTGGCATTGGCCAATTTTGACCTTCATCTCATTCAGAATCCTCCCCATCTCTCTCTTCGAAATACCAAAATCCTCAGCAATCTTAAAACACGCCGCGCACGGAAGCTTTCCATCCTTGGCTTTTGCTTGAATAGCTTCCTCTATTCTCTTGCGATCCATCATATTCCTCCCGTTGGTTGAGCAAATGCCAAATGTCAAAGTCCAAAGTTCAAATCAAATCCAAATTTCAAAGCTCAAATAAAAAATGACAAATAATTGTTTGCCATTTGGATTTTAAATTCATTTGGCATTAGAAATTTGTCATATGACATTTGGATTCGGGGCACCTAATCCTTCTTTTCTCTGAAAACATAAATCCCATATTCAAACCCATCCACCAGCGCAAGAAAGGACGCCCTATTAATATTTTCTGAAAATGCCTTCACCCTCCATGCATCCTTCCCATTGCTGAATAGAATCTCCACTTCCACACCCGCTGCGGTTCCGGCACCTGGGTCGAAGATCTTAGAACTGAAATCAACCAGTTTCACCTCATCAATCTCGGGGAAGATCGATTTGAGGGACTTTTTCAATACCTTGGCCAAGGCGTCCACGGGTCCTACCCCTGTGTCCGCCTCGTGCATCTCTTTTCCGTTGGCCCGAAGCATAATGGTCGCCTCAGGTTGGATGCCGTCGTCAATGAGTCGATAGTTGCCGATAATCTCAAAATGGGGTTGATACCCGGACATCGACCTCAAAAGATTTAAAATCTTCGTCGCATCCTTGATCTTATCCTCGACCAAACGCCTTCCTCCCAAAGATTAACGCCTATTACATTCGGATTTGTAAGAAATGTCAAGAGAAATTAATTAATTAATTAATTAATTAATTATTCCGAATATTGTCATTGACGTCAATACCTCCCCTCTCCTTGTCCTCTCCGCACTTTTCCCCTTTTCCTTCTCTCCATGACCAAGGACACGTTTGACGGTTCGGCAGGCCCCATGTTACTTTAGGAATGCGGGGTGTTTATCCTTGAGAGGAGGAACGCAAACATGAAACTGAGCGGTGTCATGCCCCCCATTACGACACCTTTTCAAGGTGAGAAATTAGCATCCGATAAACTTAAGAATAATTTTCAAAAATGGAACAAGACGGGTC
This sequence comes from Thermodesulfobacteriota bacterium, assembly GCA_047519465.1. Classification (GTDB taxonomy): domain Bacteria; phylum Desulfobacterota; class BSN033; order BSN033; family UBA1163; genus UBA1163. The sequence goes on along the minus strand of JAPVTA010000277.1, from coordinate 3,549 downwards.
TTTCAGGCTATCTCGTCCTCGGATCGAACGGAGAATCCGTCTATTTGAATGAGAAGGAAAAGATAAAAGTCGTCGAAGTCTCAAGGACATCCATCCCCCGATCAAAAATTATGATGGTCGGAACAGGAATGGAGTCGACTCGGGAGACCATCCGCTTTACAAATCAAGCGGCTGAGGCCGGTGCGGACTGTGCTCTCGTCATTACTCCTTCCTATTTTAAGGGGTCGATGAAACCGCAGGTCTTGTACGATCATTTCGTTACAGTTGCAGAATCTTCCAAAATTGGAACCCTGATTTACAACGTCCCACAATTTACCGGGATCAACTTAGAACCGGAATGGGTTGCCAAGCTTTCGGAGCATCCCAACATCGTCGGGATGAAGGATAGCTCGGGGAATATCGGCCAATTGAGCGAGATCATTCATCTCTCTCAGCGAGGATTTGCCGTCTTCGTGGGTTCAGCACCCGTATTCTTCCCGGCCCTTTGTATGGGGGCAGTGGGTGGAATTCTAGCCGTGGCAAACGTGGTCCCCCAGGAATACGTACGGATTCAAGCCCTTTTTGACAAAGGAAAAATGAATGAGGCCAAGACATTACAAAATCAGTTGACCCCCCTGGCCAAAGCAGTGACGATTAGACATGGCATCGGCGGCTTAAAAATCGCGATGGACCTCGCAGGGTATTTCGGCGGAAATCCGCGATCCCCTTTAAAGAGACCTGGCAAAGCAACCGAAGAAGAACTGAAGCAGCTGCTCCTTCGATTGAAGGGGTGATGAATCGTCATTTAGCCTGAATCTTTAGCCTCCAAGCCGATCTCCGATCTTCACACCAGCCAGGCCGGCAAATTCAATGGGGCCTATCTTCTCCCCTTTCTCAACTTTGAGCTTCGCAACTCTTATAACTCCTCCCTTCACGGCGATTTCAAGTGATCTCTCCTCGATGGTAGTGATTTCACCGGGTTGCCTTTCAGTCGTCGATGAAAACATTTTGGCATCGTAGAATCTTATCTTTTTGCCCTTGTGAATTGTATGGGCGCCCGGCTGAGGATCACACCCTCTGATCAAATTATAAACATCTTTACCAGCCTTCTCAAAATCCACGGAGGCCACTCGATCATCACAAGGGGGCTCGTAGCTAGCTTTTGATTCATCCTGAGGAATTCTGGGCGCCTTCCCTTCTTTAATCAATTTGACAGCTTCCGTCATGGCATCCACCCCCATGGGAGAGAGAGCACTGAAATAGAGGGACCCCGTCGTATCGTTGGGGCTAATCCCTACCTCTTTTTGCAGCAAGATAGGACCCGTATCGATTCCTTTATCGACCCAAAAAATGGTTAAACCGGTCCGCGTATCGTCCTGAATAATCGCCCAGTTAATAGCACTGGCACCGCGATGTCTGGGTAAGATGGAAGGATGGTAACAGATGGTACCGAGCGAGGGGATGGCGAGCAACTTTTCAGGGAGGATATCCGTTACGAATGCCAAGATGACAAGTTCCGGCTTCAATTTGACATAAGTATTATAAACTTCTGGATCCTTCATTAGATTCGGACGAGAGAAGGCAATTCCCGACTTTTCAGCCAGGGCCTTCATCGCTTCACCCCTTTTATCGGGGGGAGAGAAGACTCCGACGACATCCTCTCCCTTCTGAATCAATTTCTCCAGTACCTTCTCCCCGAAAGGGCCCTGACCAACCAGGATGATTCGCATAGGACACAAGAAGCGGACAGGCTACTTTTTACACAGATCTGCAGCGTCAAGAAGAGCAAAAAGCAGCTTGTCCCCCTTTCCTTTTCTATTTCTTGCGTTTTGCATCAAAGGCAGCTATTTCTTCCATGGTGGCGAGGATTGTCCTCGCATTATCGTAAACTGGAGTATCAACCATTTTCCCCATGTAGGAAACAGACGCCTTGCCTTTGGCGATTCCCTCTTCTTCGAAAATCTTCACAACACCTTTTGCCCACTCCACATCCTGCGGGGGTGGCGTATAGATTCTGTTAGAGGGTTCGATCTGGTTCGGGTTGATGAGCATCCTGCCTTCATAGCCCAGTTGTCGGCCAGATCGACAATTTTCTTCAAATGCCTCCATATTTTTAATGTCCGCAAACGGACAGTCGATGGCGATACATCCTGCAGCTCTAGCAGCAACAGCAGTATGAGCCCTGGCATAAAATAAATCATCTCCGTAGGTAAGCATCACCCTCATGTCCTTCGTGTAATCCACTGCTCCAAAAATGAGAGAATTCACTCGCTTGCTTGCGACCGCTGAGGGATAAGCATTGATCACTCCCTTGGCCGTCTCAATGAGAGGCTGGATGGCAATGCTCCCCACCTTTAGTCCTCTTCTCCGCTCCAGTTCCTCCAGTTTCCACTCAAGACGTTGGACATGGTCTGGACCGCCGCACTTGGCCAGGCAGACCCCTGAGAGTCCCTCGTAAACAATGGCTTCAAGATCATCATTGGTAAGAAGGGTTTCCCAGTTGTTGATCCGAACATAGACAGGGGATCCACCCGACCCAGCAAATTTCAGATTCTCCCGGCTCATTTCACGGGCTTTTGGTTTTTCGGCAGGGGGAACAGAGTCCTCCAAGTCTAAGGTGATTATGTCGGCCGGGAGGGCTGGTGCTTTTTCGATAAATTTTTGGTTGTTCCCCGGAACATAAAAAACAGATCTCATCACAGTCATGATTACACCTCCTAGGTTTATTAAACCCGAACATCGGGCGAAGCGTCCGACTCGGACCCACCCGAAGCAAAGATGTTAAACTCTAAACTCGAAACCCTAAACTCTAAACAAACTTAAATATCAAAAGCGCAAAACTCAAAACGGTATAGTCTTTTGAGTTTTGGATTTTGGGTTTGTTTAGGATTTGAACTTTAGTGTTTTCAGTTTAAACCATTCCGTATCTTGTGTTTCGAACTACCGTACTTACGTCGCTTTACCTACTCTCCGGGAAGACTTCTCGCTAGGATTGTAACAGCTTTTTAAGCGTAGGCGCGATTTCATCGGGTCGGTCCACGACATGAACTCCTGCCTCCTTAAGAGAGGCGATCTTATTCATTGCTGATCCTTTTCCCCTCTCGATGATGCTGCTCGCATGGGAGAATCGCATCCCTTCCGGAGCCCATGCGCCGGCGACGTAAACCACAAGGGGTTTGGTAAATTTCCTGGTTCTTACCGCCTCGGCTGCCTCCTCTTCATAGGGGCCGCCGATTTCGCCAAAAACTGCAACAGCCTTTGTATCTGGATCCACCTCAAAAAGAGGCAAGATGTCACCCATGGATTGACCCAAGACTGGCTCTGTCCCGATATGCACGACCGTGGTCACCCCAAGGCCTGCCTGCTGGATCGCCCAGGGCACCGTACCAGACTGTCCGCCGCTCCTTGAGATAACCCCAACCGGTCCCGGCACAAAAACTCGTTTTGCAAACTCGGGAGTACCTCCGAGCCAGCCAGCGGCTGCAATACCGGGACTGATAATTCCGATCGATCCCGGTCCTAACAAACGGGCACCCTTCTGCTTCCCGTAGGCCATCATCTCGAGGATAT
>JAPVTA010000276.1:0-9268 GCA_047519465.1 Thermodesulfobacteriota bacterium | reverse complement strand
TTCTGTGACCCTTCGGCGGTTCGCAGGCGGGAGGCTTTTTTTATGCTTCACAAAGAATTGCTGCAAAAACCAACACTTGACAAAATGAATAATACAAGTATAATATGTGTACATTTTCACAATGTTCGGAAATGATACTCCGCCCCGAAAAATTTCATAACTCATCAATAGATTTGAGGATTAATCTTGACTATTGATCTTTACTCGTTGATAATGGATACACGTGAGCTAACACAGTGGGCACAGATGAGTGTTCTAGTGGCGGGTGCAATCGGTGTATTGACTTCACCATGGTGTACTACTGAAAGGAGGATGTTATGGAAGAATTTGTAAAGGGGGGTGCATTTCTACTTGAATCGATTTCTCCTCAGGGGGTTTTCACCCCAGAGGACTTTAATGAAGAGCACCGGTTGGTGGCGAAGGCAGTTACTGAGTTCGTTGTTGGCGAAGTTCAGCCAGTGGCGGACGATATCGAGGAGAAGAAAGAAGGGCTCCTGTCAACCCTGCTCAAAAAGGCAGGGGAGCTCGGGTTCCTTTCCGCGGATATTCCGGAGGAGTATGGGGGACAGGATATGGATAAGGTCAGTTCCCTTCTTGTTTGGGAGAAAATGGCCACAGCAGGAGGTTCCTTCTCAGCCTCCTTCGGGGCTCACACCGGAATTGGTTCTCTTCCCCTGGTCTTCTTTGGCACCAAAGACCAGAAGAGACGTTACCTACCGAAGATGGCCACAGGAGAGTACATCGGTGCCTACGCCCTGACGGAGCCGGAGGCAGGCTCGGATGCCTTGAACGCTAAAACGACGGCGGTCCTCAGCCCTGATAAAAAGTATTACATTCTGAATGGCCAGAAGCAATTCATCACGAATGCCGGAATTGCGGATACCTTCGTCACCTATGCCAAGGTGAATGGAGAGAAATTCACCTCTTTCATCGTCGAGCGCAAGTACGAAGGGGTCTCTGTGGATGAGGAAGAGAATAAGATGGGGATGAAGGGGTCCTCGACACGGAGCGTTATCTTCACCGATGTCAAAGTCCCGGCAGAGAATCTCATCGGTGAGATCGGAAGGGGCCATATCGTAGCGCTCAACGTTCTGAACATGGCCCGTTTCCAGCTGGGTGCAGCCTCTCTGGGAGGGGCTAAGAGTGGACTTCAAGAAGCGGTCACGTATGCAAAACAGAGGGTTCAGTTTGGCACGCCGATCGCCGAGTTCGGTCTGATCAAGCAGAAAATTGGAGAGATGGCGATTCGGTGCTTTATCATGGAGAGCATGGTTTACCGGACAGGGGGTTTGACCGATCGGATCCTCCGGCGCATCGACCGCCAGGCTGAGGATGTCGGGCTCCAGATGGCAAGGGGGATCGAGGAGTATAGCATCGAAGACTCGATCAACAAGATCTATTGTTCGGAGAGTGCGGGCTACATTGTGGACGAAGCCGTTCAGATCCACGGGGGGTACGGATATATTCATGAATATCCCGTCGAGCGAGGCTACAGGGACGAGCGGATTAACCGGATATGGGAAGGGACGAATGAGATCAATCGCCTGACCATCGTGGACATGTTGACAAAGCGGGCCATGAAGAATCGCCTTCCCGTACTCGATGCGGCGCAGAAGGTTGCCAACGAGCTCCTCACTCTCCAGCCGAAAGTTGAAACGGACGATGGGAAGCTTACCATGCAAAAGGAGATGGTGGAGATAGCGAAAAAGATTACTCTCCTGGTCACCGGGGCAGCGGTTCAAAAGTATATGATGAAGCTTGCCGAGGAGCAGGAGATCATGGGCTTGATGAGCGACATGGCGATTCAGGTCTTCGCCATGGAGAGCGGCCTGCTTCGGGCATTGAAGTCATTGGAAAAGTCTGGGGATGAGAAAGCCGAACTCCAGAAGACCATGGTAAAGGTCCACGTCAACGATGCCTTTGATCGGGTACAGAGTTTTGCAACGCAGGCCCTTTCTGCCATTGCCGAGGGCGATACCCTCAGAATGCAATTAGCTGCCCTCCACAAACTCACCCATTTCACCCCTGTGAATACAGTTGCTTTAAGACGGAAAGTCGCAAATGCAGTGATTAAGGCTGGAAGGTATCCCTTTTAGGGTGATGGAGCATGGCCTGCCCACCACGGGCAGGCCATGCGAACCTGCGAAGCGTAAGGGCTTATCTAAGACCCAGACCCCCAACCATTTGTATGCTATTGTGCTGTCTCTAAAACCTTCTTACAGAGAATAAATCCGAAATCCGAATGTCGGGCGAAGCGTCCGTCTCGGACCAATCCGAAACAATGACCAAAATTCGAATCTCAAATGACCAAAACCCGTTCTTTCAGGTGGGATGTTTCGAATGTGGAACATTTTGAAATTCGAATTTGTTTCGAATTTCGTGTTTTCGATATTCGAATTTCCGCCCCTTTGACGCCTAGACGACCAAAGACCCTTTGCGTCCAGCCTCACAAGAAAAGGGAACACAGACGGATATCAGTACGGCGTGGGAATGACACCCTTGATGGTTTATAGACGAAGGAATGGCTCAGAATTTTAGAGCCCCAGGTAGGTCTTACGAACCACCTCGTCTTGAAGCAATTGCTCAGCGGACCCTTGGGCGATAATTTTTCCAGAGGAGAGGACATAGTTGCGGGAAGCCATTTTGAAGACCGTGCTCACATCCTGCTCAACGAGCAAGACAGTGATACCTAACTTGCTGATGTCTCCGATCTTCTGAAATACCTCTGCCCGTAAAATCGGGGCCAGTCCCGTCGAGGGCTCATCGATGCACAACAGTTTGGGCTTAGACATCAATGCCCTGCCGACAGCGAGCATTTGCTGCTCCCCGCCGGAGAGCGTCCCGGAGATCTGTTTTGTTCGGTCCTTTAGCACGGGAAACAGTTGATAGACCTTACTCAGGTTATCCCGAACTTCGTCTTTGTCCTCCAAGAGGTAAGACCCGACCATGAGATTATCGATCACCGTCATCTCCCGGAACGGCCTTCGTCTCTCTGGACAAAGGACCAGACCTCGCTTAACGATTTCATGGGCAGGCACCTGATCGATTCGCTCTCCATCAAAGGTTACCGTACCCTCCAAAATCACATCACCATGGGTTGACCTGCGAGTTAGCTCCCTCTCCCAGGCCACCAACCCGGTGATGGCTCTTAGCAGGGTCGATTTGCCAGCCCCATTCGGACCCACGAGGCTGACCAATTCCCCTTTTTCTACCCCCATGCTCAAATTGTTAATGAGCATGGCCTTATCATACCAAACCGACAGATTGCCAACTTCAAGCAGCACGTCTAAACACCTCCTCCGCCGAGGTAGGCCTGAATCACTTCAGGATTCTTGACAATTTCATCGGGCGTTCCGTCGGCAATGAGGGTTCCGAAATTCAAGACGATAATACGATCCACGATCTTCATCAGCCATTGAAGCTGATGTTCGACGATGATCATCGCTGGTCCTTCACTGTGCAATCGGCCGAAACGGCCACCCTTGTGCAGACGCTTGATGGATTTGGCCATGAGTTCTGTCTCGGCAGGGCTCAACCCCCCAAAAGGCTCATCGAGGAGGAGCAATTCCGGCTCCGTGGCCACGGCCCGCGCCACCTCCAGCCTTTTCAAGTCACCTTGCGAAAGCGTAGAGGCTTTTTCCCGCGCCATGTCTGAAATACCGGCGAATTCCAGGGCATCCATCGCCTTTGCCTCCAACCGCTTAACCCATTCTCCTCTCTTCATGGCACGTGGGCACATGCAGGAAACCATGACGTTTGCGATGATAGGGAGCCGCCGGAAGGGTCTCATGTTTTGGAAGGTGCAGGCGATACCCATATTGACGATACTCCAGGTCTTGCGGCCTGCGATTTCCTTTCCCATGAAACGGACGCTTCCAGTATCGGGTTTCAGAATGCCGGTGATCAGCCGCAGCAGTGTGGTCTTGCCAGCGCCGTTCGGCCCGATCAAGCCCAGGATCTGATCCCTTTCCATGGAGAAGCTGACGTCCTTGACTGCCTGAAGACCGCCGAAGTTTTTGGTCAGGTCCTTAATTTCAAGAAAGGATGGAGTCATATCAGCCTTCACTCTCTTCTCTCAACTCCCTGCGCGAAACCTTTCCCACGTCCGTCTTCGGGAGCTCACCCCTAAATTCGATAATTTTGGGAACTTTGTAGTGGGCAAGATTCTGCTTGCAAAATTCAATAATCTCCTGCTCGGATATCTTTCCCCTGGCTTCGCTTTCGAGAACCACATACGCTTTGATAATATTGCCCACCTTTGGATCGGGGACTCCCACGACGCCAGCGGCCTTGATTTGAGGATGCTGGTAAAGGACTTCTTCGACGTGTCTGGCAAAGACCGAATATCCTTTAAACTTGATGAGATCCCTTTTGCGGTCAAAGAAGTGGAAATAGCCTTCCTCATCCATGCTGACAAGATCTCCGGTTCTCAGCCACTTTTCCCCATCGATCTCAATCAATGACTCGCGGGTTTCTTGCTCTCTTTTCCAATAGGCCTGCATGATGTTCGGCCCGCTCAGAATCATTTCCCCAACTTCGCCAACCGGCATGTAATCCATGCCTTCATGACTGATAATGGCGGCCTTCACGCCTGGGATGGGGACCCCAAAAGAACCCTTCTTGGGCCTGAAACGAGGACTCCCGTGGCTCAGGCTGGTCGTTTCAGTCATCCCATACCCTTCTAAGATCTTTGACCCGGTTCTTCTCTCCCATGCTTCAACGGTTGAATCATGAAGGGTATCCGCACCGCAGGCGATCATTTTAAGCCGCTTCCAGTTGACCCTGTCCGTCTTTTCATATTCCTTGAGGTATTCAAACATGGTAGGTACACCGTTGAACGCAGAGACCTGATATCTTTCCATGGCGGATAGGATGTCGTCTATATCCGGTGTGGTAAAGAGGACCATGGTGAAGCCTCGAATGATACTTGCAAACATCACGACGACCTGGCCATAGATATGGAAAAAGGGTAAAAAGGCCATAACGATTTCGTTGCCTTCTTCAAAGAAAGGCCAGAATGCATGTCCCTGAGCCTGCATGGCCACCAAGTTGCCGTGGGTGAGGACGGCTGCCTTGGGAAGCCCGGTGGTGCCCCCCGTGTAGGGGAGGATGGCAATATCTTTTTTCGGATCGATAGCTACCTGGGGGGGCTTGGGCGGATACTTCTTAATGAGCTCCTGAAAATCAAGGAGACCGGCCTGTGCTCTGTGCTCTGGAGTAGGCACCTGCAGTTCCGCATAGTCCTTTCCCAGCATTCCCTTACCCAAAACCTTCTTGAGCGTTGGCAAATATTCAAGAACACTGGTGAGGATGACATTCTTCATGGCGATGCCGGCCTTCTCCACATTATCGTACAGGATATCCTGACAGACGATGGTCGTTGCATCGCTATCCTGGAGCTGATGTTTTATTTCATGGCTGGTGTAGACGGGGCTGATGGGGGTGACTTTCGCGCCGATTCTCAAGGCCGCGAAATAGGCAATGACATACTGCGGACAATTGAGGAGGAAGAGGGCGACCGTATCTCCCTTCTTTACTCCTAAAGAAGTCAGGGCCGTGGCAAAACGGTCGACAAGTTCTTTCAGGTCTGCATAGCTGATCTTTTTCCCGTAGAAGATTAATACGGTCTTCTTGCCGTATTTTTCTGCTACCTGATAAAAGAGGTCTGGAACGGATACGTTGGGTATGTCCACGGTCTCAGGAACACCTTCGGGATAGTACTTCAACCAGGGTTTTGAAGCATAGATTTCTTTTGCATTCATTTCCTTGTCCTCACTTTTTTCTTATCTTTCGAGCGGCGCCGTGCATACGCGGCATATATGACGCGTGGCGATATTCCTGATTTTGCATCGGGGACATTCCTTTTCAATCTTGTCCCGCAGCCAATGAAAAAGCCCCTCGGGCATATAGAGAAGAATCAATAAGACGACACCTGCGAAAAGCAATGTTCGGAAGTCTTGCACGATGCGGAGGAACTCCAGCAGGGGAAAGAGGATGAATACCGCCCCGACCGGGCCATAGATGGTTACGATCCCACCGAAGATAGCCCATATGACCACTGTAAAGGACATGGACACTTCGAGGGTTGAAGGGCCTGCGATCCTCATAAAATGTGCATAGAGCCCGCCAGATATCCCAGCAAAAAAACCGCTGAGGCTAAAGGCCAAAAGTTTATAGCGTGTCGTGTTGACTCCGGCCGCCCTGACAGCCACTTCGTCCTCCCGGATGGCATGGAAAATAATGCCGGTATTGGAGTCGGTGATCTTCCACATGATGGTGCACAGGCCGAGCATCAGTATGGCGACGACGTAGTAATCGGTGACCCGCGACTGGGTCAGCCGTGCAATCCCCGAAATTCCGAGCTCTCCACCCGTGAAACCGGGAAAAGCAAATACGAGGCCCAACAGGACGATGGGGAAGGCAAGGGTGGTCAGGGCCAGATACGTGCCTCTGAGCCTGAGACATGGGATCCCTATGATCAGGCCTGCCAGCACTGCAGCCAATGCGCCAAGAGGGATACTGCCCCATGGAGGGATATGCGCGCGCAGGTTAAGCAACGCTGCGGCGTAGGCCCCCACTCCAAAGAACAGGGCATGCCCCATGTTCATCTGGCCGGTAAAGCCGGAAAGCAGATCCCAGCTCGCAGCGAGTATGGCAAAGATACTGGTGAGAGTGAAGATCCGCAGGAAGTAGATATCCTTGGTAAATACCGGCAAGAGAAGCATAGAGAGAAAAAAGAGCACGACAATAACACGGGATGGGAGAACAAGCACTTCGTTTCTAACCACCGTAAACAGCTTTCTCAAGTAAAATAGAATCAGGTCCATGTCTACCCCGTCAGAAAGCCCCGTTGCTTACAGCGGGGATGAAAATAGCATTCCTTTTAAAGCAAATTGTCCCGTTAGAAGGGCTAAAGGTCTTTCTAACGGGGTCTACCTTTCTTCTTCAAAGGATACACCAAAGAGGCCTTCCGGCCGGATGAGCAAAACCAAGATCATGATGGAGAGGGCCACGGAACCCTTCAGATAGGCGCCCATGGGAGCGAGAAAGACCACCAATGCTTCGGTAAAGCCCAGGATGTAAGCGCCTATGAAGCTGCCCTTGAGGCTGCCCAGCCCGCCCAATACGACGACTGCCATCATCATGATCAACGGGGTCGTCCACATTTGTGGTTCAAGGATGGTGAGGGGTACGATGATGGCACCTGTGAATCCGGCTAACCCGACGGACAGGCCCATGGTGATCATGGCCACTCGGGCTTCGTTGATCCCCATCAGGTTGGCCACCTCCCTGTCTTGAGCAGTGGACCGAATGGCCAAGCCCAAGTTGGTCTTCATCAGAAAAACCCAAAGCACCGCCAAAATGAACAAGGAGGCGCAGAAGGTCAGGAGCTGTTGGTAAAAGACCTTTACCCCCAAGAGCTTAAAATACCCCCCGATCAGTGCGGGCACACTCAAAAAGGTGCCTGTGAATATCGAAGACATAATTTCCTGAAAGATGATCGCCAGGGCGATGGTGGCTATCAGTACGGCACCTTCATGCTCTCGGATAGGGTTCATAAGGGCTTTATAGGAGATCATGCCCAACACGGTGACCAGAACAATGGCTGCGACCATGCCCCAAACGGGATGAAGGCCCATCTTTTGGGTAATGACATAGATACAGTAGGCGGCCAACATGTAGAAGGCGGTGTGAGCGAAGTTTACGATACGGGCTACGCCGAAGATAAGTGAAAACCCAATAGCGAGAAGGGCAAAGGTACTCCCATTGATGAGACCGCCTATGATCATATCTATAAGGAGACCCATTATTACCTCATGGCCTAGAAAATAGCACTTCGTTTTACGGCAAAGGTTACGATACCCGTGTCGTCAATCGGTTAAGTCGCTCGTCTTAACGAGTTTACGTAACCCTTTAACCTAAACGAAACGGCTTCGTAACCGTAACCTTCTCTACGGTCCTTATTTCTTATACTTTTCGATCAGCCAGGGCGGCAGCTTTATGGGAACGATTCCCTTGTATGTAACCTCAGGTGCCTCTGGGGTGGCCTTCCACTTGTTAGGCCAGACACCTACCAGTTTACCATCCTGCCATTGAGTAGCAATGCCAGTCAGGAACCCCGGTCCAAATGTGACGTCATGCAGCGGTCGGCCTTCGGCATCCTTCATATATTTTACTATGCCGGTAGAGACCTTGTACACACGCTCCTCAAGGACGGAAACCAGCTTGTCAGGATCGAGTGTGCCAGCCTGCTCAATGGTCTGCGCAAGCGCGAAGACAATAGCGTCGTAAGTACCCGCATTGTAAGTCGGTGTCTCGCCGAATCTTTTCACATAGCCCTCGACAAAAGGCTTTGTGAGTTCATTAACCTCGAGCCCACGGGCATAGGTATTCGAAGTAATAAGATAGTTGCCCATCCCCTGTGTGGCCTGCCAGAACGCATCCTTCTGGGCCTCCACGTTGATGCCGACCTGTATAGCCGGGATCTTGAGTTCGCCTGCCTGTCTGGCAAACGGAATACCCACCGAGGAGGAAAAAATCGCGAAAATGATATGGGCCCCTGAACGCTGGATGGCGGACAGTTCAGCTGTGACATCTGTAGCCACCGGAGAGGGTCTCCAAACGCCTGCCACCTCCGCATTCATCTTTGGGATGGCGCCCTCGGCCGCTGGGACCATCGGATCCGCCCACATGGCCTTTTCCACGGCGACAGCGACCTTTATTTGGGGTATGTTTAAAGATTGTTTCATAACGGCTGCGACAGTGCCCAAATGGATGAAGGCCGCTCTTGCAAGGTATGTAGAATTGTATGGAGTCATCCGGAACCAATATTTGTAAGTATTGTAATTCTTGGCCACCCGCTCGCAGAGCTCATTATGGGCAGCTCCACAGCCGAAAAAGATCTTCCTGTGCTCCATGGCAATGTCCTGCATCGCCATGACGGCCTCAGTCCGGAAACCGCCAACAACAAAGTTAACCTTGTCCTTTGTGATCAGCCGTTCCATGGCATTGGTGGCGTCTGTGATGCTGAGAAATTCGTTGGAGTCTGCCTGAATGAGAGTGATTTTCATCTTCTTGTCGCCAACCTGAACGCCTCCTTTGGCGTTAATCTCTTCAGCGGCCATGACCGCCCCATTCCAATGGCCCTTGCCCTGGACGAATTTCATGGGGCCGATCACGCCGATCCTAATCTCCTGTCCAAAGGCAGTTGCCGAGGATAAGACCGCGAATAAGAAGGCCATTGCTAACACGAAAATGACTTTGTTGA
>JAPVTA010000275.1:0-4858 GCA_047519465.1 Thermodesulfobacteriota bacterium | reverse complement strand
GCCAGGCCGGATAGTTTCCTTTTCAACAGGAATGTCTATGAGGTCAGAAAAGCGTTCGGAGTTCAACTCGCCAAGGAATCGCCCGCACAGGTGGACATGGTCGTCCCAATTCCCGACTCCGGATTCCCGGCCACACTGGGCTTCGCGGCCGAATCGAAAATCCCCCTGGAGCTTGGAATGATCAGAAATCATTATATAGGCCGGACGTTTATCGAACCCGAACAGCGAATTCGGCACTTCGGTGTAAAAATCAAGCTGAATCCTGTAAAAGAATTGCTAAAGGGCAGAAAGATTCTCACCGTGGATGACTCCATCGTCCGGGCGACTACCAGCCGAAAGATCAACAAGATGTTTCGAAATGCCGGAGCCAAAGAGGTTCATGTCAGAATCAGCTCCCCTCCCATCACGAACCCTTGTTTTTTTGGCATCGATACGCCGAAAAGATCCGAGTTGATCGCTTCCTCACACAAGATCAAGGAGATTCAGAAGTTTATTAACGCAAGCTCTCTACATTATTTAACTTTAGAGGGTTTGAAAAAATGCGTGAGGGAGGATGCGGAGTCTTTCTGCTACGCCTGCTTCACGGGAGATTACCCCATTCCTTTTCAGATGGATTTGGAGTAAGAGGCCCTCTTTTATTTGCATATTGCCTTGTATAGACTCTCGTCAATGGACTGTCGGGGAACAATTTTCCAAACCGGCCGGCCTTCAGCTGAACTTGCATATAAAATCTTTCCTTCTGCCGAATATTCGGTAATGGATAAAATGCGCTCCTTTTTTTCTCCGCAATTGATCTCCCACAATTCCAATGAATAACACAAGTCTGCATAATGTTTCCCAAACTTTTTTACAATTCCGGCTACGCCTTTCTTTGTATATTCTAGCTTCGCCCAAACATCCACAATGTTATTTGATGAGGGAGCAGTATCTTCCGCATCGTAAAAACATTCGTACAAATCCGTCTCCGCAAATAACCTCCAGTCCGCTCCCCACCCCTCCACATTGCAAGAGAGAATAAGTCCGATGCATAGACACATCACGATTAAAGATTTCATCCAACTTACCTCCTTCCTTCGACCAAAGGCGGCTTAAGGGTGTATGGGTTCACCCCTTTTCCATTTTGGGTTTTGGTTTCTTAAGGCTACTTACATAGTATTTTGCCCAATGCCTCGTCAATAGAGTCAGGGCATATAAAATTCAAATTAAAGTTTTGGTCATCAGCAGAAATTAATACTTTTCCGTCTTTCGAATAACACGCTATCGGCAAAACGCACTTCTTTTTATCTCCGCAATGGAATTCAAACAAGAAAATTGCATGGCTCAGCGTTCTATATCTTCCGTCACGCAAACTCACCATATAATTTACGCCCTTTTCCGTATAAATTACTTTTGTCCACACCCTGGCAATATCCTTGGATGGCCGCATACTTTCTGCATCGTATAAATACTTTCCAGCATAAGCTTCCTCGATGTATTTCCAACCAGCTCCCCATACGTCTGCATGGAAGGAGAGAATAACTCCGATGCCTGACAACTTCACCATTAACGATTTCATTCAACCTACTTCCTTTTTCCGACCTTGACCTGCCGGGTGTCATCCCCTTTCGCATTTACTCGCACAGTGCTAGGGATAGACTCTTGCCGAGAGATTCTAAGAGGCGTCCTTTAGCAGGTTTGGTGTTTATAATGTTCCCTTCTTCGGAATATTGCCTATTCGACAAAATGCGTTGTTTTCTTGAGGGACAATCGACTTCCCAGGACTGCAATGTGTAGCTCAAATTCTCATACTCTTTCCCAAACTCCTTTACATACTCAGCTACACCTTTCTTCGTATATTCTAATTTTACCGACACTTGCTGCACGTTGCTCTTATACAGAAGATGTGACTGGCTCACATAATAGAAACCTTCATACAAATCCGTTGTGCTGAAAGATTTCCAACGTGTCCCCCGCATGCCTGCACAGCCAAAAACAACCATTCCGATAACAAAGGCACTCCCCAACTTAACTGCCAAGGATTTCAATTGGTCACTCTTTCTTGGCCTGATATACCGTTTTCCCGATTTCAAGATTCACCGCCCCACTCCCTCTAAAGACTCCTGGCAGCGAGAATTACACGATTTACTTTTTTCCTTTCTCTCGAACCTCCCAAAATACTCATCAATGGCCCTTCTCACATGGACAGCAACCGGAGCCCCGGTTTTTTTTGATAACCCCCTAAGCTTCTTTTGCTGACCCTTGGTTAGAAAGATGTTGGTTCTTATCTTGGTTATCATCCTTTCTCCTCCTCCTTAAACGCGTATACCTTTATACACCTATGTGCGTATTTGTCAAGCTTTTTCTTTGGCCCCTGGTGGATCCAAAGCTGTGCACATTTTAGCGACGAGTTTTCCGTTGCGGTTTTATACAGTGTAGCCGAGAGCAGTATTTGGGTGCGGTAATCGATAATGATTCGGTACAAAAAGATTTGAGCACTTAGCCCCTATGTATTGAAAAACCACGATAAATTGACCGGTCCGTGTCCCGCAAGCCCCGCCCTTCAGGGCGGGGTCAAGGGGCACAATATGAAAGAACCACCTTGCCAGAAAGCCCTGCCCTTTAGGGCGGGAGCTTTACTTTTCACAACACCTGCAATATTATTAAAAATGTTAGGTCCTTGGATATAGGCTGTGGCTGATCCATCTCGGATGGCAGCTGGTGGCCATCAAAACAAATCAGTGAAGGAGGGTTTCGTGAGCAAATTGTTAATGAAATTCTTTTTTATTCTAAGCCTCTTTTTCATTTTAGTCGGCTTAATGACGAGCGGCCGCGCCCAAACAAAAGGAGAGCTAATCGTCAACTTCGCCTATGCATCCGAAAAAATCCGACAAGGAGACACCTGGAAGATCTATCTCTCTGTCATTGACCCGGAGGGCAATATGCATCAGGTCGTCTGTCGCGTTGAACAACCGGGGGAAAGTTATTACAAGCCGAGTCTTGTCTACCTGAAAAAGGGGATGGAAAAACAATTTGCCGGGTATTTTGTCCTCGACACAAGGCATACTAATGAGTTGGAGGATTTCGTTCTTGTGCTGAGCATCTTAGACCGTGCGGGAAATGTAAGAAAAACGCTTCGCTTTCCGTTAGAATTCGGTGAGTCGGCTGAACCGATGAAGCCTCTTCCCCCTGACATGGAAAAGGATTTAAATCGACGTATCGGGATGATTGACATCGATTGGGTTTTAGGGGGAGGAGCTTAACCTTCCAGCCAAAGAGCCGAAGGCAAGTTTAGAGATAGGTCTGTTTCCTTGTTTCTGATGTACACGCCTAGCCCATCATCCTGTTTAGGAGTGGCTGGGGATCGACGAAGTGTTTGGTGAGACCCAATTCTTCTGACTTCAGGCCGAAGGCCAATCCCAATAACTGGGTGAAGTAGATGACAGGGAGATCAAAGGTTTCTTTATATTCCTCTTCGATCTGTTTCTGACGGGCATCTAAGTTGACATGACAAAGCGGACAAGCCACAACGATCGCATCCGCCCCAACACCCTTTGCATTCTTAAGAATTTTCCTGCTTAACTCCAGTGCAATCGGAAGCTGCGAGATTCCGAGTGAGACTCCACAACATCGAGTCTTATAAGACCAGTCAAGAGGCGTAATGCCGATCGCCACCATCAATCGATCCATCTGCGTGGGATATTCGTAATCCTTAACCTCTGTGATCTTTGGAGGACGGGTGATGATACATCCATAGTAACAAACTACCTTAAGTCCTTTGAGGGAATGGACGACTTTTGAAGCCACCCGTTGGTAACCGATTTTTTCTGCAATGGTGTTCAAGAGGTGTTCGACCTTTATCCCATTGTAGGAAAGGTTCGGGATCTCCTGCTTAACCCGCTCCATTAGATGCTTATCTTCCTGGGTCTCCTTCAATGCAACCCGCATCCTGAGAAAGCAAGAGGGACAAGGTGTCGTGACCTGATCAAGGCCTTCCGTTTTCATCAAGGTGATATTCTTCATGGGAAGCAATGTCGAAAGAAAATGATCTGTGGAATGGGTAGGGGTAGTTCCACAGCAACCCCATCCTTCTGGTTCGTGCAGGGTAACGCCAATTTTAGAAAATACGGCTTTGGTGGAGAGGTCATATTCCTTTGAAGTACCATGAAGACTGCAGCCCGGAAAGTAAGCCATCCCCTCTTTTTTCTCAGCCGCCTTTCCTTTGACCTTTGGCTTCCCAAAAGTAGGAAAGATTTTGAGCTTTCCATTTTTAAACATCTTAAAAGCCATCGGCAAATCATTTTTCCAAACCTGCTGATAGTTGAGCTCACCGGATAACATCTGACGGAGGTAGATCTCTCCCATCAATCCTGCTTCGTACATTCTCCCAAACCACTTGATTCCCCTCATTGCAGCTTGATAGAAGAGAGGAACAGAAGGAACCTTTGACTCGATCCCCTCGCTCTTCGCCATGATTTTTAAAACATCCATGATCTTTGTGATGTTGATGTCATGGGGGCAACGGGTAGCGCAGGTCTCACACATGGCACAGAGCCAGATGGTTTTCGAATGGAGAACCATCTCTTTTTGGCCAAACTGAATCGCCCGCATCACCTGATTGGGAGGAAGATCAAAGTGTTCGACCACCGGACAGCCTGCGGAGCATTTCTGACACTGGTAGCAGAGAAAAACGTTCTCCCCGGTCTCTTTCTTAATGGCCTGGGCTAGATCGGTATTCAATACCGCTTCCATAGGTACATTCCTTCGCATCGTGTCTGTGTCCCTGCCTGCCGGCAGGCAGGCGTTATCCGTGTCCGTGGGGGTTGGTCTTTTCCGGGCACGTGACACGTACCACGGCCACGTCTGTTTATACCTGCGGTCT
>JAPVTA010000274.1:0-1526 GCA_047519465.1 Thermodesulfobacteriota bacterium | reverse complement strand
TTTCAACTTAGTCAGTCCAATCCCTCCTCCTGTTTTGGGGAAGGCCAGCTTCTTGTATAAATATCAGAAATCTGTTTAAAATTAACGCGTAATAAAACCACCCCTTCCCCCTCCCCCTCTGAGGGGGGAGGGCCAGGGTGGGGGGTATCGCTTCGAGGCGCTGAGAGGATGAGCGGGCGGGCGTGGGTGACACTTAACATTTCTATTGGCGTCTACATGTCTACACTGGATGCCAGCATCGTGAATATCTCCCTTCCTACGATCATTCGGTCGCTGAACACCCATTTGACAGCCGTGGCCTGGGTGGTGATGGCCTATCTGATCGTTATCACCGGATGCCTGCTTTTGATGGGAAGGCTTTCGGATCTTTTTGGGCTGAGAAAGATCTACCTCTTGGGCTATTTAACCTTCACCCTCGGTTCGGCCCTTTGCAGTTTCTCACCCACGATCTATTTTTTGATCGGATCCCGGATGCTCCAAGGATTGGGGGCCTCTGCGCTCATGGCCAACGGCCCTGCAATCCTGACAACGGCTTATCCAGAGCACGAGAGGGGAAAGGCGTTGGGGATTTTGGGTTCGGTCGTCTCAGCAGGCTTCCTAACAGGTCCCATTCTTGGCGGATTTTTGGTTGAACATTTCGGGTGGAGATCAATCTTCTTTATCAATCTCCCTATCGGTGTCATGGGAATCTACCTCTCTTCAAAAGTTCTCGAAAGGGCCGAGCCAACAGGCAGAGCACGAGTGGATCTGCGGGGAGCCCTCCTGCTCTTTTTCTTCGTGACCTTTCTTCTCCTTTTCCTTAATCAAATAGGGCAAGGATCAACTCCTCTCCTGTGGGCATGGCTCTTCCTCGGTCTCCTCTGTTTCAGCATGTTTATCATTGTAGAAATTCTATCCCCCTTTCCATTAGTGGATCTTAAACTTTTCAAAAGACGGCTCTTCATCTCATCTCTGGGAGCGAGCTTCCTATCCTTCTGGATGAGCGCCGCCCATAGCTTCGTCATCCCTTTCTTTCTCCAGAATATCCTGGACTTCTCACCCTCCAAGGTGGGGATGCTTGTCTTTCCTGTGGCCCTGACGGTGATGGTCATGGCTCCTGTCGGGGGAAGGCTTTCCGACCGATTCGGAGTTAGAATTCCGGCGACCATGGGTTTGGCGCTGACCTCTTTGACCGTCTTCTCCTTTGCCTTTTTGAAGCCAGGGGTAAGAGATCTTGAGATTCTATGGAGACAAGTTGCTCTCGGTATCGGAATTAGTTTTTTCAACCCGGCGAATAATAGCGCCATCATTGGGTCTTTGCCCCGCGAGAAGGTGGGTCTGGCCTCGAGTTTTTTAGCCCTTTCGAGAAATTTGGGAATGGTGATCGGGGTTGCTTTTGCGGAGATGGTTGTTGCATTCAAACTACCTGTTGTGCCGCTTGGACAGGTCGGCACGGGCGCCTCTCTGGAGGGCATTCAGGATGTTTGGAAATGTCTTCTCATCATCGGACTCACAGCGATCCTCATCTCCTGGACAAGAGAGAGCAA
>JAPVTA010000273.1:0-6050 GCA_047519465.1 Thermodesulfobacteriota bacterium | reverse complement strand
ATTAGAAATCAACAACATAAACTTCCCCTGCTCTTGGAACGGAAAATGCTTAATGTTCCCCACTGGAGGAAGGCATGAAAAAGTGCGGTGAGAAATTTGGAGGTTTTGAAATTGTATGGATGAGTGTCTCGAGGATAGAAGATACAAGCTCTCAAGGCCAGGGTTCAAATTCTCCGTTCGGCAATGACCACAACAACGTCATCATCTTCATCGACGGGTCGGGATGGTCGAGAAGAAAAACGAATCGTGTCAGAGTTCATGTCTTGAGTCCCAGAGGCGAGGAATGGGGAAGCCAGCTGGTTGATTCAAAAAAGTTTTTAGAGGATCTAAGAGCGTGTGTTCGAATCATCCTTAAAGATTCAGATGGGAAATTAGATATGGAAGTTAATAACATTCCTTATACATGGGCCTACGCCTAATTTAAGGAACTTCGAATGATATCTCTCCGCCAAGCAAAAGATATATCCTTCGCGTCCTCAGCGGCTCTGCGGTGGAAATCCTAAAGTGAGTGATTGCCATCCCGTTGGTTCTCTGATATAGTGAGGCAAATTCCGGTGGGGAAAGAAGGAAAACTGTGTCGTCCATAAGATGCGCCTTAGAACGGTGTTGACATGGCCTCTATCATCTCCCATGCTGCGGCGGGGGCGGCCTTGAGTATTGCTTTCGCACCGGATACCGCCCCGGGCCGTACCTGGCCAGTTGCAATCGCCACTGCCGTCTTGCCAGACGTGGATTCACTCTTATATTATTTCAGGGTCTCTTATTACCCTACGCTCGGCCACCGCGGATTCATTCACTCCCCGTTCTTGGGCCTCGTCATTAGCTTTTTGTTGACGCTTCTTTTCTTTCGAGACGAGGCACTCTTTTCCGGCCGCTGGTTTCGCTATTTTTTCGTCTTCTTTCTGGCCTGGGCGAGTCACGGATTTCTGGATGCCTTGACAAACGGCGGACGCGGGGTCGCCTTTTTATCCCCTTTCTCCTCGAAACGGTATTTCTTCCCCTGGACGCCGATCCGGGTTTCGCCAATGAGGATCGAGTCTTTCTTCACTCCCGGAGGTTGGTCTGTGTTTAAGAATGAGCTGGTATGGATCTGGCTACCAGGTCTCATGCTTGTCTCTCTTTCGAGGCTAACTCGCCTCTGGATGAAAGATTAAAGCGCAAAGCCCGGGTGTCATCCATGACAAGGCTGGCCGTTCTTAGCACGGAATCCGAAATGCGCAACAAAGTATGAATACTTTTTTGGGGAGGGATCATGGAGCCAGAGAAAACAATTCGCATTTTTGATAGGGCGACTGCCGTAGTCACCGGCGGGGCATCGGGAATTGGCAGAGCGCTTGCCGTCGAACTCGCAAAGCGTGGCTGCGAGGTCGTATTGGCTGATCTTCAGATCGAATTAGCAGAAGAAGTCGCTTCAGAAATCAACGTTTCCGGCCGCAAAGCAAAGGCGGTTAAAATCGATGTGACGGATTTTCCTGCGATGCAACAACTCGTCGAGGAAACCTTCAAGACGACAGGCCGGTTAGACTATATTTTCAACAATGCGGGAATTGCAATTGGTGGAAACGTCTACCATTTCGGTATCGAACACTGGAATCAAATCGTGGATATCAATCTCCGTGGCGTGATAAACGGAGTCCAAGCGGCATACAAGATCATGGTGGCCCAGGGATTTGGTCATATTATCAATACTGCCTCCATGGCCGGACTTATGATCTCGCCGGGAGCGGTGGCTTACGCCACGACCAAGTACGGAGTCGTAGGTCTTTCAAAATCACTGCGGGCCGAAGCCGCAAATATGGGAATACGCGTGAGCGTGCTGTGCCCTGGCGTTATTCGTACCCCTATTTTAGACGGAGGGGGGAAATACGGCAAAATGCTTATAGACATCCCCGCTGAGCAAGTACGCCAACTGTGGGAGAGACTTAAGCCTATGCCCCCGAATATCTTTGCAGAAAAAGTGCTCAATTCCGTTGCCAAGAACAAGGCAATTATTATCGTGCCATCCTGGTGGAAGGTTTACTGGTGGATGAATCGTTTATCCCCTTCACTTGGAATATTCCTTGCTCAAAAGCGTTTCCAAAAAGTGCAGAAAGAGCTCGGTATCGTACAAAAAAATCAGAGTTTATGAGTTGAGAGTGGGTGAAAGACTCATCAAGAGATCGTTCAGCTTCG
The DNA here is from genome assembly GCA_047519465.1 of Thermodesulfobacteriota bacterium. GTDB lineage: Bacteria > Desulfobacterota > BSN033 > BSN033 > UBA1163 > UBA1163. Next base: position 3,878 of record JAPVTA010000273.1, on the reverse strand, counting down.
TTTTGTCCCCGGGTGAGATATCGAGAAATTTCGCTCCGCACCCATAGTCTCCCCTCGCTTTTCCGAAACAATTGTCCCTCCGCACCACCTTGGCATGCATCTCGATTGTATTAATCTCAGAACCTAAAATGAAAGAAACTTTTGACCTTAGATGTTGACCAATCTCCATTTGCTTAGAAGACCGGATTAACATCCCACCTTCGCTAAGGTTCGTCACTCGACCGTCATAGCTGACGGAGGAGCCAATTTGATTAAACTGGACCGGCCAATACACATTAAACCTCGGATATTCTCTTCTTTCCCGGTCGGTTTCGGAGCGGGACTCTGTCTCCTTTTTTTCCGCTTCAATAAGTTTTACTTTTCCTAGTATCTGGGACGCATATTCGAGGACAAAGTAGAGAGAAGAAATGAGACGAGAGAGCAAAACGATGAGTGAAAAAGTCATGAGGAAGATTAAAAAGAAAGCCATCTTCACCGTCCTCCGACAATACTTCATTTCCAAAAAAGAATTCCTAGCCCTTCCTGCCTTTACTTCCACAGCCATCGATTGCCCCCTTCTTGAATTGCGGGTTACCATCATTGCAGACCGCCTTTTTCCATCCAATCGTTCTTAGGGATGAATCGCCTTTTGTTGGGGGGTTTACCTCATCCACCCCCCGAAGGTGTTTTGAAAGGAGGGAGTTAATTCCCGTATCTCGGAAAAGCATAATATATGCCAAATGTAAGACTTTGAGATTACAAAGATTTTCCTTTGGGAGAATGGCCAAATTGACATTTTTGTAATCGGTTGGGACAAATTTACCTACTTCGTTATCAACACAGACCAGAAGAGGCAGATCTTAGTAAGGAAGAACCTAAGGGAGTCCGGTTTGCACCATTGACAGGTTCTTGGCTCAGATGTCGGTAGCCGATCAGTATTCGATGTTCTGGACAAGTATGGGGTTGGGTTTTCTAAAACCACGAGGAGGTTTTTAAATTCGCGGAGGATGGTGTCATTCGCTTGATAACCCCTCTGCGGATGAGTTACGAAGATTCATATGCCAGGAAATTTCCTTTTTACAAAATGGTGGATGACGCGATCCAAGATCATTACGGAGGGAATAAAGCTCCCCGCCCTAAAGGCGGGGCTTGCAGGCACGGACCGGTCAAGCGAAGAAGGAAGCTGATTCCTATCGTTAATAATCGGTCAGGGGGTAATGGTCCTGTGATCGCCCAGGAAATCACCGAGAGGCTACGAGAACTTATATTTTAAGGAGGAAGACGATGGGAAAAATCATTGTTATTTATCACAGCCAGCAGTATGGAAATACTAAGATGCTCGCAGAAGCACTTGCGGAGGGGGCTCGGGAAGCTGGGGCGGGGGTGAACCTGATTAACACAAACGAGCGGCGGGTTACCCTGGAAGAATTTTTGTCCGCCGACGGAGTTGCGATCGGGACCCCCGACTATTTCTCATACGTCGCCGGCACGGTAAAGACCTTTTTCGATGACCTTTACCTGTGGGACCAGTCGGGCAATCCTGTCAAAGGAAAACCGGCCGTCCTTTTCTTTTCCTGTGGCGGTGGCGGGAAAGTGCGGCAGCCTTTTGAATCCCTTGCTCAGCGCTTCTTTCACCAAGTGGGCGAGACGGCAGGGAGCGAACGTCCCGTGAGCAACGAAGCGAAGAAAAAGTGTTTTGCCCTCGGCAAGGAACTTGTCAAAACCCTGAGCAACAAGACTTCAAAAAAATAGGATGACTCAAAGCTGAAAGCTCAACCCAAGACCCTATGCTTGACTGACCAGCTTGGAATGGGATCTGCAATTTATCAACGGAGGTGTGTGATGAAAAAAAATCCTACTTCTATCGTTGTTAGCGAACCTGTTCGTCGTAGGGGTTGCGATTGCCGGCGAACCAGCACCCTCAATCCCCAAGATGGATTCAGGGGATACCTCCTGGCTCCTCATCTCCGCCGCCCTGGTGATGCTGATGACGCCCGGACTCGCCCTTTTCTACGGAGGTATGGTGAGAACAAAAAATGTATTGGGGACGATCATGCAAAGCTTTATTGCCCTGGGGGTCATCACGGTTCAATGGGCTTTCTACGGATACAGTCTCGCGTTTGGACCCGATGTGGGTCATGTGATTGGAAGTCTTGATTGGGCAGGACTTCGAGGTGTGGGACTTGATCCGTTCCCTGGTTATTCCGCCACCGTTCCCCATCAGGCTTTTATGATCTTTCAGATGATGTTCGCTGTGATCACGCCCGCCCTGATTACGGGTGCATTTGCTGAAAGATTTAAATTTAAGACTTATCTTGTCTTCCTCATCCTCTGGTCAACCTTTGTCTATGACCCCCTTGCGCACTGGGTCTGGGGAGTGGGGGGCCGGATCAGGAATCTGGGCGGGCTCGATTTCGCTGGGGGACTGGTCGTTCATATCAGTTCCGGAGTTTCTGCCTTAGCGGCTGCCTTGGTCGTGGGAAGGAGAAAAGGTTATGGCAACGGGCTCATGCCTCCTCACAATGTGACTATGACCCTGATGGGGGCGGGTCTTCTCTGGTTTGGCTGGTTTGGCTTCAACGGCGGGAGCGCAGTGGCATCGGGTTCGCTTGCCACCTCCGCTTTCGTCGTCACCCAATTTTCCGCAGCCTCTGCCGCTCTCTCATGGATGATCGCTGAATGGGCATTCAGGGGTAAGCCAACCGCTCTTGGCGCAGCATCGGGTGCCGTCGCGGGACTGGCGACTATTACACCCGCCTCAGGATTCGTGGGCCCCCTATCCGCAATCTTCATCGGGCTGGTTGCCGGTGTGTTATGCTACTATGCCATCAACCTGAAGAACAAATTCGGATACGATGATTCTCTCGATGTCGTGGGGGTTCATGGAGTGGGAAGCACGTGGGGAGTATTGGCGACAGGCTTGTTTGCAACAAAGGTCATCAATTCGGCGGGAAACGACGGCTTGCTCTTTGGCAATCCATCACTGATCGGAATTCAGGCACTCAGCGTCGCTTCGGTGTGGATTTATTCTTTTGTGGTCACTTGGATCCTATTGAAGGTTCTTGATTGGACCATGGGCTTAAGGGTAACTGAAGAGCATGAAATCACCGGTCTGGATACCAGCCAGCATGGTGAAGCGGGATATAGTTTTTAATTAAGTTCGAAGTTCGGATAGAAGAACTTGAGTACATTTCGATTCAATGCTGCGGTCGCTGAACTTCGAGTGAAACAAAAGGAGGGTTATCCATGAAAAAGATCGAGACCATCATCAAGCCATTCAAATTGGACGAAGTGAAGGAGGCCTTATCCAAAATCGGTGTCATGGGGATGACCGTCACCGAGGTGAAAGGCTTCGGAAGGCAAAAAGGACATACCGAGGTCTATCGATCTGCGGAATACAAGATCGACTTCCTCGCCAAGGTGAAGATTGAATTGATCATCACCGACGAAATGGTTCATCAGGTGATCGAAACCATCGAACGGGCTGCTAAGACCGGGAAGATTGGGGACGGAAAGATCTTCGTCTCTGCCGTGGAAGAAGTGATTCGGATTCGGACGGGTGAACGTGGCAGGGATGCCATTTGAATGAAGCGGAAGGAATGGTGGTTTCCATCGAGCTCTTGTCTTTCGCTTGGAACCTTGCTTCTATCGCTTTAAGTTCCTCGCCGATCTCGATGCGGAAAAGAATAAAATCCTATACGGAGATAGGCACATGAGCGGCCAGGGGTATGAGCAGGACGGAGGCCGTTCGATTCCGACCTCCAGCACAAATAACTTTGACAACCCTCTTTGTTTCATGTTAATTTTCAACTGTTCGAGTGGGGCTGTAGCTCAGCTGGGAGAGCGCTTGAATGGCATTCAAGAGGCCGACGGTTCGATCCCGTTCAGCTCCACCATTT
>JAPVTA010000272.1:0-10851 GCA_047519465.1 Thermodesulfobacteriota bacterium | reverse complement strand
GCCAGCGCCCTTGAACTTAGCCTGAAGCAGACAGTTGACCAGACGGACGGGGGTCGTTACATTGGAGAAGAAGTTACGGACCCCAATTCTTCCGTCCCCGGGGTTGACGGCCTTGTATCCGGAGGCAACGGGTTTAAAGACCCAGAAATAAAGCTTGTCGTTAAAATGGAAAAAGGCACGATTGACGGGTTCCAGCGGATCGGCGACGGCTGCCGCAGGTTATTCGGGTTGGGAGGACGGGGGTGGCGTCTCCGTTAAAGAGGCCTGATCCGGCTCGTCTTCCCGGTTTGCAGAAACGACCAGGTCCAAAGGGGCAAAAGGTTCTGTTGACGCTGCTCCCGCTGAAGGTTCAAAAGAATCCATGTCGATTGCCACGGAATTGATTTCATCCGAGGAAACGGCCTCGGGGGAGGGGGATCCAGTGCATGGAAGGGGAACCATAACGAGCCAAAGCGCTAAAGGAAAACAGACCGTGTACAAAACCTTCATGCTTCGCCTCCGCTCCGGAATAGAGGGATCTTTCTTCTCAAGCCTCACGGATAGACGGGTCAGTCCTGTGAAATCTCACTTGAGTTCGACCTTTTCCCTCAATCTCTTGACCAGATTCTCGTAATTGGATTGGGATATGATGCTGTGAAATTGTATCCGGTAGTTGTTGACGAGGCTGACACCCTCGATCGAGACGTCATAGACAAGCCAATCATTTCTTTCTTTCTTGAGTCGGTACTCAACGGGAATGTCTTCACCCCTTTTGGTGACAATTTTGACTCTGACGGTGGCGTAATCTCCTTCTTTAGATTCTCCCTCGTAGAGAACCTTTTCCCCGGAATAACTCTCCACTTTCTTCATGTAGGTTCGCTCCACCAAGTCCGCAAAGAGACGGATGAACTCTTTTCTCTCCTCGGCGGTCCTCTTCGCCCAATGGATTGCCAGAGACCGACGGGCCATCTCTTCCCAATCGAATCGCTCGTCTACAGCCTGGCGAATGCGTTTTTCTCTTTCTTCAATTTTAGCGGGTGACTTAAAGGCCGGGTTGGTGACAATAGAGAGAATTTTATCCGTCGTCTGTTTAATCTCATCCATCGGACTGGCTCCCAGCACGGGGACGGCCAGAGCCACAACGAGCAACAGAGAAGACGTACCGGGGAAAAGAAAGGTCGACCTCATAAAGACCTCCTGGGTAAATCCTCTAAATTTTTCCAAAGACGAACTTAGAAATCAATTCTTCTATATCGATCGCGGGTTGGGTTTCTCGAATTCGGCCTCCGGGTTCAATGGCCTTCTCCGACCCGCCGGGCGTAATATCGATATACTTTTCCCCGATCAGACCCCTGGTCTTGACGGAGGCGATGGCATCTTCCTGGATTTTTAGACCGGTGGGGAAATTCAAGGCAACACGAGCCTCATAATTATCTAATTTGATGCTTTTGACGCGTCCAACCGTTACGCCAGCAATCTCGACGCCGGCGCCCACCTTAAGCCCTCCGACATTGGAAAATACTCCATAGATCTCGTAACCTCTTTCTCCTACAATCTCTAATTTCCCGAGTTTGATCGAGAGGTAACCCAGGCAGACGATGCCGGCAATGATAAATAATCCAACCGCAAGTTCAAGATCAAACTTTTTCATCGTTTCCCCCTGGCCGACAAGTGCCCCGGAGGTCCCGCCTTATAGGCGGGGTCAAGGGGCACAATTGGAATGATATTTCCTTCTCGGGAAGCTCCGGCCCCTGGCTCGGGAGCTTCACTCCATGATCGCTGTACGTCTTCATCTTTCCCCGTGGAGCTTCTCCCTCTGATCAAAGCTCCTCATGGCGCTCGACGGGATCCTCAGTGCTTCCGTAACGAACTGCTGAACAACAGAATCTCTGGATGCCATGATCTCTTCCGGTGTCCCCACGAAGAGAATGACCCCATCATGCAGCATGGCCACTTTTTGAACAATCTGAAATACTCTCGATAACTCATGGCTTACAATGATTCCTGTGAACCCAAGATCTTTGTGAATCGATTTAATGAGGTCGAGAATGGTGTGAGCGATGACTGGATCCAGGCCTGTGGTGGGCTCATCAAAGAGCATGATCTCAGGATTCCTCACCAGGGACCGGGCCAGGGCAGTACGTTTGATCATCCCACCGCTGATCTGTGCTGGATATTTGTCCTCGGCGCCCCTCAAACCGACCTGTTCCAAAACATGGAGTACCTTTTCCCTAATTTGCCGCTCGTCCAAATGGGTCTTTTCTCTCAGAGGGAAGGCTACGTTGTCAAAAACGCTCGAAGAGGAAAACAACGCACCACTCTGAAAAAGAAATCCCAAGTGGCTTCTCAGGTCTTCGAGTTCATCCCCTCTCAGATTCGAGACATCCTTTCCATTAACATAAACGCGCCCTCGATCCGGCTTCATCAGTCCCGCGACATGCTTCAGAATAACCGTCTTGCCATGACCGCTCCCTCCGATCAAAGCAAGAATTTCTCCCCTTTCTACTTCGAGCGATACTCCCTTGAGTACCTCGACCCCCTCAAAGGATTTGTACAGGTCTTCCATCTGGATCATCGTGTCCTCAAAACAGGGCGGAAGTCAGAATATAATCCCAGAAGAGAATCAACACCGATGAAAGAACGACAGCTTGGGTCGTTGCCTTGCTGACGCCCTCGGCTCCGAATCCGACATAGTACCCCTTATAACAGCAAACACAGGGAATCAATGCTCCAAAGCTAAGAGACTTGTAGATCCCCTGTACGATATCCTGCAGGCTGACATGATTAGACATCTCTCCAAAGTAGGTCCCTTCACCGATACCCAGAAGCTTCACGCCGATGAGGTAGCCTCCGAAGATCCCGACCACATTGAAAATGGCCGTGAGCAGGGGCAGGGCCAAAATACCCGCCAGAAATTTTGGAACTACAAGATACCGAAAAGGGTTGAGCCCCATCAACTTGATGGCGTCGATCTGCTCGGTGATTCGCATGATCCCTATTTCTGCCGTCATGGCAGAGCCAGCCCTTCCCGTAACCATTAAGGCAGATAGGACAGGCCCAAGCTCCTTGATAAGGGAAAGGGCCACCATCGGCCCTAAGAGTGCTGCTGAACCAAAACGGGTCAATGTGTAAAACCCCTGAAGACCGAGGACCATCCCGGTGAAGGCTCCTGTCAGGAAAATGACCGGAGCGGATTGGAAGCCGATAAATTGAATCTGCTTGAGAAGGTATAAAAACTTTAAAGGAGGGGTGACGGCAAAGAAAAATGTCCTGATAAAGAAGAGACCCAAACGCCCCGTTCTGCGCAAACCCATAAGCGATAGTGCGCCCAATGTTCTGAGATACATGGTTTAAACATTTTATCAAACTTTTTTTGCGATGTCACAAATTTTTTGACCGTTCCTTTTGATATGGTGACTTCTTGCCACCCTAAATTCCGGTTGATCTCTTCGGAGAAATCGAGTAGACTTGTACAGAAGTGGGGGTTTTCTAAGGAGGCGGGGAAGAGCAGAGGAGGAGCATGGCGGAGATAATAGAGATATTCTCGAAGTGTTCTTTCGGCTGGGAAAAGTTGAGGGAAATGAAGGAAAAGGAAGTTAAATTCTGGGCAGCCGATGGCCTAAACTTATTGCAGATCGTTGAAATTGATGAAAAGCGAAAAAGTTTTTATGTGATTAATCAATCGGGAAAAATAACGTGGCCCTTGAAATATCAGAAGCTGGAAGAAGTGCACAATAAATTTCATAACGGGGAAATAGCCCTCCTCGCCTACGAAATTGACAAACTGATGCCCACATGGGGAAACTATATTGCGGGATTATTGAAATATCTTGGCTGTGATGCAAGTCAACTTTCAACCTGATCGATGGGCGCTTACTGCTGTAATCAGCCTTCCCCTGAACGAGGCTTCTCTCCCTGAACAAACCGCTATACCCTTGATCCTCCGGCAGGAACCCGTCGCCAGATTGGTTTTGGGGAGGCGAAACAGAGCGGAGACGTTCTAGCGTTGTTGTGCGATTGCCTTCTGACATGCAAGGCAGAGTTCCTGGAACCTGGGGAGCGATGTCACCTGTGAGGCGGCACGTTGAAGAATGCGAAGCCCGGAGGGAATATACTCGAGAAAGGCTTTGAGTCCTTTTTTGAGGCCCAGGAAGCCGTACGCTCCGAGGGCTTGCATGAGACGCTGTACGGAAGCTTCCCAGAAGGCATCCTGGAAGGCAGCCCAATCAAGACCCCACTTTTCCAGCCCGAAATAGAAGGACAGGAGCTCAGCCCGCTCACCTTCGGAAAGGTCCGTATAGGGATCGCAAAGAAGCGAGCCAAGATCGTAGAAGGGAATTCCAAAGCGCATCCCCTGGAAGTCGATGAGGAAAGGCTCCCCGTCTCGGATCATCACGTTCTGGGACTGAAGATCCCGGTGCACGAGACAGCGGGGGCCTCCTGCAAATCGCTCGGCCAGGTCCGAAAGCTCTGCCTCGATTTCTTTCTCCGCGGAAGGACCGATTTTGACCCCGCAGACATCCGTGACAAAAAAATCTCTGAAGTAGTCCCGCTCCCAGCGGTAGAGATCGTGACCAAAGCCCTCGGAAAGCCTCACACGACCCGAAGGGAAGGCATCACTGGGAAAGGAATGAAGCCTGTGCACGATGGTAAGCGTCCGTTGGTAAAGGCCTCGTCGAGTTTCCCACGGGGTTTTTCTGAAAGACAAAAGGTCCGTGTCTCCGAGGTCCTCCATGACGATTAGATAAGCCGCAGAGTCATGACGGATCAGCCGGGGGACAGGCACGTCGATCTCACGGAGGAATACCGCAATGTCTGGGTAGTATGTGTTCTCCACACGCTTCGGATCATAATGGACTAGAATTGCCGAACCCTCGCGGTTCCATCTCAGCCTGAAGAAAGTCCGGTCCGAACCTCTTCCCTCTAAAGGAGAAAGTTTTAGAGAGACGGACTCCGAAAGCTTTAGGGCCTCTTGGGCAAAACGGATCATCTCTTCATATTTTGGGTTGCGGAATGTGGATTGCGGAATCATGAAACAAAGATCCTTGGCCGGCAAGGTGGGGTCCCTGCCTACCGGCAGGCAGGCTTGGCCCCTTAAACCCTTTTTAATTTTAGTTTTTCATAGGCTTCAATAGAACCGATATCGTTCCACTCGCCTTCGTCAATGACCACCCCTTGGATTGATCCCGGTTTTTCCACAATCCTTCGGACGAAGGTCGAAACAATGGATTCGATTTTGCGGGCCTCAAGATGCCGAAGGATCGATGTCTCCACGGCGTAAATGCCGGCGAAGAGGCAGCTTTGAGTTCCCGGGTTTCGCAGGATATTCCGAAGATCGCAGATCTCGCCGCTCTCGTTGATACTCACATTCAGAAGAGGGCCACTGCTTCGCAGGGCAAGAGTGACCTCGGGTCGCTTCTGTTCATGGGCCTCCACGAGTCTCTCCAAAGGAAGGTTAGTGATGACGTCGCCGTTGTAACAAAGGATAGCCTCGTCTTCGTCTAGGAGATCCTCAATGTTCTTCAGTCCCCCTGCGGTGTCCAGAAGTACTGGCTCGTGGCGAAAGGTAATAGGCACGCCTCGCCATCGCCTGTCAGGAAATCTTTCCAAAAAGACTTCCGAGCAATGATGGGTGTTTGCGATGAAACGATCCACGCCGACGCTTAGAAGATGATCCATCACGTAAGTGATGATCGGACGCCCTCCGATCTCCAGGAGGGGTTTCGGCAGTCGCTCTGTCAGAGGCCGAAGCCGAGTCCCCAATCCTCCTGCCAGGATGAAGCCTGTCTTAAATCGTCTTCTCTTCAATGATTCCTCGCACCTCCGCCAATGTTCCCTGTCCCCGTGAGAACCTTTTTCTTTCCGAACCCCGGGTCGATTCTTACGACCGCTGCCACGATGAACCCCGGGATCGTTGCGGCCATGACCCAGAGAAAGAAGTTTTGGTAGCCCATTAACTCCTGGAGCCAGCCGCTGGCCATCGCCGGCACCATCATGCCCAGGGCCATGATTCCCGTCGAAATGGCATAGTGGACCGTCTTATATTCCCCTTCTGACACCATGATCATAAACATCGTGTAGGCCGAGAAGCCAAAGCCGTAGCCGAATTGCTCCACGGCAACGGCGACATTGATCAAATAGAAATTGTCAGGCATGACCTGCGAGAGATAGACAAAGACGAGATCCGGCAGATGCATGGCGCAGACCATGATCCAGATCCAGAACTTGAGCCCTTTTCTGTAAATGGCATACCCGCCGAGAAGTCCTCCGAACAAAAGTGCCATCAGTCCCACCGTGCCGTAAATGATTCCCACATCCTGTGTGGTGAGCCCCAGTCCTCCCACTGAACGTGTGTCGAGCAGAAAGGGTGCGATCATCTTGAAAAGCTGGCTTTCTGCGAGCCGATAGAAGAGAAAGAAAGCAAGAATGGCAATAATGTTTCTTTTCCTAAAGAATAGGCCAAAGATGTGCAGGAACTCCCATGCAAAAGACCTCGAAGGGTCTCGCCTGGCAGGACGATCTGTAACCGGATAAGGAAGAATAAACAGATGATAAAGGAAGAGGGCAGCGAAAGTGGCAGCCGCCACAAAGAAAGTAACGGACCAAGCTGTGGGGATACCATGCCCTCTTTTTTCAAGGTAACCTGCAAAGAAGACGAGCCCACCCTGGGTCGCGATCATGGCAATGCGGTAGAAGATCGTTCGCACTCCGACAAAGGCGGCCTGGAGAGATTCTGAGAGTCCCAGCATGTAAAAGCCATCGGCGGCGGTGTCATGGGTTGCCGAACCAAAAGCCATCAACCAGAAGAAGGCGAGGGTATATTGGAAGAACCGGGCAGCTGGGATAGTGAATGCAATGGAAGCCAGTGACGCTCCGATGACAAGCTGCGTCAGCAGAATCCAGTAGCGTTTCGTCATGAACAGATCGACAAAAGGGCTCCATAGAGGCTTGATCACCCAAGGAAGATAGAGCCAGCTTGTGTAAAACGCGATGTCGGTGTTTGAGATGCCGAGACGCTTGTAAAGGACGACTGAAACCGTCATGGCCATTCCGTAAGGGATTCCCTCGGCAACGTACAAAGAGGGAACCCATGCCCAGGGGTTTCGGGATCCTTCGTTTCTTACTTTCACTTCCCCTCCCCCTCCCCCTCCCTTGTTCACACTCTTCCATTAAGGCATAGACGTTAACTTATCTGTAGCGTCATTCCGGCGAAAGCCGGAATCCAGTCAAACAATCGTATGATACAAATCTTGCCAACTCGGATTGGTGCTCTCAATCAATTCCAGTTTCCATTTTCGCTTCCATTCTTTCAATTGCTTCTCCCGCTTAATGGCGGATTCCATGCCCTCGTGCACTTCATACCAAACCCACTGATGAGCACCATAGCGTTTGGTAAATCCTTCAACCATGATGTTTCTGTGCCCCCATACCCTCTTAACGAGGTCTGAAGTCACACCCATATACAAGGTACCATTTCTCTTGCTTGCCAAAATGTATACCGCAGGTTGTTTATTCACTGCCGTCTCCCTGGATTCCGGCTTTCGCCGGAATGACGAATCAGAGACTCTTCACCTTTTAGGGTAGCGCTCATGCCCATCAGTAGAGAAGGGATATGGAACCAGTACAAATTCCTTGAACCCTCAATAGATTTTCTTTATTTCAACCCCCCGAAAATAATGTCGCAATATTTCTTCTGCTAAGAATCCCTTGGCCGCCATCGCCGCAGCGCCGATCTGGCAGAGTCCCACGCCGTGTCCCCAGCCAGCGCCATGAAGTGTGAATCGCCCGGATTTAACCGTCACTACGAACGCACTGCTGTAAAGATGGGTTCTCGAGAGCCAGCGCCTTATTTCGAGTTCTTTTCCTATGACGATGCTTCTCTTCGAGCCGACGATTTTCAGACGGGAGATCCGACCCGATGGACCACGGCGAAGAGGGACGATCTCTCGAAGAGTACCGAAATCAAAACTGGATTTGGCTCGAAGGATCTTTTCCAGTTCGTGGCGCGAATATTCGACTCTCCATCGGAAAAAACTTTTCGTATCGCGGTCGAAGTCAGGAAGAATTTTTTCAAGAAGAGTTTCATCATTTGTCTGGCAGTAGGCATCAGGGTTGGAAAGAATCCAAGCCGAGGCTTCTCTTTCGGTCTTGATCGGGCGATGAGAAACCGGCGCGTCCGAAATACTCTCGAGGTAAGGAACTCGTTTGTCATCCCAGGCCGTCTCGAAGTTTTCTGTGAGTCCTCCGCAGGCTTTCGAATATCGGGCGTCGCAGATTTCGTTCTGATAGGTAATCACCTTGCCCCGTGTTTCTCGCACGGCTTCTTCGGCCCGCCCGGATAAGATCTTCGTGATTCCCTGGTAACGCTGGCAGTGGTCATCCGCGCAAACATCAAAAAGGTCGTGCTCCTCCGGGTCGTACCAGCGTATCATTTCTTGATCGGCCATCTTACCCGACGATTTGGATGTTTCTTTTGTTTTCTCCTTGCGGTCGACCGCTGCGAGAAGCCAGCTTCGGGATAGGATGGCGTGGGCCTTCAGAAATTCCACCGGAGCAGCACCGCTCATCTCCGAAGAAATCACACTCGTCAGGTAATCCTCCAGGGGAATTTCATTGATGACAGCGATCGTCCCCTCCTTGTCGAGCCGAAGAATCAGGTTCCCCTTAAAGGTCTGATCCTCTTTCCTCTCCCAGTGGAAACGACTTCCGATGGTGATGTTGAAAAGTGAAAACGTTGATTCATCTCGCCCGATGAGCCTAATCGACGGAAAGCGGGCAATTTCGTGGTCTGCGCTATCGAAGAGCGCGATCATCGTGAGATCTGCTTTTGCTGAAAACGGGCCAGATAAAGGACCGAAACCTTCTCCGCGGAAGTCTCCATGCAGACGACCGAAGACTTCGGTCTGCCGGTCCATGATCCCGACCGTAATCTTTGGTTCCGTTTTCACAGGCCCCATTATCCTGGTTCTCCGGTTTTTTTTCAAGATTGGGCTTGTCTTCGGCTTTCACTGAATTGCATAGATTGGAAAGCGCCTTTACGGCAGTCGAACAGCCTGGCGTTTGTTTGCATGATTCTTCCTCCGCTCTCCACCTTCCTTTTGTCATAAACGATGAAACTCTCCATCTACTTCCTATCTGAAGGAGTAGGCGCAGAGGGTCACTCTTGAAGGTCGAATATTTTGCCGGGGTTAAGTATGTTTTTCGGATCGAAGGTCTTTTTCAATCCCTTCAATAGCTCGATCTGGCATGGGTCAAGATTCATGGAAAGGAAAGGTTTCCTGAGAAGACCGATCCCATGTTCTGCAGTAATTTTTCCTCCGAGGTCGATGGTCTCTTTATAAAGATCCCTCTGGGCCCGGTCGATCAGCCTCTCCCATTCCTCGTCCAAGAGGTCACCCTTAAACAACAGGACATGAACATTCCCGTCACCTGCGTGACCGAAGGACATCGCCCTGATCCGGTGCCTCTCTGAGACCTCGTCGATCTTTCGGATTAAGGTTGGGATAAAGCTTCTGGGGACGACGACATCGAGGCTCTTATACAGGCTTCCGAAATGATTGGCCGCCTCAAACAGACACTTCCGGCTTTCCCACATCCTGTCCCTCGCAGCGGGAGAGTTGGCGATCAGGATGTCGAGGGCACCGTTCTTCTCGCAGATTTCTCCTACCCTGTTCTGATCCTCGTCCAGAGCCTCTTGCTGGTTTCCGTCGAGCGTGATGAGGAGATGGGCGGCGGCGTCTCTGAACGTTTGCTTTCGCTTTGTAAAGCTCTCTGCTAGCTCGAAACTCTTTCTTTCCATGAATTCCATCGCCGTAGGAACAATCCGAGTTCGGATAACTTCTGAAACTGTCTGCGCGGCCTTCTCGATGGAGGGGTAAGGAACGAGAAGATCTCTTCTTAGTTTGGGGAGGGGGATGAGTCTGAGGATAATCCGGGTGAGAATGGCCATCGTTCCCTCAGACCCGGTGATCAACTGCGTCAGGTTGTAACCGGTGACATCCTTGACAACTTTTCCGCCCGTTGAGATCATTTCGCCCGACGGAAGAACCACTTCCAGGCCGTTCACATAGTCTTTGGTCGTTCCGTATTTCACCGCCCGGCTTCCGCCCGCTCCTTCGGCGACATTGCCTCCAATGCTGCAACTCGCCAGGCTCGCAGGGTCGGGGGGATAGAAGAGGCCTTCCGCCTCAACGGCCTTTTGCAGTTCACCCGTGATGATTCCCGGCTCCGTGACGAGCATGAGGTTTTCGTGGTCGATATCAAGAATTTTCTCCATCCTTTCACAGGAGAGAACGATTCCTCCATAAACAGGAATAGCCCCGCCACTCAAGCCGGTTCCTTTTCCTCGAGGGGTAAGGGGGACATTTTCAAGATTCGCAAGCCGCATAATCTCCAGAATCTCTTTTGGCGTGCTTGGCTTGACCACGATTTCAGGACGGTGCGAGAGCCCGAGCGTTTCGTCCTTCGAGTAGATGGTAAGCGTATCCTCGTCGGAAAAGACAGCCTTGGGACCTGCGATCTCTGCCAGGCGTCTCACGATGGATTCATCAACCGGTCGGTACATGCTCTTCTTCTCCTCGGTTTATCTTTTCTCTCCTGTTATTCTCCAACTTTTGTGAGAAATAGTCTATAGGGGAAGCCTCATGTCCTGCTCTCCTCCCTGAGTTAGAGATTAAAGGCAAATGCCCATTGTTTTCCGAGCGATTACGCGCTCCTGTCCATAGCCTTTGAATATCAAATGTTATTTTAATGTTATATAATGTTAATACAAACGCATTTTATAAGACTTCCAGAAAACCCCAGGCTTTCAAGCCTGGGGATGAATGGTGCCCGGAGCGATGCCAGGTGAAACCTGGCGAAGCGGAGCAAATT
>JAPVTA010000271.1:0-3617 GCA_047519465.1 Thermodesulfobacteriota bacterium | reverse complement strand
GACCCGAACCGGGCTTGATAAATCAAGCCCCTACATAAAAAAGGAAGGATGAGGGGGGGAACGTGAGGAGAGCTTATGATTCAGAACAAGAAGTTCGTCGTGACCATTTTTGTTTTCTCAGTAGCCTTTCTGTTCACCCTCATTTCCTGTTCTGGTCTTTTCGGAAGCAAGAAAGATGAGAAGATAGTAAAGCTTCCCGAGGGAAGGACCGTCACCGTCGAAGGAATGGAGACGATAAAGGGCGTTAACCCTTCGAAGCCGGAAAACCCTCCATCCAAGAACCCCTCGACTCCGACGCCTCCTGTGCCCCCTGTGGTGAAAGGAGCGGAAACCAAGGTCGCTTCCACGTCCCCAAGACCCCTCTATAGCCCTTCCCTTCCCCTTTTTCAAGTCGGACTCAAGAAGAAGGTGGCCATCTTAGACTTTGAGAATCAAACCACTTACAAGGAGGAGAAGATTGGAGAGGCCGTTGCCAAGAAGCTTTCCGACAAGCTCGAGGCAACCCAGCGAGTGGTCGTATTGGACAAGGCCGTCGTCTCAGAGATGTTAAATCGAGAGGGTTTTAAATTCGAAAACCTGTCGGACCCGGCGGTGGTGAAACAAGCCCACCAATCCCTGGGGATCCAGGCATTTGCCCTCGGGACCGTAACAGACGTTAGCCTCCTTTCCTCCAAGGCCTCTGAAACATCGGATGAGGAAGTGGCCTTTGCCACAACGAAAGTGGAAATTCGTCTCATCGATGCTTCTACCGGAAACCCGCTGAAAACCTTTATCGGCAGAAGCCCCATTTTTGGGACGAAAGAAACGGGCGAAAACTGCCGGGGGAAGGCTGTGATCAAAGCGATCGACGTTGGTCTGGACGATATCCTGGAAAGTTTCCTCCGGCAGCTCGACCTCTTGGACTGGTCCACCACCGTGGCAAAGGTCGACGGAGAGGATATCTATCTTAATGCGGGTAAGTTATCCGGTGTTCGAGTTGGAGATACTCTGGAAATCTTTGAACCCGGGAAGGAGATCCTCCACCCCAATACAAGCCTGTCTCTCGGATGGACCACGGGCAAGCTAAAAGGGACAGTAAGAGTTACCCACCTGTTCGGTGTGGATGCGGCTGTTGGAAAAGTTGTCGAAGGCAGTGGCTTCAACTCCGATGACGTGGTCAAGTCTACGATGAAATGATGCCGAATAGAATCCCTCACCCATGATCCCCATTCTAAGAATGGAAGCATTCCCGATTCAAATCCCCCCGTGTCGTAATGACTTACCGAATATGCACACAAAATCATTTGTTGTAGGGGCTCAATTCATTGAGCCCTATGGCGGGCTTGATGAATCAAGCCCCTACAATTGTGACACAGTCTTCAAACCAGAGAGGAAAAGTAATTTTCGACAATACGGGAAGATAGGAAAGGAGGATTTATATGGCATTCACGATGTTTGGTCGAACGATTCGAAAGATTGGCGTCATCGGGTCGGGCAATATTGGCCCGGATATTGCGCTTCATTTCAGCCAAAATCTCCATACTTATGGGGTGCCCGTCGTCGTCGTCGATATCGCCCAGGCAGCCCTTGACTCGGGTTCAAAGAAGACTGAGTCAAAAGTGAACAAAGCTGTGGAGAAAAGAATCTACAAAAAGGAGGAGGGAGAGGCCCTCTTCCGAAATATCCTTTTCACCACAGATTATGGAAAACTGAGCGACGCCGATTTGGTGATAGAAGCTGCCTTTGAGAGGCTGGATGTGAAGCATAAGATCTTCGCCCAGCTTGAAGAAACCTGTCCAAAGACAGCGATCCTGGCATCAAACTCATCCCATATCCCTCCCGAGGAGATCTTCCCGAAGCTAAAGGATAAGACCCGAAGCCTGGTGCTTCATTATTTCTTCCCTGCGGAGAGAAACCTCTTACTTGAAGTCGTTCCGATGAGGGAGACGGACCCTGCTTTGGAGGATTATTCGATGAAACTCTACGAATTCATCGGGAAGGCCCCGATCCGTGTGGGGAGTCGATTCGGCTTTGCCGTGAATCCTTTCTTCGAGGGCAACTTCCTTGCGGCTATCCTGGCGGTTGAGAAGGGCCTGGCGACCGTGAAACAGGTTGACGCCATCTTTCAGAAAACTCTTGGCTTGGGCGCAGGGCCCTGCACTGTCCATAATCTCACGGGAGGAAACCCCCTGACCCAGCATGGTCTGAACCAGTACACTTCGATCATTATGCCTTGGTTTCGTTCCCCAAAGATACTGGACGACCGGGTGAAATCCGGAATCCCCTGGGAAACAGCGGCAAAGGGAGAACAGGTGGAATACGGCCAAGAAGTCTACGGAGCGATTTCAAGCAGGGCCATGGGCGCTTACTTTGGGATCGCCTGTGAGGTTGTGGGGAGTGGAATTACGAACATCGGTGACCTGGATATGGCGATTGAAGTGGGATTGGACATGATGCCTCCTTTCCGAATGATGAACCAGGTCGGTATAAAGAAGTCTCTTGAGCTGGTGGAACACTATGCCAAAGAATACCCCGGGTTTAAGGTGGCGGAGATTCTCAAGAAGCAGGCGGCCACTGGCAAGCCCTGGAAGATCCCTGTGGTTTTCAGAGAAGATAAAGGGGACGTCGCCATCGTTAAGATACGAAGGCCCAGGGTTCTCAACGCGCTCAATGAGGACGTTTTCGAACAATTAAGAGAGAATTTCCTCGACATCCAGAAAGATCCCAAGATCAAGGGCGCGGTTCTGACCGGCTTCGGAACAAGGGCCTTTGTCTCGGGTGCGGACATTGGAATGCTGGCTGCTCTAAAAACGGCCAAAGAAGGAGAAGAAGCATGTTTCAAGAACTATTCTGTCCTGGATCTCATCGAGAGTTTGGGCAAACCCGTGGTCTGCGCCTTGAATGGGCTGGCCTTTGGAGGCGGCAATGAAATCGCCATGGCCTGCACGGCCCGGATTGCCAAGAAGGGGCAGAAGGTCTTGGTGGGTCAACCCGAGCCAAAGCTCGGTTTCATCCCTGGAGCGGGCGGGACTCAGAGGCTTCCAAGATGGATAGGGTTGGAAAAGGCCTGGTCCATCCTTCGAAGCTCAAACCCCATTTCCTCGGCTCAGGCCAAAGAAATGGGTTTGATCCAGGAAGAAGTGGAGGGCGATATCGTCGAGGCCGGCATCAATTGGGTAAAAAATATTCTCTCGGGAAAAGCGAAGGTTCCTTCCATCCCAAAAGGCCCCATCCCTGTCCCTTCGAAGCTTCCAGAGGTCGAAATCGGACATTTGAGCCGAAAGATTGATTCCCTTCTTCAAAAGGCAATTTTGGAAGGCGCAAAAATGACGCTTGCAGATGGATTGAAACTTGAGGCCAAAATCTTCGGCGAGTGTTTCGCCACCGAGGACAGGAACATTGGAATCGATAACTTCATGAAACACGGCGCAAAAGTGAACGCAAACTTTGTGCATAAGTAACTGACAATTTCTCCCTCCCCCCTGGAGGAAGAGGGAGGGTCCGTAGTAGAGGGTCAGGGTGAGGGGGCACTCTAGAAAATAGTTAGTGTTGTAGGGGCTCAATTCATTGAGCCCTCTTGGTGGGCTTGATAAATCAAGCCCCTACAATTGCGACACAACCTCTCAAGGGAGGGGAAT
>JAPVTA010000270.1:0-3390 GCA_047519465.1 Thermodesulfobacteriota bacterium | reverse complement strand
GAGAGGTGAAAGAAGAGCTGGGGCTTGATGCCGAGATCATCGAGTTCGTCGGCCTTTATTCTTTTTTTGAAAGGAACCAGTTGATCATCGCCTATCAACTGTCCGCAATCGGGGAAATTAAATTGGGAGATGAATTAGCGGAAATCAAATTAATCCCGATCGATAAGTTGAAGCCATGGACTTTTGGAACAGGTCATGCTGTGCGGGATTGGCTGGAAAGACGCAGTGCGCGTCGATAGATCGATCAGAATTTCAAATACGGTTGGCTGGACTTTAGGATATGTCTTCATTGACGTTGCAGCGGAGATTGATCCAGACATGGGCCTTCGTGTTTAAGAATTGGATCATCGCAAAGCGGAATGTCTTTACCATCTTCGAGATCCTTTTCTGGCCTGTTGTGGGATTTTTTTCGGTCGGGCTTTTGACAAGCTTTCTGGAGCTGGATCCCAACAAGACGGGGTTCATCCTGGTCGGCATCATCTCGATGAGTGTGATTCAGGTGTGTCAGATCGATGTCGCCTATGTCCTCCTGTACGACCTCTGGTCGAAATCCCTCAAGCATACCTTCATCGCCCCAGTGCAATCCTTTCAGCTCATATTGGGCTCCTGGTTAATCGGCGTCGTTCGATCCTTCTTCGTCTTTTTATTGCTTTCGATTTTCAGCGGTCTTGCATTTGGGCTCAATCTTTTGCGGCCGGGCGTGGGTCCTCTTATCCTTTTTCTCTTAGGCCTTTTCTTAACCGCTGCATCCGTAGGCATGAGCGTCTGCATCCTCCTCCTGCTTTTCGGTTATATGGCGGATGTAGCAGCCTGGTCCTTCAGCGGCTTGATTTCCTTAATCTGCGGGATATACTATCCCGTCTTCATCCTCCCCTTTCCCTTTCCTCAGATAGCCCAAGCCATTCCGCTAACGTATTTCTTGGCATACTTTCGTTCCTTCTACGGGTTCGACGAGGGGTTTACAAACGTTTTAAGCTGGGGATTCGGCTTAGCGGGCCTTTACGTTGTCGCGGAAGCAATCCTTTTCAAAGCCGTGCTTCACCGTGCAAGAAGGACAGGTGTCTTAAACAAGCTTTCAGAATAAACTCAGCCCCTCACCCCCCAAGGGGAGAGGGATGGGGTGAGGGGGCTTCCCAGAGTCGCTTTATCTTCTCCTTGCTGATCTTGAGATAATCCTTGTCCTTCGAGAAGACTTCGAGCGTGATGGTTTCGTTGTATTGGGCCTGTTTGAGGTCTTTCAAAATCTTTTCGAAATCGATGATCCCGGCACCGATTGGGAGGTGGCTATCTTCTTTCCCGAAATTGTCGTTGGCGTGGACATGGCTGATTCGGTAGCCATAGAGACGGATAAACTCAGAGGATCTATTCTTGCCGCCACCGAGGTTGGCATGGCCAACATCTAAGGCAAGTCGAATTTCCGGGAAGGCTTCGAAAACAGATTGGAACTCGTGGGGCTGGGAAAGAAAACGGGCCTGAGGAAACATGTTTTCAATGCACAGAGTGATTTTCAGGCTCACCGCCTTCTTCAAGATGGCTTCGAGAGACTCCAGGGCATATTTCTTTGACTTGTCCAGAAGAAACTTGCCTAAACCAGTGATGAAACCGGGATGGAGTACGGCTTTTTCAATTCCTAATTCTGCCGCGGCCTCCAGTGCTACGAAATTCTCTTGGAGGGAGGCTTCCCTCAAGCTTTCATATAGGTCTGAGGTCCAGACGAAAGTGGGAAGATGAGCGACCATCCCCATCCCGTATCGATGAAGGACCTTCTGGATCGCCCCTTTTTGCGCCAAAATTTTTTGCGGGATTGCCTCGGGAGGGTCCATGGTGAGTTCGGCATAATCGAAACCCATCTCTCCGATCTCTTCTATCTCTCTCAAGACAGGTTTTATTGGAAAGTTCATCGCGCCGTATTTCATGGTGTATCTCGTGATTGGTGAATCGTGACTCGTGATCGGCAATCGTTAAGCTTTATTTCGATTCATAACTCATAACTTATAACTCATTAATGCGGACTTTCTTTTGTGCCTCTCTCACCCAGATTCTTAATATTGCTTCTCGGGGAGGAACTCTATCCCGGGGGGCCTGTTCAAGCTTATCATAAAGACTTTCAGGATTCTCTTTTGCAAGGACAGAAATCGAATCAATGCCAACTTTTTCCAGTAGCCGAAGGTTTTCAACCCCCAATCCTTTTAGCCGAGCCAACCGCGCTTTTTCGACCCATTGGATGAGCACCTCCTTCGGGATGAGGAGACGGAGTGCCAATTCGTCCCTTTCATCCTTCTCTCTGGTTTTTGAGAGAAGATCGCCGAGGCTGGTGATTCCAACTTTAGGCATCTCCTCGCGATATTGAGGTTCGATCCAGTAGGCATCCTCAAGCCTGGGATAGTAAGAGTCAACGGTATAGGAGTCGATGGCCCTGAAGATAAGGACAGAGAAACTTGCGATCAGGACGGCGGTTAAGATCAACATCAGGGATCTTGTCCTTTTCTCCATATTCAAGTGATAAGTCGATTCTACCCATCCCCTCCCCGACCGAAACAGAGAGACGAAGTTATACATCACATAAGCCTGGACGGTAAAGGGAGGAAAGCCGAGGAAACCAAGGAATGGCATTTCGAACCCTTTCGTTTTCTCAAAAAATGGTACGGTGTAGACCCATTTTGAAAGGGCCCAAAAGTTCCAGAACTCCCATAGAAGGCCGCAGATCAACCCGGCAACGAGCAGGAGGTATATCTTCCGTGGATTTCCTTCTTCGAGGTCTCTTAAGAGAGATTTTCCGCCAAATCGGTAGTTGAAAGGTTCTAAGAGAAAAATGAATCCAACCCAAATAAGAGGGAAGAAGTATTCTGGGATGAGCAAAGCAGACCCAAGACAAAGGGCGCCCAAGAGAACGAGGACGGAATGGCCTCCGCCGGAAATCGCCGTCTTTTTGGTTTCAGATTTCTTAAACAACCCCAAAGACTCCAAGAATTCAGTTGTTTCAAACAATCCAGGAAGAACCGTCCCGTAGGCAACCGCATACCCCAACCACCTCTCCACCTCGGAGTGGGGAAGGTTGATATAATACCAGTTCTTCAATGAGAGATTTGCCGCTTCAAAGATCAACCAGATGAAGATCGACCACGGGATCATCAAGAAGAATTCTTTGGTACGATTGAGAATGAGGGAGTCGCCTTTTAATCGGTAAATGACCGAATCAACGGTGAGGATGTAGGACCACCAGGCAAAGCAATAAAACCAGCTGTAGAACGGATCGACCTTTTCGAAGAGAAAAATCTCGGATAGAAAGAGAAGAATGATTCCCAAAATCCCATGGATAGGAAAGGTCTTTTTCATAGGTTACTAATCTATCATATCCAGGCCCTTTCAACAATACAGCCCCACGACAGG
>JAPVTA010000269.1:0-2346 GCA_047519465.1 Thermodesulfobacteriota bacterium | reverse complement strand
TTATTTATCTCACGATGGATAGCTAAGGCAGATCGAATAGCTCTTTGGGGGGCATCTTCAAGAGCAATAGGGGCTCCAAAAAGGGCCATAATCCCATCACCGGTCATCTCATTGACCGTACCTTCGTAATCATGGACCTTATGAATCAGGATCTCATAGACCTGATCCATGATAGAGTAAGCTTCCTCAGGGCCAAGTTTCTCTACCAAGGGCGTAAATCCCTCCATGTCGCAGAACATCACTGTGACCTGCTTACGCTCGCCTTCGATCTTGTCCCTTTGAGATAAGATCTTTTCCGCGAGACCTTTAGGAAGGTATCGCTGAATCTTGGCAAGTTTCTCATCAGAGGAGAGTTCTTTGGGAATCGGTCTTGAAGGAAGATTTAAGTCGTAGCCGCACTCACCACAGAATTTGTCCTGGGGAAGGTTTTCAAAACCACACATAGGACAGATCAGGAGAAGTTTTGTTCCACATTCGCGACAAAACTTTCTTGTTTCTGGGTTGTCAGTCTCGCATTTTGGGCAATTCATGCAGCCTCTCTTCCATGAGAACTAGCCAAAAAGCATTGCCGCTGTCAGGAAAGCTCGCTGCTACTCCCCCCGGCGAAACGAGCTACTTTAGATTGGCTCTCTTAGAAAACTTTCTCGCCCCCTTTTTTCAAAGGGATCCTTAATGAAAAGATCGTTCCGGAAGCAAGACAATCTGACCTGTTGCCGATAAACTGACAAAGAGATATTCGCCCCGGGCATTCGTCGATATCCTCTGGGATGTAGCTGCAACGGGTGCTCTCGAAATCGATTTCGAAACCATAACGTTCTGAAAATACCTTGGCCCTCAGAAGGTCTGCGCCGGAACCGCCGGCATTGAAGTCGAAGGGAGCCTTCGTAGAGTAATGGTCTGTATCCTGGGTGTGAAAGAAGCCGGTGAACACCAGTCTTTGGTTCTCGGCTGTAATTCCGGTGCCAAAGTCCCGAAAACGGATAACCATTTGGTCACCCTCGGTTTTGGCCGTCACTTCAATCCTGCCCTGGTCAGGAGTATTCTCGACGGCATTTCTCAGTATGCCGCTGCACACCTTCTCAAGGGCGCTTCGATTCGCAAGGATCGTCACCCCTTTGTCGAAATCCTGGGCAATGTCTACTTCTCTTTGCCCCATGGCTCTGCGGGTGTCGTCACAAACGGACTGGAGAAGTTCCTCGACGGAAATCATCTCTGTACGTTCCTCGCCAACTTTATAGATCGAATCGAGGTAATCTGAAAGGAGACCAAGCACCTTGCTGTACTTGCCTCGGCGCAATCCGTTCTGATATTCAATGAAGCGAAGGGCATCCTCGATGATCTTAGTAATTTTTGTCCGGTCTTCTACCGATTTTTCTCTGATGATGTTGTCAATCTCCTCCTGAAGTCGCATCAAGCGATGTAAATTCCTTTGGGCGATGATCACGCTCCTCTCCAGCCCGGTGATCTTCGCCTGGCTGAGCCCACTCGAAATCTTACTAAGCGTGGACGAGATAAGGGCAAGGGGCGTTCCCAGCTCATGAGAAAGATGATCGATCGCCCTCTCTTTCGCCTTATTCATCGACTTCAACTCCTCGTAGAGCCTGGAGTTTTCAAGGGCGATGGTGGCATAGTCCGCGACGGAGGAGAGCATTTCCACATCGTCGTCCGTGAAAATTCCCATTTTCTTATTTAGAACCTGAAGCGTTCCTACGCACTCCTTCTGTCTGTTGATCAACGGAACACAAAGAATATTTCTTGTCTTGAAACCCGTTTTTGCGTCCACTTCAGCATCGAACCGCGGGTCGCTGGACGCGTCACTGACAATGGTGGGGGCTCGGTTCTGGAACACCCAACCTGCTATCCCGTACGTTGCAGGGATTCGGATCTCGTTCTTTTTGAGGTCCGTTGAGACGAGGGACCATAGTTCGTTAGGTTTCTTGTCGTACAAGAATATCGAACTCGCCTGGGCGTCCATGATGCTGTTCGTATGTTGGATAATAAGAGGAAAGAGTGCCTCCAGATTCATCTCCGACGTGATGATCTGACCCACCTGGAGAAGTTTCGCGTAGCGCTCGGCTTTCTGTCCCAGTGCATGGTCCCTCACCCTCATGTGGCGCCCACTTCCAGAAGGCCCGGGACTTCTTGCAGACCGAACTCCGCCGCGATTTCGACGACGGGTGGTTTGGCCTTTTCTAGACGGGCGTTTCATTCTTGGCCTCTCCTTTGAAAGAGACACATCCTGCCATTGTTAAAGATTGAGGTTGGTTGGAAGTTTAACCTGTGGTCTAATGTTCTGATTAAAAGGTACTACTTTGGAATAAAAAGGTCAACAGGAGTGGAAGGTCG
>JAPVTA010000268.1:0-11266 GCA_047519465.1 Thermodesulfobacteriota bacterium | reverse complement strand
TGGAATTCAGGGTTCATGGAAATGTAGGTTTCAAGTTGGTGACGATATTTTAATACCGATTCTCTGGTCTCTTTTGAAAGATCCCTATCTGCCCGGATGAGGAGGTCGGTTTCCTTAACAATGACTTCAAATTTAACAAGGTCATCGGTTTTCACCAAGTTCCGGTAGGTTCGCTTTTCGTACATTTAACCTCTAATTTCTCCAACCCTTTTTCTAAAACTCTTAGCTTCTTCTTTACTCCAGGTGCCTCTCATCTTCAATAGGTGCTTCACAGCATTTTCTTTGCCAACCTTCTCTTTAATATAAAAATCCATTGCTTCTTCAATCAATTTCGAGTATCCCCGAAGCCTTCTTTGGGCTGCCAAGAAATGTAAAACACTTCTTTGATCATCCGATAGCTCAATCGTTGTTCTCATCCCACCTTCCTCCCCATTCAATATTTAACGTTCATTATAATACTCGAATGCATTTCATTTCAATTGAATTGAGGATTTCTTTTCCTGTAATTTTCAACGGTTGACGTCACTCTTTGCAATGAGCCCGGGGACCGATAGGCTTTGAAAAAATGTTGTTGAAATATGGAGAATGCAATGAGAAAATAAATATATTCATAAAGAAAGGAGGCAAATAGAATGAAGGCATTAAGAACAGCCGCGATTGTAACGGTTTTTTTTAGTCTCGTGCTTACCCTGGCCCTGGCAGCAGGGGATGCAGGGAAGGGAAAGACTCTTTTTAGCGATCCGAAGTTTGGCGGAGGCACTGCAGGAGTCTCTTGCAACTCGTGCCATCCGGATGGCAAAGGGCTGGAGAAAGCGGCCGACATGAAGGGCCTTGAGAAACAGGTGAACGCCTGTATCAAGAATGCGCTCAAAGGCAAGGGAATTGATCTCAAATCCGCCGAGATGGCGGACATTGTCGCTTACCTTAAGTCTCTGAAGGGAAAAACTCCTGCGGCAGAACCCCCGAAGAAATAGGTTGCGATGACGAAGACCCCTTCCGAAGGAACAGGGTACGTCGTGGTGACGATTGGCCACTCCACGCGTACCCTGGAAACGTTTATTCTGCTCTTGCAGACCTTCGAAGTGAAACAAGTTGTAGATGTACGCACCGTGCCGCGTTCGCGGCATACCCCTCAGTTTAATCGTGAAACACTCCCGGATGACCTGAACGCTGCCGGCATCGGCTACCTTCATATGCCCGGGCTGGGAGGACTTCGCCGGCCGCGGCCTGATTCAATAAACACGGGTTGGCGTAATGCTTCGTTCAGGGGTTTCGCTGACTATATGGAGACTCCAGAGTTTGAGAATCACCTGGGTAAGTTGATAGAGCTTGCACAACGTAAACGGGTCGCACTGATGTGCGCCGAAGCTTTGCCCTGGCGATGTCACCGCTCCCTGATCGCGGATGCTCTTGAAGTCAGAGGAATAAGAGTAGCCCATATCATGAGTCCAACCGATCTTCAGCCTCATCGAATCTGGCCGTTCGCGCGACTGGACGGGACGCGCCTCTTCTATCCACCTGAAAAACCCTGAAAGAATATTAACTATTTGCTCAGTTTGGGATCGCAGTGGCGAATGTCTCCATTACCCACGCGACCCTTGTCTCTGGTTTGGCAAAAATTTCCGGAGGCGCGTTGTCGACTGATTCGAGCCGCTTGAGGAGACCTGCCTGGTTTGCAATCTGGATCTGAAGTCCCGGCCGCGCATTCAGTTCGAGAAGTAGTGGCCCCCGATCTCGATCGATCACCAGATCCACGCCGAGGAAGTCGAGATTAATCATATCGACCGCTTTTGCTGCGATGAGGAGCATGCTCTCCCAGCGAGGCACTTGTATCCCTGCGACGGGTTTATTGGTGTCGGGATGGTGAGTCACGACTCCGGAGCGACAGACCCCTGATAGCGTCGTTCCGTTCCCCATGTTTATCCCAACACCTACCGCGCCGCGATGAAGATTGGCCTTCCCGTCAGAAGCCTGTGTTGGAAGGCGAACCATGCTCATCACCGGCACACCGCGATAGGCGATGATTCTGACGTCCGGCACGCCACGATAAGTCACCGCATCAAAGGCCGTGTCGGGATGAACAAGGGCCTCAAGAAAGGCTCGATCCTCGAGCCCCTCGAGAGAGTAAATTCCAGAGAGGATATCAGAGATGTGGTAGGCGAGATCCTTCAATGGGATGACCTCGCCGCTTTGCTTGGTGAAGCCTTCCTCCGTGCGGCCTGTGACAAGGACGATACCACTCCCGCCCGTGCCTCGGGCGGGTTTGATAACGAAATCGCTGTAGTCGCCGAGCATTTCTTCGAGTCTGGCCATATCGCCATGGTGCTCGATCACACGGTATAGAGGCGGGGTAGGGATCTGATATGCCTTTGCCAGTTGCTTTGTCCTGAGCTTGTCATCCACAAGCGGAAAGGCGGATCGTGGATTGAAACGCATGATGTACTCCGCATTCCGGCGGTTCATACCCAGCACCCCGGCATCACGGAGCCAGCGGAATCCTCTCAAAATCATGGTGATCTCCAAAATTTCCTGAAACGCCAAAGCTCTAAAAGTCGATAGCCAGTATAGCGGCCCAGAAGGACTTGAAGCGCCGCGACCGCAAACAGGAGTTCTGGATAAACGAAAAAGGTGAGCTGAAGAGGTTCTAATTCTAGAATCCCGTAGGTAATCACCGCCACCCCGGCACTCCCCGCCGCAGTCCAGAGTGCCTCCCGAGCTCCCGATTCCTCGGTGATTACGAAAAAACGCTCGATGGTCATCGTGAGAATGACGAAAGGCAGTAATCCGACAGCCATGAACTCGCGCAGGTCGAGCTTGTTTCCGACCAGGGCGAAAAGGGTGATACAGATGATGACAAGCGTCAGGATCACGGATAGCCTCGGGACCAGGAGGAGGCGAAGTTTGTCTATCCAGCGACGGACCGCGTATCCGATCAAAACAACACCCCAAAAGATCCCCAATCCATAGGCAAGGCCCGTATTCCGAAAAGCAAGAGCCATGAGAACCGGGAGAAAGACCCCGAATGTTGGAAAGCCTATAATGTTTCGTAGGAGGCAGATCATCAAAGCCCCGATTGGAACTAGGATGAGAATGCGGAAGGTTCTCTGAAACTCTTCTGGAAGGCGAAACAGCGACCAACGGTCGAGGAAGTGATCTGAACGCATAATACGCTCAAACTGCATACGCCATTGACTGATGATCCCGCGATTCAATGTCCAGCGGACCTCTGACAATTTTCCGTTGACGACACGAATGACGGGCAACCCATCCGTTGTGAGCGGAAGGAGGGGAATCGGTCTTTGATAGATTTCTCCTCTCTCAGGCTGAAGGATTTCCCACTCCTGCCCAGTCCATACCTCAATCCAAGTCAGGGTTGTGCCTGTCACGCTCTCAGCGAGTGGCAGACCCTCAACCATTCGAGCCGGCAGACCGGCAGCTCGCAGCAAAACAAGAAAGGATATCAGCTGGCCATGCTTATCGTGAAAAGCTGACCAAGCCCGGAGATCTTGATCCATGGGGGGTGGTGTTCCCCAGACTCCTCTCATCGCCGCGGCTACCCTTCGAAGGCGATCTGCTGACGTAAGGGGGTACCATTTTTCTACTAAACGCTTTGCCAACTTCCGCTCTGCCTCTCCGATATTCTTCGGGTAGGGTTCAAGTTTTAGCGGTTTGATTTTGAGGAGGCGTTCCGGGTGAACTTGGATGGTTGAACTGTATCCAATCCCTTCACCTTTTGGACTGACCGCCCCTGACCAGACGCCAATCTGGTTTGATCCCTCATGAAGAAGGTTAAAATTGAGTGCTCCGGCGCGGATCCTTTCTTCAGCAACAATCTGTCCTCTATAGGTAGAAGGTATTCCAACCATTACGGTCGTTTCCCCTTCTCCACCAGTCACATGAGCATCCATAGAGAATTGCCAAACCTTTTGTGAGGCTGCGGGAAAGATCGGGTATTTGAGCCAGATGACGCGGTAGGCCCTGAGAGCGAATGAGAGAAGTAGGAGCGCCACCGCCAGCAAGACTGCAGGGCGCTTCATTTTGAGAGAACCTCCGGGCAGCTTGGCGCCAAGCAATTCGACCGTCCACAATCAACAACAAAGTGATCCTTCAGGACATTGCGTCCCAAAATCAACGGATACTTGACAGTGGAGCGATCGTTAAGATTAACCTCCGCATGGAGCATCTTTGCACCCAGGCAAAATGTAATTTCGACGATCGGCCTTTTTTCCTTGAAATCGGCGCTCCGAATGTTCCGCCACCCAATCACCGGTAGGTGCAACGGCAGGCTGCCGTACTTCTTGGGTAACTTGAATTCGGCCATGCCGTTCTTCACCTTGAGGTCCCGGGCATCGAGGGAAGATGTGGCCGCCCCCGTGTCGATGCGGGCTGGCAACTTCACACCCCAGGGCATTAGAATGACATCTTCCACCTCGCCGATGGAGATCTTCTCTCCGGCGTCGCTCTTTTCCGGCGGAACAAAAAGGAGGACCGACACAAGCAAAAATATCAAGCCCCATGTTCCAAAGGGTGACGGTATTTGGGTTCGCATCGTTTTACTCCCCATGTTCGTTAGCCCGTAAAACGGCTACACCTCCTGCGGTAAGCACAACAGCTCTTTTCATTATATTGAATTGAGCTTAAAAAAAGCAGAAGAGTCCAAGGTTCTTCAGTAAGGCCTTCATGTTCAAGGAGTATCCGGACAGATCGGTTTTGTTGTCCTCCGTCGTTGGACGTCCACCACAAAGTTTTCCCTGAGAAAGTTTCTACCCAGAATCAACGGATATTTAACCATGGAGCGGTCAGCAAGGTTCACCTTAGTGCGAAATCGCCGGGAGCCGAGACAGATTTCTAACTCCACAATTGGCCTCCGTTCGAGTCCCTCAGGGGTTCGAACATGTCGCCACTCGACGACCGGTAAACGGAACTGCAATCCCCCGTATCTTTGTGGCAACTTGAACTCAACCAAATCATCGTGTACCTTAAGTTCCCGTGCGTCAAGCGAGGATTTCGCCGCTCCGGTATCGATGCGGGCTGGAAGTCTAACCCTCCAAGGCAAGAGGATGACATCCTCTATTGTTCCAATCGTCACTTTCTCTTCGGCGCTAACCATTACAGGACTAAACATTACGAACAAAGCAAGGACAGACAGCAGGTTCCACCATCTGTTCGTCATGATGAAATCCCGTCTCCTTGTTTGTCAGAAAAGCTCATCAGACGTCCATCCTGTCACAAAATTCCGTATAAATTATACCAAATTCAATTTGAAGTGGGTAGTCAAGATTGGCCTACGCCTTCGGCTTGAGCACAATAGAGACGACTTCGGACGCCGCATCAGGCCTTGCCATTCGCTTTGCAGCCTCCTGCATTCTCAAAAACCGCTCTCTGTCCCCCAGCAACGTGTCGATCTTATAGGCCAAAGCCGGAAGGTTATTACACCGAATTCCCACCCCTTCCTCCAGAAGATGGTCGCTGTTTCGCTCTTCCTGGCCAGGAATGGGATTCACGACTACCAAAATCAGTCCCCGGGCTAACGATTCAGAACTTGTCAGTCCTCCGGCCTTCCCCACCAACAGGTCTGAGGCAGCCATCCAGCTGTCCATTTCACCGGTAAAGCCGATAATCTTCATAGGATGCCGCGTGGCGGAAAAGCCTTTCAGATGATCCTCGAGACGCTTGTTACGACCGCAAATGACAACAATCTGGATAGGGTGTTGAACCTGGTCGATCGCTCGAACAAGAGATTCAACCGATCCCACGCCGTGACCTCCGGCGGAGACCAAAAGAGTTATTTTGTCTGGATCGAGGCCGAGGTTCATTCGGGTCTCTCCCTTGGGTTTTGCCATACCGAATTTCGGATCGATGGGAATCCCTGTGACAAATATCGTTTTAGGGGGGATTCCTAAGGCTGCCAAATAGACCCGTGTTTCCTCACAAGCCACAAAGTACCAGTCCACGTCTTGGAGTATCCACATGGCGTGGGCATCGAAGTCAGTCACCACAACACCGATTGGAATATCGAGGATTTTTTTCTTCCGCAAATAGAGGAGTATCTCCGCGGGAAGAAAATGGGTGCACAGGGCAAGGTCGGGATTCTCCTGTCGGATCAGTTTGACCAAAGGTCCTGTATTGAGCCGATCCAGAGCCAGCCGCCGCTTTTGGAATTGCCAAGGGCGGTCAAAGGTTTTGTAGAGCCAACCGAGGAGATCCGGCCCGCGGGTCATGAGCTCCACATAAAGATCAGAGTAAATTTTTCTAAAGAAGGGATTCGTGTGACGGAGGACTTCGACGTGGCGCGCGGAGACCCCCCGTGCTTCAAATACAGAAACGAGTGCATCCGCTGCGCGAAGATGACCTGTGGCGGCTGCGGCGGACAGAACCATTACGCACTTTGGCTTTGCTGACGAATCTTCTTTCATTGAACCCCCCCCTTATTTCAGTCCTCTTTCGGTTTCCTCTCCCAAACAAATAGCCCTTACCTCCCGGCTCTCCAGCAGTGTAGGTGCAGGTCCTTCTTTGATGATGCGACCATTTCTCAAGAGATATCCCCGGCTGGAAATGGCCAAAGAGAGTTGGATTTCTTGCTCCACGATAAAGAGGGTGAGTCCCTTCCGGTTCATCTCTCTGAACGTGGCAAAAACTTCATCCATCAGGCGAGGTGCTAACCCTAACGAAGGTTCGTCCAGCAACAGCAGTTTCGGCCGGCCCATCATGGCCCTCCCGACGGAGAGCATCTGTTGTTCTCCTCCGCTAAGGGTTCCCGCTCTTTGATGGGTTCTGTCTTTGAGGACTGGGAGGAGCTGATAGATCCTCTCCAAATCCCTTTTTATCTCTCTCTTTTCGTTCCTGTGACGGTAGGCACCCATCATGAGATTATCGATGACGGAAAGAGTAGGAAAGATATGGCGACCCTGAGGAACGTGCCCAATCCCTTTGGAGACGATTTGATGAGGGCTCAGGTTCGTGATATCCTTTTCTTCGAAAAGGATTCTTCCTTCGGTTGTCTTCAAGATTCCGGAGAGGGTGAGTAAAAGAGTGGTTTTCCCCGCTCCATTGGGACCCAAAAGAGTGATGGCCTCTCCCTGGTTGACCTCTAAAGAAATTTCATACAATGCGGGGAGAGGCCCATATTGGACGGTCAGTTTTTTGATTTTGAGCATCACACTTTTTGCCTATTCGTTGAAACTCTAAACCCTAAACTCTAGATCCTAAATAAACTCAAAACCAAAAATAAGAAACTCAAAATATTGATTTGAATTTTGTGTTTTGGTTTTTGAGTTTGTTTAGAGTTTAGGGTTTCGAGCTTAGAATTTGACATCGATATTCGGATTTCGGATTTTGTCAACTGCTACCCGTATCACTCTTGCTGCGTCGACTTAAATAGGCCTCCATGACCTCTGGATTCCTTCTCACTGCGGCCGGTGTTCCCTCAGCAATCAGCTCACCATTATGGAGGACCGCGATCTCATCCGCGATCTCCATCATCATGCCTATGTGATGCTCCACGATGAAGACGGTGACCCCCTCCTGCCTGATCTGTGAGACCCTATCCGAGAGCTGCTCAATTTCCGTAAGGCTCAGCCCCGAGGCCGGCTCATCCAAGAGGAGAAGCTCCGGCTTCATGGCAAGGGCCCTGCCTAACTCCAAGAGTTTTTGTTTGCCGTATGGGAGCTGGGAAGCCATGGATTCCCATTTGCCCAACAGACCCAGAGAATCGAGGATCTCTTTGGCTTCTTTCAAGGCTTCTTTCTCCGACCTTCTGATCCGGGGAAGCCAAAGCCCATAGGAGAAGAAACCCGCTTTCAGCCTTCGATTCATCCCAGCCATAATATTTTCCACCACGGTCATGTTTCCCCAGATCTGTACTGTCTGAAAAGTCCTTCCTATTCCAAGGGCTGATCTCTCATGGGGCTCCAACGAGGTAATATTTTTTTCTTTGAAGTAGATTTTCCCCGAATTCGATTTCTCCACACCGCTGATCAAATGGAAGAGCGTGCTCTTCCCCGCTCCGTTGGGTCCGATCAGTCCTTTGATGCTTCCCTTTTCCACTTTGAGTGAAACCCGGTCCAAAGCCTTTATCCCGTCATATTCCTTTGTGATCTTTTCTATTGAGAGCAATGACATTAGAGCTTCCCCTCGTCTCTCCTCTTCTTTTTCGCCCAGTACCCGATCAGGTAAACGACCCTGACATTCAAGCGTGTTCCAATCCCGTCCGGAAAGAAGATGAGTAGCAAGATCAAGATGACGCTGTAAATGGGGAGGCTATATTCCTGATATTTGCTGAGCATATCTGTCAGCCAGGTGAGGAGGACGGCTCCTGCAATGGGACCGTAGATATTTCCCATTCCTCCCAGAATCACCATCATGACGATTAGAATAGTGAACCCTAGGCTAAAGGGTTCGGGATTGGCTGTCGACATGACACAGGCAAAGAGACTCCCGGCCAATCCGGCAAAGGCTGCCCCCAAGACAAAAATATTTAATTTGGTCTTGGCCACATCGATCCCTACACTCGACGCAGCATCTTCGCTGGCTGCTACAGCCAGAAGAGACCTGCCCACTTTAGAGCGAACCAGGTTCTTTGAGAAGATGAATAGACCGACGAGTACTCCCCAGGTGAGATAGTACTGTTTGAGATAGGTATCAAAGGAGAATCCCATCGCAGAAAACCAGGGGATGCCGAAGATCCCGATGACTCCACCGGTGAGTTGAGTGGACTCCCGCACGATTACCAGAAAGATTTCTCCAAACCCGAGTGTGGCCAGAGCTAAGAAATATCCTTTGAGTTTGAGGATAGGTCTGCCGATAAGATACGCGAACAAACCGGCTGATAGAGCCGAGGCCCAGAAGCCAACAAAGGGTGAAAACCCGTGACGCGTGGTGAGGATAGCTGTCGTATAGGCTCCGATCCCAAAGAAGGCAGCGTGTCCCAAAGAGATCTGTCCGGCATACCCCATAAAGAGACTCAGTCCCAATGCCAGGATGGCGTAGATCCCTGCGAGGACCATGAGGTGAAGGAAGTGGGGATCAGACCAGATCAGAGGTGCCAAGCAGATCGCACCCAGATAAAAGAGGTCTTTCTTCTTAAACTCCTTCTTGTGATAGAGGTATGGGTCCGGGGCGATTAAAGAGATTAACCACAAGGGCACCAGGTAAAAAACGTCCCTTTTTCTAAAGTCCCTTTGTGATCCCCTTGCTGTTCGAAGAAGCATGTTCTCCTAACGACTTACGTCTAAAATCCCAAGCCCCAAATTTGAGATAATGTCCAAATTCCAATTTCGAATGACTGCCCCTCACCCTTCCCCTCTCCCCCGTGGGGAGAGGGAGGGGGTCACCAACGGCGGCTGTCGATAAAGGGCGACCCCAAAATCCCGTTGGGCCGGAAATATAGGATAAGCAATAGAATCACAAAAGCGAGTGCGTCCTTATACCCAGAAGGGATAAAGATCAAGCTTAGAGATTCCACTACCCCGAGGACAAAGCCCCCAAGGATAGCCCCGCTGTTCCTCCCCCAGCCTCCCAGGACGGCTGCAATAAAACCTTTCAGACCTAAAAGTGTCCCTGAGCTATAGCTGGTGAAGAAAATGGGGGTGATCAGGATACCGGCAATAGCTCCCACTCCGGCGCTCACTCCGAAGGCCAAAAAGACCATGAGGTTTCTTGATATCCCCAGAAGGTCAGCTCCCAGAGGATCTGTGGAACTTGCCTCCATGGCCTTTCCCAAAAGGGTTCTATGTGAAAGAAGATAGAGAAAGATCAGTAAGACAAAAGTGGATAACAAGACCCACAAGCTCTGAGGAAGAACAAAGAGTCCCCCGAGCCGGAGAGGTTGTTCATTGGTGAACGGAGGAAGCGCTTTAGGCAGCGTTCCAAAGACAAGACCGCTTGTACTGCTAAGAAAGATAGAAACGCCAAGGGTTGCCATGATAAGGATGAGAACGGAAGCTTTTCTTAAAGGATAGATGACGGAAAGATGCATGCCAAAGCCTATCAAAACGACAATAGCGATGGCCGTCAGTGCAGCGACAGGGTAGGACAGTTTTGCACCGATCAGGAGGAAGAAAGTAATGACTCCTCCCAACATGACAAATTCCCCTTGGGCAAAATTGATGATTTGAGAAGCCCTGGCGATGGTTACAAATCCCAAGGCGACCAAGGCATAGATGGCCCCTATCGTTATACCGGAGAAAAGGAGTTCAGGAATATAGGTCCAAAGGTTCATGAAGCCAGTTGGTCAAAAAAAAGGGGTGAGCCTGTTTAGAGCAGGCCCATCCCCTTCATTTACCATAGAACTGATGTTGCCTTCAACTTTTGTTCGAATCTTATTCGACGCCGGGGAATTTGATCTCTTTGAACTTACCACCCTCGATCCGAACGAATACCATGTCCTTTTTGGTTAGACCATCATGGTCGGTGGGGCTGTAATTATAGATTCCATGACAACTCTTCAGCCCCTTGGTATTCTCCAAGGCGTCCCTGAAGGTAGCCCGCGTGACTTTTCTCTGGCATCGCTTCAGGGCGTCATAGATTAGCCCTATTGTATCATGGCCATAGCCGGCCAATTGGTCCATTCCGACTCCGTAACGATCCCTAAAACGCTTATCAAAATCGATGTTGATGGGTCGAACAGGATCACTCTCATCGAGCTGGTCAAAAACGACGGGTTTTGCAGCAGGGAATTCAACTCCCTCCATCGCTTCTCCGCCCAGGGCGATGATAAAACCGAATCCAAAGGCGTGCGTTCCAAGGATCGGAATCTTAATCCCCTGCGTCCGTAGATTCTTACAGATAATAGGACCTGGTGGTCCACCGGTACAGGCATAAAAGGCATCCATTTTTTCCTTTTCGATAACGGGCTTGAGCTTGATAATCTGGGGAGTCATGTCGATATCGGTTGGCTTATGAGTTTCCTGAGAGATGATGACGTTTATTCCTTTCTCTTGGCCAAACTGCTTGTAATAGTTGGCCAGGCTCTGGGCCAAGGGCCATGCGCCGTGAAAGACAAGAACCTTCTTATATTTTCTGGCGAGAGAAAGGTCCGCCAGCTTCTGAGAGACGATGATGTCGCTCTGGGCTATGTTAAAGGCCCATTTTTGCTTTAAGCTCCGGACCATTGGATTCGAGGGACAGATGATCATATTGGTGATTTTCTCCCTTTCGGCAATGGCCCTGGTCGTTGCCTGCAAATTGTCCTCGAAAGGACCCACAACCACGATGATTTCTTTATCTCTGGTAAACTTGGTCATATTGGCAGCAGCCCTGCCCAAAT
>JAPVTA010000267.1:0-10144 GCA_047519465.1 Thermodesulfobacteriota bacterium | reverse complement strand
TCCAAAATCGCATTTCTGGCTTCCATATCAAACTTCAATTCCTTTGCCATAAGACGTCTCCTTTCTATTTATCCGATCTATTGCTCGATGATGGCGATGACATCGTCTTCTTTCATTATCAGATGTTCTTCACCATCGATCTTAACCTCAGTCCCTGCATACTTGGCAAAGAGGATTCGATCGCCTTTTTTCACTTCCATCGGAATCTTGGTGCCATCTTCCTTGATCTTTCCTTTCCCGAGTGCAATCACTTTTCCCTCGATTGGTTTCTCCTTGGCAGTATCCGGGATGATAATCCCCCCTTTCGTCTTTTCTTCTTCCTCCGATCTCTTGACAATGAGCCGATCATGAAGCGGTCTCACCTTCATAAGAATACCTCCTTTCTCTGACAAATTCGCCTACAGCGCAGGCTTTCGGGATTCTTTGACACCTAAGTTTGACCAGAACTTTTCGCAAAAGGTAAGACTTTATGCTGAACGCTTATTGTGAAGGGTCCCCGGATCTCCTTTCTAACTGTGGAGTAACGATGACAACCGTAAACCACGCATTCACCACCAGTATGAAGATATTCAAAAGGAGGATTGGGGTTGTTTGCATGATGGGTTTAAACAGCACTTTTACTTGTATAGACTTCTTCCTTTTGGGCGGTCGTCTTCATCCATCTGATTTTTTCCCTGTTTATTCCCTCTAAAATCGATTCCTGTTGTTCAGTAATCATGCCATCTTTCTCACAATAATCTTTCATTCGTCCTACAAATTGCTTTTCCAAGAGGGTTAATTCATAACGCCCTAAAGCTGCCATAATGCATTTAAACCTTTCGCTGTTCATATTTCTCTCCCTTGCTTTAAAAAATCCTTCTTGAATATTCCATTACAATCGTTTTATGAATTTTTTTATTAATTCAATAAAGGAAAAATCGCTCGACCTGATTGTCCCCAGCCGTTCTTCTTATCTATTTTTTCCCATGCCATTCCCTCACACCGCATTATTTTGCCCATCGTAATACCCCATGCTCCCATAGCCTATTGCGATACGACAAGTAGAGTGTCTCCAGTACCTCGGACCACCTGTCTACCCCAGGTATACCGGCTATATAGGGGAACAGATACCCCTATGTAGCGATCCAAATAACACCCCTCTGCTTAGTCCCATAGATTGATATCAGGGACTATTCAACCTTTTCAGACAAAACCAAAGTCTCTCGTTTAAGAGGAGAGGGGACATAGACCAGGCTGATTTCTATCTTTCCCAGGGCCTTTCCCGTGACAGCCATCTTTGGGATCGTGACGTCCAAATTCCCTTCGGTAACGCCTTCAGGCGGGATAGCCTTCCAAAACGCATAAACCTTATCAACTTTCTCTTCAGGTTTAAAAGGGATTGGCTTCCCAGCTTCATCCAAGTATTCGAGGGTGACCGCCTGGATATCCAGGATATCTTTCGATTTATTGGTGATCTTGATGTTACCCTTGAGGCTTGGCGTCTCGACGATCTCTTTAGAAGCTGTGTCTACAACCGTAAGGAGTCTAAGGTCGCTAAGTTCCACAAGAAAATTCTGGCCTTTAAGCACAGACTTCTGGGGAGCCAAGTTCTTTGTGATTTGTTCCTGTTTGGCAGCCCCCGCCTTCTTCTCCTCCTTAGTACAACTAAAAAGCCCAATTACCAGACTTAAAGCTATCAATATGAAGATCTT
This sequence comes from Thermodesulfobacteriota bacterium, assembly GCA_047519465.1. Lineage (GTDB taxonomy): Bacteria > Desulfobacterota > BSN033 > BSN033 > UBA1163 > UBA1163. The sequence goes on along the minus strand of JAPVTA010000267.1, from coordinate 8,453 downwards.
TATGAAATGCATACGATGTCCCCCTTTCTTGGGTAGTAAAAGTTAATGGGAATATTAGACACTTACGTCCTTCGCCTCCTTATAGATCCCACACCCCCTTTCCTTTTTTTGCCAGCATTCGGTAGATACAGGTAATAGACTCGCTTTTGTTAGGTCCTGGTAAGAGACTCTCCGAGGCTTGATAAAAAAACCCGCAAAGAAGCTGTTTGGAGTTCTTTGCGGGTTTCGCTCACGTCCTAAAAAGGACTCTTTGCAACTAGGTTTAATTCCTTTATATACTATCCTCCGCTAAATGTCAAGATAAATCGTTAACCTCCAAATAATCCCTCAGAAGGTCTGAAAAAATTGTATCTGACAAATCCGTAGATTTTAAAGTTAGGTTCAAATTGCAAAATCAATCAGCGGACAATGTGAAGGAGGTGCTTTGATTCTAATTTATTCCTACCCCCAGTTGATCTAAACGGACGTCTCTACATGAATGTCGTAATTATGAATATAAAGAGGAAGCCCAAAGTTGCCGCTACCGCAATTCTTAGGATGTTGTGCTCTGGGCTTTCCGGGAGAAGACTCGCAGCTCCCACATAAATGAACTCGCCGGCAAAAACCGCCAGCAATATTGCAAGGATGTTTTGTGGGAATATTATGACTGAGGTGAGCAAAACCCCAAGCAGAGGCGCGAGACCATCCATAAAAAGAAAGAGCAATGCCTTTTTTTCTGGCTGTCCGTTCTTGAGCATCAAGACCACTGTATTGATACCGTCCGGCAGGTCATGGATTATTATTGAGAGGGCCACGACGATGCCAATGGAGAAGCCCACTTGAAACGCTATCCCCATGGCCAGGCCATCCAGGAGGCTTAGCAAAATAAGGCTTCCTGCACCAATAGGTCCCATGACATGCACTTCAGAAGCTATCCCTTTGAGAGGATGGGCCGAGAAATACTTCTCCAGAAGTATGAAAAATAGGAAGGATAGTACAACAGATACGGTTATATACTTGACCGGGATTCCGGATTTTTTTGCAATTTCCAAGCTTTGAGGCAGTATTTCCATTAGCGCAACGGTTACGATGCTCCCTGCGGCAAAAGCAAATATAATTGAAAGACTTTTCTTGAATTTTAAAATGATGGACCCGCCGAGGAGCGTCGACAAAAATGTTATCAAAGCCAATATTATTGCTGTGGGGTTCATTTCAAATACCAGTTTAATTATATTTTCCAGAATATTAAAACATTATTCTTGACAAAAGCATCTTGGGGACGGCTCTTATATTCTGATTGAAGCTCCCCGCCCACAGGGCGGGGCTTCCCGGCATTGTATAATATCATTCGTATAGTCCCCCTTAACCCCGCCTACGAGGCGGTGCTTGCGGGGCACGTTCCGGCCAATAACAATTGGAAACAAACTATTTTATTGGTTTCGCCATTTTTGTTCTTGTGCCAAGGGTAGATCCTAATTCATCGACACTCGTTCTTTTATTCATCTATCTATCCTCAATCTTTGTTATCGGATACTATTCGACCAAACCAATCATGTATTTCGTCGTCGGAAACGGTTTGTGGGTCTATGGATGGGTCCGTAGCTCCCTCAACTCGAATTAACCTCCCCGTAGTAAAATGTAGGTATATTCCATTTTCAGTTGCCTCAATACTGAAGCTGTTACTCCCGTGTTGAATCTTATAGCCTGCTATCTGATTGAGGTGAGAATCCCTCGGAATAGGGATAATCTCGAAGCGATATAGAGTTTGGCTCTCAATTTCTTGTTTTTTGTTCTCGAGCCTTGCCAACAGGTCGCTCTTGTCGAGCATGTCTATGTTTCTGGCTACTGCCTCTCGCTGTTGCTCCTTTTTTTTACGTGACTCTTTGCCTTTTTGTAACCAATCGCCTTCCCCATCCTTCTTCATCTTACATTATTCTCCCTTCGGTAATCGAGGATCCGTGCTTTGGGGTCCAATCTTTATCCGTGATTTTGTCTATATTTCACGAAAGTTTTCTTCTGACCCCAGGCTTTTTCCCCGAAAACGAAGAAATATCAGCACCGCCACCCTGTGATTGGAATGTATCAATTTTACAAAAATTGGTCAACCGAAACTTTCAGAAAGAGTCGAGGAAGTGGGATGTTTGAGATTGAGATATGCAAGTCAACAAGAATTCAAAGATAGTATTTCATTCTGGGGGGCCTCTGGGGAAGTAGCTTTCAAAAAATGCCCCTCAAGAGCCTTCGTCATGCTTAAATTCTCGGAAGTGAAAAAGCCGTGAATAAAAACCTTAATTAGTACGTCAAAAAATTAAGATGTAACAACCCACAGTTTTGTCTTGACAGTGGGGAGGGGTTCATAATACCTTCTAAGAAGGAGGAGTAAGATGAAAAAGTCCGGTGTAATGTTGGCTATAGTAATGGCGCTTTTTATTGTTCCCTGTTTAGCTCAGGCTGGGGTAGATATACGTATTAGTTTTCCTCTACCGCCACCTATTGTATTTAGTGCACCACCTCCGTTGGTAGTCCTGCCTGAAACCGAGGTATACGTCGCGCCTGATTACGATCAAGACCTCTTTTTCTATGGTGGTTGGTGGTGGAGACCTTGGCGTGGTCGATGGTATCGATCATTAAACTATGATTCAGGATGGGAGTTTTACAATGGTGTGCCAGGATGGTATGGTGGAGTGTATCCCCACTGGAGAGAAAACTACCGCAACCACATGTGGGGAGGCCACAGATGGGACTACCACCCTCAACCTTATGGTGATGTTCGAACCCACTGGAAAGCCTGGCACGACACAGGCCATCATCGACAGAATTGGGGCACTACCGGCAGCTACCGTCACGGAGCGGAGGCCCGGCGGGACTTCCGAGGCTTTGGACAGGGCCGAGTACCTACTCGACAAGGTCCTGATCTTAGTAGGAATAGAAATGCCTTTGCAGGCGTGGAACGAGGAAGTAATGTTCGAATGCAGAGCAACCGTGGTCTCCAAAGCCGCCAGAGCATGTCTTCAAAAGGTAGAGGCGGTGGGGGTAAGGGCAATGTCGGCCGTCACCGTTAAGGGTTGAGCAGACGATTTAAACATCATAGTTCAATGGAGGAAGAAGCGATGTTTATCAATAGACGGAATCAAAAGAAGCGTTCGACGTGTCGTTTCGGTTTTGCAATCATAGCAGCAGTGATGATGCTAGCTGGATTTTATCAGAGTGCTCTTGCAGCAGATGCGAAGCAAAAAAGTTTCAAATCTCCTGAGGAGGCCGTTCGAGCGCTGGCTGGCGCGGTGAAGGGGAATGATACAAACGAATTACTGACGATCCTTGGCCCTGCTGGGAAAGAGCTCATTTTTTCCGGTGACGAGGTCGCCGATAAGGCAGGGAGAGATCGTTTTGTTAAGGCGTATGAGGAAATGAACAAACTGGTGAGTGAGAATGACAAGAAAGTCATCCTCACTGTTGGAAATGAAGAATGGCCTTATCCGATCCCTGTGGTTAAGAAGGGTGAAAACTGGCTCTTCGATACAAGGGCAGGAAAGGAGGAGATCCTCAACCGCAGAATCGGTCGCAACGAACTCAATGCCATCCAGGTGTGCCTGGCCTACGTGGATGCACAGCGTGAGTACATCATGGAGGATCGGGACGAAAATAAGCTACTGGAATACGCCCAGAGGTTTATCAGTAGAAAAGGGGAAAAGAATGGCCTTTACTGGGAGGCGAAAGAGGGGGAAGCACAAAGCCCCCTTGGTCCCTTAATTGCCAAGGCTTCCGGGGAAGGATACGCTGGAAAGGGGCCCGGTGGAAAACGAAACCCTTATCATGGATATTACTACAAGATTCTGAAGTCCCAGGGAAAGAATGCACCAGGAGGGGAATACGATTATCTCGTCAACGGCAAGATGATTGGCGGATTTGCCTTGGTTGCCTATCCTGCGGAATACGGGAACTCCGGAGTGATGACCTTTATCGTGGGCCAGGACGGTGTGGTGTACGAAAAGAATCTGGGGAAGGAAACTGGGAACATTGCAGCAGCGATGAAGAAATACGATCCAGACAAGACCTGGAAAAAAGTGGAATAATCCTTTCAGAGAGGTTTGTCTGGAATATGACGATTTTTCAACTTAAAATGGGGAAGGTTTCCCTATTTTTTTTATCCATCGTCCTCTTGGCTATTTAATTTCCCTTATTGGTTTCCATTGACCAGGGCTTTGGGGTCGAATTTTTATCCTTGACCCATTCGGTGGCACCAAGCCCCGCCTTGCAGGGCGGGGCAAAGAAGCCTTGCTCAGGGTCAACCCTCAGCCTTTGGTCCGATCCAATGCCGGAGAGTCGAAGGGTTGACTTTGCCTATATTTCATGGAAGTTTTCTTCTGACCCCAAGCTTTGCCCCCTGAAAACGAGGAGATATCAACACCGCCACCGCGTTTTTTTCCTGATTGGAATATATCTATTTTATGAAAATTGGTCAACCGAAACTTTCAGAAAGGCTGTTGCGTAAGTGTTGGTGGTGGTGTGGAGAAGGGCTTGGGTTAGCGGTGACTGTAAGCCATCCGGTGGAGCGCTTTCTTCGGCAATCGTTTGGGTTCTTTCTGCAGTTTCCGATCAAGGGCTGTTTCTGCATGCAGCCTCAGACCGAGCGCATCTATAACTCTAAGAATGGTATCGAAGCCCGGACTTCTGTCTCCGGAGAGCGCCTTGTAAAGACTTTCACGGGACAACCCGGCATCCCGCGCCACCTGAGACATGCCTTTCGCCCGCGCAATATCTCCAAGCGCTTTGGCGATAAAAGCGGCATCACCATTTGCATCTTCAATACATGCTTCAAGATAAGCAGCCATTTCCTGCGGAGTACGAAGATGTTCAGAAACATCGTACTTGGTCGTGATTGTTTTTGCCATAATATCCTCCTACAGATTCGTTGCCAGCCGTAGTGCAGTTCTGATATCTTTATCCTGAGTACGCTTCTCACCACCCGTCAGCAAAATTATCACCGATCGCGCGCGGTGTATGTAATAAACCCGATACCCGGGTCCGTAATCAATCCGCAACTCTGAAACCCCTTCTCCCACCGGCCTTGCATCTCCGGGATTTCCAGCAGCTAATCGCTCAATCCTTACCTGAATACGTGCGCGTGCCCGCACGTCCTTTAAGCCATCGATCCACTTGGCGAAAACTTCAGTTTTGCGAATCTCAACCATATCAATTGTAGCCTAATGGCTACACTTTGTCAATCAATGTCTGCCGTTGTCATAATATTAATCGGCGGGGTCGGCAGTTCGAATCTTATCCTTGGCTTTCCCTGTATTTCACGAAAGTTTACTTCTGCCCCCGGGCTTTTTTCCCTGGAAACAAAGAAATATCCGCACCGCCACCCATTTTATTGACGATTGATGATTGTTGATTGGAGTATATAAATTTTATGAAAATTGGTCAACCGAAACTTTCAGAAACAAAGACTCAAAGAAGTGGACTGCTTGTAACACCTATGAAGCTTGTATATGGTAATTCGCGTAAAGTTGAAGACTACAGTTTGAAAGAGAGTTTAACAACGTAGTTTGGCATCGAGGGGGAAAACGGATAACCAAATGCAAAATGACTGTTTGAATGCGAATAACATTGATAGTAAAAAAGCGACTTGTGCCCCTCATTCAACCCGGACAACTGGTTAGGCAACGCATTTCTTCTTCAAAGAGAACGTAAATTGCCACTCAGTATACAGGAACCAATGAATACCGCTGGGCCTGATACCCGATCATTGATATCCATCCATTTCCCACCCTTTTGATCTCTGGTAAGACTGATGCAGGGTCCACATTAAAAACTTTTGCAGCCACGAGACACATTTCTAAGTTTATCCCATCCTTTGACATTGCTGAAATCGTATCGGCAATCTCATCAAGAGATTTCTGATCTTCAAGGGAAAAACCTTCTCTGTTCTTAGAGATTAACTTCACTGATGGACCAATGAAGATAACCACAAAGACTGGGTCATTCTTCATTGCTGCCAATTCTTTATACGTCTGGTGTATTACTTTTAGATTCAACGCAGCACTTTTCGGATTGCTTTGCCTTTCGTCAAAAACTGCCTTGGCTGATTTTATACCCTTCATGGATTTGTATTCTTCACCAGAGACAGTGGAGGCTACACAAAGCAATGAAATTACTACAAATAGATTAAGCAGCCATGTTATTTTCGTTTTCATTATTATCCCCTCCTTTTTCTAAAAGCTATTCATTATCAGGCCAAAATTCAAGGGCCGCGGAGAAAGCAAAGGAACTTTCGGCGCCAGTCTATTCACTTGGCAATTAATCTGCTTTTGCTGATTAGCGGGATGAAGACGGAATTGTGGACGCGGAATTGGGGACATCCATAAAATTATAAGTTTCGCGCCCAGGCAGAAAACGTTCGTGCAGGGCGTCCCCGATAATATTGCAGCAACGTCACATGTTCAGATATCACGAGACCAAAAATATCTGCGCCGCCACCCTGTGGGTTCCTGATTGGAATATATCTATTTATGAAAATTGGTCAACCGAAACTTTTAGAAAGAGAAGGTCAAGAAAGTGGGCTGATTATTACACCTGTTCCGATTTCTATGTCAAACATAAGTTTCCATGTTTCCGAGGCTTGAAAGAAGGTTTTGAAAAGAGCCCCGAAAACCGGGGACAGCAAGGGGCCGGTGTAGGAACCTTCAAAATTCAATTAAAGGATGGATCACTATATTGCTCCCACGGGTGGCGGGAATGGTGGAGGGTCTGGATTGCCGCGAACTCCGATGAATATTCTTTGAAAGAATTCTACCCGGCTCATTGCGAAAACCCGTTTTTCGTGTTATAAAGTAGCGAAGCTGACAGAGGTTTTCGAAACCCGCAATCTTATCAAAAAAACCAAAAAGGGTAAAACCTTTGAGGCGGAAATGATGAGAGACCAAAGAGTGAAGACTCTTTGGGAAAAGCGGGGTTCGAAAAAAAAGGAAGCCCGCAGAGAGTGAGTTTCCCTCTTTGGCGGGTTTTTTATTTTGACCCAATTTCAAACGGAGGTTATTACTATGTCAAGAGGACGAGTAAAGTGGTTCAACGATCAGAAGGGCTTTGGATTTATTGAAGTGGAAGGAGCTAAAGATGTGTTTGTTCACCACTCGGCGATCACGGGGGAGGGATTCAAATCCCTGAAGGAGGGTGACGAGGTTGAATTCGAAACCAGTCAAGGCCCCAAAGGCCCTAGTGCCACTAATGTAAGAATAGTTTGAGCCCTCAAAGGGAGGCCAACGGATGTGTCGGCTTCCCTTTTTACAAAATTTTGGCATGCGTTTTCCATCTTTCAACAGACCTTCTCTGTAGCGGCAGGCAGGCTTAAAGAAAAATTCGGGTTTTTTATTCTGATGAAAAATGAATTGACGCAGTAGCGGTTGCTCTCAAAGGTACCTATAGATCAACCCGGGTATTAGGATGGGATGAAAGAAGTGCCGGCAGAAGCCTCTAAAGAATTGGCTAATGAATTTTTGTCGAACTTGAAAACTGCTTTAGGAAAAAAGAGGGTTAAGTTCGATCTAAAATTAATAAGAAGACATCCACAGCTTTATCGTCTTTATATTAAAAGTAAAGCTCATTTCTTATTTATTCATGCGAAACACGGCAAAGAGTTTTTCGAAATGCCTTCACCTTGGCAAGAAATTTCTTATTTTATTTCCCCGGAAGAGATGGATTGGGCTGTCGTTCTTCTGACACCGTCTGAAATCAAGAACCACCCATTAGGATTCCTCGTCCCTCGCGATGACTTAAAAAATATAAAGTCAGGTTTTGCCATGAACCGTATGGGCCTGTTGAAAATAAGGGAGAAGGATTTGTCGTTGAAACATCAATTTATTAATTGGAGGACTTTTTTCCAATTGCTCAATCTCTAATAACCCGCCTTGTCTTCGTGAAACCAAGAAATATTCTCTCCCCACCCTGTGGATTGTTGACTGGAATATACACCTTTCTACAAATTCGGTAAACTGTTTAGACGGAAAGAAACACACATTTTGATATGTCCAACGAGGCCCTGGGCATTGGACAGGGTTTTTATTTGCATTTGAAATGTTGTACGGCGGGGCGAAATTTAAAACTCACGATTACAGGAAACGATTCAAAAAAGTGGTCTCTTTGTTCCATTGACAACTCTTCACTTTAAAATAGTCTTATGAGATAATGATTACTGTTAGCTATACACAATAAAAAGGAGAGATGCTTTGTCTCGTCCCTTACAAGTTTCTTCGATAGTAATTTATTTCTCCTGCATTTTATTTTATTCTACGCCTTCTTTACGATTTGTCAAAAATGTGCTGGCTTCTTTTCTTATGTAGAGGATGCCTGTGGAAACTCCACTCGTCGAATTCAGAGATGTTACCAAGCGCTTTGGCGACCAGACTGTCCTGGACCAGGTCAATCTGAAAATTTACGAGAATCAGATCACCACGATCATGGGCAAAAGCGGGGCG
>JAPVTA010000266.1:0-32014 GCA_047519465.1 Thermodesulfobacteriota bacterium | reverse complement strand
TTTACCACTTTCCCATCCCCATGATTCTGACAAGCTGCTCGAACTCCACCATCAACCGCCTTTTCTCAAAACAAAATACTTTGATTACGGATTATGGCCCTGAACTCCACTCTTCCAAAGATTCAAGAAAAGGTGTATGTTAGATTGATCCTTGGAAAGAAAGCAAAGTTTACGTTTAACGACGGTTACATTAGGGTTACACGGCCCCTAGAAGTAAAGGCAGGTCAAGCACTTAAAGAGGCGCGGGGGATATCTAGTCCGATGTATTGTAACAAACAATCCCCCATTAAACTCTTCCTGCCTATAATCCAAAATCGAACAATTTAGCGAAGCATTCTCGATAACAGTTAATAATGAGCAAAAGGTTTTTGCTCTTTCTCCATTGATAGAAAATTTAGTGTAGCCTTCATCTGGTTTAAGGTTTTGATATGCCTTTCAAATCGAAAGCTTTTGCCAGGTGCGTACAGTGGCAAGAAATCCGCTCATTTATTGCTTCCTTATCGGGTTGAGAATGATTATACCAGATTTAAGGCGGTAATTAAGACCGCCATGGGACGATGCTTTATTGAGAAAAACAAGGGGTCCAAAGTCTACGAAATGAGTGTCATTAGAATTTGGTTCTATTTTATTTGTTTGGTCTATTGATTTTTGCCCGGAAGGGCCTTTAATATATGCAATAAATGATAGAAAGGAAATATAAATGGAGGATTTAAATTTATGGAATATTCAAACACATTCGATCCTCGATGGATAATCAATTCAATTTACAACGGCATCGTTGCAGTTGATGACAAAGGCTGTATCACCTATTTCAATAAAACTGCAGAAAGGATCTTTCATATTCCAGCCCACGAAGCACTGAGCCGATTCATCCTGGATGTATTCCCCCATACCGGAGGTAAGCTTCTTGATTGTTTGAAAACGGGAAAGCCCTTTTACGGGGAAAAGCTCAAAGGGGAAGAGGTCACCCTGATTGCCAATATCAATCCCATTATCCAACAAGGCAAAATCTCCGGGGCCGTGAGTGTTTTCCAGGATATCTCGGAAATCGAAACAATTTCTAAGGAGTTGGACGTTTTCAAGAATATGAAGAATTGGCTCGATACGATCATCGATTCTTCTTACGATGGCCTATGGATCTGTGACCATGAGGGTAAGGTGATAAGAATCAGCAAAGCGTCTGAAAGAATCAATGGCGTAAAAGCCGAAGACGTGACCGGAAAGAATATGCAAGAACTTGTAGCTGGTGGGTTGTTCGATAAGTCAGTGACCTTAGAGGTTCTCAAGAGGAAGACCGCCGTAACGATGATTCAGCAGGTTAAGGGGGGAAAGAAAATTCTAATAACGGGCAATCCAATTCTTGATGACGAAGGGGAAATCATATTTGTTGTAGCAAATGAGCGGGATATTACTGAGCTCGACAATCTGAAAAGTCGCCTTCAGGAGACCCAGGCTCTTGCAAAAGAGTATGTTTCAAGGCTCTCAGAGCTGGAGATGAGGGGAGTTGATTTATCCAATATTATTTTCCGAAGCGGAGAGGTGCATAGAATCATTAAAACAGCTCTAAGAGTTGCGAAAGTTGATTCAACAGTGCTTTTGTTGGGGGAATCTGGCGTTGGAAAGGGAATGATTGCCAAGTTGATTCATAAACATTCGGAACGGAGCACCGGACCTTTCATCCGGGTCGATTGTGCAGGAATTCCAGATACGCTGATCGAATCAGAGTTATTTGGATACGAGAAAGGGGCTTTCACCGGAGCGAAGAGCGAAGGCAAACCGGGTTTTTTTGAACTTGCTAACAAGGGAACGTTATTCCTGGACGAAATCGGGGAAATTCCTTTCACATCCCAATCGAAACTCCTTCGGTTTTTAGAAGAGCATCAGATTATCCGTGTTGGCGGAACGGTCTCCAAAGAGATTGATGTCAGGATTATTGCAGCCACTAATAGAAATATAGAGGAGATGGTATCTGCTAAAAGTTTTAGAGAAGACCTTTATTATCGGCTCAACGTTGTTCCAGTTTATATTTCAGCTTTAAGGGAAAGACGGGATGATATTTTACCACTGATCTCTCATTTCGTTGATAAATTTAACAAGGATTACCGTAAGAACAAGTCTCTTTCTCCAGAAGTGGTTGAAATCCTTTGCAGATATAATTTCCCTGGGAATATTCGTGAATTGGCTAATTTAGTTGAAAGGCTCGTGGTAGTATCCGAAAGTGACCAGATTCAGATAACAGATCTGCCCAACGCGGTCGCGAGCTTTGTTGCAAAGGCCGTATCCCACCCGGCTCTTTCTGAAGACATTCCGCTTAAGGACGCCTTGAAAAAATATGAGATTTCAATCATTGAAAGGACATTAAGAAAGTATGGCTCTCAACGGGAGGCAGCAAAGGTTTTGAAAGTGGATCAGGCAACGATCTCCAGAAAAATCAAGAAAGGCCTTTTTGGCAAGCGCGATGATGTAATATTGCATAACTAAATGCAATTACGCAATCAGCCACTCAGGCCATTTTTAAGAAGGATTTCTTAATTAAAATCCTGATAAGAAAACTTTTTTAATGCACGAATGCATATCATTGGGAGATTCCAATCTTTTTCTGCACCATCCTGAATTCCTAATCCTAGAACGATTTTCTATCTCTTGATCAACTACTTAGAAAAAAGAAAATTACACCACTTCAAGTTCGAATTATTTTTTTGCTTTTTGGCATGAAATTCGAATTCCTTTTCGCCCAACCCCAGCCTTAGAATCAATCCTTAAAATAGATAAGAAACGAGGCAAGATCAATGAAAACGAACGATTCATTGGTTGCAGAAAGGAACCAGCATATACCTCAGGGACCTTTCAATGTCCACCCTATTTTTGTCCAAAAGGCAAAAGGTGCCATCATTACTGATGTTGAAGGGAAGGAGTATATTGACTTTGCCGGAGGAATCGGGGTGGCAAACGTTGGTCACTGTGATGATGAGGTTTTAGGCGCAATTCAGGATCAGATTCAGAACTATATTCACACATGCTTTCATATAGTCATGTACGAACCCTATGTGGAACTGGCGAAAAGGCTCAACACACTCACTCCAGGCAACTTCCTGAAGACAACGATATTCTTAAATAGTGGAGCGGAAGCAGTGGAGAATTCAATTAAGGTCGCCCGCCATGCAACGGGCCGGACAGCGACGATCGCCTTCGAAGATGCTTTCCATGGCAGAACCCTCTTGGCCCTAAGCCTTACCAGCAAAATGAAGCCCTATAAATTTGGGTTCGCTCCTTACGCACCCGAGATTTACCGGATGCCTTATGCCTACTGCTACCGATGTGCTTTCGGCTTGGATTATCCCTCCTGTGAAGTTGAATGCGCCTATTTTTTGAAGGAATTTTTTCACACGCATATTTCTGCTGAGCAGGTGGCGGCTTTGATCGTTGAGCCAGTATTAGGAGAAGGTGGATTCGTGGTTCCGCCAAAGGACTACTTTAAAACCCTCCAAAAGATCTGCCAGGACAACGGAATTGTCTTCATTGCCGATGAGGTTCAGACGGGGTTTGGACGTACAGCAAAAATGTTCGCCATGGAGCACTACGAGGTGACGCCAGATATCACTGTAATGGCCAAATCGATGGCGGGAGGACTACCATTGAGTGCTGTTACGGGGAAAACGGAATTGATGAACCATCCACAGGTAGGAGGGTTGGGGGGGACTTTTGCTGGGAATCCAGTGGCATGTCGGGCTGCACTTGCGGTGCTAGATGTTTTCAAGAAAAAGGATCTCTTATCGAAGGCTGAGCAAATCGGTCAAAAAGTTTTTAAGAAATTTAAAGAACTGCAGAAAAATAATTCTCTTGTTGGTGATGTCCGGGGATTAGGGGCGATGGTGGGAATGGAGTTGGTAACAGACAGAAAGTCCAAGGAACCCGCAACCGCTCTCACGAAGCATCTGATAAATCGTTGTAGAGAGCAGGGTTTATTGATGATTTCCGCTGGCACCCATTCCAATATCATCCGGCCTCTGATGCCACTGGTCATTACGAATGAACAACTCGAAAAGGGACTTTCAATCATCGAAGAAAGTCTGGAAGAGATTGAGAAATCGAGAAGGATTTAAGAGATTAACAAGAATGGAAAAAGAGATGGAAACGGCTACTCCCGAAATCAAATCTGATAAGAATTATGCTCAGATCTTGATCAAATTTGGGGCTGATTCGAAGACGATTGAGCAAGCCATTAGAATAATCGAAGAATCAGGAATCCATATTTTAGAAACAAAAACGTTGCCCGCTCAATGGGTGTTGTTCAAATTGAGTGTTCGGGATATGAGAAACATCGCCCTAAAACTTAGTGAGCACGGATTTATCAATATGAAGGGAATCAATGCCTTACCGGGAAAGGCATAAGCAGGACTACGTCATCTCCTATGGGTGAGTTGTTTTTATGATTCCGAAGAAGGAGACAAAGATGGAGAAAAAAGAGGCTAAGATCAACCCTCTCGATGTTGCTATGAAACAGGTTGATATTGCGGCTGAAAAGTTGAATTTGGAACCCGGACTGTGTGAGAAGATCACGCAAACGAAGCGCGAGATGATCGTCCACTTCCCTGTTAAGATGGACAATGGAAAGATTAGAGTCTTTACGGGTTATAGAGTCCAGCACAATATGACCCGAGGCCCGGGCAAAGGAGGAATTCGCTACCATCCAGAGGTTGATCTGGACGAGGTGAGAGCTTTGGCCATGTGGATGACTTGGAAATCCGCTGTCGTGAATATCCCTTTTGGGGGAGCCAAAGGTGGTGTCCAGTGCAACCCGAAAGACATGTCAGTCCAAGAGCTTGAGAATATGACCCGTAGGTTTACCTGGGAGATCGCTATGATGATTGGACCGGACCAGGATATTCCTGCTCCAGATGTTTACACTAACCCCCAGGTCATGGCTTGGATCATGGATACTTATAGCACTTTAAAGGGATATTCCGTCCATGGTGTAGTCACTGGAAAACCCCTCGAATTAGGAGGGTCTCTTGGTAGGTATGAGGCCACTGGGAAAGGAGTCTTTGTTACCGCACTTGAGGCAGCCAGGCAGCGTAAGGTCAAGATTCGGGGGGCCAGCGTGGCCGTTCAAGGTTGCGGAAATGTCGGAGGAGTTGCAGCCCGATATTTTGATAAAGCAGGCGCGAGAGTCATCGCTATCAGTGATTCGAAGGGGGGTGTCTACGATAAGAAAGGGCTTAATATCTCCGAAGTCTTGAATTGCAAAAAAAAATACTCCTGCATTATTTCAGAGAGAACCAAACTCGGCGATGAAATTACAAACGATGAATTATTAGAACTCAACTGCGACATCCTGGTTCCTTCCGCTATTGAGAATCAGATCACCAAAAAAAATGCTCCAAAGGTTAAGGCGAAGATTATCGCCGAAGGTGCCAATGGTCCCACTACACCAGAGGCCGATAGAATTCTATACGAAGGCGATATATTTCTCGTACCTGATATTCTTGCGAACGCTGGCGGCGTGACGGTCTCCTACTTCGAATGGGTGCAGAATCTTCAGGAACTTCTTTGGAGTGAAGAGGAAATTTCAAATCGGTTAACGAGGATTATGAAGCGAAGCTTCGGAGAGGTGCTCAATATCTCACGAAAACAAAAAGTCGATATGCGAACTGCTGCTTTGATTCTTGGGATTGGTCGTGTGGCTGAGGCAACCAAACTGAGAGGGATTTATCCGTAGAAAATGGCTTCAAATACATTATGCTTCATCTGAATGAGTTTCTAACCAGTAGAATATTAAGGCCAACCTCAAAGGACAAAGTGGTGCATTTTAAGTAGCCTGACCGGAAAAAGACAAGAAATTCGTTTGTGATAAAGGTGGAATTCGGTTTCATGCTCAAATAATCTTCTAATTTCAAAAAGTTATGGAAAGAAACCTTTTCGCTTGGTATGATCCGTGACGGCATATTTGTTGCTAAATCTTCTGTAATACAGAGATAAGTGGACAGATGAGAACGTCTTCTTACGACGTGATCAGCGGGTATGTGAGAATTGGACGGCCCAACAAAGATAATGGAGCCATCATCAACCCGGATTATCCGGAAATCCTTGACGATTCCTAATATTATACAGTCGTATTGTGAATGAAGTGTGCTTGGGTTTGGGAATAATCTTGAGACAGAGAGGTAAAGATTTTGACTTTCAAGTAAAGGCGCTAAAAAATTTTTATGAAAGGAGAGGTATTATGGGGAAGACAAGGTCTAAGAAATGGGCTGGGGCAGCGGTATTTATATTCGGGGCTATTTTTTTGATAACCGGCTTAAGCATGGCCCAGGAAAAACCCTGGTGGCCGGTTAAGGTGAACAGCTATTATGGTATTTATGATGTCAAAACGAAGAAACCCGGGCGACCCGCAACAAGCATGGTTGGTCCAAAGGTCGAGGACTGGGTCCCACCACAGAAGGCAAATAGACCCTATGTGATCGGAGTATCTTTCCCCCATTTGAAGGACCCCTATTGGTTAGCTGTGGACTATGGGATTATTTCTGAGGGTAAGAGATTGGGCGTGGGTATCAACTTGGTTGCTGCTGAAGGTTACACCGATCTGGCCAAGCAGGTGAGCCAGGTAGAAAATCTGGCCCAGCAAAAGGTAGATGGGATCATTCTAGCTTCAATTTCTTATACTGCTCTGGATCCTGTAGTCGAAGAAATCACTAAAAAAGGGGTACCGGTAATCGAGGTTATTAACGACATCCAGGCCCAGGCTATTCAGGGCAAAGCCTTGGTTTCCTTCTTCGATATGGGATACCATGCCGGGGAGTTCCTGGTGCAAGATGCCAAAGGCAAAAAGGAGGTTAATGTGGTTTTCTTGCCCGGTCCGGCCGGTTCTGGGTGGGCACCGGATACTCTCGACGGCTTTAAGGAGTCAATCAAGAAATTCTCGGGGAAAATCAATATCCTAGCTGTTAAGTGGGGAGACACTGGCAAGGATGTTCAGCTTAAATTGATTGAAGACTCCCTTCAGGCCTTCCCCAAGATTGACTATCTGGTAGGTAATGCCGTCATGGCAGACGCCGCAGTAGGTCCTTTGGCCGAAACCGGAAAGAATAAAACCACAAAAGTCGTTTCTACGTATATCATTCCACCACTTTACGATAAAATTAGGAAAGGTGAAGTGGCCGCCGCACCATCTGACATGACCGTTACCCAGGGCCAGATGGCTGTAAATATGATGGTCCGTATTCTCAACGGCGAAAAACCCGGGAAAGATATGCCTTTCCGATCAGGCCCTCAAATTCCGACCATAACCAAAGCCAATATTGACAAGTACTCTTATGAACTTTTGTTCGGACCGAAGGACTTTAGGCCCGAATTCAAGGTGGAACCCAAAAAATAACTTAACCCGAGGAATGAGGCTGCCGACAGCTGGAAAGTCCATCCTCGTCGGCAAGCCTTATTCTTCTTAAGCAATTCTCCTTAGCCAAAATGACCAGCGACAATTTAATTTTGCGTGCGGAAAATATAAGCAAGCGCTTTCCTGGTGTGCTCGCCCTGGACCAGGTTACATTTTATTTGCGTGCCGGGGAAGTTCATGTCTTATTTGGTGAAAACGGGGCCGGAAAGTCCACGCTAAACAAGATCCTTGCTGGTTCCTATCTCCCTGATGAAGGGGATATCTATTTGGGTGAAGAAAAGGTTGTTTTCGAAACTCCCCATGATGCCCGTCTGAAAGGCATCTCCGCTGTTTACCAGGAGTTTAGCTTGGTACCTCAATTGACGGTGTTGGAAAATCTATTCTTAGGCCAAGAGGTAGTTAAAGGGGGCTTCTTAGACAAGAAGGCTATGCTCACCACGGGCAAAGAATCTTTATCCAGACTGGGATTTGACATTGATCCCTTGGCCCAGGTAGGGACCCTGCGGCGGGCTGAAGCCCAGATGGTGGAGATCGCTAAAGCTATCCAACAAAAAATGTCCATTCTAATTCTGGATGAGCCTACTGCTTCCCTGACCAATAAAGAAGTGGACCACTTGTTTGATCTCATCCGAAAATTGAAAAGTGAAGGGGTCGGCATCATTTATATCTCCCATAGGATCGACGAACTCAAAAAGATCGGGGATCGGATTACTGTTTTACGCGACGGAAGAAGGGTTGCTACCCTGGACATGGCTGAGGCCGATGAACGAAAACTCATTTCACTGATGACGGGTCAGGAATATGAGTTTATCTACCCTGAAATTACCAACACTCTTGGCGAAGTGGTCCTTTCGGTGGAAGATCTTTCCACCACCAGTGGGCTCCACAATGTCAGTTTTGAAGTCCGGGAAGGCGAAATTCTTGGCATCGCTGGGTTGGTGGGTGCCGGAAAGTCCCGGGTAGGAAGGGCCCTTTACGGGCTTGAAGAAATTACGGGAGGAGCCGTAAAGCTCAATGGTCAAATCCTAAAAAAAATATCCCCTGCCGAATCACTTAACCGGGGTATTCTTTATTTGCCACCGGACCGCCAGAAGGAGGGTTTAGTCCTCTGCCGTTCCGTCAAGGAAAATCAAACCCTTTGCTCCATCCCTCTGTTTGAACGGGGAGGGTTTATTGAATTAAAGCGGGAAGAAAGGCTTGTCAGAAGGCTAATCGATAAAATGAAAATCCGGCCCTCGGAGCCTGACCGAACCATTATTTATCTCAGCGGAGGCAACCAGCAGAAGGTGATGATAGCTCGTGGCCTGACCCGGGATATAAGAACCTTCGTTTTCGATGAAGCCACTTGTGGTATTGATGTGGGGGCCAAAACCGAAGTTTATCAATTCCTGAAAGAATTGTCGGAAAAAGGCTCAGTGGTTATTTTCATCTCCTCGGAAATCGAGGAGTTGATCCATTTATGCCATAGGGTTATGGTTATGTATGATAATACCATCAGCAAGATCATTCCTCACTCGGAGGTTACTGAAGAAAACATTCTGAGTGCCTGTTTTGGTTACTGCTAACAAGGAAGACCGTGACCCACGAGGACAGGTCGGCATTTAAGCCGTTTAAGGAAGGACCACGAAAATAAAACTTTCGACTAGTTTTAGTTACAAGGAGCGCAAATAATATTGGATTTCCTAAGGCGAATCTTCGTTAAAGTAGGAGTCCTGCCTTTTCTCCTCATTGCCTTACTAATTCTTTTTACTCTAGCTGGAAAAGGCAGATTTATGACCATTTCCAATATGCTGAACGTGAGCCGTCAGACCACGTACGTAGCTATCTTAACGGCCGGTCAGATGTTGACTATCCTTTGCGCTGGATTTGATCTTTCCGTAGGCTCATCGGTCGCCCTGACCAGTGTTGTCACCTCCATGTCAATGGTTGCCTTCCCTTCTCTTACCATCGCTATGATCATAGGCATCCTTTCGGGAATTGCTACTGCGACGCTGCTTGGGGTTGCCAATGGCCTTACGATTGCCGTCTTTCGGGTTTCTCCTTTCGTTGTGACTCTCGGCATGTTGTCCGTGGCCCAAGGCTTGGCCCTGCTGTTGTCAAAAGGGGTTCCCATTTTTAATCTGCCTCCTTATTTCAACCGGCTCTTGGGGATCGGCAAGATTGCAGCAATCCCGATACCTATTCTTATCGCCCTCTTCATCGTAATTGTGATCTACATTTTGTTAAACTGGACCCGGATTGGACGCTACTTTTACGCCATCGGCGGGAACGTAGAGGCTGCCCGACTATCTGGGATCGCTGTCAGGAAATATACATTTCTGGCTTACGTTTTGTGTGGGACACTGACTGGGATTACCGGGGTTATGTTGACGGCCAGGGTGGCCTCCGGGGAACCCAACCTGGGCGCCGCTCTACCGCTTGAATCGATCGCTGCTGCGGTCATTGGGGGCGTATCCCTGCGTGGTGGTGAAGGTGGCGTTATCGGGGCTATTTTTGGAGCTATCTTGATCGTGTTAATTCGTAACGGTATGGACTTGATGAATATTAGTTCCTACCTGCAAATGGTGGTGATGGGTATGTTGCTTATCTTTGCAGTGGTGATGGACCATTTTCGTCTATCGATGAAAGGACGTTTACGGTAAAGGGAGGCATTTCCTAGATTTTTCGCTGATTACTGAAATGGATAACTATTCAAGACTGTTCACTCCTTATCAATTAAAGGGACTTTCCATAAAGAACCGATTGATGAGGTCATCGATGCTCTTGTCGATGGCAACGAAGGAGGGATTTGTTACTGAGGATCTCCTCAATATCTATCGGAAAATCGCCGAAGGCGGTGTGGGACTCTGTATGACAGGGGCGATAGCTGTCAATCCAGAAGGCAGGATTACATGGCACCAAATGGGTGCCTGGAACAATCAGCAAATCCCCGGATTGAAAAATTTGGTTGATAGAGTTCATGCTTATGGGAATGGGTGTGTTATCTGGGGGCAGCTCTGCTGTGAAGGAGCCCATGAATGGGGCTATTCGTATGGTCAGCGAGATGCCGGCCTGTCTGTCGATGTTTTGACAGAAGAATACATCCACAGCATTATCCAGGCTTTTGGCGATGCTGCGGCCAGAGTGAAGCAGGCCGGTTTTGACGGAGTCCATATCCACGGGGGGCATGGTTATCTCATTGCCCAATTTATTTCACCTGCAATTAATCGTCGAACAGATACGTGGGGTGGCTCCCTGGAGAATAGAATCCGATTTCCCCTCGAGGTCTACAAAAAGATTCGCGAGAAAGTGGGGAATGCCTTCCCCGTTGGGATTAAGATGAACACCTCCGACTACCTACCTGGCGGCCACTGGGTGGAAGATGCCTCAAAGATAGCAAGAATATTTGCAACGGTAGGATTTGATCTCATCGAGATGAGTGGTGGGATGAGGTATATGATTGAATTACGGGAAGCTCTGCGGAAAAAGATGGGGGAACGAGAGTATTACTTTAGAGATGCGATCCCTTCATTTAGAGATGCAGTCAAAGGCACGAGTACCGCCCTGGCCACAGTGGGTGGTATAAGAACACCTTCCGTGATGGAAGAGATTCTGAGCGAAGGAGTTGATTTCATCTCCATGGCTAGACCGTGGCTGACTGAGCCCGACCTTGCCAATCGTATCAAAGCAGGAGATTTGAGGCCCGCCAAATGTCGGTCTACCTATCAACTTTGTAACTTATGTTTAACAAAACTTGGCCGGGATAATGTGCAATGTGTCAAATTCTTTCCAGGGGATTGCCGGATGACTTGCCCCATCGACCAGGATAACCCAACCTTTTTTTCCATGATCACTCAAAGGAAATTTGACGAAGCCCTTGAAATTGTCAAGACGGATAATCCCCTGCCTAACGCGCTAAGCAGGGTTTGCCATCACCCCTGCGAGATGATATGCCGGGGAAAGAATGGAGAGCCCTTGGTCCTGAGGGGTCTCAAGAGATTCGTGGTCGATTACGGATTAAAAAGAGGATGGATGTTAAAGGCAGAGCGTCGGGTCTCTCAAGAGAGAGGAAAGGTGGCGATCATTGGTTCAGGTCCTGCAGGCCTAACCTGTGGTTTCTACTTGGCTCGGAAGGGCTATCAACCTACCATATTCGAAAGACTGCAGGTGAAGGGAGGCATGCCAGCCTGGGCTATTCCGAGATACAGATTGCCCAAAGAGATCCTCGAGGCAGATATCCAGTATATTGAGAGCGCCGGTGTTGAAATCAAAACCGGCAGGGCTCTTGGAGAGGACTTTTCCATCCATGATCTCTTTTGCCAAGGTTACAGAGCAATTTTTCTTGCGATGGGGGCTCCATTAAGCCAGAAACTCAAAGTCGAGGGAAGCCATCTGAACGGGGTGCTTCAGGGCCTGAATATGTTAGGAGATGTGAACCTGGGGAGGGAAGTCAAGGTTGGCAAGAAGGTAATTATCATCGGAGGGGGAAATGTGGCCATAGACGCGGGGATGACAGCATTTCGCCTTGGAGCTGAGGAAGTCCAATTGATCTGCTTGGAATCCCCGGAGGAGATGGCGGCCCACAAAGAAGGGGTTAGTGACGCGGTGGAGGAAGGAGTTCTCATCCATCATAGGTGGGGACTCAAACGCATTAAGGGAAAAGGGAGAGTATCTGGGACGGATTTAGTTAAATGTACTTCGGTCTTTGATCACGAGAGTAAATTTCATCCCGCATTCGACGAAAATGTATCTGCCACTTTAGAAGCTGACACGGTCATTATTGCGACCGGACAGGTAGCGGACCTTTCCCATCTTGATGGAGAATTGATCCGAAAGACGCCGTCGGGAACCATCGCGGTGAATCCTTATACCCTGGAGACCACCCTTCTCGGTGTTTTTGCTGGCGGCGATGTGGCGACTGGCCCTAAAAGTGTGGTAGATGCAGTTGCTGCTGGGAAAATCGCCGCTGAATCCATCGATCGATGGATTCAGGGCAAGAGCCTAATAAGAGAAAACCCTTATATCCCCTTTGTGAAGATAGAGAGACCTTCCGCCTTTGTTGACCCTGGGGAGATCATTTTGAAAGAGAATTCACTTAGGGCAGTCGTTCCCAAACTTTCACCGTTGGAGAGAAAAGCCCACTTCGGAGAAATCGTGGTTGGCCTGAGCGAAGAACAGGCTGTTAAGGAAGCAAAGCGTTGTTTGAAGTATGACCTCGAACTTGAGGAGGAAAGCGCGAAAAGGATAGCCCAGTCAGGCGGAATACCATTTGCTCTAAGCCCCTGAAAGGGGATTGGTAAAAATCGTTCTGAAAGGGTTGTTCAGAATAGTTCGTTTGTTGTGGAGGAAAAGAAGATGAGGCGCCAAATTGATATTAATGCTGACATGGGGGAAAGTTTCGGGCTTTACAAAGTCGGGGATGATGCCAAAATTATGGGATATGTCAGCGCGGCGAATGTCGCTTGCGGATTCCATGCAGGCGATTCCTCGGTGATGCGCCAAACCGTGGCATTGGCCAAGAAGCACGGGGTTGTAGTTGGAGCGCATCCGGGGTTTCCCGATCTACAAGGGTTCGGACGAAGAGAGATCAAGATGAGTCCTCAGGAGATTAAGGATATCATGACGTATCAAATCGGGGCACTGAAGGCTTTTGTTGAAGCGGATGGGATGAAACTCCATCATGTAAAACCTCATGGGGTTCTTTATGGGATGGCAGTCAGGGATGAAACCATATTTCGGCCCATTGCGGAGGCCATTTTAGAAACCGATCCCAATCTGTACATATACGCCATGAAACACGGCGTTGTTCCCAAAATGGCTGAGCAGACGGGGATCAAAGTCATTTACGAATTCTTCGCCGATTTGGACTATGATGGTCAAGGAAACTTAGTCATTAGCCGAACCCATAAAGCAGCGGATCCAAAGCTGACGGTGGAGAGATGTCTACGAATGTTTAAAGACAGAAGGGTGAAAACCCTGGATGGGACAGATATCGATATTTTTGCCAACTCGATCTGCGTTCATTCCGATACCCCTGGTACGACAGATACCCTCAAGGAATTAAGAGAGGCGCTTAATGCAGAGGGAGTTGAGATCAAAGCACCGTAGTAAAAGGCCCAAAAGGAAAATACTGCCAATAAAATAATTAACTTAAGTTCGGTTCCCCCATGGTAGGATACAAGGAGGTGATGGAGTGGCGAAATACAAAGTTATTGTCAGAGCTAAAGACAGCAAGTGCCCTCACGTTAAACAAGGAGATAAGCTGGTGATTAAGGGAACAATGGTAGATCTGGCAGAAAGCGACAGTCTTTGTACCGTGGCGCTGGGAGCCATCAATTACTCTCTCTATATGATGGCCAACGCCGATGATCCAAGGTCATACGGAAGGGATGAACAGTACTGTCTTCAGTGCCCGGATCCTGAAATGAGGGTGATCTTCGAGATCTTGAGGGCTCCTCTCGTTGATTGAGAAGGGAGGAAGGTGAAGCGACCCATTCCTATCGACCCTAGTCCTCGGTTGATTTTCAATTTGGCATGGCTAATATGAGCTGTTAAGAAGGATCCCAATAAAGAGGAGGTCTCCCAAAAATGAATGAAAGAAATTACAATGTTATTCTGGATACTCTACTTGAGGAGGGCTCAAGGCCTGAAGTTTTATTCCGACAGGCCGGCGATGGCTTTTTACAAGTCGAGTACGGTTTGGTCCCAAGATTTAACCTCGTCGACTCATTCCGTGTGCTCGCCGTAAATAGTGCCGTGAAGGCTAAGAAGATAAAAGGGCTGTTTGAAACCGTTCCTGGACTTCGAACCAATCTTTATCACTTCGACCCTGAAGTCGTCTCTCCCAAAAAGCTGAGTGCCGAAATAACGGATTGCGAGAAGAAGATCGCCGATGTGAAGGAAATCGAATTTGAATCCAGGCTGATTACCTTGCCAATTGCCTTTGCGGATAGCGAAACGAGAAAGGCCGTAGCCAAATATGTGAAGGAAGTGAGGCCCAATGCGCCCAATGTCATCAATGGCTGTAACATCGAATATAGTGCCTTGTGCAATGGTGTGGCCGTCGAGGATATCAAGAGGATGATCTGTGGAACAGAGTGGTATAACAGTGGCAACGGCTTTTGGCCGGGCGGAGGCTTCTTCTGGCCGTTGGATCCCAGATGCGCGATCGTCGTGCCGAAATACAATCCACCAAGAACATGGACTCCCGAGGGGACTGTTGGGATAGGAGGTCCGTGCCTTTATATCTACCCTACCCCGACGGGCGGCGGGTACCAGCTTTTTGGAAGAACCATTCCGATCTTCCAATTCAGCCAAAAGCATCCGCTGTTTAACGAAAGTCCTACTTTCTTCAAAGCCGGTGACAGGATAAGATTCTACGAAACCACAGAAGAAGAAGTCCTTAAGATTCATCGCCTCGTCCATGAAGAGGCAAGATATGACTACGATATTAAGTATGGGAAGTTTGCCGTAAAAGATTGGCTGGAGTTTTACAACTCGGAAGCAGTACAAAAAGGAATGAAAGAACTTCTTGCCAAGCAAGAAGCAGGAGTCAAGACCGCACCCAAAGTTTGACACCAAAACAAATCTGGAGGGAAGGAATATGTTGAAAGTTATCAATGGAGGAGTGGAAACCGTTGTTGAAGATTGGCCGGGAAGAATTGGATATTTGGATAATGGCATGGCCGCTTCAGGTGCATTCGACCACGTTGCTCTTGGTTTTGCAAATCTCTTGGTGGGAAACCCATCTGGTGAAGCAGGGCTGGAGATTGCCGGTGGTTATTTTGAGGCCGAATTCGGTGTCGATACAGTCGTTGCTATTACGGGGACCGATATGAAGCCCACGCTCAATGGCCAGCCTATCCCCTTATGGGAATCCATTCATGTGAAAAAAGGGGATGCAATCAAATTTTCGTACTTTGGTGAATTCGGTTTCAGGTCTTATTTGGGAGTCGCAGGAGGAATTGATGTCCCGATCTACCTCGGGAGCAAATCGACATGCTTATTTGGAAGTTATGGAGGCTTTGAAGGCCGTAAACTTCTGGAAGGGGATATTTTGAAATTTGGGAAGCCATCCGTGGAGTTAAGAAACTTTCGGGGGCGAAAAGTGAAAAAGGAATGTATCCCCAAATATGAACGGGAGTGGCATATGAGAGCCATACCGGGCCCAAATGCCTACGCAGATTATATGACCAAGGAAGGAATGGATTACTTATTTGAGCATAACCACAAGATTCAGCATAGCTCAAATCGGTCTGCCTACCGGCTTGAGGCAGCGAAGATCAACATGTTTGTGCGAAAAGATGGAGGGGTAGCTGGTAGCCATCCATCAAATGTCCTAGACCATGCTTATGCCATTCCAGGAGCGCTAAATATTTGCGGTGATACGCCGATTCTTTTGATTGCAGACGGGCCCACATTGGGTGGTTATCTATGCGCCCTTTGTGCCATTTATGCCGATTTATGGAAAATAGGTCAGGGGACACCGGGAAGAGATTTCATCCGGTTCGTCTACTGCACCCAAGAAGAAGCCGTAAAGGCCCGAAAGGAACAGAAGGAGCTCCTGAGTGAAAAATCGCTCGTTTAGGTGTCCAATAGGAAAGAACTCTAACGAATATGCCTGAAAGAAAGGGGACCCATCATGGAAGTAACAGTCAACGCACATATGCCAGGATTGGTTGCTCGAGTCGAAGTTCAGGAAGGAACGGAGGTCAAGAAAGGTCAGACCGTTGCCGTGATTAACTGTATGAAGAATGAACTTTTTGTTAAATCCTCCTATGATGGTGTAGTCAAGAAAATCCTCGTCAAAGAGTGGGACGAGATGGAGGTCGGATCTCCTATGGTAACTTTAGAAACTCCATGAAAAAGGGACGGCGTGATTAAAAAATTGCTGATCGCAAATCGAGGGGAAATTGTGTGTCGCATCATAAGGGCGTGCTCGGATTTTGGCATCCAAACAGTTGCCGTCTATTCTGATGCAGATAAGAATGCTTTTTATTTAAAAAGTGCAGACAGGGCTGTCCACATCGGGCCTTCCAACCCCGTGAAGAGCTATCTCAATATCGACGTCATCATCGATGCCGTGAGGGAATCTGGTGCTGACGCGGTTCATCCAGGATATGGTTTTCTCTCTGAAAATGCCTCTTTTGCCGAAGCGGTCGCATCCCAAGGCATCACATGGGTTGGACCCCCTTCGACAGTCCTCAAGGCGATTGAATCGAAATGCTATTGCAGAGAGATCGCCGTTAAAATAGGCGTTCCCTTTGTGCCCGGAACATTGACATTAGTCAAAAGCGTCGACGAGATTCACCAATATGTCCAAGTCCAGGCGTGCCCCATCGTCCTTAAATTGGATAAAGGAGGGGGAGGAAAAGGGATTGAACGGGTCCAGGAGCCACATCAAATCAAGGAGGCTTTCGAAAAGCTTTCACGGGTTGGAGTTTTAGCCTTCGGTTGCCCTGATTGCTATATCGAGCAAGAGATTCTTCAACCCAGACACATTGAGATTCAGTTTCTCGCCGACCATTATGGCAATAGCGTCTGTTTAGGGGAAAGGGAATGTTCTGTTCAAAGACGATTCCAGAAGATTATTGAGGAGTCACCCTCGCCCGTGGTCACCCCAAGAGACAGAGAGGCCCTCTTCCAATATACCCGAAAATTGGTCAAGGCAATGGGATATCAAGGGGCAGGAACGATGGAGTTTCTAAGATCCGCAGAAGGAAATTTTTACTTCATGGAAGTCAACGCAAGGCTCCAAGTAGAGCATCCTGTCACAGAATTCTTGACAGGAATCGATATTGTTAAAGGCCAGTTAAGAATTGCTTCAGGAGAAAAGCTGAATCTCCAACAGGAAGAGGTTAAGTTTCAGGGCCATTCCATTGAGGCCAGAGTCTACGCGGAAGATCCCGTTTCGTTTGCTCCTTCTCCCGGAATGATTCAAAAAGTTCGTTTTCCAGAAATGGATGGGAGGTACCTACGAATTGATCATGCCATCGAAGAGGGTGGCAGAGTCCCACCTTTCTACGATCCTTTACTGGCTAAAGTCATTTCATGGGGCCCGAATCGTCTGGATGCCATTCAGCGGTTGAAGAAGGCTTTGGAAGAGTTTCAAATTGAGGGTATCCAGACGACGATCCCTACAAATTTGATGATTTTGAATAGCCCCAATTATGTCAAAGGTAACCTCCATACTGGTTTCATTGAAGGGTTGACACACCAAGTTTGATGCCAAAGTAAAATGGATGAATAACCGGACAAGAAGACCGATGGGCGGGTATTCTATTCGCCCAGAGGAAAAAGTTAACCCTATGACTTGCCAGCATAAAATGCTGAGGCTTACTCAGAGTTGACTTTAAGCAGCGCTTACACTCTCCCCTGAAGGACGTACTAACGCTTTCGAACGGGGTTAAGATGCAAAACCGCAGCCCACATGCTCGAAGTGTTGCAATCCTCGGTCGACACATTCAGCGGCTTCTGCGTGGCCAATTCCCTTCCAGCACCCTTAAGGAAGGTGCACTTAATAAAAAGGGCAGGTAACGGTTGCGATAGCTGCTATCTATTTGCCGTTAGGACTTTCAGAAGCGTTGGACAGATAGGATTCTCATAGAGTAATAGTAACTAGTCCGATCGAATGTCTCACCCAGACATCAATTTAAAGAGAGTCCCCTGTAAGAAAATGTGTGAGAACCGGTCTGAAGGGAGTTTTTCAGAATAGACTCGACGGATCTATCGGACCGTGCGTCGGTTACTCATTATTATTTTGAGTGGCTTGATTACAGCAGAGTAGAAGACAGTGTCTTGAGTTTTTGAGCTTTCGCGTGATAAAGGTGTAACCAAAGTGTAACCGTCACAACCCAAAATAATCCAAAATAACCCAAGCTATGCCAACTTGACTTCTCTAAGTGCTTGATCTATAAGTATTTTAAAATGATGGGAAATCGCCTGAGGTTGGGTATTGACTCAAAAATAGCGTGACCATTCCAACAACAAATCTGTAAAATCTACCCTTGGGAACATCAATTGCGAATGCTTTCACTTTATCTGGAATGTGATTCAATCTTGAATCAAGAGATAGAAAGTGTTAATTTAAATAAATGATTTCTTTCAGATGTCATATCCTATGGAAGGGTTTCCAACGGATCCAACCGGATATATAGGATGTATAGAAGGATATTTTTTATGAGGGAACGCTAACTTGACAAGAAAGCGAAAACTTACCAACGCTATATCTGCCCGGGAAAAAACTAATGAAACCTGCTCCGATTTTGGAAAAGCGACTCAGCCTGATTTAACCTTTCTTCAGATCGCAAAAAAAGGAGCAAACCGGCAACTCGACGCAATGATAGAGTCCTTTTATGATGGCATTTGGATCGTCGACGCCGACGGGATCGTCTTGAATGTCAATACAGTTGCACTTAACCTCCATGGGCTCAAAGCAGATGAAATCCTGGGCAGGCACATAACGGAACTTGTGAAGAAGGGAATTATCGATCGCTCATCAACAATGGAGGTGTTAGCCATTAAGAAACGGGTTCACATGCTTCAGTATTTGCCAAAAGACAGGAGGTATCTCCTGGTCACGGCAGCCCCGATATTTGACGAAAAGGGACGACTCTCCCAAGTTGTCGTTACAGATAGGGATATGACAGAGCTCAGGGGGATGTGGGAACGATTGGAACACACACTGATGCTGCAGGATAATTTGAATAACCAACTTCTGAGTAGAGACATGTTGGAACTGAAGGGGATGAAGGTTGTCGCGGAAAGTAAGGAGATGCAAAGAGTTCTGATGGTTGCTTTGAGGCTCGGACAATTATCTGCTTCTAACATCCTGCTCCTCGGTGAGTCAGGAACGGGTAAAGGCCTCTTGGCAAAATTCATTCATGAAAACAGCCCGAGAAGTTCCCGGCCATTTATCCAAGTGAACTGTGCCGCCCTCCCCGAAAGCCTGGTCGAGTCGGAACTGTTCGGCTATGAAAAGGGGGCCTTTACAGGGGCGAAGTCGAGCGGAAAGATCGGGCTCCTGGAACTTTCTCAGGAGGGGACCACTTTCTTGGACGAGATCGGGGAACTTCCGGGCGCCACCCAAGCGAAATTGCTCAAATGTATTGACGAACGAGAGATCATGCCGCTTGGTGGACTTAAAACGAAGAGAATCCGATGTTCGATCATCGCCGCGAGCAACCGAGATTTGGAAGATCTCGTTAGACGCGGAATCTTCCGTGAGGATTTATACTATCGCCTCAATTCATTCAACATCAAGATCCCCCCTCTTCGAGCGAGGCCAGAGGACATTGTTGAGTTGGCCAAGAATTTTCTTTTCACTTACAACCAAACCTACAGAACCGAGAAACAAATTTCTTCGAATGCATTTGATCGACTAAAGAATTATCACTTTCCAGGTAATGTTAGGGAATTGGACAATCTCATTCGAAATGCTGTGGTGATGAGTGATACCAACATCTTGGACGATTACATTGAAAACTACCTCAATGATGAAAAGGCGAACGGAACGACCCACTTGTCAGAAAAACCTCACCTCGTGGATAAACGCCTGAACGATGAATTAAGGGACGCCGAGATCATTGTATTAAAAGAAACCCTTAAACGGTGCAAATCAACAAGAGAAATGGCAAGGTATTTGGGAACCAGTCAACCCACTGTCGTTCGCAAACTTAGGAAACATGGCTTACCGCCCCCGTCTAAGACGATTCGATCCTTATAACTAATCATTTCAATGACATCGGAGGTTAGTTTCGGGAGACAATGGGACCGCGATATTTCCTGGATTTGATTCAATTATGAATCGATAACGATACAATTTCGAATCAGTTAGATGTTTCTCTTCTTTCTCTCGTGACCTTAGTGACCTCACAATTCAGGAGTCTTGCGGCTGTTATCTGCTGATCCATGATCATAGAACAGCCAATCATATCAGGCTGTTGAAATCCAACAAAAGCGTAGCCCGGAATAGAAAAGGTTCATGGATAGAGAGTCTCTTCAGCAGTCTGAAGGACGGAATCTTACCAGGGTACGAATCTTGCAGCTTCCTTGAGACATTGAGTTGACCCTTATTGTCGAAAGAATGTATCAAAAACAACCAGGTATGCCCTCCATTGTTGTATTTGAACGGACAGCAAGGATCCGGACCTTGTTCCGATGAACAATTGCTGCCGTGGCGTACTTGAAACACCAAATCCCAGGGGAGGTGTGGTTTGGGAGTTCCCACTTTCAAAATCATCAAGCCAGGGCCATTTACTACAATTCAAAGATTGTCAGAACAGACGAACGAGGGAAAACGCGTTCCTGCCCCAGGTGCCTTCGACCGTTTTGCGTTCAAAATGGGGAATTTGATTCTGAGAAACCCGCTTGGTGAAGCTGGCATCGAAATCACGGGAGAGGGTGCAGAAATTCAAACCATGAAGGAAACAGCAGTAGCTGTGACGGGTGGCAGTTTTGACGTGCGGGTGAACGGAAAACGGATCGAACAATGGTGTGCAGTGAATATTTCCAAAGGGGACACCCTTTTCATTGGCGCTTCGAAATTCGGATGGCGGTGCTATCTCTGCGTTGCTGGCGGGGTTAAGGAACTTCATGTGCCCGGGTCGAAGTCATCCTCAATGAGGGGAAGGATCGGTGAACTCTTCGGACACCCGTTGAAGAGAGGAAGTGTGCTGACGACGGGACTTCCCACTATCTCGTTGCACCGATTAACAGGCAGGAGGGTTAAGGAAACTATCCTGCCAAAACTCGAGGGTGAGCGCGAATTGCGGATTGTGCTGAGGCCCCAGTATGACCTCTTAAAGGATGAAAGCAAGGAGGTTTTCTTGAATTCGTCGTATCGAGTATCTGCGGAGTCGAACCGAACGAGTTATCGATTCGAAGGGCCTCAACTCTTATTCAAAGGCGAGGATCATCGAGATATCGCTTTCGATCAGTCGGACCCTCCAAACGGGGAGGATGCAGGCGGAATGATTAATGTCATGGCTGATGGCGAGGTAGTATGTACAGGACCCGATTTCGTGCCCATCGCTGGCCGCGCTAAGATAGCCCGTTTGATTACCCCTGATATGGACCGTCTTGCCCAGCTCAGGCCGAGAGATCACATAAGGTTCAAGGTGGTTTCCCCGGATGACGCTCGATTAATCTTCCATTATTCTATCGGTTTGATAAATGAGGCAAACATCGTATCGACACAGCATTGACATCATCCGAATGAGATGGTGAGTGGAAGGGGCGATCCCCGCGAGTTCTTTTTGCGGCAGAGGGAAGCAACCGGGCGCCCCATGCTCTCCTCCCCTGAATTCAACAAACAGAGGCTCGTAAGGGGAAGTGACTTCTGACAATCCTAAGAAACGGGAAGGGGGTGATGTGACTCAGCTCCAACGAATTAAGTGGGAAGGAGGGGTGAGGCCGCCGCCTGCTGCTTCTCAGGTCCCGCCCGTGTTAAGGGCAATTTGATGAATGACACCGTGTTAAAGAGTAGGCTCCAAGAATGAAAAAAGGAGGTATCAAGAATGAAAAAATCTAAGATTCTATGTCTTGCATTCGTTGGCATTGCCTTCGTTTTGCTCATTGCATTTGCCTTCGCAGCTGATAAAAAACTGGTCAATCCTCCTCCGGGAGGGAACTTTGCTCCAATTCCTGTTACCTATGTTTATCCACCAGTTAAGGCTCTGGCGAGTGCACAGGAAGAAAAAGA
Source organism: Thermodesulfobacteriota bacterium (assembly GCA_047519465.1). Lineage (GTDB taxonomy): Bacteria > Desulfobacterota > BSN033 > BSN033 > UBA1163 > UBA1163. The sequence goes on along the minus strand of JAPVTA010000266.1, from coordinate 9,941 downwards.
CTCAGGAAAGGCTGTTGATGGAACATTTAAACCCGCCCAACCTGCCTCCAAAACTTGGAATATTGGAGTCCTGTTCCCTCACTTGAAAGATCCATTCTGGCTAGGATGTAATTATGCCGTATGGGAACAGGCGCAAAGACTCAAAGTCAAATATACTCTCTTGGCTGCAAATGGCTATGATGATCTCGTAGGCCAGCTTGCGCAGATGGACGATATGATCGCCAAGAAGTACGACATGATTTTGCTGGCCCCCATCAGCTACAGCGGAAACGATGAGTCTGTCGCGAAGGCTAAGAGATCTGGCGTTCCGGTAATTAACGTTATTAACGATCAGAAAAGCGACGATCTCCTGGTGAAGGTGGACGTTTCCTTCTGGCAGCTTGGTTATGACGCCGCGATGTGGGTAATAAAGGATGCCCAGAAAAGAGGGCTAAAAGAGATCAATGTTGCGATACTTCCCGGACCTGCGGGTGCGGGATGGGTCATTGGAGAGGTAGAAGGTACCCAGGCAGCTATCAAGAAGTCACCGATTAAAGTAAACGTCCTAGCGACCAAGTATGGCGACAGTGGGAAAGACGTTCAGTTTAAATTGGCCGAGGATGTGGCAACGACCTTTGGGAAGAAGCTCGATTATCTCTTCGGTTGTAGCGTATGCTCCTGGTCGGCCGCCCTTCCGCTAAAGGAGGCTAAATTACTGGACAAAGTAAAGATAGTGGGATATGACATCACACCTGATACCGTTGAGGGGATTAATATGGGAGCCATTGCAGCGGCAGCGAACTGTAATGGTGCGGATCAATACAGAATCGCTATGAATTTCGCTGTTTCCTATCTGGAAAAAAGAATCAAACCCGAGAATATCCCCCATACCATTCTCCCCAAGACGGTAATCCTGTCAAAGTCTAACTTCGATAAGTACCCGTTCCATGTTTCGTTGGCGCCGGAGGGATGGCGTCCGGTTTTCAGCTACAATCCATAACCGGTCGAATCAGGAGGGAGGATAAGTGTCCCGTGGAAGGGAATCTGCCTCTCTCCTGATACTCTTGACCTCAATGCCATGACAGGATCGCGTTTGCGTTTCCTTAGAGGCCGTGAATGCTTTATTTGACCTCAACAGGTTGCAGAAATGATGACAAATCAAAAGCCCTTATTGACTGTAAAGAATCTAAGCAAGCAGTTTGACGGCGTTACAGTACTGGATAATGTTTATTTTGATCTCTACCCTGGAGAGGGGCATGTCCTTTTTGGCGAAAATGGAGCGGGGAAATCGACTTTCACCAAGATCCTTTGCGGGGGATATACTGCCGACACCGGGGAGATCTATGTCGATGGCGAAAAGGTTGTTATCCGAGACCCATCCCATGCACGATCCCTCGGCATTATTGCAGTACACCAGGATTTCGGACTCGTCCCACATTTGACTGTCGTTGATAATATCTACTTAGGCCGGGAGTTCAGGAAGCGAGGCTTCTTAAATAAAAAATCGATGGAGCAGGAGGCGAAAGAGTATTTAGAAAGTCTCAACCTTGGCTTCAAAATTGGGCTGTACGAGAAAATTAGAGAATTAAGTATGGCGCAACAACAGATCGTGGCCATTGTGAAAGCATTGCTGCAACCCACAAAAATCCTGATTTTGGATGAACCGACATCATCTTTCACTCAGAGGGAGACAGACATGCTCTTTAGCCACATTGCCGAGCTCAAGGGCAGGGGAATAGGCATCATCTATATTTCCCATGTGGTTGAGGAACTTAAGGTGGTTGGTGATCGTGTAACAATCCTTTGCGACGGGAAAGTGGTTGGGGAGATCCAGAATAACAAGGAGATTACAAAGGAAAACCTCTTAAAAGGAATGGTCAAGAATAAGAAGTCTTCAGAAGAGTTCCCCGAATTGACCTGCAATTTTGGAGAAGTAATGCTCCAAGTCAGTCGTTTGTCGACTGAGACAGGTCTTCAAGGTATTAGCTTCCAGGTGAAAAAAGGGGAGATCCTGGGAATTGGCGGGCTGCCCGATTCTGGGAAGTCAATCATCGGACGAGCTTTGTTTGGACTGGAGAAAGTCACCGGGGGTGAAATTGCGGTCAAAGGGAAGAGTATCGAAGCGAAATTAAGGCCTTCGAAGGCTCTTCGCAATAATCTCATGTACTTTCCGGGTGAAAAATTGGAGGCCGTCGTTTTATGTAGAAGCATTAAAGAGAATCAAACTCTTCCCGTCATCAAGGAAAGATTCACCCGAAAGGGGTTTATCAAAAAGTCTGAAGAGAAAAGGACTTCCCGGGATCAGATTGAAAATCTAAGCATTAAACCGAGTGACATGGACAGGAGAATGCGATTTCTCAGCGGGGGGAATCAACAGAAAGTACTCTTCTCTCGGGGGCTGATCAAGGAAGCAGAAATCTTCATCTTTGACGACATCACAAGAGGGATTGATATCGCTTCGAAAATTGAGTTCTACCGGCTGGTAAATGAGCTGGCCCAGAGGGGAGCGACGCTGGTTTACATCTCTTCCGAGGTCAACGAACTTTTAAACCTCTGCCACCGCGTCTTGGTCATGTACGATAAGAAGATATTCGAAGTCGTTGACCATGAAGCCGCTTCGAGGGAGAAGTTGCTTCACTACATTCTCGGGTTGAGAGAAGGGATGGGTCCGTCAGCCGTTGTGAACATACGTTAGGAGTAAAGGGGAACAATTTATGAAGGTGGTCGCAATAAGATTAATCCGTAGGTCAGGTTTCTTGCCTTTATTGGTGCTCCTGTTGCTCATCTGCGGTAGTTTTCTACAAAACTTTTTCACCTTTAACAATGCGATGAATGTTTTGAGGCAAACAACGTATCTTGCAATCATAACAATTGGAGAGATGCTGGTATTTCTGGTCGGGGGCTTTGATTTGGCAATAGGCGCTGTTGTCGCCTTAACAAGTGTGGTTACGGCCCTGGCAATGATCAGCGGAGTTAGCGATAGCGCGGGAGTCCTGACGATTTTTGGAATATTGGCGGGCCTGGCCGTTTCATCCCTAGTAGGGCTGATCAATGGGGTGGCCGTTGCCGTTTTTAGTGTTGCTCCTTTTATTGTCACGGTGGCCACCATGGGAATATCCGCTGGATTGGCTCTGTACCTTGCGGGTGGAACGCCGGTTTGGGGGCTGACGAAACCATTTATTGACGTCTTCGGAAGCGGATCTGTCATCGGCGTCCCTACTGTTTTTCTGATTGCTGTGGTGGTTTCCATTACCATGTATGTGCTTCTGAATATGACCCATCTTGGGCGGTATTTTTGGTCTATCGGAGGCAATGAAAATGCAGCCATTCTTTCTGGAATTAAAACAAAGAAATATACGATTCTCGCCTATACCCTTTGCGGATTCTTTGCCGGATTCACCGGGATTCTTCTGACGGCTCGTGTCGGGGCAGGTGAACCTGTTCTCGGCACCGGTCTCATGTTACAGGCGATGGCTGCAGCTGTCATCGGCGGGACGAAGGTGGGCGGTGGAGAGGGAAATATTCCTGGAACGCTGTTAGGAGCCTTTTTCATCACACTCATCAGTAATACAATGAATCTGGCGAATATTGGCTCATACGTGCAGATGATGGTTATGGGTTGTTTGCTCATGTTTGCCATCGTCTCTGACAGATACGTGCGCAGGTAAGAGCCAGGGCGCGGCAAGAAGAAGTCACTGTGAAGGTTCCAAATAAAAGATCTGAATAATAGGAGCGCTGGATGATCAGGAATTCCAAATGCCGATGCACTTAGCCGCTGTTCAAAACATGTAATCGAATGCGAAGCCGTAATAAAGAAAAAAGGAGGAGGTAGGAAATCATGGTGAAACAAATCGATTTGAACTGCGATGGAGGGGAAAGCTTTGGGATTTTCAAAATCGGAAACGATGAAGAGATGATGAAAAACGTGACGTCAATTAGCATCGGGTGCGGCTTTCACGGCGGTGATCCCCATGTGATGCGAAAAACAGTAAATTTAGCCAAGAACTATGGTGTTGGCGTGGGAGCCCACCCGGGGTATCCGGATCTGATCGGCTTCGGAAGAAGGAAGCTGGAAGTCACCCCGGAAGAAGCAAAGGACTACATCTTCTATCAAGTAGGTGCCTTGAAACAATTTTGTGAGGTTGCAGGCGTTAAGTTTCAACACGTGAAACCGCACGGGCAGCTTTATAATATGGCCTGGACGAACGAGGCCTTAGCCCGGGCAATTCTTGATGCAATTCGAGTAATCAAGCCGGAACCCATTTTCTTAGCGCTTTATAACACCATTCCATATCGAATGGCGGAATCGATGGGCATGAAAGTCGCTGGAGAATTCTACGCGGATCTGGACTACACACCAGAAGGCACAACCATCATCAAAAAAACACACGGAGAAATTGATGTAGCGGCTACGGTCGAAAAAGTGGTGAAAATGGTCGTCGAGGGAAAAGTCATAGCCACGAACGGGAGGGAAATTGAGGTCCAGGGGAATACAATCTGTTTCCACGGCGACAACCCGAGGGGTCCGGAAATCGTTCAGTCAGTCAAAGGGGCATTGGAGAAGAAGGGGGTTAAGATTGTTCCTCTCAGCCAGCAGTATTAAGGCAGGGCGATTCTAGATTGGGAAAGGAGCATCTCCATGATTTACGAAAGTCCAAGATTTCTTTATTCGGGCGATCAATACTTGACGATTGAAATTGGAGATGAAATGACGCTGAACGCCAATTTCAAAGTCATCGGGCTTGATCAGGCCATCAAAGAGGCCGGGATCAAAGGCGTTATCGAAACATTGCCTGGATGGCGGTCCATGCTCTTATCTTATGACCAATTAGCCATTGGCACCGAAGACTTGATTTCTGAACTAAAGAACATCGCGGGACGAATTCCCGAAGTAACACAAATCGCTTCGAGGCTTATCGAATTACCTGTTCATTACGGAGGAAGATGGGGAAAAGATTTAGACTTTGTGGCCCAACAAAACAATGTGTCCTTGGAAGATGTCATCGGGATTCATACGGAGACGATTCATTGGGTGGGAATGGTTGGATTCACACCGGGGTCACCTCAACTCATGCAGTTGAACCCCCGTCAACTCTTAACCGTTCCAAAGTATGTTTCGCCCCGACTCTATACCCCAAAAGGAACAATCGGCCTGGGCGGAAGTTTGACTGCAATTTACCCTGTTCCCAGCCCCGGGGGATACCAGATGATCGGTCTGACACCTGTCCCCATCTACGATCGTTTCCAGAGCTTCGACGTATTTGAAGAGTCCCCTGCCCTTCTCCGGATAGGTGATCGAGTCAAGTTTACCCGTGTTGATGACGGCGAGGTTGATCAGATTCGGCAGCAGGTGTGGGAGTGCAATTACAAATTTTCGATAAAGTCTGAGACTTTTTCGCTATAGGAGGACCAAATGGGACGACCGACCTTCGAGGTCATTCAGCAGGGTGTCTTTACCTCCATTCAAGACCTAGGCCGAAGAGGATATTTCGCTGTCGGAATTCCGCCCTCAGGCGCCATGGACCGTTTCGCATTACGCATGGGGAATCTGTTGGTCAAGAATCCGTTAGGGGAGGCTGGCATTGAAGTAACTGCATTGGGTGTCAAATTGAGGGTCCTTGAGAACACTGTCATTGTCCTTTCAGGAGGAGATTTTGACTCAAAAATTAATGGGGGGTCCATCCCTTGTTGGCACACGATTGACGTTCGAAAAGGGGATATTCTCTCCATGGGAAAGGCGAAAGTGGGTTGGCGTGGCTACATCTGTGTTGCAGGAGGCATTGACGTCCCCGTCGTCCTTGGCTCTAAATCCACTTATCTCACCGGAGCGTTAGGAGGGGTTCGGGGTCGGCTGATCAGAAAGGGCGATGTGCTGGAAGTAGGTGATCCAAGGATTCCCCTTGAAAGTCTGAAGGGGCGGAAGGTAAAGGGATCTGTACTGCCCCGATTAAAAGGTGAGAAGAAGCTGCGGGTGATTCTGGGTCCTCAAGACGATCATGTGAAAGACGAGAGCATACAAGTCTTCTTAAGCTCACCCTATCGAGCGTCCATCCATTCCAACCGGATTGGCTATAGATTTGAGGGGCCTCAGCTGTATTTTAAGGAACGGCCGGGTACTCAACTCGGTGGTTCCAACCCTTCAAACATTGTTGATGACGGAAACGCCATCGGAGCCATTCAAATACCCGGTGGAAAGGAGCCGATCTGTTTAGGGCCCGACGGTGTATCCATGGGTGGTTACGTGAAGATCGCCTGCCTCATTACTGCTGATATGGATAGAATGGCACAGCTGAGGTTAAGGGAGAACATCCAATTTCAAAGTGTCACCATTGCCGAAGCGCGCTCAGCCCTTCAAGACTCTCTCCAACGTGTTAGCGAGAGTAATATCGAGGCTGAATAAAAGCTGTCGGCTCATCTTCGTAAACTTTCCCAAAGGAGGAAACTATGCATGAGAAAAATAGAATTGAGTCAATTTTGGATTTAAGGAATAGAGTTATTCCACCCGGGTACAGAAGCGGAACAACCGTCTATGTTGAGTCTGCGAGAGGAGCTGTGATCCGAGCCATGGATGGGAAAGAATACATTGACTTCGCCGGTGGGATTGGCGTGATGACTGTTGGCCATTCGCATCCTAAAGTGGTAGCAGCCATCAAGGATCAGGCGGAGAAGTTCACGCATACTTGCTTTATGGTCGTGCCATACGAATCCGCAGTTATACTGGCAGAGAAGCTTTGCCAAATCGCTCCGGGAACGACGCCGAAGTCGACATTGTTTGTGAATTCAGGAGCCGAAGCGGTTGAAAACTCAGTTAAGATCGCCCGTTACTTCACAAAAAGGCAAGCGATTATTGCCCTTGAGCACGGTTATCACGGGCGAACTCAGCTCGCGATGACCCTGACAAGCAAAGTCAATCCGTTTAAGCTGGGTTTTGGTCCATTTGCTCCGGAGGTATATCATATCCCTGCCCCGTATTGTTATCGCTGTAGCTTCGGACTTCAGTACCCTAGATGCAGTATCCATTGCGCCGATTACCTGAACGATTTTCTCAAGAATCAGGTGGGAGCTGAATGCACGGCAGCCGTGATAGCAGAACCTCTCTTGGGAGAAGGTGGGTTTATAACTCCACCTCCTGAATACTTCACGAAGCTAACAGGGATTTGCAAGGCGAATGGGATTGTGTTCATCGCCGATGAGATACAGGCGGGGACCGGACGGACCGGAAAGATGTTCGCCATTGAGCATTTCAGCGTTGAGCCTGACATGATTACCTTGGCAAAGGGCTTCGCCGCAGGAATGCCGTTGAGTGCGGTCATAGGCAAAAGAGAGATGATGAATTCTGTTCACCCCGGCGGCCTTGGCGGGACCTATGGGGCAAACCCTGTTGCATGCCGTGCTGCCCTTGCCGTGATGGATATTTTTGGTGAGGAAAACCTGCTCCAGAAGGCGCAAATACTGGGGAAAAAGATACGTGACCGTCTCAACGCCTGGCAGAGCAGATTCGAGATGATAGGTGACGTGAGAGGGTTGGGCCCGATGCTGGCGATCGAGCTTGTTAAAGACCGAGAGACAAAGAAACCAGCAGCAGAAGAGGCTGGTGCATTGGTTAAATACTGCGTTGATCACGGAGTTGTGATCTTAGTATGCGGAACCTTGAATAATGTCATCAGGTTTTTACCCCCATTAGTCATTACGGATCAGGAACTCCACAAGGGGCTTTCGGTCGTCGAAGAAGGATTAGCTTCACTTGGAAGCAAATGAACTGGCCGATGAAAAATGAACGTGGTCATGGAGAGTGAGAAATGGTTAAGAAGCAAGATGAGGACCTGCCGGATTATGCGTTGGTGGAGCGTCAGATGCTGATGAGGGGTATCGGGTTTAGTGACGAAGCAGTCAAGGGTCTGCAAATAGGGGTCGTGAGCAGTTGGGGAGAAATAAATCCAGCATCGATTCACCTGAACCGCGTCGCAGAGGCGGTCAAGGCCGGAATTTGGTCGGCTGGAGGAACACCACGCGAATTCGTCATCAGCTCCATTTGCACAAGTATGGCGGGGCATGACAATTATCACCTGCCACACAGAGACTTGGTGGCTGGCTATATTGAGGCGGTTGCCAAGACCAACCTTTTTGACGCAATGGTTTTCATTCCTGTGTGCGATGATGTCATACCCGGCCATCTCATGGCCGCTGCAAGATTGGATGTCCCATCCGTGGTGGTTACGGGCGGCTACATGCAATTGAACCGTTACCAAGAAATGATATTAGATCCTTTGGCGATTGCGCCTAAACACTTTGCGGATTTTAAAGAAGGTAGAATCAGCGAGGATGAATTTTCTCAAATCAAAAACCGGGGATGCCCTGGTTTTGGAGCATGTCCGGTCATGGGAACTGCTAACACAATGGCTTGTTTGGCCGAAGCTCTGGGTATGTCCTTACCGGGGAACGCTGCAACGCCCGGAGCGGATTCGCGCCTCATGCGCATTGCCTTTCAGGCAGGCCGTCAGGTAGTCGAACTCCATCGACAAGGGATTCAACCTTCTCAAATAATGACCCGGGATGCCTTTACCAATGCCATTAGAATCTTGATGGCCATCGGCGGTTCCACAAATGGTGTGCTCCATTTGCAGGCCATCGCTGCAGAATTGGATCTAGATATCACACTGGAAATGTTCAACTCGATAAGCAAGGAGACGCCGCTCATCTGTGACATTGCCCCATCCGGTAGTGGCAAGTACCTGATGGTAGACCTTGATGAGGCCGGCGGTCTCCAAGCGGTCATGAAAGAGCTGCAATCGCTGATGGTTATGAATGTGATAACGGTTACGGGCCAGCCCCTTTCGGTGACGCTGCAAGTCGCCCCTCATGGGGATGGTAAGGTCATTCATTCAATGGATAACCCACTGTCAAGAGAAGGAGGCCTGATTTTCCTGCGGGGAAACCTTGCGCCAGGCGGTGCCCTCATAAAGAAATCAGCGGTGCCGTTAGAAATGTATCGGCATAAAGGACCAGCCCGTATTTTCGCGCGTGAAGAAGATGCATGCGATGCTTTAAGCTTGGGCAAACTCAATCCGGGCGACGTCGTCGTTGTCCGGTATGTGGGCCCAAGGGGGGAGCCGGGCATGCTTCTCTTACAGCGCTTTTTATGGCAGTTGGCTGCTAAGGGAATGCAGGGCAAGGTGGCTTTCATTACTGACGGCAGGCTTTCGGGGACAAACAAGGGATGCGCGGTGGCACATATAAGTCCTGAAGCGGCTGCGGGAGGACCCCTAGCCATTGTGAGGGAGGACGACATCATCGAAATCGATATTCCGAATGAAAAATTGAACATCCAGATTTCCGATGAGGAAATTGGGGAAAGGCTCAGGAAGTGGAAAATTCCGAAGCCAAAAGTAAACAAGGGTTATCTATCTATTTATGCAAAAATGGCAAACACCACTGAAAAAGGCGCAGCTTTAAGATACGGTCCTCCGGATTCAGACCATTCAAATAAGAAACCAAATCGATAATCAAGGGAGGAGAGAAGATGAGGCTTGACGGAAAAGTGGCGATTGTGACAGGAGCTTCTTCCGGAATAGGAGCACGAGCAGCACTTGAGCTCGGAAGAGAAGGCGCCAAAGTATGCTGCACGGGTAATCGTTCCATGGCGGGAGCAGAAGCAATAGTGAATGACATCAAAAAGGAAAGCGGATCTGATCATGCAATGGAAGTAAAAGTCGATGTGACGAAAAGTGCAGAAGTCGAGTCAATGGTTTCCCAGGTACATAAAAGGTGGGGGAAGATCGATATTCTCGTCAATAATGCAGGTATTCTTTACATGAAGAGTTTACAAGAACATTCTGAGGAAATCTGGGATGAGACAATGGCTGTGAATGTGAAAGGTCAATTTTTGTGTGCAAAGGCTGTGGCACCCTATATGATGAAGCAAAGGAACGGAAAGATTATCAACGTCGGCTCAATCTTTGGTC
>JAPVTA010000265.1:0-7009 GCA_047519465.1 Thermodesulfobacteriota bacterium | reverse complement strand
CCTACTAATGTACTATTTGAGCCTTTCTAATTATGTCGACGAATTCCGAAGCATCATGCGCAGAGAAGATTTGCCTTTAGAAGTTTTCAAATATTCTTCTCTGCGTTTTGCGTCTTCCATATTTTTGTGACCTTCATAAAAAATTAGTTCGAATGGCCTGCGGGGCCTTGTTGACAGAACCTCTCCATACTGGTGCTTCTGTAATCTGTTTTTAAGATTCGTTGTGTAACCAATATAAAGTTTCCCGTCCACCTGGCTTTTCAATACGTAAACATAATACATATATTCTCAATATTGGCGCCCTAAACCATGTGAAGTTCAGGGCCAGCCATGCACCCTATCCTGAACTACGTTGAGTTCAGGACTAATCCCGAACCCTACGTGGTTCGGGACGTGGCGCATAATCCATGGCGCCGTGCACCATGTAAGGTGCACGGCTGCCACGAACCCTACGTGGTTCGTGGCGGAGGGAGTAGGATGTGCTCGCTTCGCCCTGTACACCATGTGGTGCAGGGCTTCGCTCCGCCTCCCCCGCCTTTCGGCGGGGTCGCCGAACCATTCCGCTTGCGCGGAAGGGTTCTCATCCCTCAATCCAATTATTCCTAATACTTTGGCACTGGCGCCCTGAACTGTGTGAAGTTCAGGCCAGCCATGCACCCAACGTGAACTATGTTGAGTTTAGGACTAACCCTGGACCTAACACGGTTCAGGGCGTGGCGCATAATCCATGGCGCCGTGCACCATGTAAGGTGCACGGCTGCCACGAACCCTACGTGGTTCGTGGCGGAGGGAGTAGGATTCGAACCCACGTCCCCTTTCGGAGAAGCGGTTTTCAAGACCGCCGCCTTAAACCACTCGGCCATCCCTCCATGCTACACTTCGTTTCGCAGTTCGGAGTGATATTTTTCCGAACTCATCACTGGCTTTTTACTTTCTTTTCTCTATTTTTTCCACTCCGTAAAGGTAATGCCGCAACACTTCCGGGATAACCACGCTCCCATCCGCCTGTTGGTAATTTTCTAAAATAGCTACTAAGGTCCTTCCAACAGCCAGGCCGGAGCCATTCAGGGTGTGGACATATTCCGTTTTCGACTTTCCAGAAATGCGGTATCGAATCTTCCCCCTTCTTGCTTGAAAATCCTCAAAGTTGCTACAAGAGGAGATCTCTTTAAACGTATTCTGCCCGGGAAGCCAGACCTCGATATCATAAGTCTTCGAGGCTGAAAACCCCAAATCGCCTGAACAGAGACTGACGACCCTGTAAGGCAGTCTCAACCTTTTCAAAACCTCTTCCGCATCGGAAAGAAGCTTCTCCAGCTCGTCATAAGAGCTCTCGGGCTTTGCGAACTTTACCAGTTCCACCTTATTGAACTGGTGTTGCCGAATCAACCCCCGGGTGTCTTTTCCATAAGATCCAGCCTCTTTCCTGAAACAAGGCGTGTAGGCCGTATAGTAGAGGGGCAGTACCTTCTCCTCAAGAACTTCATCCCGATGGATATTTGTCACAGGAACTTCTGCGGTCGGAATAAGGAAGTAGTCGGTCCCCTCCACCTTGAAAAGTTCCTCTTCGAATTTCGGAAGCTGCCCCGTGCCCGTCATCGATGTCCGATTCACCATAAACGGAGGAAGCACTTCGCGATATCCATGTTCCCGGGTATGAAGATCCAACATAAAATTGATCAACGCCCTTTCCAACTTTGCCCCAAGATCCCAATAAAGGGTAAACCGTGCTCCGGCAATCTTGGCTCCATTCTTGAAATCAAGAATCCCCAATTCCTCCCCCAAATCCCAATGGGGTTTCGGTTTAAAATCGAATTTTGGAATTTCGCCCCATCGCTTAACCTCAACATTGTCGGATGATTCTTTTCCCGCAGGAACAGAGGCATGGGGAAGGTTCGGAATGGTGAGGAGAAAATCTTGCAGGATCTTCTCCTTCTCTTCGATTATTACGTCCAACCCCTTCAGATCCTGAGAGACCTTTTTCATCTCCTCGATCAAGTCCGAGGCATCCTGGCCCTCCCTTTTCTTTTTGCTCACCTCATCGGAGACCTTTTTCTGGAGGGCCCTTAACCTTTCCCATTCCTGGATGTTTTTTCTTCGCTCCCCGTCAAGCAAAACGAATTGGTCCAAATTAACAGCCTGCCCTCGCAACGCCAGCCTTTCCCGAACCTCATCAAGATGCTCCCGGATATATTTGGCTTCCAGCATAGAAATTCGACCCTATCTCCAATCCGCCATTCCAGTGTTCCAACCTTCCAACTCACCTCGGGGCGAAGCCACGGGTATTCCAGGGTTTTAAGAATATCATCTATTTCCTTTGAAATCAACCCATTCCACTCCACGGTCTGTCCCTCGACTTAGTCGTGATGGTGTGCCTTTTGAGAGACTCAGGGCCAAGAGTTGTGTCAAAAGGCCCTTCGGTAGACTCACGATCACGAGAGGCTGCTGTTTCTCTAAGCTCGTCATCCTTGCTCTCTGGATTCCCGTTTTCACGGGAATGACACCCAAAGGATCTGAATTCCATCATTAGCAAACCTCTAATTTGGACAAGAGTGAGTCGAAGTATTAAATTATTGTCCTTTGATCAAATCGGGTTTGGGTGAGACGGGTTGTTCTAAGGAAAGGTGGCCGACAATAGTTGGAATGGGTTTCCCATCGATGAGGATCTGAACTCGTTTGATTTGGGGAAAATTGATGGAAAGGGAATTGACAATGGAATAGACCGTCATCATCTCGGCTGTACTTCCTCCGGGGTGATCTTTGGAAAGGGCCGGGCTGAAACTAACTCTGGCCACTCCTGCGTCACTGATCTGGAGAGTCAATAATTCTGTTCGCGGAGGAAGGGTGGGAATGAGTTTCCCGCTCGGACCTTTGATCAGCTCGATGACCGTCTCCTTCGCTTCTTCTTGCACCGCATCCTTTTTCAAAATCTTTCTCTTCTCTCCGATCAGGTATTCCCCCTCGCTATCCGAAAAATAAAGGAGAACCTCCCTTCTCTCCGCTGGAATACTCCGCCTCTTAGACAGCGGCTTAATGGAACGGAATATCTGTTGATGAAATAGCAGAATCAAACCGATCCCGATCAAGACCAGGAAAAAAAGGATCTTGCCTCCCCTGCCCTTCTGAGTAGTATTTTTCTTACGCTTTGTTTTCATGGAAAATCCAGCTACTTTTCTTCCGCCAATTTTCCAACAATCGGCAAGGAATATCGTTTCCCCTGGAGGGCCTTAATCATCAAGAGGAGCCAGAGGAAGATTCCCAGAATCCAGAATAAAAAGCCTATGACCGGAATCCACGAGAGGGCTAATATAATCAGAAAAGTGATAGTGGATTGCCTGGCATGAAACTTTACAAAGCTGCTCTTCTTCTCCACCACCAAGAAGATGATGCCGGTGACGAATCCCAAGAGGTAGCAAAAGAAACCAGCCACGTTTTCTTCCAACCCTGTGCTCGACTGTTCTTTTTCTTCCATCGTGCGCTCCTTATCATAATTGTAGGGGCTTGATTTATCAAGCCCACCAATAGGGCTCAATGAATTGAGCCCCTACAACACATTGTGTGTGTCTATTCCGCAAATCATATTATGACACAATCTCTCAAGGGAGAGGGGAAACCGGACCGAGTCAATGACTATCTTGGGGACAGTTGATTTTCTTCTTCAAAAATTGTCCGGTGTAGGAGGCCGGGTTTTTCGTCAATTCCTCTGGCGTTCCGGATCCGATCACTTTCCCCCCGTTCTCTCCTCCCTCCGGCCCCAGGTCAATAATGTAATCAGCGGATTTGATAACTTCCATGTTGTGTTCGATGACGATGACGGTATTTCCTCTGTCGGTCAGCCGATTGAGAACATCGAGTAATCTCTGAATATCCGCAAAATGGAGACCTGTCGTGGGTTCATCTAAAATGTAGACGCTCCTCCCCGTCTCCCTCTTACTCAACTCCCTCGCCAGCTTAATCCGCTGCGCCTCTCCTCCAGAAAGCGTGGTGGCAGGCTGGCCCAACTTGAGGTAACCCAGACCGACATCGCAAAGGGTTTGAAGTTTTTGACGGATCACCGGGATCGCCCGGAAGAATTCGTCAGCCTCTTCTGCGGTCATCTCAAGGACATCGGAGACGCTCCTCCCTTTATATTGGACAGCAAGCGTCTCCCGGTTATAGCGCTTCCCATGGCACTCCTCACAGGTCACATAAACATCGGGGAGAAATTGCATCTCGACCTTCAGGACTCCGTCTCCATGGCACGTCTCGCACCGCCCTCCTGTTACGTTGAAACTGAAGCGCCCCGGCGCAAACCCTCTCATCCTCGATTCCGGAAGTTCGGCAAAGAGGTCACGGATGGGCTGGAACACGCCTGTGTAGGTGGCCGGGTTGGAGCGGGGCGTCCTTCCGATCGGCATCTGATCCACATGGACGACTTTATCCACGTGTTCCAATCCTTCGATGCCCCGGAAAGAGACGCAACGCCGTGGAAGACGATGAAGCTGCTGGGCTAACAAGCAGTAAAGGGTATCGATGATCAATGTGGATTTTCCCGACCCGGATACGCCCGTGACACAGGTAAACACCCCGAGGGGAATCCTCACATCAATATTCTTCAGGTTGTTTGCCGAGGCCCCCCGGACGACGAGATATTTTCCCTCGACCGGCCTTCTCTGCCTTGGAAGAGGGATGAACTTTTTCCCGGAAAGATATTGTCCCGTCAACGAATGGCCTGCATTCTCCAATGCCTTCGGAGGTCCGGTGAAGACCACTTCTCCGCCTCTTTCTCCGGGCCCGGGTCCCATATCGATGATATAATCGGCGGAGCGGATCGTCTCTTCATCATGCTCCACGACGATGACCGTGTTTCCCAAATCTCTCAGCCGCTTCAATGTTCCCAAAAGGCGAAGGTGATCCCTTTGATGAAGGCCGATGCTCGGCTCATCCAAAATGTAGAGCACCCCGACTAAGCTTGAACCGATCTGGGTCGCCAGACGGATGCGTTGGGACTCTCCTCCGGAAAGGGTCGCAGCGGTTCGATCCAGCGTCAGGTAGTCCAGACCCACCTCTACCATAAACCTCAGTCGCTCTTCGATCTCTTTCAAAACACCTTGTGCAATCTTTTGAGATCTTGGAGGCAGCTCCAAATGCCTCAGGAAATCCAATGCCTCTTTGACATAAAGCTGGGTGACTTCTGCGATCGATCTTCCACCCACCTTGATAGAAAGCACTTCCTTCTTCAGCCGTGTCCCGCCGCAATCCGGGCACGGAGCCACATTCATAAATTCTTCTAACGCCTCGTCATCTTCGCTATCGTCCTTCCATCTCCTCTCCATTTCCGGGATCAGCCCTTCAAATTCTTGCCGAAAGAGATGGGATCCACCCCTTCCTTTCACCTTGAATTCGACTTTTTCTCCCCCCGATCCGTAGAGAAGAAGATGCTGAACGGATTTGGGTAACCGATTGAACGGAGTGTCGAGATCGAAATGATAATGGTTCGCCAACCCATTCAGGATAGGTCTTAGAAAAGCCTCTTCTTTCTCCTTCCAGGGGATGAGAGCGCCTTCGTTCAGTGAGAGGGAGGGGTTTGGAACGATGAGATCAGGATCGACATAGCGCTTCGTTCCCAACCCACCGCAGGCAGCACAGGCACCCTGGGGGCTGTTGAAAGAGAACATCCGGGGGGTGATCTCCGGGAAACTGAATCCGCACTGGATGCAGGAGAACTTCTGACTGAAAACCATGGGAGATGATCCTTCTCTTTCCACTTTCACAATTCCTTCGGAAAGGTGAGAGGCGATCTCTAAGGAATCGTTGATCCTCTTTTCCGCTCCTTCTTTAACGGTCAAGCGATCCACCACTACATCGATCTCGTGGCGCTTATTTTTGTCCAGGCGGATCTCTTCGCTGAGATCTTTCATCTGCCCGTCCACCCTTATCCTCACAAACCCGTCCCTGCGGAGTTCTTCCAACTCTTTCCGATATTCTCCCTTTTTCCCCCTGACGATGGGAGAGAGGACAGTGAGGGGTGTTCCTTTGGGAAGCCTGAGAAGTGTCTCAGTCATCTGTTGAAGCGACTGCGAGGTGATAGGAGATCCGCATTGAGGGCAGAAGGCCTCTCCCACCCTGGCAAAAAGAAGCCGGAGGTAATCGTAGATCTCTGTCACGGTGCCCACCGTGGAACGGGGGTTTCGCGACATGCCCCTCTGATCAATGGCGATGGCAGGAGAGAGGCCCTCGATCGATTCTACATTGGCCCTCTCCATCTGCTCCAAGAACTGCCGCGCATAGGCTGAAAGGGACTCCACGTACCGCCTTTGCCCCTCGGCATAGAGGGTGTCGAAGGCGAGCGTCGACTTGCCCGAGCCGCTCAGGCCGGTAATCACCACCAGACAATTCCGGGGGATCTCGACGTCGATATTCTTTAAATTATGGACCTTCGCTCCCCGAATGATGATCTTTTCCATTTTTCTCTCTAAGGAAAAATTAACAGAAAACCCGTTAGGTGTCTACCCCGTTAGAAAGTCTCCCATTTTCTAACGGGGTAAACCCCCGCCCTCCCCTCTCCCCTCGGGGGAGAGGGACAGGGTGAGGGGGAATCCGTGTAATCAGAGATTTCTGGAAGAGTCCAGAAATCTCACAAAAAACACTTGACAAATCAAAAAAGAAAGCTATAATTTTTTCAGGTTTATTTTATTAAACTTCTTTCTTGTTATAATGTCTTACAAAGTACTAAACAAAAATCTTTTTATAGTATTCTCTCCCTCCCCCCTCCCCCTGAAAGGGAGGGGAAACGAAACCTCCTCCCCCTTCAAGGGGGAGGCTGGGAGGGGGATGGGGTTTTGTCTGAGTCGCTGAATATTCATTATTAGGGAGGTGGTGAACCAATGTCTAAAGTACTGATCATCGGAGCAGGTGGTGTGGGAACGGTGGTGACGCATAAGGTGGCAAAAGT
This sequence comes from Thermodesulfobacteriota bacterium, assembly GCA_047519465.1. Taxonomy (GTDB): domain Bacteria; phylum Desulfobacterota; class BSN033; order BSN033; family UBA1163; genus UBA1163. The sequence goes on along the minus strand of JAPVTA010000265.1, from coordinate 75 downwards.
CCCGCAGGTGTTTACGGATATCATGCTGGCAAGCCGCACAAAATCGAAGTGCGATGCCATCGCTCGGGCGAGCGG
>JAPVTA010000264.1:0-7397 GCA_047519465.1 Thermodesulfobacteriota bacterium | reverse complement strand
TGGCAAGATATACGGAATTCCTGGATACTGGCGCGATCCACAATATCGAGAATATCTATTCTATTGGGTTTCTTCCTGCAATTTTCGGAGGGGGAAACGACTAATTTGGGAGAGAGCAACCGGTATAATAATTTGGACGCGATGTTCTTCCTATCCAGAACCGAGTTATCCTAGCCAACCTTCATCACCAGGACAATAATAAGACAACGGAGGCGCCGGGCCATTTGTTACGTGAGATCGCCAAATCTAGGAGAGGACATGGCTTGACATGCTCATAGAACTTCGATACTAATCCGGCCATGAATGGTGGCAGAATTCTGTTTATTATCAAAAATCCGGTAAGATGAATGTAGTCAGATCTGAAATAGGTTATATTGATTTTTAATGGGAACTTGCATGACGATTACGTTTGTTACTGACACAGGAGGAGAGTTTAATGCACAGAAGATTTTGGGAGTGGAATCCCGTATTTAAGCTTGACCCCAAGAAAAGCGCACTGTTGATTATAGATATGCAGAACGGTTTTGTCGAAGCAGGCGCCCCCCTTGAAGTTCCAATGGCACGAAAGCAGTTACCCGAGATCAAGAAACTGCTGCAATTTTGCCGGGACCACAAAATACCAGTTATCTTTACCGTTTTTTGCGTCGGGCCAGATTTCCATTATCCTTTTTACTGGAAGATTGCGAAGCAAAGAGGTCTCTTGCTTGACCCGCCCGAATCTATGTTCTGGGAAGGGAAGCACGAAACAGCAATTATCCCTGAACTATTTCCTATTGGCGGGGAGCGCGTCGTGAAGAAGTGTGGCTATGACGCATTCGCCAACACGGAATTGAACCAAATTTTGCATTCTTTAGGTGTCTCTTATTTAGTGGTTACGGGTACGGTAATTAATTGGTGTGTGGATAGTACGGTACGAAGTGCCTTTCATCACTTCTATAATGTGGTCGTTGTCTCAGATGGTGTGAGTGCTTACGAGCACGCCGGTAGCTCCGCCGAAATATGGCAGAATATGGAACTGGATTTATTTGCTGAGGCCTTTGCCCGTGTTGCGAAATCAGATGAGGTCATGAAAGAGCTATCAAATGAGGGAGTTAATCCAATATCTCACAATATACTAAAAAAGAGTCGCGACCGATTTTAAAATAGCCTCAAAGGAAGGACTACCAGTAGCATGTCTGATGCGGTCTACAATCTGCTGTTCTTGTTTGTAGATGGGGTCATCTGGGGCATCATTATTGCTTTAATTTCCCTCGGTCTGTCCCTGATATTCGGCATCATGGGCATTATTAACATGGCTCATGGTGACCTGTATATGATAGGTGCAGTCCTGACGGTTGTCGTAACCGGGTGGTTTGGTATCTTTTTGCCTGCCCTTATCATTGTTCCTATCGTTGTTGGGGTGCTGGCCATACCGCTGGAACGGTGGGTCCTGCGGCCGTTTGAAGGAAAACCACTGATTACTATGGTGGGCACGATTGGAGTGTCTTTCATCATTCAGCAGTGCGTGTTGATGGCGTTTGGAGGCACCCCAAAGATAGTACCCTATCCGATTCGCGGCAACATAAGTCTCTTTGGAATAAGTTATCCTTGTTACCGCTTATTCGCTGCCGGTGCCGGCCTTCTACTCATCGGTCTATTGTGGTTGGCACTGTACCGTACGGATTTTGGTATATACATCCGGGCTACCATGGAAAATCCCGATATGGCAGATTCTGTCGGGATCAACACGAATTTTATCCGTGCAGGGACTTTTGGATTAGGAGCAGGGTTGGCCGCAGCAGGTGGCGTGCTCGCTGCACCCATCAACCAGGTGTTTTTTCTAATGGGCACAGACGTCATTTTACTCTCATTTATCGTCGTGATTGTAGGAGGGCTTGGCAGCTTACAAGGCGCCCTAATCGCTGCCCTCATTCTGTCAGGTGTAGAAGGTCTCCTATCGGCGGCGCTCGATCCGGTCCAGGTAAAGGCAGCCATTATGTTTCTTATGGCGTTGATCTTAGTGTTTCGACCTCGAGGTTTGTTTGGATGATGGGTGCTTCGCCTTTTCCTGAGAATGAGGGACGACGAACCGGTCATGATATGTTTGGACTTGCCTCTGGTTCCATATTGAGGTGGAACCCGTGGAAGCTGGGGATCCTGGGGGTATTTGTCGCTGCCGGTTTTTTTGTTCCGGACGGCATCAAATCATTACTCATGATCATGTATATTTACTCGATCTTTGCGATGGCTTACGATGTGTTGTTGGGATATGCCAACCAGCCAAGCCTTGGTCAGTCTCTTTTCTTCGGAATTGGCGCGTATTCCATGGTATTGCCCGTTTTGAGGCTAGGAGCCTCCTTCTGGTCTGCACTGGCAGTCGCAATTACGGCAGGCATTATAGCGGCTGCTTTGGTGGGCCTTCTCGCGGTTCGTGTTACCGAAGCCTATCATGTAATTCTTACAGCGATCATTGCCTCTGTTGTGTATCTTCTTGCAAAGAACATGACCCCATTAACAGGTGGAAGCGGCGGTCTTCCTGCAAACATACCGCTCGTCGTCCTCGGTCCGTTCAAATTCTCAGTTTACGATCCACTAACATGCTACTTCATACTATTGGCTTTTGCAGTTATCGTTTATTTTTTGTTGGAGCATCTTGTCCGTTCTCCCTTAGGAAGGGTGTGGATTGGAATCAGGGAGAATGAAATGCGGACCTCTTTCTTGCGATATCATGTGTTTTATTACAAGTTGGCAGTCTTTGTGGTGGCGGGTGCATTAACGGCATTGAGTGGAGCACTATACGCGGTAAGGCTCCGTTATTCGAGTGCAGAGTTCTTCGCTTTTAATTGGTCAGTCCTGCCTTTTGTATGGGGGGTCTTAGGGGGTTTTGGAACACTCATCGGACCAATAGTAGGTGTAGCCTTATTCACTCTGTTTCAATTCTACGTCAGCGCCTGGTGGACCCATTATTTAATTCTTTTCGGCTGTCTGATCATTGTTATGTTGAGGTGGGCCCGTAAAGGAATTGTCGGGTATATTAACGAGCGCAGGGCAGAGCGTAAGAAACCGGATCAAGCAAGACGTATACCTCATCAAAATGGTTTAGAACATTTGGATTCTATCAGCCCTCTCAGAGACCATGAAGGTGTAGTGGTGTCAGAACGGACGACGGCAGAGAGCAAACATCATAGCAGCGTAATCCGTGGAGAGCGGCAACCGATACTGGAGACGTTTGACTTGGTGGTTAAGTTTGGCGGCATGACCGCATTAGATCGTGTCAACCTGAGGGTTTTAGGCGGCGAGCTTAGAGCGATCATCGGGCCTAACGGAGCGGGAAAAACCACGCTATTCAATTCGATAACGGGTGCCGTGAAACCAAGCAGTGGCCGCGTTCTTCTTCGAGGTAAGAATATAACCGACCTTCAGTCTCACAACATTTGCCAAGAGGGTGTAGCTAGAACCTTTCAGATTCCCAACGTATTCTCCGAGCTCTCCGTAATAGAAAACGTATGGCTTGGTGTGAACTCTAAAGGGAAAATTCCTTGGAACCCCTTAGCAGTTGCCGAAAAATTGCCGACGATTTCACGGGAGGTGGAGAAATTGTGCGAAATGGTTGGACTCATCGATAAAATGGACGCAACGGCTAGTAGCTTATCCCATGGTGACCAAAGGTTACTTGAGATCGCGATTGCGTTGAGTTTGGACCCTGATATTCTTCTTCTGGACGAGCCTACCCAAGGGGTTGATCCCCACGAGGTGGAGAACATGAATCAGATCGTTAGAGGTATTGCAGAGCGGAAGACCGTTCTTGTGATAGACCATAATATGGCCACGGTTTTAGATATTGCAGAAACAATTACAGTACTCGATCATGGCAGAATCATCGCGGAAGGAGTGCCTTCCGATATCATTGCAGACAAAAGGGTGCAAGAGGTTTACCTCGGGGTAACCTAGGATTAGCACGCCCGGGCGTTAGATGGCATGATGCAAGCAGTATCACTCAATGTAGCAGATATTCATGTGTACTACGGAAAAAGCTACGTTTTACAGGGTGTCTCTCTCCAGGTAGCCGAGGGAGAGATAATCGCCCTGATCGGCCGCAACGGAGCTGGTAAAACGACCACCTTGAAGAGTATAATGGGACTTGTAAAGCCACGACGTGGAAAAATTTTTTTGAATGGCGTTGATACCGAGGGTTTGGCACCCTTTATGAGGGCGCGAATGGGAATAGGATATGCTCCACAAGAAATGCTTCTTTTTAGAAAATTGACCGTGCAGGAGAACATGAAAACCGCCTTGAGGCGAAAGGATGGAGATGCTTTGAATTTAGTATTTGAGTTATTCCCTGTTCTGAGGGAAAGGCTTCATCAGACGGCTGGTACCCTTAGCGGCGGCGAGCAGCAAATGGTCAGTATTTCAAGGGCCCTGTTGACAAATCCTCGGATCCTGCTTCTAGACGAACCTAGCACCGGTTTAATGCCCACCGCAATCCTCCGCTTGGCAGACGTTATCAGAAAACTGAATGCGAGAGGAATCGGAATTCTGTTGGTAGAGGAGAAGATCCCTTTAGTGATGGAACTTGCCCATCGGATTTCGATTATGGAGGTCGGCAGGATAGCCTATGAAGGCGATGTGGCAAGCATACAAAAAGAAAACTTGCTGGTTCGGTACTTGGGGGTCGGGGGAAAATAGTTGAGGATACCATGCCTATTACAGGTGTGAGCCAACTGTGTTAAACCCACAAAACCTAGAAAGGAGGTAAAGCAATGAACGCGTGGACGAACTTCTTCAAGAAATGTGGAGGTGGTATCAAACTGTATTGGATTGCTGTGATAGGTCTCCCCCTCATGCTTCTATTGGCAACCGGCCTGTGGGTTCTAAGTGATGTTGTTGTTCAGGCCCAGGTGAAGCAACTCAATAGACCTGTAAAAATAGGGTTGCTCGCCGACCGCACAGGTGCACTTGCAGCATACGGTTATGCCCATGAGAAAGTGGCTACTGCGGTCGTGAAAAAGATAAACGATGAGGGGGGGATCGCGAAACAGGAGGTACGTCTCATTGTAGCTGATACTGAAAGCGACGCGAGTGTTGCAACGTTGAAAATGCGGCGACTGATCGAAAGTGACGGTGTCGATTTTGTTGTCGGCTCAAATACCTCTGCCGTCGTTCTTGCTGTAGGCCCGATAGCAAAAGAACTTAAAACAGTATACTTTCCAACAGCAGGCGGTGCATTGCTAACAGTCCCGGGTAAAGGTAACAGGTACATTTTTGACTTCAACACGGACGTTAAGCAAGAAACCCTTGCTATTTCAAAGTTTGCCACCAAGGACCTTAAAATTATGAGCTGGGCAACCGTGGTGGTAGATTATGCCTGGGGTTGGGACCAAGAACAGAACTTCAAAAGCTCCGTAGAAGCTGTCGGAGGCAAGGTCTTAAGCTCGGTTAGAGTTCCTATCGGCACTGGTAACTGGCTGCGTTATCTCCAGGGTAAAATTCCTAAGGAAGCAAAGGGCGTGTATTTTGCAAACTTCGGTACCGACTTCCTGGCCTTCATACGGGATTTACATGATCTACGACCGGACATCGTTAAGATAGGTGGAAACTACGTTTTGTCTGGCCAGGACATTGAGAAGTTAGGACCTGCGGCTGAAGGGCTTTATGTTATTACAGGTTATCCACAGGAGGCTAAGGAAATGAAAACTCCTTATGATCAGGCCTACCGCAAAGCTATCGGAATGGATGATAAGGGACTGGAAATTGCTACAGGCAAACATTTGGTTCCTTCTTACCAATGGTCTACCTGGGAAGCCATATACGCGATAAAAGAAGTTATTGAGGAGACGGGCTGGAAGGGAAAAATGGATACCCTTGGATTTATAAGAAAGCTCGAGGGTAAACGATTCAAACTTGGTTATGCACATCCAGAAGGAGATAAGTATTTTAGGCCCGAGGACCATCTGTCTATTAAAGGCATTTGGATTGAACAGGTCAAGGGAGGGAAGCTGGCAATCTTTAAAAGAATCCCTGCCGAAGACACGATCTCTCCCCCTATGGTTAACTATCCAAAGGACGAACCACTGAAATAATAATTAATGACTGGGTTCGTCGACAGACGATCACAGGATTTTAGAAAAGGCAGGGCCAAGAATGACGAGCCAGTAGCTTAACGCGTTGATGAAATTAGAAAAGGCCTTGAATCACAAAGGGCTCTGGCCCTTTCTTTTGATAAAATATTTTTAAAAGCTGAGAGACAGGTGTACTGGCCGGTAAACCAGCGACTGCCAATAGTTCTTCGTATTCTTGATGTAAAGGTGAGTCTATCTTCAACACGTTAAGCTATCGGCTCGCCAAGAATGACTCTGCCTTTTTTATGACTATTATTTCCAACTTAAAAGTTATTATCCTGACATGCCATGATCTCCCAGAATATAGACAGGCTGCTGTAGAATTCGGAGCCGAGGGCTTTTTTCTCAAAGACTCGCTAAAGTGGAATGAGGTTGTGGCCCTTGTTAAATCGATTGAGTAGATTAAACCATTCTTCTGAGGCTCCAACTGAATATCACACCACTTCTTTTCGCGACGAGTATATCGAAGGCCGAATAGCTGCTATCGATGGGGCCTTTTTAGAAGCTCGAAAATTTACGGTTTGAACATGATATTGTCCATTTTATCGTCTGAAAAAGGGTGAGGTTTTGCAGTCCTCACCCCTTTTCCAATTTCCTAACCATAAATATTGTCAATCCATCTCATCGCCTCTACGTCACTCACCGTCCCGAGATACCGCTGCGTGGTGGAAAGATTCGCATGCCTTAGAATCACCTTGCTGACAATTTCAATCGGAACCCCTGAACGAGATGCGTAAGTCGCTGCATGCCGTCTAAGATCATGGGGGCGCAAGTGAATTCCAACCACCTTCCCTGCTTTGTTCACAACTCGCCTTGCTGCTGTGTACGATATTGGGAAAATCCGCCGATCGGACCCAATTCCTTTGGCATTAATGTATTCCTTGAGGCGGTCGGCTACCTTCTGCGGAATAAAGACAACCTCCTGTTCTTTACCACTCTTGGGGCTTCTGAGGGTTAACTTCCGGTCTTCAATATCACTAGGTGTTAATTGCAAGACCTCGCTGATCCTCATTCCACCCCGGGCCATCAGTTCAAGCATCAACCGGTTTCTGGTTTTGATCGTGCGAAAGATGACTTCATCCACCACTTCCTTTTCGAGAATAGTCCAGCGGGTGAGTCCAGGGAATCGATGGAATTTTTTTAGCATAGGGGTATCGCATGGGCTTCTGAAATTGGGATCGAGGTTTTGAGTGATGAAGTTGAAGAAAGAGGTCAGTTGGGAGTACCGGGTCCTTTTGGTTGTCTGTTTGGTCTCCTGATTGATTTGGGTGAGGAAGGAGAGGATTTCGTCTGGGG
>JAPVTA010000263.1:0-12796 GCA_047519465.1 Thermodesulfobacteriota bacterium | reverse complement strand
TTTACCTTTCCTTTGGGCAGTACGAGGCCCCTCTTTTTCTTCTCGCCATCAATCCCGATACGGGCCAGGTTCGACAATTCAACGGCCCTCTGTCGTCTGAAATGGGTTCCTGGGGATTCACCGTGGATCATGAGAACAGGATCTATCTCGGTAGTTACTATAACGCTCATCTCCTGCGCTTCGACCCAAAAACCGAAAAGTGGGAGGATCTTGGACAGCCTGCCGGGGAGTCTGAGTCTTTCATCTGTAAAATCACAACGGCAAGAGATGGCAAGATCTGGGGAGGAACTTATCCTTCGGCAAAGCTTTTCTCTTACGACCCAAAAACTGGAGTGAGCGAGAACTTTGGCCGGACAGACCCCGATCAGTTTTACTGTTATCCCACGGCGGGCGAAGACGGCTTGATTTACTGCGCCATCCAGTTTGCGAAGATGGACATTGTTGTCTTTGATCCGGAGAAAAAGACCAAGACCCCCCTGATCCCGCAGGAGAGCCGAAAGCCAGGTCGGATGAATCTACTAAAGGGAAAAGATGGGAAGATTTATGTCAAATTTTCCACATCCGACCAATGGTTTCAAATCGAAGGAGAAAGGCTGATCGGGATCTCCAAGTCTGCTATCCCTTTCCCTCAAAGTGGCCTTCCGGATGGACGAACGTTTCGTCTTATCGATGAGAACCTCCTCCGGATTGAGAATCCGTTGACCAAGGAGAGGAAGGAAATCCCGCTTCAGTACGAAGCCGCGGGGGCCTATATCTTCGTCGTCGGCGCAGGACCAGACGGCAAGGTTTACGGGAGCAGTATGCTTCCCCTTCGGCTCTTCGTCCATGATCCCCGAAGCGAATCCCTTACCAATCTGGGCAGAGCCTCTGTTGCCAGTGGAGAAGTTTATTCTATGGGGACCCTCGACGGTAAGCTTTATCTCTGCTCCTACCCCGAGGCAAGGCTGTCCGTGTACGATCCGAACAAGCCTTTCCGATTTGGCAACAACGAGGATGCGAACCCCAGAGACTTGGGGCCCATGGGAGCAGAGCTCTATCGACCCAGAACAATGGTGGCCGGACCTCACGGAAACGTGTACATCGGAGGTTACCCTGATTATGGACTCCTGGGCGGCGCCATCGGTGTCTACGATCTAAAAAAAAATGAAAGAAGAGTCTATCGACATGTCATCCAGAATCAGAGCATCGCTTCCCTCGCTTATATCGGTAAGTTAGATCTCATCGCAGCGGGAGGTTCTGTAAGGGGAGGTACTGGAACACGGGCTGTTGAAAAAGAGGCAAAGCTTATTCTTTGGGATCCCAAGGAGGAAAAGAAGATTTTTGAGATCGTCCCCGTACCCGAAGTCAAGACAATCCTTTCCCTGGCTGTGGCTGTAAACGGAATGCTTTATGGAATCACAGACAATGAAAAAATCTTTGTCTTTGATCCGGAAAAAAAAGAGGTCAGAAAGATTCTTGATCTCGGATTCAAAGAGCCTGGGGAGGTCTCCCTGCAGCCCGGGCCGGACTCAAGACTTTATGGATTGGCGAAAGAGGCCGTCTTTTTGATCGACCCGAGAAATGATCGGGTATCCCTTGTCGCGACCCCCCCTGTCCCAATTCATTCAGGGATGGCGGTTCTCGGTCGAAAAATCTACTTTGGATCGGGCGCAAATCTTTGGGAATTTGAGATTCCCCTCGAGTCCAGCAAACCGGTCGAGTAAAACTGTTTCCGTCCTCTCTCCGTCTTCGGGCCGACCATAGCGCCGTCGACGCAGGAAGCCTGGTCTATTCTTGGAAAAGATTCCTATGCTCCCTTTTGATTGAATTTCCAAGGTCTAAGTATTAAATTACGATAGTAACCACGACGATCAAGAATGCGCCCCATCACAGGACGACCATGGGTATCTACGATCTATGCTTAACTTGGAACTGGGAATACGATGCCGACTTCGTTAAGCTCCTCGATCTGGCATGCCGATCTCGAAAGTTATCACTCCTGCAGGTTACTCCTGGAAATCTTGAGGATATGATCCGGTCCCTTGGAAATGGAGAGATGGCCTTCAGGACTTTCTTTGACCGTGCCGCCGATGCGGATCCACGCTTTATTCCGATCGTACAATGGGCCTGCCGTCATGTGCCTCATCACATCAACGCTCACGAATTAGCACGTCGGGCATGGGATAAGGTTGCGATGCATCAAGCCCTCAGCATCGATATGAACACACCTTTCACTCTTATCCTGCCGTCCTACGATGAACAACCCTTTCTCCCGGAGATTGACCTCGCTTCAGTGGGGCAACACTTCATCATCAAGCCCGCCTACGGAGGCGGCGGAGACGGAGTGATTATCGAAGCGACTTCGTTGAATCAGGTGGTGGCTGCCCGGCAGGAGTTCCCCTCTCAGAGGTATTTGCTCCAGGCCCACGTCACCCCGGCTCAGCTCGGTTCCCGGATGGCCTGGTTCCGGGTCGTTTATTGCGCCGGAAAGGCGTATCCATGTTGGTGGGACAACTCCACACATGTCTATGTTCCAGTCATTTCTGACGAGGAGATTTGTTATCACCTTGGGGCGTTGCGTTGCATCACTTCTTCTATTGCTCGCTTATGCGGGCTGGAATTGTTCTCCACCGAAATGACACTCACCCCCGACGGCCGTTTTGTCATTGTAGACTATGTTAATGATCCGATTGATTTGCGCCTTCAATCCAAAGCGGTCGATGGTGTCCCTGATCATATTGTCCAAGATATTGCGGAATGTCTGGCCGAGCTCGTCCTGAGTCATTCTTCCCCTTCAGAAGGCCAACGCTCTGTCCGATCCATTACTCCTTCAATGAGCGGAAACGCACTGAAACTCGCCAGCACAGACTGATGCCGGGACTTACGCTCACTGGAGGCGGAATTTCCGGGTGATGAAAGTGTGGATTAGGCTCTGACCGGAGCTGGTTACGAGATCCAAATTCCTCTTCGAGCCGGCACGGGAGGTTTGACCGGATACCCTCTAATTAATGCAAAGGCATTAAGTTTTGCTACGTTTCATTGAATTGCCCTCTCCCCAGCGGGGAGAGGGGAGGATGAGGGGGCCGCCATGTCAATGCATTAATCGTGCTCGTATTAGAAACGGGAATTTCCACGCCCGGAAGCATTGGTATGGCTCCCTCCTTGACGCGACGGAGAAGAACCTCTGCTTCCCGTCCCCGATGAACCGAAATGCTGGCCTCCACCGTGCGTAGATGGGCCGACAGATCTTGCAGGCCCCCGTGAAGTTGAACTGAATGACCGGGGTTCACCCGTGGACGGTCTTTGAAGGTTCATCCCGTATTGCCTGTCCATACTGCGGCTGCTCGCAGGTGGTCTGCCTTGATGACTATTCCGCCCGATGAGACCCAAAGGCTGACTTCCCCTGTTTTCCATTCGCCTTTCAGTAACACGCCCAGGTCTCGAGTAGGTAGAATTTCCACCGTTAACTCCTCTACCCGTTATTGGCATTAAGGGACGGCTCAAAGCCACTCGGCCACGGCTGCGTTCGAAGATCGACTGAGCCCCTCTCCTAGCCTCCGTAGAATTAAATCCTGTCTTAGGAAGCGTATCCTTCCTTCCAAAAATGCTTCCGCCCTGTCTCCTCGAAGGATCTAAGGCAAAGGTCCTCCCGGTTCCGGGATCTCTGATGTGATTGGTAATGACAAACGGACGGCTATGTCTAAAGGCAACTCTGTGGAAATCATGGAGAATAAAGAACCCGGGGAAGAAAAACCCAGAGCACCAGAACGGTCTGGGAACCCAAGCATACAGGTAGTAATAATCCGGGGGCGGGGTATAATAGGTCACCACAGGAGGGCCTTCGGTTTCATAGTAATTATCGATCGCGGACGGCTCAGCATACTGAGAAGCTGTCGGAGAAGAACTCTCAGTATATTCATTCGGTATTTCAGCAATAATAGGCAATTGAAGCTCTACCGCGGCTGTCCGGAATGCCTTTAAGGCCTCGACCTTCTCCATCCTCAATTTGCCAGAATCCGCTGCCGTGCCGACGGCATTTTCGAGCTCCCCGACGATGTCGGGCGTCACGGGATAATCGGCAATCCATCCGTTTTTGGGCGCAATCCCCGCCGAGGCCAATGTGCTCTCAGCTTCTGCCTCGTTTTTGGCCTGCCCGAGCTTAAGCGCCTCGGCCAGCTTCATTGCAAAGTCTCCCTCACGGACCAAGGTCTGAGCAATGGGGGGTGGCTGGCCGGCCGACTCCCCAGAGTTTGCGCCAACTCCCATCTTTTCAGGGGGGGCTTGGGAGAGGGTTGGGCTTCCCGTTTTCGGCATGCTCACTTCCTCAACCTGATTGCGGTAATTGCGAGGAACTTTGCTGTAATCGTCTGTAAAATTCGTTACACCTCTATCGTCAGCCCATTTATAAACGGTGGCCGATGCAGGGGAAGCGAAAATAAGCAACAATAGAATAAAAAGAAGTTTTTTCATCCTTCCCTCCGGATTAGTTAAGAGATGAGCGTTAACGTCCGACAAGTGCTTTTCCTATTTATAGAAGCGCTTGATAACCCGCTGTCTTTCTGCACTCTTCCATAATCCTTTAGTTCGTTCATTGTAACCCGCTGGCTTGATAGGTTCTCCAATCGTCTTTTTAGACGTAATATGGAGATATTTTATTCAAAATTCTTCCAAACTCCCTCCCCGCCCTGGGTTTTTCAGGATGATTCAGATAAATCGAACCATGAAAGCAAAAGGGAAGGAATTGCTGATCAATCGATGCTTCTATTTCTTCCAAGACCTTGATGCCTGAACTGTTTTCCAAAATCCTTCCAGTTTTTTCTCCCGTTCCCTGAGCAGAAGGTGAGATTCCTCGATGGAGATGGGCTTAAATCGCACTCGATCTCCGGGCTTTAGTTGGGCGACCAAGGGTAGATCCGTTGAGATGATCGTGCCAATTTTTGTATAACCTCCGGTGACCAACTCCGTTAGGATGATAATGGGTTTCCCGTCACCGGGTACTTGAATTGCCCCCGAAATTAAGCCCTCCGAAATGATCGACTCTTCCACGTCGGATCGTCTTTCGATCTCGGGACCTTCTAATCGAATTCCCATTCGGTCGCATTCACGAGTGACTTGATACGGTGAGGAATAAAATGTTTGAAACCCTTTTTCCGTAAAGTGGTGATTCTGAGGTCCCGGGATTATCCTGAGGCAGGTCTCCTTCTCAAGAAAAGGAACCCAATCACTCGGAAACCGGAGACCCAACCGATCAAGAGAAGCTGAGGTATCAGGAGCATAAAGGACGTCTCCCCGCCTCAACTTCCTGCCTTCCAAACCGCCAAAATTCCCTGAAAGATAGGTTGAGCAACTCCCCATGATTTTCGGAACAACAAACCCATCACTCACCGTCAAGTAGGCACGGCAGCCTGCTTGGACCTTCTTAAAAGCGATGACATCGCCCTCCACCAGGAGATGGGTTCTCCACATCTCCAGGGATTCCTCGTTCAATGCGGGAGAGAGGTCTCCGCCCGTGACGGCAATGACAACCTCCCTCAGTGCCCTTATCTTTAAACCCATGAGCGTGGTCTCGAGACCAGCCTCCTCTCCTCTATTGCCGACCAGCAGGTTGCCGACTCTTAGGGAAAAGGTATCCAGGGCTCCCGAGGGAGGCACCCCAAACTGACTGAAACCGTAGCGACCTAGGTCCTGAATCGTGGTCAGGATGCCGGGGTCGAGCACCTCAAAAGTTGCCGCTCGCTCCATTTTTGAAATCTCGTGATAACCTAACACTTAAATTCGAAGACTCACCCTCAGGCCTGAACCTCCCGTGGTACAGGGCAGGAAAGGCATAACCTGATATCCAGATATCCTGGTCACCGTAACCTTCAATTTCTCTACCCTCGCCATTCATTAAATTCTTTTTCGCTGATCGGATAGAATTGGACGAAGTCTCCCATTTGAAGCAGCGCCGGAGGATCTTTCTCGGGATCGAAAAGTTCCACTGGTGTTCGGCCAAGGACCTGCCAGCCTCCCGGGCTCCTTATGGAATAGATCCCTGTCTGTCTCTGTGCAATGGCCACAGAACCTTTGGGGACGGACAGCCTGGGTGTCTTGAGCCGTGGGGTCACCAGCGCCTCGGGAAGTTCACCCATGTAAGGAAATCCGGGCATAAAGCCGATCATATAGATCAGATAAGGCTTGCTGCAATGGAGTTGTATCACTTCCTCAGAAGAGATCTGATGATATCTCGCCACCTCCTCCAAATCAGGGCCATAGACACCGCCATAAACAACCGGGATGCGTGTCAGCTTGGGTTCTGGAAGAGGAATCTGTTGAAGCCCTTCCTCTATCCGGTTTAATCTCTTCCTGAGGTCCTCGACGGGAAGAATCATTGGATTGTATATGATGAGCAATGACCGATAGGTAGGAACGGTTTCGACGATGCCTTCCATGGCTTCAGCCCGGGTGGCTAAAGCCATCCTTCTCACCTTTTCACTGATCTCCCGATGAATTTCGTCTCCGAATTCAAGCAGAAGCCCGCGATCGCCCATCAGATAAGAGATTGCTTTAGGATAAAGACCCATAGAATCGATGGCAAATTTCAAAGCTCAAAGTTCAAAGGAAATCCAAAGATCAAATGACAAAGTTTATTAGGAGAGAAACTTTGACATTGGGTCATTTCTAATTCCTTCGGGATTTGGATTTTGACAATTGAAATTGGTTTATCAGACAAACTCTTTCATGGGTGTGACCGTGACGCCTGTCTCCTGCAATTCCTGCCGAATCCTCTTCACCATCTGCACCGCGGCAGGATTGTCCCCGTGGACGCAGAGCGTATCTGCCTTGAGCTCGATTTCTGTCCCCTCCATGGCAACCACCTTGCCCTCCAAGGCCATCTTCAGCGCCCTTTTTGCGACCACCTCATGATCGTGGATCACCGCTCCTTTCTCTCTTCGAGAGACTAAAGAGCCATCCTTGTGATAGGCTCGATCTGGAAAGGCCTCCAAGGCAATACGGATGCCATGACGTTTCCCAATCTCCAGAAGAGGCTCTCTTTTCGGAGGGGCCAGGGCAACCAAAATGATCTCCCGATCCATCCTCGCCAACACCTGTGCGATACCCTCCCATATTATTGGGTTTGCCACGGCCATATTATACAGACTTCCGTGAGGCTTCACATGCTGGAGTCTTAGCCCTTGCGATCGGACGAAGGCCTGAAGCGCTCCTGCTTGATAGACAACATAATCCTGAATCTCCTCAAGGCTGGCATCGATATTTCTTCGTCCGAATCCCATGAGGTCGAGAAATCCAGGATGGGCGCCGATCTCTACGCCGTATTGCTTTGCCAGGGCGACTGTCTTTCGCATCACACCGGGGTCGCCGGCATGGAATCCACAGGCGATGTTGGCTGAGGTGATGTGGGGGATGACCTCTTCGTCAAGCCCCAGTTTGTAGACGCCAAAACTTTCCCCGACATCGGAGTTCACATCTATCCGTATCTTTTTCGTCATCCTTCCCTCTCCCGTGACACAATATTGTGCTATCCGCAAGAAAACTCTTGACAAATATTAATTTAAAAGAGATAAATAAAGCAATATGATAATTGGTTAGAGGAGGTGACAAGAATATGTCATGCGGCATGAAGCATCCCAAGGCGAAGAAGGCGACGAAAAAGGCCAAACCTAAGAAGAAGTAAGGGAAGGGATATTCAAGGGAGGAAAGAAAGTTTTATTTTTTTCTTGACATAGAAACGGATTTTTGTTATCCGTTTTCTCTATAGCCTGTGTTACCTTGGGATTTTCCTGAAATATGATGAAAGGAGGTGAAGGGTAATGAGGAGATGGGTAAGTATCTTTTTGGCATTGGCGATTCTAGCAGTTTTTTCTTTTGGGTGTACGGGGATCTCGAAGGATGCGAAGGTGAAATGCCCGAAGTGCGGTGCCGTCTTCACAGTGGATGAAGGCTTAGCCGAGGTTCAGAAAAAAGGCTATTAATCCCGCCCCCATTAAAGAAGGTTAAGTATCCTCCGGAGGAAAGAGAAAGAAATAAAAAGGGAAGAGGAGTGCTCTTCCCTTTTTATTTGCTCATCTCATCCTGCTTTCCCATCCTGATTTTAAACCCGAAATTCAACCGAAGGTTTCTCGACGGTGAGAATGGCCGAGAAGAGGGTCCCGCCGAAATACCGAGGAATCAACTGTGAGAGCTCGACGATGATTTCGTCTGCCCGCTCTCTTCCCACTTCACCCAATACATCGATGGGGATGAAGATATTTCTTGTTTTCTCCGTGGCCTTGTCCTTCTCGCACTGGCGCCATACCCAATTCCGGGTCAGCACCTCTCGATCGTCACGATAGACCAGTTCGCCCCTTGGCACCGTCACCGTCTCCGTCCCCCCCATTGAAGTGAAAGGCTCCCATCCTTCCGCAAACTGCAGATGAATATTCCCTTCGATCGTATCCAGATCGTGGCCTCCCATGGGGACTAAAAATTTTAGAGAGACACTGTTATACAGGTCAACAAGAGGGTTAATCTTTGGAAACGGATCTCCCTTCAAAATTCTCCTTGCCATGGATTCAATGGAACTTTGAAACTTACTTCCGGATATACCCAATTTTAAGAAGGCAGTTCTCCATGGTTTGATCCTTGGATGATCCTGGGCTTTATCACCGATAAAATTTTTCTTCATCTCTTTGACAGCCAGGATAAGAAGGTCATCAATCTCTCTGGAAGGATGGGTGTTATCCACGTCCTTAGCCACCACCATCCCAATGGTGAGACCAGGCAGGGTATCGAACAGTTCCTTCTGGATAGAGAAAAGCATGTCTTTCTCCTTTTACCCCTCGCTGGCTCGAAGAGGGCAGCACGGGCCTTTCGCCCTTCGAGACTTATAAGGAAGACGGCGAGGTATTACTTCCCCGTAACACTGCGCCGATGAGATGTCAACCCATAGATGGAGTCCATTCGCTATCAGCCAGCGCTTCTTGACGAAAGAGCGTATTTCTTATATAGAGTAATATCTTAAATAGCCCTCCTTCCTTTGCGAAAGCCAGCTTACCAGCGGGCAGCGGAGGTCGGGAGCGATTTTGACACGGGAGAAGAGGTCCTGATGGAAAAGGAACTAACCCTGAAGAGAATCCGGTTCTTGAAGAAAGACTATTCCAGGGGTTTTATTGCAGATGTGGGTTACGAAGCAGTGAAGTTTAAAAAGGGCTATCTTGAGTCGAAGTTGAAGGTCTTAACCCGTCACCGTCAGCAGGATGATTACATCCATGCCGGAGTCATTGCGACCATGGCTGACCATACGGCAGGTTACGCCGGTTTCAGCCTGGTTCCAGACGATCATCGTATTTTGACCATCGAATTCAAGATTAATTTTTTAGACCCCGCTTATGGTCATGGCCTCATTTGTAGATCCCGAATTCTCAGGGAGGGAAGGCAGATCCTGGTCGGAGAGTCTGAAGTCTTCGACCAGAGATCCGATGGAGAAGCTTTGGTGGCCAAGGCAATTGTGACGCTGAGGTCGATACGTCAAAGCAAAATCAAACCCCCTGGCTTAAAGGAATAGTTTACCTTGCGGAATCAAATGTGATGCCCCGGCTGAGCCTAATCTCCGTGTCTTCCTCTCCCTCTGCCTCTGCCTTCGTCATGCTCCCACTTCTCTCCATGCCATTCCTTTCCTCCGTGCTTTTCCCAGTATTTATCCTTCTCCCAAGTTTTCCAGTTCCTTCGCACTTCTCCGTAAGGGATGTGCCGGTAGCCCGGAGGCACGCGGCGAAAACCCGGTGGCAGACTTAATAAAGCGGAAGGCACTCTTTTGGGAGGAAGATAGACCCAACTTCCGTTATAGCTTCCGGATCGATACCAGTGTCCCTGGTAGGGGCGGTACCAGTAACCGTGGTAGAAAAAGATGTCCGCGTCCACTTCAGGGGCAAAGTAGACATAAGTCCTGGGTATTACAAACACGGGTGGAGGTGCAGGAATCACAAGGGGAGGTGGTGGAGGAACACCGATCCCAACATTGATATTAACCTCGGCAGTTACTCCATTCGAGTATCCCACACCAATCATCAGCACGATCACAGCCATTAGCGTGACAAACGTCTCTTTCTTCATAAGAAAACCTCCTTTGCTACGTCAGACTGTCGTTTATCAAGGTTTATTCATTATTTTCAAATATAATCACTGAGCAAATTTAATGCCAACATGGATTTGTCTAAGCACTTGATCAATAAGATAAATTTTAAGAGTGGAGTTTCTGGGAGACTCACAATGTGACAATTTTTGATTATTGCTTTGACATGATGTTCAATTTTCTCGCTCTTGGTCCTGCGCCAGACATAAAAAAAGCAAAACTGAAAAACATCTCGGTGGATGCGATCAGGCTTGCGTTTCCGGCGCTCGTATAGCGGAGGCCGAAGATCACGAGGCCACAATAGCGAATGCCGAGCAGGAATGCGGCTTCTGCGAGCGGGTCTGGATTGTCTTAAAAAATACTGGCGGATCCTCAACGAAATACGGTCCATTCCCCATTTACAACATCGACGCCTTTTTCGTAGACTGAGAATACAGCTCCTGTCCTGTTTTCGCGTACACCCTGTTTTTTGAGCACATCGGTCAGAGGTTGGCACCAAACAGAAAAAATGGACATCTCGAAAGAGGAGGAAAAATGAGGCTCTTTCACATCCATGTCATTCCATGTCATTCGGCAAGTGACTCTCACTCGAAATTGAAAAAAAAGATAATGCTCCACACGATTTTGGAATCCATCACAATCGCTTTCATCATGGCCATCGCCGTTTTTGTCCTGATAGAATACATCATTCTTCTTGCTCCAAGGAGCGCACGAGCCGACTTTCCAGCCGGAATGGAGGAGTTTCTCTCCCGCACAAAATCTGCCGACGTCAGCGTAAAAGAAGTTCTGCATCTTGCGAGCATGATTCGGTTGATCACTGAAAATCAGCTTCCCGAAGCTAAGACTTTGCGGTATGCCGGTTTGATCTTCCATGCTTCCCGGAAATATGGAGTAAATCCTCTTGAAATCATCGCGATCATCATGGCCGAAAGCAATTTCAAGGAAAATAGCATCAACAAGGAGACTGGCGATTATGGTCTGGGGCAGATCAATTGGGAATATTGGGGCAAAGACTTCGGACTAACGCCACAGGAACTTCTGGATCCTTCGATCAACATTCTCTTGACCTGTCATGTCTATAAATTTTTCGGAAAGGATTTTGGCAAATACCACCGGGGCAACGGCATCCAGTGCAGTGCCTACCTTGTGAATGTCAAAGGTATCCTTTCCACGTTGAACGCCTTTATCGAATTGAACAAGGAAAATATTTCCTAAGAAGCAGCCCGCGGGAGACGGCCTCATGGAACTTTCTCCCGGCCGCTCTCGTTTGTATCCGTCCATCGGGCCTCCCCAAGAAGGTCTTTATTGAAACGACCCCGGCAACTTCACAATGAAAAGATGGCTTATGGGAAGACCGTTCAAAAAATAGAAAGGAGGGACGGATATCACCGATAAATTAATCATCGCTCACCGTGGTGCCCCGGGCTATGCAAAGGAGAATACGATCGAATCATTTGAAAAGGCCGTTGCTCTGGGAGCCGACATGATTGAATTCGATGTGAGAAGAACGAAAGATCATGTTCTGATTGTCTATCACGACGGATGGATTCAGGGCAGGCCTGTCAACGATTGGGTCTATGAAGAGATCAGTCAAATTGCTAGAAATCAGGGGTTTGACATTCCTACGGTTGAAGAGGTTTTAAGATGGTCAAGGGGAAGGATAAGGCTTGACGTCGAATTAAAGGAAGAAGGCTATGAACAAGAAATGGTAAGATTATTATTCGGCTCTCTTAAAGAGGATCAATTTGTCGTTACTTCATTCAATGAATCCTCTTTAAAGATCATCAAAGACAATCATCCTGGCATTCAAGTTGGTTTGCTGATAGGAAAGTTCGACGCACCCTTAGGGATAAGAATTTCAGAGTTTTTCCCCGTGAAAAGGTGTAAGAACGCCAAAGCGGATTTCTTGGCCGCCCATTTCAAATTGTTGAAGTTTGGTTTTTTAGAGAGGGCCCGAAGAAGTGGGATACCCGTCTTTGTTTGGACGGCGAACGATGAAGAGATGATTTGGAAATTGCTGAAGGACAAAAGGGTTCACGCCATCATCACAGATCAGCCAGATCGAGCTGTCTCGTTACGAGATAAATGGCTTCAGCAAGATAAAGTGACACCCCGTCTTAAATCATGATACGAAGAACCGTGAATAAGGCTGCCGCTTAAGTTGGCCCTCCCGGTCCAAAATACCTCTATGACAATAAGGGTATGACCCTTTCTTTTTTGCTACCAATTTATTTCCTGGTCCAGTTTCCATACGGATCCTGAATCCACCACCCCTTTTTGGCTGCATCCCTTCTGACCGCCGCAAATTGCTCGACGGCTTGGGGGAGGACTTGCCGAAGATTCTGTTCGTCTTCAGACTTTCTGTTTATCCTTATGATTGCCCTTGCCATGCCATTGATGACAGTCTTCCTGTTTTCATTGTGCACGTTTATTAGGGTTCTGCTCTCTGGGGTCAATAATTTTTCGTCTCGAACCACCAGCATTCCGTTATTCCCCTCTCCGACGACCCCACTGTCTCGAAGCTTGTCGATCTGCGGCAGCCGCGCGCCTATTTCTCTGTAAGCATTTACCACGTCGGGCATTTTCCTGATCATCTGGGCGATCTTCTCTGCGAGCCCTGCCTCCTGGGCATTGGCAGAGGAGACCATTTCAAACCTTATAGAACTTTGGTCCTTCGCGTCTGGCTTGTTCTTCGGCTCCTGCTCC
>JAPVTA010000262.1:0-75748 GCA_047519465.1 Thermodesulfobacteriota bacterium | reverse complement strand
TTGCTGCGGATTGTGCGGGCGCTATCGGAACCAAATTGGACGAATGGAAAGATCGCCTGGATCCGGGGTTGGCGACGTTAACTGAAATTGGTCTCAAGGCCAGTGCCGTCGATTACGTGCGCGCGGTAAACCGATGCCATCTCCTTTGGGAGGGACTGCAGCCTTTCTTTGCCAAATACGACTTGCTCCTGACCCCCACGCTGCCCCTCCCTCCTTTTCCTGTGGGCATCGATTGGCCCCGGGAGGTTGCCGGGCAGAAGGTCCATCCTTTGAATTACCTCGGCTTCACTTATCCGTTTAATTTAACCGGCCAGCCCGCGGCCTCCTTGCCCTGCTCCTGGACGGCAGATGGTTTACCCATTGGTCTCCAGATCGTGGGCGGCCGTTTTGAGGATCTCACGGTTCTAAAGGCGGCAGCAGCCTTTGAAGAGGCCAGACCGTGGAAGGATAGATGGCCTCTTTGAGCGCCTCCAGGAACTCCAACGACGCTGTCCAAGTCTACACTTACTCGGGTTCGAAAGTCAGGGGTTTGAGTGGCTTCCGATTGATATGTAGCTGAAAGATGTCTGGCCTGGCGTAGTGTCCTGCCACATCAAGGGTGCGACGGGAAGCTGCCACACGGTCAGAATCGATCTCTCCGTAGAGAATACCTTCTTCCTTTCGCATGGGCCCTGAAACAATTTTTCCCCCCGGTTTGATCACGACAGAGTCTCCCGGGTTAATCCACTCTTCCGGGTCGGGGTAGAGACTGATCTTCTTCGGGAATGTCTCTGGAATGTCGCGTGCTCTCAGAACGGTACCGCTTCCAATAACCCAGCAACGGCCTTCCCGGGCAATGTGCTGAAGGGTGCCAACCCAACCATCCCCGTAGTCGTAAGTAGGGGCGATGTACACTTCGACCCCTTGAGCGTACAGGGCATATCGCGAAAGCGGCATGTAGTTCTCCCAGCAGATTAGCGTTCCGATCCGCCCGCACGGTGTCTCAACGACCTTCAGACCGGAAGCATCGCCGAGACCCCACACCATGCGCTCGGGATCTGTCGGCATGAGTTTACGGTGCCTGTTCAATACTTCGCCGTTGGGTCCGATCACGACGACCGTGTTGTAAAGCGTTCCACGGCTCAGCTCATGATCGCGTTCGTCCATCCCGCACACGACCGTGACACGGTGTTGCTTCGCCGCTTCACACAGGGGCAGAAGGTCTTCACCGTCAAGGGTTACCGAATTTTTCACCAGTCGGGCATGAAGGTCCCCGCTCAAGGCATAGTCGCTCCCCGGTCGAAGCCGCCAAATCCACACAGGATAGCCCGGGATGTACGCTTCCGGAAAAACAACCAAAGAAGCTCCGGAGGAAACCGCTTCGCCAATCAGCGAAACCGCATCCTGAATAGTCTTTTCTCGATCCAGAAATTTTGGAGGTTTTTGAACAACGGCTATCTTTGGCATGATCTGGTCCTCCGCAAGTGTTTCAGACGCACTGTTTTTATTGACGAGGGGCCCTTCGATGTCCCGTCAAACTCGTGAACCGATTCATTTCTGTTCCTTTCTTTTCACAGCAAGAGAAATGACACCATCCTAAGAAAACTCCGCATGACGTGTGAGCTATTCTAATTTAAAATGGAAACGTCCGCAAGCGGGTCTAAAAAAGTCGGTTCCAGTGTGGAAACGGCTGCGGAGGCCGCAAAGGCACGGCGACCGGGCCTACCGGCCGTTAAATTTTTCTTGACCTTGCAGGCGAAATTTAGTAGGTTGCTATGAACTGTTTCATATTTTCCAATATTCTATTAGGGGGTCAAAATGAGAGCAGCAGAAAAAGGAGCCAAGCCCCGCTATGGGATCGCTAATTTTGAAAGAAGAACCTACCGGAGATTTCCAATGCGTCTCCCGATAGAGTATTACCGGGCTGACTCGCCAGGCAATCAACCTGGCCAGGCTCTTGATGCCAGCGAAGGCGGATTGCAGATCCTTTTCCCTGAACGGGTGGAGATCGGCCAAAACCTCAAGTTGAAACTTTTTTTCTCTTCTGAGTCTCAGTTGAATGCAATTGAAATGCTTGTTCAAGTGGTCTGGGTGAATATCCAGGCAGTAGAAGGGGAAAAACATTATCGATCAGGAGTGAGATTCGTCGATATCTCTCCGGAAGATATGAGCAAGTTGAAAAATTTTTCCTCAAGTTTTCTATGACCTCCCTGACGGTCTGACTGACCCGAGTTATTGTCGTCTTCCGGTCGCTAGGGATTTCTCTTTGTACCATTAATTCTATATTTTTGCTCCCCCTCACCCGATTTAAGACGCAGGCCGTCGCTTCCGTTCTGCACTTTTTCCCCGGTCTCCTTCCAGGTTGGCCTCGAAATACTGCTTTTTCCGTCCTAAAATACAATCTACACCCCATTTACGACCCATATCATTTTCAGTAAACTTGCATTATAAGAGAACATTATCAGCGACTGGCGCTGCGGGAGAGGAGGAATAGAGACGAAATGTTTAAGACAATGCTGATTGAGGATAACTCTCCGTTTAGAACTGTCTTCAAAGAAGGCCTTAAGTCCCGATTCCCTTCAATGGCTATCACTGAAGCAGGGGGCTCCGAAGAGGCATTGAAAGAAATTGGCGCGCTTCCTCCACAGCTCATCTTTATGGACATCAGGTTGCGCGGAGAAAACGGGCTTGAGTTGGCCAAAAGGATAAAGACAGATCATCCCGAGATCACCATCATCATTTTTACAAGCCACAATTTTCCGGAATATCGAGAAGCAGCCATCCGATATAAGGCCGATTATTTCCTTTCGAAGAGCTCCGTAGCGACGGAAGAGATTTTCAAGCTGGTCAAGATCATTCTTTTAGAAAAAGGTTTTAATCCGAATGGTTCGGATAGTGCGCGAGCCGCCGCGTAGCGGCTAAGGACATGAGGAAAGGGGGCGATTTGTATGGGTACTGAACAAAGGAGTGAAAAACTGAAGAAGGCGGTGAATCAACTCATTCAAACGGAGGAGGAGGTCGTTGCTCTGACAGAAAAGGCAATCAACAAAGCTGAAAATGCGACCGTAAAATATTTGCTGCAAGCCATTCAGCATGATTCGCGTAAGCATGCCGATTTTGGCCGAGCCGCTCTCGAAATCCTCGGGTTTAAAAGAGTGGTGGGGGCAAGGGAAAGAAAAGAGGTGTGGGATTTATTAGAAAAACACAGCGACATGGAAAAAAAGCACAGGGAATTTGTTGCTGAAATTAAATACCTGACGAAGACACCGGCGCTTCAGTATATCTTCGAGCAGATATGGGAAGATGAGAAGAAGCACCATATGATTCTTGAAACCCTGATGACCAAGCGATTTGAGAAAGATCCGGAGGTTGAGTGGGGGCTCTTATTAAGCTCCTAAGATTACGTTGACGCCCGATCGCTTCTTTCCAGCAAGCGGGTTCTGGCTGCTATCCGTTCGGGTCTTGATGACCATGATTTCCTGAAGATCGCCTACCCCCAAAGCAAAAAGAGGTTCCGTCAGTCGCTCCGGCTGTATCCCTTATTCCTTTTCGGTCTGTAAACAGAGATGACGTAAGGCCCCTCAGGGACGACGGCCACACGGTTGTCCTTTTTCTCTTCCACGCTTCTTTGGATGGCTTCGGTCAGGGAGGTGACCATCTTAACGCCTGTCAGGCCCCGTTCTTCTTTCGTGAGGCATTCGCTGAAGAGGTGTATGGTCCCGGCCTTCATGGCCTTAATTTGCATAATGGATTCCCATTCATCGATAGACGCGAACTCTCTCTGCGAGGTCTCCTCAAGGAATCTCTCCATCCCGACACGGACCAACCTCGCTTGTGACTCGACATATTCCGGGGTGCCCAACCCCTCGGAGCATTCGGAGACGATGAACAGATTGCCCCCCGGCTCGACGATATCCGCCACACCCACCATGCCTTTTACTGTTTGGTAATAGTTCCTATCCAATGGGTAGCCTGCCGAACTGGTGATCACCGTATTGTATCTTCGTGCCACAGGGATTTCAAAAAAGGGCCTGCCAAAGGCAACGGCGTCAAGATAACTCTTTTCGATGTCGCCAAAATTTACAAAAGATAGTCGACGGTCTTCACCGATTATTGTGTTGAGCGTCAGACTTTTGCCCAGCATCCGGACGACGGCCATTTGCTCCTCGTGGATTGGATTCCCCTCCAGTCTGCAGTTGGCCACACCTTCATCCTTGAGCATCCTCGTCGAGTGCAGCACCCGAATGGTATCCTGATGTGCGATCCCGGGCACAACCACTTTTCTTCCCCCCGAGTAGCCCGCCATAAAATGAGGCTCAACCAACCCAACAGCGATTCGCACCTCCGCGTCCACAAATCGCTTGTCTATCTTGACCGGCATTCCTCGCGCAGTCGTCCCAAGATCGACGTGGTCTTCGTCATTTTTTGCAAAGTGGTTTACGATGCGCACGGTCTCAAGGACCCAATCGCTCCCGACCAGCTCCCGGACCTCTTCCCCTTCGTTGGGGCGGTGAAGGCCTGTGGCAATGAGCAACGTGATCGAAGCAGGTTTCACGCCGGCGTCGATCAATTCTCGAATGAGGACGGGCAACACGATTCCGTTAGGGACGGGTCTCGTGATATCACAGATCGCGATGCAGATGCTTTTTGCTCCCTTAACCTCTTTCGCCAGGGGACGACACCCCACAGGGTGCGATATGCCGAATTTTACAGCTGCCGCTGGATCCTCGAGGATGGGCATTGCCTTTTTCCGGATCACATCTACTTTGAGACCGTCCGGGAGTTCAATCGGCAACCCCTTTCTTCCGTATTTCATCGTAATCTGCATTCGTTACCTCTTGAAATAGGCTGTCGGGTGAGGACACCCTTTAGGGGTCAACGGTCCTGGTGACATCACATGCCGAGATAGGCTTTTCTGACAAGGTCGGATTTAATGAGTTCGTCCCCCTTTCCCTCCAAGACGACACGGCCTGTCTGAAGGACGTAGGCTCGATGCGATATCTGCAGGGCTTCAAAAACATTCTGTTCGACCAATAACACGGTCACCCCGTTCCGGCTGATCTCTTGAATAATTCTGAAGATCTCGGAGACAAGCTTAGGCATCAATCCCAGGGAAGGTTCATCCAACATCAAAAGAGAGGGTTGGGACATCAGGCCGCGGGCAATCGCCAACTGCTGCTGCTCCCCGCCGCTTAAGGTATCTGCCCGCTGGCTCCTCCTCTCTCTTAAAATAGGAAAGAGCCCGAACACACTCTCAAGGGCCTTCTGGATTTCTCCTTTCGAGTCAAGAGCGTAAGACCCGAGGAGGAGATTGTCTAAAGTGGATAACCGGCCGAAGAGTCGTCGACCTTCAGGAATCATTGAAATCTTTTTCCTCACGATCTCGTACGGAGGGGTGGCGTGAAGCGGCTCTTTGTTGAAATAGATCTCGCCGTCTTTGGGATGGAGGAGACCCGCAATGGTTTTGATGACGGTCGACTTCCCCGCCCCGTTGGAACCTACCAGGCTGACCACCTCCCCTTCTTTGACTTCAAAGGAAACTTTCTCAACAGCCAAAAGCTCTTTATACCCGACAGAGATCTTATGAACCGACAACATTGTACTTTTCCCCTAAATAGGCCTGGATCACCTCTCTGTTGACCACTACCTCCTGGGGAGAACCTTCCATGATCTTTCGGCCCGAATTAAGTACGATCACCCTGTCCGATATTTCCATGACCGCTTCCATCACATGCTCAACGACGACCAGCGTGATCCCTTTCTCTCTGATCTTTCTGATTAAATCGATCATCCCCCGCAACTCGACCCTCGTCAGGCCTGCCATGGATTCGTCGAGCATCAGCAGCTTGGGCCGGGTCGCTAAGGCCATCGACACCTCAAGTCTCTTTTTATCGGCAATGGTGAGTTCTGTTGCTGAGAGGTTCCTCTTATCGATGAGACCGGTAAAGGTCAAGACCTCCTCTGCCTTCTCAACAGCAGGCCGGATTTTGTTAAAACGCAACAGTGCCCCCGTCATCACATTTTCCAAAACGCTCATATCGCTGATGATCTGGACGATCTGAAACGTCCTCGCCACTCCCATCTTGCAAATCCTGTCAGCCCGATAGCTCGTGATTTCCTCGCCCATAAAGGAGACTTTTCCACTATTGGGATGATAGAAGCCCGTAACGCAATTAAAGAGCGTAGACTTCCCAGCTCCATTGGGTCCAATAATACTTACGATCTCTCCTTCTTCGACGCTGAAATGGATATCGTCGTTTGCGAAAAGCCCTCCAAATCGTTTGGTCACACCATTAACCTCTAAACACGGAACCTTCTTCATTTCATCCTCTTTCCGATATTCGAAAACAGACCCCATACCCCTTTGGGCTGATAAACTGAAATCAGGGTGATCAAAGTCCCATAAATGATCATATCAATTCCCGTACCTTTATGGCCCAACATCACTCGGGTGACTTCAGAGACAGGCATTAAGATGGCGGCGCCGATGACAGGTCCCATGATGGAACCAGCCCCACCGAGCATGGAGATCAGCACGATCTGTACCGATATGGGGAGAATTAGGACACTCTCCGGGTCGAGATACAAGACGTATTGAGCATAAAAAGTTCCAGCCATGGCGGTCAAAAAGGCACTGATCATAATTGCGATCAGACGGTACCAGACCACATTGATCCCCAAGACCTTCGCCACATCGTGACTCTCTTTGATGGCACGAAAATAATACCCCATCTTTGAAGTTGCCACAAAGTAACAGACGAGCAGGGAGATAACAAGAAAAGCGAGCATGATGTAATAATAGGGTATCTTTGAAGAATGGAACATGAAGTTCTCAAAAGATTCCTCCATCATCGGAAGGGTCATCCCTTCAGCCGCCCCGATGAGCTTCCAGTTATTAAAATGGGTTCGAACGATCTCACCGAAGGCAATGCTGGCAATCGCAAAGTAATGACCCCTTAAGTTGGAACAGGGGTACCCGATGGCTGCCCCAACCAAAGCGGCGATCAACCCGCCAACGATCAGTCCCAGCCAGGGATTGACGTGATAGGTGATTAAGAAAAAAGACGAG
Organism: Thermodesulfobacteriota bacterium; assembly: GCA_047519465.1. Taxonomy (GTDB): domain Bacteria; phylum Desulfobacterota; class BSN033; order BSN033; family UBA1163; genus UBA1163. The sequence continues at coordinate 68,700 of JAPVTA010000262.1, read as the reverse complement.
GTGTAGGCCCCGATTCCAAAAAAAGCGACCTGGCCGAAGGAAAACATCCCGGCGTATCCGCCCATGATATTCCATGCCACTGCCATCGTTCCGAACATGAAGATGAGGATCATCACATGCTGTGGAAAAGGCTTGGAAAAAGCCAGAGGAAACAGGACGACCAGAATCAAGACAGCGATGCAAAGACAGATCTGTTTAAACGATAAATTTCGCATACCTTACCACCCGAGAAGACCTTCGGGCCTTATCCAGACGGTAATGAGATAGATCAAGAAGACGATGGCAAACTTGTAAGCCGGGTCGATGAAGAAGCCTCCGAGAGTTTGGGCCAGGCCCACAATGATGCCCGCAATAAAAGCTCCCTCGATGCTGCCAAAGCCTCCCAGGGCCACAACGCAAAAGGCAATCAGTCCGAAAGTGCCTCCTACCTGAGGATAGATATAATAATAGGTCGATAAGAAAGCGCCGGCGATGCCCACCAGCGCTGAACCCAGTGCAAAAGAGATAGAGTTGATGCGTTCCGTATTGATCCCCATCAGTAACGCTGCCTCCCGGTCCATCTCGGTAGCAAGGATCGCCTTTCCTGTTTTGGTTGTTTTCAAGAAAAGGAAAACAAAAAGAGAGGCGATCACACTTCCAATCGTGGCAACAAATTTGGGGACGCTCAGCTTAATCTCCCCGATGTCCCAGGTTCCGTGAAGGAGCGGTTTTTCAATGAGACGGAAATCAGGAGTCCACAAGAATACAGCCAGATTGGCGAGAAAGATGCTCACCCCGAAGGTGACGACCAGCTGGGCGAGCATCGGTCCCTTCATCACCTTACTGACAATGAAGCGATAGATCAGAAGACCTAAGATGAATAAGAGGGCTGTGCAGACCGGAATGGAAAAGAGTGGATCGACACCATATAGGGTGTAAAGCCAAAAAGACGTAAACATGCCGACCATCAAAAAATCGCCGTGGGCGAAGTTGACGATGTTCATGACCCCCCAGATGAGAGTCAGGCCGATGGCGATCAGTGAATAGATAAACCCAATCAATAATCCATTGACAACCTGTTGCACGAGTTGATCCGTCATGATCTCTTCCCTTGCGAACGAAGAGAGGAGAAGCTTGGGTGAAGCTCCTCCTCTTCTTATCGAAGTCCGTTTACTTTTTCCATCCGGGGAAAGGCCAGATCACGTCTTTGGAGGCCATGTCAAAGGGCCATACGGTATGGTACTGCTCCCCCTGGATTTGCACAAGGATCCCCGTCGCATAAATGTTTTGGTGAGTTTGAGGGTCGAATTTAACCCCTTTCCACGGGTTAATGATCTGGTCTCCCCCGATATTCGTTCCCATCAGGGCTTTCGTCACCGCTTCCGCCTCTGTAGACTTGGCCCTGTTAATCGCCTCGGCAACGACAAAGGGTGCCGTAAAGCTGCGAGCGGCGTTGCCGCTCATTTCCATTCCGTATTTCTTCTTGTAAAGGTCGTTGACTTGGGCGACGAGGGGTTTCCTTTTGGCAAGATCTAACGCAAAGGTCGACCGAACGACCATGTAATTTCCATCGGCCTTCACCGTGCCGAGATAACCCGGTTCAAGATATCCGGCCATGGTGAGGAATCCTTTAGGAGAAAACCCTAACTCCTTGAAGGTCTTCGTGTACAGAATGGCATCGGTAATATACGAAGCATGGAGTAATACGTCGGGTTTGTTTTTAATCAAAACCCCCGCTTCGCTCGATACATCCGTGGCGTTTTGTGAATACGGAATATCAGCAACGACTTTGTACTTAAACTCTTTTGCATACTTCTGCTCTTCTTTTCCCACATTGGCACCCCATTCGGTGTTTTCGTACAGGAGGGCGACTGTCTCGATCTTGCTTTTTGTCTTTTTCTTTATATCCTCCAAGAATTCAAACTGATTCTTGGCAAAGATCGTATCCGTGCATTCGGCCCTGAAGAAATACTTAAATCCTCTTTCGGTTAAGGTCGGAGAAGTAGAGTCAGAACAAACGTACGGGATCTTCAACCTTTCTGTAGCCTGGCTCGCCGTTTTGGTTACTGCACTTTGATAAGCTCCAATCACAGCAACCACTTTCTCCTGGGTGACGAGTCTTTCTGCCTCGGCCATGCCGTTCTTAGGATCTCCTTTGCTGTCCGCAAAGATCATCTCAATCTTGGCACCCCCCAAATTTGGCAGTCCTTCTGTCTTAGCTAAGGGGAGATTAAGATCATATTTGCCGTTGATGATATCGACGGCCATCTCAACTCCCCGTTTGCAGTCCAAACCCGTCGTTGCCAAATTCCCCGTTAAGGGATAGATGGCCCCAATTCTAATCACCTTGGACGGCTGGGCAAAAAGTGGGACTGACAAAACAAAAACCGTCAAAACAGATAAACAAACTACGACCGGTCCTTTTGCTTTCATCTTAGCCTCCTATGAATTGGATTTTTGTATGTCCTGTTTCTATTCTTCCGTTTCCTTTCCTGAACGGGGCCCATATGCTTCTTCCAAGCCTCGATCACTTCCGTGATATGTTTGGTCATGACCTGAGCCGCCAAATCCCGATCTCCCGCTCTGATGGCATTGAGGATCTCTTTGTGGCCGACGGATGAACTCCGGATGACGTTGGGAAGATCGTTGATCGCGGACTGCTGATATCTGACTTCACCCTCCATGACCAAGTCCAGTGGAAACTTAATCACCACATCGCTTGATCTTATCGTCTTCATATGATATCAGCTTATATGATACAATTATCTCAAGTGTCAAGCCTTTTTCGTGGTTTTCTTACTTCATCCAAAGGAGAAACCAAGTGCCTCATTTCGACGCAAATCTCACTATGCTCTTCACAGAAGTCGATTTCTTGGACCGCTTCGCACGGGCCGCGGAAGCCGGATTTACCGCTGTCGAATTCATGTCTCCCTATGCCTATGAGGCTGGCGAATTGGCTGCAAAGTTGGAACGGCACGGTCTTACGCAGGCTCTCTTCAACCTCCCCGCTGGCAGGTGGGAGGCGGGGGAGCGGGGTATCGCGTGTCTGCCCGACAGAGTGGGGGAATTTCAAGAAGGCGTGAGACATGCCATTGAATATGCCAGGGCGTTGAAGTGCTCGCGGATCAACTGTCTTGTCGGGTTGACCCCGAAGCTGCCCGAAAAAAGGATACGGAAAACATTGGTGGACAACCTGCGGTTCGCCTCTAAAATGCTGGCCCAGGAGAACATCCGCCTTCTCGTTGAGTCGATCAACACGAGGGATATTCCGGGTTTTTATCTTTCTTCCACAGGACAAGCCCTATCGTTGATAATGGAAGTAGATCATCCCAACCTATTCTACCAGTATGATGTCTACCATATGCAGGTTATGGAAGGGAACCTTACCGAAACGATCAGAAATAACCTCGATAAAATAGGTCATATTCAGATCGCTGATAATCCGGGACGGCACGAGCCCGGAACAGGGGAGATTAACTATCAAAATCTCTTTCGTTTCATCGATGAAGCGGGCTACAAAGGATTTATCGGCTGCGAATATAGGCCCCTCAAAACAACCGAGGAAGGACTGAGTTGGATGAAGCCGTATCTGTAAACCCCGTAAAAACGACGGGCCACTTGACAAGAGCGGTCGGTACCTCCCCTCACCGCCCAGCCGTCACCCTTCGAGTCTCTCAAATATGTCTTTAAAGACCGGGACAAGCTCTACGAAAGCTTCTCTCAGATTCGGGTCAAAATGTTCAGGAGATGTTCTTCCATCGCCCTCTACGATGATCTTCACTGCCACTTCGTGGTCTAAAGGGGACTTGTATGGCCTTCTGCCTCGAAGGGCATCATACTGGTCAACAATATTCATGATTCTTCCTGCCAAGGGAATTTCTTCCGCTCTGAGACCTCGCGGATATCCGGTACCGTTCCACCTTTCGTGGTGGGTCAGCGCAATTGTTTCCGCCATCCGGAGGTACCTCGATTTCGAATCGTGGAGGATATCCGCTCCGATGAGGGTGTGGGTTTTTATCAATGCAAATTCTTCAGGGGTCAGTTTCGTACTTTTCAGCAGGATCTCGAGAGGGATCTCCACCTTGCCTATATCATGCATGGGGCTGGCATACAGGATTGTCTCTTGGTCTTCTTCTGACCATCCAAGATGTTTTGCCATCTGTTGACAGTAATGGCCGACTCTGCGGATATGAGCTGCCGTTTCTTCATCCTTATATTCTGCCACAGTTGTAAGCCTGATGATGGTATCAATGTATCCCTCCCGTATCTGCCTTATCTTGTCCTCCACTTCTCTTTTGAGCAACTCATTATGATTGCTTAGAAAATCCTCGAATTCCTTTATTCGAAGCAGGTTTCTAATTCTTGCGATCAGCTCCGGTCTGTCGATTGGCTTTGTAAGAAAATCGTTTGCCCCCGCCGAAAGCCCATTAATTCTCAGTTCCCTGTCTGTCGACCCGGTGATGAGGATGATGGGGATGTGGCGCGTGGCCGGGTCATTCTTCAACTTCTTGCAAACCTCCAGCCCATCCATTTCAGGCATCATGACGTCAAGCAACATGAGATCGGGACTGTAGGTTTTCACCTTTTCGATGGCCTCAATCCCATTCCTTGCAGCGGTATACTGGTAGTCCTGTTTTTCTAACACGGCACTGAGGTACTTCAGGAGGACCGGATCATCGTCTGCGATAAGGATTTTTGGCATTCTCTCTCCTTTCAGGGTGTCTCCCCGCCCATCCCTCCCCCTCAAGAGACTGTGCCACAATCATAAAGGCCGGTTCAAGGCAAGACGGAAGAGACGGTCGGGGATGTTGGGCGGCTTGCCGGGAAGCGGCCTCGCTTCCCAAAGTCTTCGGAGCGGCAACCTTCTACATGTGAGATTCATACGTTCCATATCCTTGAGATGACTTCATTTTCCATAAGCGCCGATTAGCCATTCCTAAAAGACCGCATTCCGAAGCTTGGAAACCCGACTGTCTCTTTCCCGTCAAGACTGCGATTACGACACAGCCTCCAAGTGGGGAGGGGAAGGGTGTAGGGGATCAGCAAACGGAATAAATCTTTTTGAACAGGTCGTAATATACGCGGAATCTCCTTAATCTGTCAAGGTTAGGAGTCCCTGCCGCCGCCTCCATGCGGTTGACTTTGAGTTCAGCTTCTTTTATAAGAGAGGGGACACATGGAGAAACTTGTTCACACCAGGGAAATTTCGATGCGAACTTCTGACTTGGGGGATCATTACATCCTTGTAGAAGGCAGCCTCATAGACCATCGGTATCCGCCGAGACAAGAGGAAGGTTCGAAGGAATCCCAGCTTGTGCACCATATGGTTGTCCGATTAAAGGTCAAGGGCCCTGGGATGTTGATCGAACAGGCAGAGGCCGCAATGCCTCATCATCCAAGGAAAGAATGCCCGGAGATGCTTCCTCAGATCCGTCATTTGGAGGGGCTGGAGATTGCCCCAGGCTATAGTATGAAAGTAAAGAAGGTGATTGGCAGGACAAAAGGTTGTGCACACCTGACAAGCCTCGTCATTGCCATGGGGGAGTCTGCTGTCCAGGGATATTGGGCTGCTTACGGGACCTTTGTAAGGAAACCAGGTCTTCCCGAACAGACCATAAAAAAATTCATAAATACCTGCCATCTCTGGAAAGAGGATGGCCCTATCGTCAAGGGGCTCCGACAGGTCTCGGAATTCCATAGTCATTCAGAATAGAGTTGCTGAAAATATTCTATTCTGCCGTCTTACAGACCTTTTAAGCCAGTTTTGATCCTTTCTGAGGGATTGACCGGTCCGTACCCCGCAAGCCCCTCCCTTCAGGGCGGGGTCAAGGGGCACAATATGGATGCACGCTGAACTTTCGAAGCTACACGATCGGCTTCAGACGACGATCATCTATGTGACCCATGATCAGGTGGAAGCGATGACGATGGGAACGAAGATTGTCGTCATGAAGGATGGGGTGATTCAGCAGATCGGAGCCCCTCTGGAGGGTTACCATCATCCGGTGAATATGTTTGTGGCAGGATTTATCGGAAGTCCTGTGATTAACTTTTTCCCTTCTCGGTTGCTTTCGAGAGATAATGTTGTGTTCATCGATGCAGGAACATTCCAGCTGCCCATGCCTGAGAAAAAAGCTCTGTCTTATAAACCGATGGTAGGCTCAGAAGTCATTTGTGGAATACGGCCCAACGATATCTATGATCTGCAGTATGCACCCGGGCGCCTCAAGGGAAATCGCATAAAGGCAGTCGTCGATGTGATCGAGCCGTTAGGGTCGGAGATCCATTTGAATGTCACATCGGGTAGACATAATTTTGTGGCGGTGGTGGGTGTGCAGACCTCGGTTCGAGTCCACCAGGTGATCGAGCTTGCCTTAGACCTCGATAAGATGCATCTCTTCGAGAAAGACGATCCCAATCTTCGAATAAAAACAGAGTCCTAATAAACGATCTCGTCCGGCTGATGCAACGGTAACAAATCAACCTTTCTTTTTCCAAAGGCGTCCTGTAAGCCATCTCCTTTTCCACGGGTCTTTTTATTACGGAACCAGGACACGAGTGCCTATCGCTTTGGTCGGTTGCGTCTTCCCGTCTCGGATATATAGAACATAAGCTTCCAATGCATACGTTCCGGAGCCTTTAGCACGGGGCTCGACTCTAATCGTCCCCGGGGAGCCATAACCTACATCCGCCACCTTAAAACAGTACGGCCCGTCACCCGACCAATAAAAACAAGCTCTTTTAATCTCGGGTTTGCCATCTGCTTCGAATTGAATAGTCACCACAAACGGCAAATTTCTTATGATACTCTCCTCGCGCGGGATATCTAATTTTATCAATTTCACCTCGCCCGGAGCAAGTGGCGCGCTTGGCGCCGTCGCACAAGAGAAAACCAACAGGGCGACTCCTGCAAATAAAGCAGTTACTAATACAGACCCCATCATCGTAAACGTTCTATAATGCCTCATTTCTTCTCCTTCCATTTCTACTATTTCCAAAGGAACGGCCCACCTATCAGCGCGGAGGATTCTCGATGAAGGCATCCCTGAGGAGTTTGCTCTGTCTCGAAAAAGCAAGCCGTGGGTTTTTCGTATCTTTCATCAATGAGATCTCCTGGGTAATCAGCCTTGTGACGTTTAAGATATAGGTCTCTTGCTTCTTGGCTTCTCTTTGATACAGGGGGTGCTGTCGGTTAACATAAATCACCGTCCCTTCCGTAAAACATTCTGGCTCATTCTCGCCAAAATCGTCAACACAGACAGAGATCCCTGTTTCTCCAAATTTCATTCTCTGAACGATCGCATTGGGAGTTAGACGCTTAACCTTGGGGGATTTCTTTCTTACTTTCTTTGGTGCTTCAGTTTCTCCAACCTCTCCTTCGGTCTTCGCCTCTTCCTTCGTTTGAACATTTCTCCCTCCATCTTGATCTGACTTTTTTGGCAGAACCCCTGCACCTCCCATCCCCTCACCTTCGCCAGCCAAAGGAATAGCACCGAAAGGGCAAAGATCTGGATTAAGAGCAAGTGATCGATGAACCCTCTGGAGGGCTTCCTTCAACGCCTTACCGGCCCTTTGTTTCTCTTTGCGGCCTGCTAACCGCTTAAGGATATCGTCCACCTCCTGGACGACCTTATCCATTATCTTTCGGAAAACTTGGTACTGGGAGCTGTCCTGAACAAATCCTGAACGATCTGTGGTGACCGGGAGAAAATCGGCATGTACCTCTCCCCGAATTCTGGAAACAAGCTTGCCCCAATGCTCCAACCCAAAAAATTCTCTCTTAATCGTGACCTGTTTCACCTTCACTTCAATCCCCAACTCTTCCGGAGAGGCGGTGGAAGAAGGTAAGATGATGATCTCTCCGTGGACGGGACCGAAGTCTGTGCCCTCGAGAAAGGGAATTCGATGTCCGCTGAGGCTCCTCGGCGTAATTCTCAGTCCGTTGAGCCTGACCACGAAATTCTGTACTTTTAAGGGGGTCCCTTCGACAATCTTCCGGACCACTTCTTCAGGTTCAAATGCTCTTATCAATCGAAGAAGGGTGACGGTTGTTCCATCTCCTCTCTCTCTATCGGCGGGCAAAATTTGTAGCGGTAAGTTCCACTCGTCTCCCTCCTTTCCCCACTCCGTTTTGTCAAAGGTCACCTTGGCCGCAAAATCACCTCTTTGAGTATAGACCTCAAAACATTCGCAGGCAGAAAGGCTTGCAAACTTTCCGATGCCAAACTGACCGATAAGGTCCCGATGAAACAGGGGCGATTTATTCTTTACGATCTTCTCTGGGGAGCCGATATTGAAATATTGTCTTAGCCCTTCCCGATCCATTCCTGTCCCGTTATCCTTGACCTCGATGGATTCGTCGGTCATTTTGATTTCGACCTCTGTCGCGTCCGCATCATAGGCATTGTTTACTAACTCGCGGATGAGCTCAATGCTCTCCGAATAGAGTCTTTCTCCGATGGTAATGAGGTGGCTTTTATCAACAGTAACAGGAAGGTATTCCACTCACGAATCCTTTCTCATTTGTTGCCCACGCGAAGTCCGCGGGTTATTGCCTCCATATGAGTCTTTTCGGCGTTCTTCATCCTCCTAATTTACAAGAACTTTAAACTCTTTTGGATTTTTGTCAAGAAATTTTTGGCATGCTCGACGCATGGAACCGATTATTTTCTTGACTTTGGAGATAGGTTTGAAAGTTAATCGGAAGAGTCAATTTAAGGACCGTCCAAACCTTACTTGCACGCAAGGATTTGAGAATGACAATGAGGTGCAGTCACCTTTCAACGGAACACATAAGGGAGGCTGTTCAGAGTTTGGATGAAAGCTTTTTTACATTAAAAGAGGGGTGGAGAAAATGTATCTCAGCAATCGATACCCTGATGCCCGATTGCGAACTTAACGTACCACTCTGCAACAGTGAATCCGTCTCGGAGTTGATGATTACCGAAAGAAATAAACAAAAGAAGGCAGAGCCACATGGCCCTGCCTTCCTCCTCATCATGTGCTGTGTGTTAAAACCAACGCATCCGTATTGAATCGTAAATGATTGTGGTGGAGTTGTGTCGCTTTCTCTGTTTATTCCATCCCCAAGCCCTAATCCTGAAATAACCTGTACCGCCCATCTGCCTGCGGAATTATTCTTTCATATTCATGCCGCCGATAAGCAACCATTTCCCTCCCTGTTTTTGCCACACGTGTAAAACTCGGGTCTCGAAAGGAGAGACATCAACTCCATTAATTGTGCAGCGGTAGAAAACAAGGGCAACATTGTCATGGATATTGATGCTTGGAGGACTCAGTTTGTAAGAAAGATCTTTTCCTTGAATCTTCTCAGAAGGGAATGGAAAGAAACTTTTTCCTTCCCCACCACAACCTTTTTCATATGATTGCTTTGTTGTCGGCCCTTCTAATGCGTTTCCCCACACCTCAGCACTCTTATCCCATAGTGTGAGGTACTTCTGTACATCTCCCTGCTTGAACAATTCCCACGACGCCTCTTCCATCTTCCATACTTCTTTTTGCTCGGGTGTATATTGTTGTCCGTAAGCTTTAATCCCTCCACAAAACAAGAAGGCTAACCCAACTAGAACCACGAAGAATTTTGTTGACCGTTTCATAGTAATGTCCTCCTTCTATAATTTTTGTTTAGACAACGAGAAAGTGTTAAGTGACATTTCCTCCTTTCTTGTTTAGATAATATTTTGCCTGTAATGATGTAGTCCTAACGAGGGAGGGGATCGAACGGACATTTCAAAATATCTTTTGCTGGGATCTTTCGTTCCCTTTTGACTTTTTTTCATCCGTAACATCCTTTCATTCTGATTTTTCTCCTTACAAATCCTCTCTGTCCTTGCCCTCCTCTGAAAAAGGAAAAGACGAGGTTTTCAAGATGCTCCAGAGTTCTTGATAACCGGTAAACTTCTTTCTCCCTTCTACTCCCACCTCTTCCACAACTCCCACGAGGTTTAAGGGACTATCATCCTCGAAACGATAGATACGAATGATGTAAGTCTTCACGCAAACTTTCCTATTAAAGCAAACAATGCAGATTGCGGAATATGGTGCGCTTAGACTCTTTCATGAGGGGAATCGTTCCTGATTTTTATGGGGAAGCCTAACCCCTATGAAGATACGGATTGCATACGGATTCGCTGAAAATTAAAAATTTTTTGATCAAGAAGAGGAAATAATTGACTTGGGGAGCTGGAAAAGCGAGTTAGAAAGAAGAGAAAATTGGTAGATTTGGAAGTTTAAAATGCAAAGAAAATCGAAGTGTTAAATCAGTTTAGCCTTTGATTCGCTCTTGCCATTTGACCATGAACATTGTCCTTTTTTATTATGGATTCATAAATGGCTACCGTTTTTGCCGATGGTTCGATTCCAAGGGCTGAGGAAAGGTTTTTCCGGCAGCGATGGTAGACTGCCCTTGCTTCCGTTTCTCGGTTCAGGCGTTGATAGCAAGTCATGAGGCCCTGGTAAAATTCTTCGGCCAGGTCGTCCGCATCCAAACCCCGCTGGTAGCATTCTATGGCTTTTTCTCCATTTCCAACTTGCAGCCAGTGCTGGCCCAAACGGTTTACACAGCTCAAGTACTTGCTTCTCAAACGTTCACGGAGGGATACCATCCAAGGCTGCTCGATTTCTCCGCTAAGAAAATGTCCCCTATACATCTCGACGGCTTTTTCGTTCATTTGGACGGCGACGTCGATCTGCCCTTCCTTCCTCTGGGCGTCCGCCTGCTTCCAAATACGTTCCAGTGCCCAGGCATCGACCCAGAAGTATCGATCGTCCATGGTCAGTTTTCCTTCCCTTAAATGGAGAGCTTTTTCATAACCAACCAACTGTCGGAGCCGGTGCAGGGCAGAAAGAAAAGCATTATGAGCAGCGTCCCCATCTGGCTCCGGCCAAAGAAAATCCGCTATCTGTTCTTCTTTCACCTCTCGTCCTCCCAAGGCAATTAATGCCTTGAGCAACGAAAGAGGTTTTTGCTGAATCTTTCTGGAAAACTGGATTGGTTTCCCATCTTTTAACAGTTCAAACTGGCCTAGAGTAAATACTTTCAAATACCACGGCCAGTTTTCTAAATGGATTGCAGATTGATCCGGAGCTATATGAAGCCTTCGAATGAGTTCCTGCGTGTATTCGACCTCGATCCCGGCCTGGAGGGCTTTGATACAAAGCTTGGCCATCCCGGAAGGCAGGGGGCCCCAGGCGCCAAAATATCCTCTCTCCTTCCCAAGGGCAAAGGACTTCCTGAGCAAAGCCGACCCCGATTCTTCTTCCCCTTGATCGAAGGCAAAAAGTGACTCAAACAACATTGCAGCATATTCGTTGTTTGGCCCCTTTACGCTGCGGCTGAAATCAACTGCATGGGCTAGATACTCTGACGCTTCTCGATGCCTTCCCAGGGCATGCATCACGTAGGCATTCTGCATATGACACCGGCCCGTAACGAGAGCAAATCCTATTTCAAGCCTCATTTTCGTCCCAAGGTCGATATGATACGCGGCTTGTTCGATGTCTTCCCGAAACATAGCTTCATCGGTTTTTATGCTGTGGTAAATGGCGACATCCCACGGCCTGGCATGGCTTAAAGACGAACCCATCTGTTCCAGATAGTTGGAAGCCGTTTTGTAATCGCTAATCATCAGCGCACTCGATACGCCTTGATATAGAACAGCATTATCAAACGTGTGGATGCCGGTCGTTCGGGATAACTCCAAGACATCGGATACAGCCTTTAGGCATTTTTCAGGCAATCCCGAAAGGTTATTATAGTAAGCCTCCAAGACGGCTAATAGAATTTGATTTAAAGGGGAAGACTCTCTGGATTGAGCCATTTTCTTCAGAGAGTTCATGGCCAGCAGGGATTTCGTGAAGTCTCCGATGCTGATCCGATAGGTTGCCTCTGTAGATATAGTTTGAAATTTGAGGGTTAGGTCTGAAGAGTGTTCGGCAAGGGAAACGGCGCGGTTCGCCCATATCTCAATCTCAGGATGCTGGGGTCGTCTACATACCAGTGCAGAAAACATAGCAGACGCAAACCGAAGTTCGATTTCTTCAGAAGGAAACTCCTTGATTGTACGCCCAAGTTCTTCAAGCACAGAAATCCAACGGTCCAGAGGTGTATAATCGGCCTCCATAATATAGATCGACTGAACCATTCCCCAGCAGGCGTGAATGATTCCGACGGTATCCCCTTGGCTTTCAAATCTCTGATAAGCTTCCTCAAAATAGGGTTGACTTTGGGGAGGAGAGAATGACAGGTTGCATATGCCCATCCAGAATAGAAGCCAGGGATTGTTCTCCATAATCTCTTTTGGAAGACAATTCAGCCACTCTTCGAGCGGGCGACTTCGTCCCTGCTCCACCATCGATGGGGCATGCTTCATTATTAAACGAACCATTCCCTCCCAGTCGCTAGCCTCGTGAAGGAGTGAAACTGCAGCTTCGATCTGACCATCGTCGTCAAGAAGGGAGGCCGCACGACGGAACAAAGCCAAAAGACTCTCTCGAGGAAATGTTTCTTTGGCCCGTGAAAGGAGAAAATCCCTGAACAACGGATGATACTGGTAGATAGGCTCGGAATGGATACGTTTCTCGGTGAAGTAGTTATTGCGGCTTAGCATGGATAGGAGGCGACTCGCCGAAGAGAGGCCGGTCAGCTCTTCTGCCATCCTTGAGGTCATCCTGGGCAAAATGGATGTCTTCAGAAGAAATTCCTGAACCTCCTTGTCCGCTGTATCGAAGATTTCACTGGCAAAATAGTCAAAGACCTCTTCGGGCCTGACTGCTCCAGCTTTTTGAGGTTCAATATCTTCAATCTGAGATCTTTCCAACATCAGCACCAGTCCCGCTGCCCAGCCGTCCGCAGCCTTATGCAGTTGTGCCATTGTCTCTTTGGAGAGTTTCTGCTTACTCCGCAGCTTGACGATCCCAGCTGACTCTTCTACAGTCAAGCGCAGTTCTTTCCAGGCAAGAATTTCCATAAGATGATTAGCTCGGAGCCTGGCGAAGGGAGATGGGGGGCTGCTGCGGCTGATTACTATGGCATTTATCCCCGGTGGAAGATTGGAGAGGCCCTTCAGGATTGCCTCATGAAATGGTGATTCCGCAGATACCTCTTGGTAATTATCGAATACAACTACACTGGGGATTCGCAGCGTTTCATAGAGCTTTTCAAAATAGCGCTTCGTAAAAGTTGGGATATCTTGCAGATATTCGGATGTAAGAAGGGGGAAGACCATCCTTTTTCTGGGCTCAGCCTTTTTTACAGCTTGACCCAGGTAATAGAAAAAAGTTGCCAGATCGGAGTCGCCCTCGTCTACCTCGTACCACAGGCAAGGAATTCTTCGAACCTCCAAGTAGCTGTTTACCAGGGTGGTCTTCCCACAACCGGCGGGCCCGGAGACCCATATAGCTGGCTGTTTTCGCATCTGATTCAGCATAAGAAACAGCCGCTTCCTTAAGAAGACATCTGTGAGGATAGGGCGGATTAGCTTGCCCATGATTCACCCGCTTCCGTTCCTATTGGGATGATTTCAGAACACAATTAAAAGAACTCAAGAGAAGCATCAGATTCCAATAAGATTAGAGACAAGTGGAAACCAATGCTTAGGAAATACCCTTAAATTTGTTGACTGTCAAGGCAAAAATTTTCTCTGTGTAAAAATTTTCTCTGAAATTTCACTCCTATTGCTGATTTGCAGTTGAAATGTTGTATGGAATGGGAAAAATTGAAAAACACGATTACAGGAAGGAACATTGTGTCACTAACCTGATTGGGAATGTTGCGGGGACGGCTCATATATTCTGGTTGAAGCCTCCCGCCCTACGGGCGGGGAAAATCAGGAAATACAATTGCCTGTCAGTCCCGATTTATTGTATGATGGGCACGTTCATTTAAGGGAGGGTAAGTGAAAAAGAGTTGCATTGGGGTTTCGTATAAGAGTTATTTGGTCTCCACTTTAATCCTCCTTGTGATCATTGGATCAACAGTCTCCTATTCATATGGGGAGGAGGAGAAAAAAATAAGGTGGAGTTTTTCCATTTTAGGGGGGACGGGTGACGCATTCTACACTAAAACCCACATGAGGGAATATGGATTTCTACCCCGTATTAGTTTCCCTCTCCGTAAAAATTGGAAGTATTGGGACTTAGAATTCGAAGGAAACTTTTTTTACTATGACATCCCCAAGATGCATGATGTCTATTTTCTGGGGGTCAGTCAGAATACTGTTTTCAAGCCTATCCAAGAAAGGTGGGGTTCGTTGTTTCTCCTTATTGGGGGAGGGCTCGGTTATGATAGCGCTGGCGAAAGACTTCACCGTGGCCGTTCAGAGGCACCTCTTCTAGGAGATCAGCATTTTGCAGGATTTGTTAATGCAGGTGCAGGCATGCTCTTTAACATCGGTCGGGGAACCGCATTGAGAATAGAATACCGTTTGTACCATATCTCCGAACCGTTTGATACAAGTGACAGAGGATTGAATACACACACCGTTCTTCTCGGGATCTCGTTTTGATAGGTTTGGCTGTATCATCTCATGGATATACCTTTTCGGTGTGCCATTGTCATTCCTGCTTATAACCATGGGACACGGGTGCGTGGGGTCGTTGAAAAGTGTCTCCAACTCAGGCTGCCTGTGATTGTGGTGGATGATGGATCGACAGACTCCACTTCCGATGTCCTCGCTTCCCTTTCTGGTGTCACAGTGATACGCCATGAGAGGAATCAGGGAAAGGGAGCTTCTTTGCTTACAGGGTTTGCCGCAGCTCTCCAGTTCGCGGATTGGGCGATCACGATTGATGCCGACGGACAGCACGATGCGGAAGATATTCCTTCCTTGATCTCCCTGATCTGCACGGTCCCAGAAGGGCAGCGCCCCCTGGTGATAGGGAAACGGGTGGGGATGGGAAAAGGGAATGTACCTTGGACCAGCCGCTGGGGCCGAAGATTTGCCAACTTCTGGGTCTGGACCTCATGCGGAAGATGGCTTTCCGATGCGCAGTCCGGATTTCGCGTTTATCCTCTTCCTGAAACCCTCCGCCTTGGGACCAGGGCAAGGAGATACCAGTTTGAGGTGGAGGTTCTGGTTCTTGCGGTTTGGCATGGGATTCCCATTATCGAGGCGCCTGTCCATGCCATCTATGGGCCTCGTGAGGAGAGGGTCTCCCATTTCCGGCCATGGCTCGATTTCTGGCGTAACACTAAGACTTTTGCCAGGCTGATCGCAATGAGGGTGCTGGTCCCCACGAGGCGAAGGAATTAAAAGACTTCAGTCGAAGCACCAAATCCCAAGCAATATCCAAATTCAAATTTCGAATGACCCAAACGGATTTGAATCGGAATTTGGTCATTTGGTGATTGGAAATTATTTGGAATTTGGGATTTGGAAATTGGGATTTCAACCCGTGTTTGGTTCTGGCTATGCCGGGTTAGGAAGAGACGCCTTCGTTCAAAGAATGACGGAGAAAGCCTACTCTTAGATCAATCTCAAAACTAAGGAAGTATTGACTCCGCCAAAGGCGAAATTGTTGCTGGCGGCAAGACGAGACCGTTGGTCGCGCGATTCGCCAATCACATGGTTTAACGGCGGCAGGGCTGGGTCTGGGTTCTCAAGATTTAAGGTAGAAGAGATGAAGCCTTCCCGCATCATGAGAAGAGTGGCAATGGCTTCAATCGCTCCACAGGCTCCCATGGTGTGGCCCATGTAGCCTTTGAGGGAGGCGGTCGGGACACCCGGCCCGTAGATCTTATTGATCACCGTTGCCTCGACTTCGTCTCCGTGGATTGTACCGGTTGCATGCGCGTTCACATACTGGATTTCATCCGGGCTGCGCCCGGCGTCTTTTAACGCAGCGAGCAAGCACTCTTCCATAGACCGGGCATCCGAGTTTGTAAGGTGTACGCCGCTTCCATTTGTCCAGAAGCCTTCAATCTCACCAAGAATGGGGGCCCCTCGTTTCTTCGCCCGCTCGTACTCCTCAAGGATCAACGTTGCTCCCCCTTCGGCTACGACTAGGCCATCCCTCTTTTCATCAAAAGGCCGAGGAGTTTCTGACGGCCGGTCATTGTAATTGGATGATGTGGCCAGCATCAGGTCGAACACGGCGGCAGAGAGAATGTCGACCTCGTCTGCCCCACCTGTGATCATGATGTCCGCCTTTCCGGCCTTGATCGCCTCATAACCGAAGCCGATCCCCTGGGAACCCGAAACACAGGCCGGGCAGGATGCTATGAAAGGCCCTCTCGTATGGAATAGAATGGAAAGATTGCCTGCACACGTGTGACTCATGCATTTCAAGTACCAAGATGGAGGTATGCCTTCGAGGGAGCGGTTCTGAATCATGTTACCGATATATTCCATCTGACTTCTGACGCTCCCTTCGGTCGATCCGTAAGAGACGCCGCAGGCCGGTGAAGCGACCTCCTCTTCGCTCAGGCCGGATGCCTTCACTGCGTCGATGGCAGAGAGGGCTGCCAGCATGGCCACCCTGCCCATGCTGCGCCGGTACTGCCGCTGGATTGATTCTTCCTCGCCTTCAATATCACACAACCCGGCCACACGGGTGCGTAGATTCTTTACGCCTTCCCACTCGGACATGATGGAGATGCCACTTCGGCGTTCCTTGAGCGATTTTACTAATTCGTTTGGAGTATTGCCGATCGGAGACCGTATCCCCATGCCGACAACGACAACTCTTCTCTTATTTCCCATTTTTATGAAATTTCCCGCGTGCGCTCTGTTCTCATTTCAGTTGTTCATCCTCGTAGAAAGCCTTCTGGATTTCCTCGGGGATCTGAAAGACTATTTCCATCTCCGGTAATAGAACCGCTGCCTGCTCGGTCCAGCCTTTGGCGCAGAGTCTTCCGTTAGAGGTTAACTTTATGTCGAAATTTAAGACGATCCTAACGCGAGCTTCCTTGAGCATTGCCGTGCACGTGAACTCTTCATCGAATCTCAAAGGCCAGATATGCTTGATCGTGGAGCGGACTATCGGAAATACGTACCTTTTCTCCTCCATGTAGCGCTGTAAGTCCACTCCGTATTCTCTAAAAAGTGCCTGCCGGGCCACCTCGAAGTATTTTAAGTAGTTCCCATGCCAGACGACCCGCATCAGGTCCACGTCGTGATAAGGCACCTTCATCGTGATACTGGCCGAAACAGATTGAGGCATTCTTCTCACAAGTAATTTTCAATGGGAACTAAAACGAACGCATTAATTCCCCTCACATCATCATTGTAAGCGATCCCACTGTCTTCACTTAACTCTTCACAATGACCTCTATTTAATGCCACTGTATTAAAACGTACGCATCCAAAACGGCAACTAAAAATATCATAACATAAATACTTTTTCAATTGCGACAGCAGCCCCCTCATCCCGACTTAGGGAACGGTCTCTGCGAATGAAACGAAGCAGTCTCGCTTTTTCCCGAAGACTGCCACACCCCTTTCAGGTGTTCGCAATGACGCGTTGATGAAAGGGCTTTCTTTTCTAAATCGGGATTTACCTCCGCTGATCTGTTCTCTTTGACTGATCTTGACACGGCCCTCTCTCGATCGCTATCATTACTGATGAAACACAGAAACAATTTTGACATTTGGCTCGGCTCCCCCTCACCCTCCCCTCTCCCCAGTGGGGAGAGGGGAGGGTGAGGGGTGCTGGAGGCTGAGTTCGGCCTTGAACGAAATAAGTCCAGACTTTATTTCTGCTTCTTCTCTTACGAACGATTCCCCCATATGGCCTGGGATCGAGCGGCTGCGGGCGGCCTGTCTTGGGATGGTCCTCCTCGATATGGAAACCATCTCCCTTATCGAGGAGAATCTCTTTACGCCGCGCGAAGCCGCAAGGGCGATGAGAATGGGTCCACGAAGGCGGAAAGGATTTGCCGCGGCGAGAGTCGCTCTGAAGAGACTGGCCCGCCAACTTAACCTTGTAGAAAAGGACAGGCCTGACCGGACGATTGAAACCCTTAGCCCTGATGACGTAAAGCCTTGCCTCAACGAGAGCGGAATCTATTGCTCGGTCTCCCATTGTGGACAGCTAATAGCAGCAGTTGCGTACAGGCATCGGATTGGCGTTGACCTTGAGATGGTTTCAGAGAAAGTAATAAGGACGAAGCATCTCTTTATGTCACCTAGGGAAAGAGACCTTATCTTACTATCCGGTTTGGGCCCTCAGAGGGCCGGCACTCGCGCCTGGACCACCAAGGAGGCAGCAGCCAAGGCATTGGGTCTTGATCTATTTCAAGCTATCCGGGAAGTAGAGGTAGTTAGCGTGGGAGAGGAAGATGGGATGATGAAGTATCAAGAAAAGACTTACCCTGTCAGACACGCCGAAGGGAATGGACATGTGATCACTCTGATCACCTGCGACGACCCTTGAAAAGTCCTCATATTAATCGCTACTTCATTTCAACGCCGGTTCCAAGATTGCTGCTGCGCTGCAAATAACACCTACGAGTCGTTGCTCAACGATGACATCTTGATCCGAAGTTTACTGGTAGAAATCAAGTATCCCGTGTGAATATATGGGACCAAATCCGTGCTTTTTCGGGGTGTCGGAAACAGAATGTTCATAGCAGAACAATTTACCTTCAAGGCAAATTGCCTGAGCAACAATACTTACAATCGGTGCGGCCCTTCTTCAGCATAAACTCGTACATAGGTCGTCACATTTCACGCCCCAGGGTAAAGATTGTTGCGGGATCCATATATTCGCTCCAAGACTTTATAAGTTTTTTGCCTCCCTCTGTTCCAAGAAAATTCATCATGGCATTCAAGTCCGAGACCTCAATTTTAGCTACATACTGGTAAGGAGGGTCCCCGGGCAACTTTCCCTCAGGCTCGGAAACCGCAGGTGCGAGAACCTTGTCTATCTTCCAGGTTTTAAAATCTTTAATAATCCAAGATTCTCCCCGCATCGCTGGAATTTTGGTTTTGGTCAGAAAGTTCTCGTATTCTTGCGGTGTTTTCCCTTTTTTCAGATTGTATATGGCAAAAAGAGTTGGCATTTTGCACCTCCTTATCTAACGTTCTTGGCTGGGTATCTTTTATTGATAGGACCGCACCCCTGCTGGCTCATCTCCGGACTTCTATCTTCGTTCTCATCTACCAATCGATTACTCGTTGAGTTTTATTGAGAGCTAAAATAATAAGGCCCCGAAGAGATGCAAAAATCTCTTGGGGCCATTATATCGGCACTTTCTGGAAACTCCTTCTCATGACTTCCCCCAGAAGGTTAAAGTTTATGTTGTTGGGTTTACCGAACTTAGGGTGAGTTATTTTTCATTAGACAAGTAGCACAGAATGTTGAACAAGTCAATCAAAAAAAGGCTTTGTGAAAATTATCTTTTTGTGGATTATCACCTGAAATCTGCCATAGCCGCCTAAGCACGCGCCTTGAGGACTTCAGGAAGCAGTCCACAAAAAAAGAGCTTGCGAAGTGCACCTGAAACGGTTCAGTGAAGGGGATTCATTTAAACTCAGTATTGCGGAGCGAATAGAGAGTAACAACTCGTGAACTATGTACCGCATCCGCACCACCCCTTCCATGATCTTTTCTTTGGCTCAAGGAGCCTCCTGAAGACCTCGTTCCCTCATTTTATAGCCGTGATGAAATCGAACATCCCCTTGCCGATGGGCATGCGCTGGATATTTGTAAATCCGGCATTCAAGATGACTTCATTCTGCTGCTCATTGTCGAGGTGGATAAATCCTCCGAAACATTCGCAGAACTGATCTATTATGGCGAAGTCGAATATCGGGTTTCTAAAATCCTCCAATTTGCTGGGATAAGGAAAGTCGAGAATGAGGAGGCGCCCATCCCTTTTTAGTGCATGATATGCTTTCTTAACAACTTCCTCTCGTACGGCCGGTCGGATTTCATGAAGTGTCACCACCATACTCGCCATGTCGAATTCGTCTTTGTAGGACATCGCTTCCCCTCCCATCTGTTCGACGGTCACACGGTTCCCCAGGCCCAATCGAGAAATGGTCGATCTGGCTGATTGAATACCGTGCACATCGGGATTCACACCAACAAATGTACTGTTCCCAAAAACTTGGGCCAATTGGATAATCAAATTACCATTGCCGCAGCCGATATCCAAGAACCGGATTCCTTGTTCGAGGCTTTGTTTCAAATGCTCGGCTTTCGGGAGAATCATATAAAGAAAAGCCATGTATATATTTTTTGTTGGTTCGTAAGCCCTCTTGGAAAACTCAGGCGAATTATAGCTTTCCGCGTACCCGCCCGTTCGAAATAATTCAATTGCCATCGGAAAGCCTTCTCCTATGACTTTGACATCAAAAGAAACGTTGGCCAGGTAGTTTCTGAAATGAGTTCTGTCTCCCAGAATCTCATCAAGAAAAGGCTGAAGTCTAAACCGACCCTGCTTATCGGCGTCGAGAATTTCGTAATGATAGGCAGTCTGGCACCAGATCTTCAGGTAAGGTTCGTGAAGGTTGAGCTTTACAGCCAGGTCCGATACGGTTAGCCCATCTTTTTCCTTATTGAGCGCTTCAAATATTCCGAGTTCGGCGCCAATGTTGATAAGATGGATACCTATAAAACCTTTTTCGAAGGATCGGATCTTTGCCATCTGCGTCTTTCCGCTTATCTCTTCCATGATTACCTCCTTCATGCTTAGGAATAATCATACCCCCAATAATGACCTCCATCCAAAACAGAAAACTTCGCTTTCTTTTTGAGAAGCGGGGTTTCGATCTTCAGTCCATTATGAAGGCTTTAGTGAAAACTCCAACCTATACACGTTCCCAAATCATAGCACCAATCGCAATTCCTTTCCCGCCCCACTCTAAAGGTGGAGTAGTCACACTAATCCGTTTATCGGACATCTCCACAAATCGCTT
Organism: Thermodesulfobacteriota bacterium; assembly: GCA_047519465.1. Lineage (GTDB taxonomy): Bacteria > Desulfobacterota > BSN033 > BSN033 > UBA1163 > UBA1163. The sequence continues at coordinate 47,839 of JAPVTA010000262.1, read as the reverse complement.
TTGTGTTCCTTCCCAATTTGGGAATAGAGAACTTTCAATATGATGAATAACGAATCCGCCATTTGGATCGAATTCGTACCTTCCGAAATAGGAAATGCATCCCTTAAAACACTCATTTATCTCCTCAACGGTTCCCTTTAATTGATCACCGGAAATAAATTTAGGTCGATTGGAGCGCATCAACTGAGCGGAGAAACGACCAACATCCGCATAAATCAACAATCCCTGCATCTCTCCCAAAAGGGAAAGAGGGTTCTTCACCTTCTCTGCGGACTTCAAAGGAGATAAGTTTCCACACTCCGATGAGAGGGATCGCTTTGGTAGAGCCTTCCTCTTTCATATAAACCTCCTTTTTACTGATTATCGTTTAACAGCAATTATAAATTCCAGCGTCCGAAGGGCGAAGAAAGGAGCACCAAGAGGATATTGAACTCCCTTGGGGCCTATCGTGTGGGCATCTTCTGACAATTCCCCATACTCCACCCCACAAGGTTAGAACTTAGGTTATGAGGTTGATTAGAGACAGGTGGGAACTAATGATTGGAAAATACTCTTAAATAGGTTGACTGTCAAGGAAAAAATTTCTCATGAAATTTTGCTCCTATCGCTGATTTTCGGTTGCATAGAAGAGTAGAAATCGAAAAACAACATTTCAGGAATTACTCTTCGGAAACAATAAAGGCAGAACCGGATGACCCTACCTTGTTCTTTGACAACTGAATATTGATTTTCTTTTTTTTGCCGACAACACCTACTATTCTTCACCCTGAGACAATCTTTGAGGTTAACGATTAGAGGGATGTGTCCCTATTTTTTCGAAAGCGGGACGCCCCCATGTGCTATATTCTCTTTTGGAAGTTCGTAGAGGAGGATATGAACTCGGTCTTTTGGAATCTGAAGCGTATCGGCGATGGCTTGGGTGACGTTCTTGATGAGCTCTTCTTTCTTCTCCGGAGTTCTCCCCGGAAGCAAACTGATTTGTACGGTTGGCATCTCCTTCTTCTTTCAGATGAGGTGCTTCGTGTCCGTGAAGTGCGGTCACGAGACACGATTCACGATGTCTATGGTTTAAACACTTTCCACCATGAATCTTTTCCGTAACCGAATTTTTCCAGAATCTCAAGGGTTAATTGTAACCCATCGGAGACTTATTCCGGACGGGAAGGAACCAGCCGCCCTAAAGTCAGCATCATTGAGATTTTTGACTTTAAAATTTAGTCGATAATCAGCCCGACGAGAGTTGGCCGTGTGCAAGCGCCCACGCCCGTGCAACTCTGCCCTTCGGGCTGATTAGAAATCTACTTACTTTAAATCTACGAATATTCTGTCGCTACCACCCGCTTGTGGCGGAGTGAAAACAGCAAAAATGTTGAACTCGCTATCACCCGCCGGATGAATGCCGTGGATGTATCCTCGCGAGCAGAAATGAATCTCACCAGGATATACTTTTACCCACTCTCCATTGATATACAGTTCTCCTACACCTTTATAGATGTAGATCATTTCATGTGCCGAGCCATGATAGTGAACTGCGAGGCTAGGCCTCTGGGCGCACATCAATGCGATTCAGCATCTCGGGCCGATTGAGCGTAATGGTCACAATTCTACTCTCTTTTTCGTAAAGGACGGACATAACGATCTCCTGTCTCTATCTCCCTTCTATTTTTTTCTCAGTCCAAACGTTGCAGCCGCGCCTGGCATCCCAACATAGATGAATATCCCGGCGGGCCCCGCTTGTTTTATCTATTCCCCAGTTTTATCACTTCCTCGAATGCATTAACGATCGCCCGGGCAAAAATCGGGTCATCGATATTGGCGTCCACCTCCCTTACTTCAATACCGTCTTTCAGCCTCTCTTTAAGCCTGTCAACAAAGGCCTGAAGACTCTGCGGATCATAGAAGGTGCTCCCTTCTTTTTCAATGGAAAGCCAGCCTCGTTTGGGGATGAGGAACTTAGTCGGCCCCACTGCCTTATTGAGTTTCTCAGCGTAGATCGAGGCCATGTTCACTAGTTCCTCGGCATTTAGCCACACGGTAACCCGTAGTGCTTCCATAAAAAAATGTTTACGTATCTTGAGCTCAGGAGCTAATTCTTCAGCAGTAAGTCCAACCCGGGAAATGGTGTTCACCCCCGCTGGAGCCACTACCTGCGGAATACCCTTTTCGCCGGCCACCTCCAACCTTCTTGGCCAGGAGCTTCGAGAGCCGCCGAATTTCTCGTTAGTGATGCTAGAAGGTACCAGGTCAATGACACCGCAGAAGAAGCCTTCTTCGATGAGCTTCTCCATGGTTATCTCAGGTATGCCTGTAGCATGGAACCGGATAAGCTCCCACTTCCCTGTCAGTGCCTCGCTGATGTACCGCGCACAGTTTTCAACATATCCATAGACAGACATGGCGACCATCGGCCTGCGTACCTCAAGACCGGGTTGAGAAATCTCGCCTTCCACCATGCCGCAGATGGCCCCAGCCGCTCGGCTTAATTGAGCTTTGAGCAGGCTGTTGAGGCCACCAACGTCCACCAGGGAATGCATCATGGTTATCCCTGTAGGACCGAAGAAGCGGTTGGAGCCCGGCATCGAGGCTGCACTGGAGACAACCAGTTTGGGAATGCTATAAGGCATCTCTCTCATGATGCTGGAGGCCATCACCGTGCTCGTCATGCCGCCGATGGAAATCATCCCTTCCACTTTACCTGTCCGGCAAAGAGCAACCAGTTTTGCTACTGCCCCCTTAATCATCGCCTCGGTCACTTTCTGCCTTTCCCGGGAACCCCATAGCTTTTCTAACTCTGTACCGGCAGCTCGGGCCACTTCGTTAGCAGTAATGTCCGCATCTAGTCTTGCCTTTCCCCCGGCGCCGATGTCAATGATCAGAGGCTGGTGTCCTCGCTTAAGTATGAGGTCTCTTAGATAGCCGACCTCTTCTCCTTTGGTGTCAAGGGTACCGACAAGGACGATGCATTTCCTATGCGCCATTCTCTCCTCCCTCTATGTAATTTGACCTGGCAGAAATTAGCTTTTCTCAGAGAGGTGACAACTCTGTTCTTCCTCTTTCAAGTTTATCCCGGATTTTTTGTCATACGATGTTTCGAGGTATAACCCTCTTCATGAAAAATCTTCCATCTCCTCAGAGAACCTCGGAATGCGTTACGGTTCGGAACCCTCTAATAGTGCTTTCCCCAATTCAACGTAGGCGGGAGCGGCAAATTTCCGATGAATGTTGGTACCCCTGTTGTGCCGGAAGAGGAATGAAGTCTGATAATATCCTCAAGGGGTGCTACCACGTGGTTGCCAAAACGGGGGGTTCTCCCTGGCTTTTCCTCAGCTCGTCCTTTTCGGTAAACGGAAGCTTCGAAAGATCGCTCAGCGTCGCTATGTCACCCCTCTCGACGCCATGCCTCCGAAACTTATCCTGATAAAAGGCGGACCATTGCCGCACATAATCCAGCTGCTTGAAAAACTTCTGCTCCTGTATCGCTCGAAGCTCGGACAAAGACATGGTCTCCACACGTTCATTCAAGTACTTTTCCTCGATCTATGTGCCTCCTTAAAGATTCGTCTTCTTCAGCAGGTGGGGGTGGTCACCCTTGGTATCCAGCGTTCCCAGGATGACGATTGTCTTCTCCATGATCTTCGTTATTACCCTGTCTGTCCGTGATGATACATCTGGGATAACGCTGCCACAGCAGCAATAGCCGCTATTCTCTTTTTCTCTTCAAATAGATGTGAGAGTTTTTCCTCCAACGGTTTCTCCCGCTCCATTATCTGTCGCATATCATCGAGCAGGGTGGCTTCTCTATCGATAAAATGAGTTCCAAGTTCACCCTTTACAAAGCGTGGGTTTTCCATGACGGCTTTATGGAATGGAATATTGTTTTTGATTCCGACGATGATGTATTCGAACAGGGCCCGCCGCATTCTGACGATCGCTTCGTTGCGGCTCCTGCCCCACACGATGAGTTTCGATATCATCGGGTCGTAGAAAGGGGGGATCGTGTAATGGGTGTACACGCCGCTATCCACCCGAATTCCGTTCCCTCCCGGGGGATGATAACCCCTGAGTTTACCGGGTGAGGGGACAAAATCGTTGAAAGGGTCCTCGGCGTTGATTCGGCATTCAATGGCCCAACCGTTCACCCGGACTTCTTTTTGTTTGATACTGAGGGGAAGTCCTGAGGCGATCTGTATCTGTTCTTTCACAATATCCACTCCTGTCACCATCTCTGTCACCGGGTGCTCTACTTGAACTCGAGCATTTACTTCGAGGAAGTAGAAGTTTCCATCCGAGAAAAGGAATTCTACCGTTCCTGCCCCTTCATAACCCACAAATTTAGCGGCATTCGCGGCCAGCGATCCCATTTTGGTGCGGATCGCAGGAGTCACCACGGGCGAGGGAGACTCCTCGATCAACTTCTGGTATCTTCGTTGGATAGAGCATTCTCGTTCCCCTAAGTGGATGACATTCCCCTCTGAATCTCCCAATATCTGAAACTCGATATGACGGGGGTTGGATAAGTATTTTTCGATGTAGACATCACGCAGACCGAAGGTGGTCTTGGCGATTGCCTGCGTGGACTCCAGCGCCTTCGCCAACTCCCCTTCATTAGCAACAATGGTCATCCCGATCCCCCCTCCACCGCCGGAAGGTTTGATGATCACAGGATATTCAATCTTTTTGGCAATTGCTCTTGCTTGTTTAAGATCGGCCACACATTCATCTGCGCCCGGAACAACAGGGATACTCGCTTTTACCATCTCCCGGCGTGCACCTACTTTATCGCCCACCAGTTCAAGGACCCTACTCGAAGGTCCGATGAACTTTACGCCTTCTTCTTCACAGGCTCGGGCAAATTTCGGATTCTCAGCAAGGAAGCCGTAACCAGGATGGATAGCGTCGGCCCCGCTTTCCTTTGCTACTTGAATCAATTTTTGGATGTCGAGATAGCTCACGGCGGCTGGTGGAGGTCCGATGCAGTAGGCTTCATCTGCATACTTGGCAAATAGTGCCTCCTTGTCCGCTTCAGAATAGACGGCCACGGAAGCAATGCCCATCTCGCGGCAAGCTCGCATAATCCGGATGGCTATTTCACCCCGATTGGCTATGAGAATCTTATTGATCATCATCCCACCACCATCAAGATGTCTTCAGGGTTGACCATCTCGCCTTCACGGGCAAAAATCTCTTTGATCACTCCGCTATGGGGTGAGTTGACACGTCTCCTCATTTTCATGGCCTCGATCATTGCCAAGAGATCGCCTGCCTTCACACTGTCTCCCACCTTTGCTTCAATCGAAAGTATTAGCCCAGCCATCCCGCAAGGCACAGCCCCAGCAGGTAATTCCTTGGGCTTCTTCGCTGCCTTTGGTATCTGTAATGTCTCGGCCTGCATGGTCGTTTCCCTATTCCCGTTCCCATCCCATACGGGCGAGATCTTAACGTTGAATACTTCTCCGTCCACATCTACGATAAATTCGGTAGGAAATTCAGCGGAAGGGCTAACAGGAACCGTCGCTTTGACTAATGGCGCCGCTACCGTCTTCTTAGGCTCGCCGCGTTTCACGGGTTTTCCCGGTATCAGGATTTTGAGCAAGAGATCATCATCGGAGAGTTCCGGGCCGATTTCCCGACGGATCTCTTCAACGGATTTATCGTATCCCTGAGGCTTCCAATTGAGAAATTCTTTGGTCCTGGGCAAGCTCATGACCCTGTCCATGATGTTCTGATCTATCGGAGCAACTGGCTCTCCATAATACCCCAGAACATACTTGATCGCTTCATCCGTTACCTGTTTGTACCGCTCACCCGAAACGAGGTTCTCCACGGCCTGGGCCCCTACGATCTGTGAATAGGGGGTTGCCATCACCGGATACCCGAACTCCTTGCGGACCAGAACAACCTCCTCCAGGATCTCATCCAGACGATGTTCCATCCCCACTTCCCTGAGCTGGCGGGTCAGGTTTGTCATCATTCCGCCAGGAACCTGATGTTCAAAATGGAAGAGGTCATATTCCATCGGAACGCCGATTAGCAGCCCCTCCTGTTCGGCAATCTTTCTAAAATAGGATGACACGGCTGCGAGCGCATCCTCATTCAGATCCGACGAAAAGCCCAGACGCCTGGTATTCCTTAAGACCGTTTCCGTGGCCGGCAGGGATGTGCCATTGGCGAGAGGTGCGACTGCCGTATGGAGGGTTGTGACACCTAATTGAATGGCTTCCAGATAACACAGAGGAGCAAGTCCTGAATTGCAGTGGGAGTGAAACTCGATGGGTAGTCCCTCGCAGTTCTTCTGAACGGTGGATACGAGTTCCCGGGTGCCTTCCGGCGTGATAATTCCTGATGCATCCTCTATCATAATCCGATCAATGTAATCTTTCGCTTCAAGCAACCGTTGGGTCTTTTGCGCCCAGTGCTCATTCGTATGGGCGGGGCTGGAGGTATACATCAAGGCCGGTACGACCTCTCCTCCCTCAGCCTTGGCTATACGCGCGAAGGAAATGAATTTCTCCATATCGTACTGGTAATCGCAAATCCAGAAGCTTTTTATCCCATTGGCAACCGATCGTTTTATCCAGAGGGTGATGATATCACGCGGGGTACTGAGGTCGAAGGATGAAAGGCTCCCGATCTGGTAGGACCCGCGAAGAGGGGTTTTTGTAATGAGCTTGGAAAGGACCCTGATCCTCTCCCAGGGATCTTCATTGAGATTGCGAACCTGGACCGTAAATGCCTGAGAGCCTACCGTCGCAATGGCTCGGTAACCAACTTTATCCATCGTTTCCGCAATCGGGGTCATATGGTCCGTTCTCATCATATAACCCCAGAGACTCTGTTGCGCGTCTCGTAAGGTTTGATCGATAAAATCGATCTTGTTCATCTGGCGACATTCTCCCTTCTGAAGGTCATTATGAATTCGTCTTGGACATACTGACCCATTATAAACCTAAATAGGCTTTCTTGACATGATCGTTTTGGAGAAGCCATTTGCTCTCTCCTTCGAGAACGATTCGACCGTTCTCCAAAACGTAGCCCCGGTCAGCAACTTCCAAAGCATGTCGAATGTTTTGCTCGACCAGCAAGATGGTTATTCCCTGCTCGCATAGCCTCTTGATGATATCAAAAAGTTCCCTTACCAATAACGGAGCAAGGCCGTATGATGGCTCGTCAAACATGCACAGTCTTGACCTTGACATCAGACTTCGTCCCATCGCCAACATTTGTCGCTCCCCACCGCTTAATGTCCTGGCCAGCTGGCCTGCCCTTGCTTTCAGCCTGGGAAAAGTTCGATAAACGCGATCAAGCATTTCCTTCTTGCTTTTCCATGCTTCGGAAACATAGGCCCCCATTTCCAAGTTCTCATGCACGGTCATCTCCGGGAAGGGTTTGCCTCCTTCCGGCACGTGAGAAATGCCGAGTTGAACGATCCGGTGGGGAGACATCCCTTCTATTCTTGTTCCGAGGAACTCCAGAGTACCGGAAGCGGGATGCAATAAGCCGGAAATGGTATTCAACATCGTCGTCTTCCCAGCTCCGTTCGAACCGACCAAGGCTACGATCTCTCTCTCGTTCACCCTTAGGGAAACTTCCCACAAGACCGCAACCTTTCCGTAAAAAGTTTTCAGGTTGTTGACCTTCAGCATAGGACCTACACCCCCAAGTATACTTCGATCACCTTCGAATTTGCGGCAATCTCCTTCGGGGTACCTTCTGCAATCTTTTCGCCATAATGGAGGACGATGATTCGATCAGAAACATCCATCATCGCCTTCATCACATGTTCGATCATAAAAATCGTAATTCCCTTGTCCCTTATCTTTCGAATTAACTCGGTCGCCTGGGCTACCTCCGCTGGGGTTAAACCCGCCATCACCTCGTCGAGCAATAACAGTTCCGGTTTGGTCGCCAGGGCTCTGGCCATCTCGAGGCGCTTTTGATTGGCAACGGTTAATTCTTTGCCCAGCACTTTTTCCATGGTCGACAATCCCACAAAGTCTAATAGCTCCAAGGATGCTTCCTTCACCTCTGACTCGTCTGCTCCTGTTCTGGTCCCGAATAGAAATCCGAGCATTGAATTCTCAAGGGCCGTCATTTCGCCGAAGAGTTTGACGAGTTGAAAAGTCCTTGCGATTCCTCTCTTACAAATCCGATGAGGCTTCAAGCCGGTAATGTTTTCATTTTTGAATCTGATCATTCCAGACGTGGGGGCCAGAGAACCTGAAATCAAGTTAAAAAGGGTCGTTTTACCGGCACCGTTGGGGCCGATTAAACCTACGATCTCGCCCCGGTTGATTGAAAAGTCAACGCGGTCCACCGCGGCCAACCCACCAAAATACTTTCTTACCTCTTTTCCTTCAAGGATCGGCATATTCCCTGGTTCTCTCCGCAGTCCGCCACTTCTGAATCTTTTCTTCCAGCCCGATGATTCCCTTGGGCAGGAACAGGATAACGCTGACCAATATGATCCCGTACAAAAGCATATAGTAGTAAGGGAACTTTGTGAGGAGCAGGTCGGCTAAGAGCGTAAGGATCGCCGCCCCTAAAATTTGGCCGTAAATCTGCCCCATCCCTCCGAAAATGGCCATGAGAACGGGCATGAAAGAGTAGAGCGGGTTGAAGGCAATGGAAGGGTCGATATAGGTCCACCGGGTGGCCATGATGGCGCCCGCTGCCCCCATAAAAAATGTGCTGATCGCAAAGGTGATGATTTTCACGACGTTCACATTGATACCGATGTGATCAGCCGCTTCTTCTGATTCGCCAATGCCTCGCAGGGCCAGACCAAGCTTGGACCGCTTGATGAGATAGGCCGTCGCGAGAGTGGCTAAGACGATGGTGAGCATGACGTAATAAACGACTTTCGGATCTACCCCGACCACCCATCTGCCAACGGTGCCTGTCTCATTCACCTCCCACCATAAAACGAAATGTCTGATCAGCTCGCTGAGGCCGAAGGTGAATATCGTAAAGTACATTCCCCTTAACCTGAGACTTGATAAGCCTACGAGAAGGGCGAGCAAAAAACTGGTTAGCCCTCCAAGGCCAATCACAATTGGCAAGAATAGGATTTTCCCGAGGATGGCCGTTACATAGATGCCGAGTCCAAAGAAAGCTGCCGTGGCAAGGGAGATGTATTGGGCGGGTCCGGAGAAAACAGTCCAACTCACTGTGAGAACGATGTACATGAACACGCTGGTCAATGAAATGATATGATAGGCCGAGACGTACAACGGAGCCGTTGTAAGCAGGATTAACATTAAGAAAAGAGAGACCGTGAATGAGAAACCCTTAGGAATGCTTCTGCGGATACGACCCATGCCTCTATTTTCCCAAGATGCCTGTCGGCTTCACCAAGAGCAAGAGAAGAAAAATAATATAGTATGCGATCAACGATAAGCCCGGATGGATGTACATGACGATGTTTCCGACCAGACCCAGAATTAACCCTCCCACCAAACTGCCCAGGATATTGCCTAACCCGCCCAAGACCACTGCAATGATGGCAATGACCGTATAGGGGAGACCCATCATCGGCGTGATTTCAAACATCATGCTCATCAATGAGCCTGCGAGGCCTGCCATCAGGGCACCCAGACCAAAGCATAGACCCAGAACCGTATGAATATTCACCCCCATCAGTTGAGCGGTATTCATATCCTGAGCGGCTGCTCGAATGGCTTTTCCAAGACGAGTCCTCACAAGAAAGAGATAGAAGGCTGCTCCGATGACCGCGGCAAACAAGAGGGCGATCAGGCGATTGACCGCAAAGAGGGCTTCAAAGAGGTTGAGGGTATGGTCCAGATAAGTGTATCCCTTAATATCCGGCCCGTAGACCAGTAAGGCCGCATTCTGAATGATAAACAGAAGACCGAAAGCAGCCAGAAGAGAGTTGCCTTCGAATGCGGTCATGGATGGCGATATCTTCCGGAGACGTTGAAACAAAATCCGATGGATCAAAAAACCGATGATCAAGACGAAGGGACCGGTAATGACAAGAGAGAGAAGAGGGTCCATTCCAAAAAGGGTGTAGAGCGAGTAAGTTGCAAAGGCGCCCAGCATGATAAATTCACCATGGGATACGTTCAGTACCCTGGCAACGCCATACTGAAGGCCAAGCCCAAGAGCGATGAGGGCATAAAGCCCTCCCATGATCAGGCCTCCAATCACGATGTCAAGAAGGAGTGTTAGTTCCATATTCGCCAATCGATCGATAATAAGCAGGCTGCCTAAAAAAGGTTACTTTTCATCTTTAGACAGCCTGCTCGGCGATGCTCAAACCTCTACCGTTGTTTTGTGCGAGCTTTTTTCACTTGAGCGACACATGTATAAATCGATGGAGGCCGCTATTTCCACGCGGGTTTCGGAAATATTGGGCTTGCCGTGCGTTTTTCTTTGGCGGCAACGACTTCGAACTCGCCCTTTTGCCATTGCCCAATCTCACCGGGGGATTGTACGTTGAACCCACCCTCAAACCTTACCGGGCCTATCACTGTCGGGAAGGTCTCTGAAGCAATCACGTCTCTTATTTTTGCGCGGTCAAGGCTCCCCACTTTTTCGATAGCTGCCTCCAGAATTTGAACCGAAGCGTAAGCGAATGCACTTCCCCAGCGATCAGGCTCCTTATTCCATCGCTTGAGGTGTCTCGCAAAATATTCTTTCGCACCAGGGTAAGGAAGCTTCGGGTTCCAGGCGCCGGCGCCCATCATCCCCTCCACGGCAGCGGGGCCCCCAAACATCTGTTTGTAAATGGGGAAAGCAACTCCAACGCCCAGATAGAAAACTTTTGGATTCAGTCCTAGTTCCTTGGCCTGTTTCGTGATCAAGAAGGTATCATCTGGATAAGACATCCCGAGCACAGCATCCACCTTTGCCGCCTTAATCGTTTTTAATAACGGGGAGAGGTCCTTTGTGCCCAGGGGATAACTTTTCAATATGACCGTATCGATTCCGGCCATTCCAAGGGCAGGGGCGACGACGCCCGTCCACTCGATGCCATAGGCGTCTCCAACGTAAATGAGGGCCACTCTCTTGATTTTGAGCTCTGAAAGAAGGGATACAAGAGCTGGTCCTTGCTCCCGGGGCATATTCAGTATTCCAAAGAAGTATGGAATAGTCGGCGCCACTTCCCTGAGTTTTTCTGAAGAAATTGTGGGGCCGATTAAGGGATAGCCGTACTTATTGGCCACCGGCGCCACAGCAAAGTGCATCGCCGTTCCCCAGGGCGGGAGCAAAAGGTCCACCTTGTCATCGAGAATCAATTTTTCCACCAACTTCACCGCTGTCCCGATATCGCTTTTGTCGTCATATCGGATGATTTCAACAGGCAGACGCTTGTTGTAGCTCTTTACGAATATTCCGCCCTTGGCATTGACTTCTTCAGCCCACATATCGTAATTGGGAATCTGTGTCATGCCTGCTCCGGGTGCATACGGGCCTGACAGGGCGATGGCATTGCCTATTCGAATTTTATCCTTTGTCTGAGAAAAAGCGGTAAGCGGATAAACAGCAAAGAAAACCAGTAAGATGATGCAGACCACAAACTTATAACATTTCACGTTGCACTTCATCTCTGACCTCCTTAGGGAATTTTGTTGCATATGTTGACCTTTAGCACAAGCAAAAACACTTCGATGCCAACGTCGCTCCCACCACCTCCTCCGTTTAAGAGTGATAGTCCCCGCCTCCTTTCTTGAATGCAGATCTCATGAATCCCAAACCCTATCCCTCACCTCCTATTAAAAGGGATACTGGCGCGGAGCGCGCTGCATACTGATCCAACGGAGTTCGGTGAATTCCTCCAATGCAGCGTGTCCGCCGAACCGACCCCACCCGCTATCCTTCACACCGCCAAACGGCACCTGTGGCTCATCGTGAACCGTTTGATCGTTGATGTGAACAATGCCTGATTCGATACGTTCGGCAATGGCCAGACCCTTCGGGAAATCGCGCGTGAAAACAGCTGCCGAAAGCCCATACCTCGTATCGTTCGCCACGCTCACGGCCTCGTTCTCGTCCTTGACTTCGATCACCGAGACCACTGGGCCGAAGGTTTCCTCAAACGAAAAGGGTGTGCCCGGCTTTACCCCGGTCAGCACAGTCGGATAGTAACAGGGCCCTTCAGACTTCCCGCCGTACAAGATCTTCGCCCCGTCTCTGACAGCAGCGTCCACGCTGCTCTTGACCTGGCTGAATTGGTGCTTATTGATCAGGGGTCCAATGATCGTGTCGGGTTCTTTCGGGTTGCCAACCTTGAAGGTTGAAACCTTCTTGACGAATTTCCCCAAGAATTCCTTGGCAATCGGCTTTTCGACGATGACCCGGCGCGTGGACATGCAAATCTGTCCCTGATGGAGGAACCCGCCGAAGGCTGCAGCGTTCACCGCATAATCCACATCGGCATCGCGCAGGACGATCATCGGATTTTGACCACCCAATTCCAGGGCGACACGCTTCAGGTTCCGGCCTGCTTTTTCCGCAAATTGGCGGCCCACGGCGCTCGAACCGGTAAAATTGATGCGGCGCACCTTTGGGTTTTCAATGAATTCGTCCCCAATCTCATCGCTTCTCCCCGGCCCGTTCGTGACGAGATTCAAAACACCTTTTGGGAAACCCGCTTCATGAAAGACCTCTGCAATGACGACGCCGCCTGCTACGGCCGATTCCGTTGAAGGCTTGAGAATGGCCGTGTTTCCGTAAGCCATCGGCATGCAGATAGCACGCAACGATAGGATCAGCGGTGCATTCCACGGTGCTATCCCAGCGACCACACCCACGGGTTGGCGTACTGCCATATAGAAGGCACCTGGCAGATCGGCCGGGATGACTTCTCCGCTCACCTGGTGCACCTGGGCTGCAGCTTCGCGCAGTAAACCGGGGGTAAACATTGACTGAAACATCGCAAAGCCAAACGTGCAGCCGGTTTCCTCCGCGAGAATCGTGACAATCTCATCCTGTTTCTTCTGGAGGACGTCAGCAGCCTTTAAGAACAACGCCTGACGTTCAGCGGGCAGCGTTCGAGACCATGCTGGAAAGGCCGCTGCGGCGGACTCCACCGCGCGCCTTGCATCAGCCCGCTTTCCCGACGGAACGTGCGCAAAAACTTCGCCTGTGTAAGGGTTGAAATCATCGTAGACCTGGCCGTCGAAGGCTCCAACCCACTCCCCGTTAATGTACATCCTATACTCTTTCACGGCCATGTTTCTTCCTCCTTTCTGAAAAGTTCTAATTGGGTGATCTACTTGTCAAGGATGTAGACGACGCCGCGGTTGCCATCCACTCTTATCTTCTGTCCGGATTTGATCTTCGCGGTGGCCTCCACACAACCGGCGACGCAAGGGATGCCAGATTCGCGGGCCATGATCACTGGGTGAGACAGCGCGCCTCCGCCATCCGTGACGAGACCCTTGATGATGCTGAAGGCAACGGTCCAGGCAGCCGAGGTTCCAGGGGCCACTAAGATCTCTCCCATTCGGATTTCGGATAATTTATCTGCGCTCATAACCACCCGCGCAATCCCTTCTACCAGTCCGGGAGCGGCAGCGGCACCATAGAGATCTGCTTTCAACTCTTCTCTGACAATAGGAAGTTGAGTGGATACGGATAACGTTGCGTCACTTCTCAACACTGCCTGGGCTTGGCTGATGTCTCCGAAGAAGGGTACGGGTTCTGATTGCATATTCTCCTCCCAGGCTTTCTTCCTCGGTTCGACGTAGGGACGAAGGTTGATCCTTCCCATGGGGATGGCTGCTTTTCTAATTTCATTGGGATGCAAAAAATGGATATCTTCCGGACTATCGATACATCCAGCCTCGGCAAAGCGCCGCCCAAATTCAGTTACAATCCAGCGTCCCATGGAGCCGATATAGAAATCGCAAAAATAGGTATGATCCTCGCTCCAATAACCAGATTTCTGCGCTGCCTTCATCAAGACGGCAAAGGCGTCCCGTTGCCCTCCGGGCACCTTGGCCAGAACTTCCTGCTCCGTTTTCTTTCGCTCTTCGATCACCCGGCCTTTCTCGGTATCTAGTCGAAAAACATCCTTTGTCATCAGTATCTTCACCCGGCCAATGCCCTGACTCGGCTTTTCAATCCACGCGGGTGTGTCATAGGCATGCATCCGCTCACATCTCCAACCGTGTTCCTCCAAGAACGCTCCGTACTCGTCCAGCCACTGGGCCCCTGCCTTGCTTCTCTTTAACTCTTCGATGACTTTCTCGTCTCCCGTAGTGGTGAAGACGTCTCCTAATCCCAATTCAACGGCGCGCCTGCTCAGACGCCACAGCTCCCTGACGACCTTAATATCCTGACTTTCGTACCCAGCCATTAATTTATTAAAATTCGGGTCTATGGGTGCCTCAGTTCCAAAGAGCTCACGCCACATCTGCTGGAATAAGCCGCTGATATAATAGGACGCCATCAACATGATGAAGTGGGTCTCGCCTTCTTTTCGATTAATAATGTAGACAAAATCCAAGAAGAAGGATAGAAGATCGAGATTATTCAGCTTCCTGATGTCTTCCCATTTTCGAAGCCCCCTAGACTCCTTGGCTTTTTTATATGTTTCCAGCAGCTCTGCTTTCAATGGATTCCACACTCCGTCAAAGTCCTCAATAAAGGGCTTGATCTTTTCCCGGAAGAAAGGCTCACGCGCCTTGGCCTCTGCCTCAGTCGTTCTGATCGCAGTGATATAAGGATAGCCCTTGACGAACCTTGAATCCCAACCATGGGTGGTGGGCAAAGAGAGGGTTTCTGCCCCGTAACGTATACCATGGTAATACCAGTACCAACCGATGCCGATGTAGAGGGGCTTCATCGGCGGTTTGCCGTGGACCACATCGCATAAAAGGACGCCATAGTTCTTGGGATCATTTTCCTCATCAAATTCATAAAAACTCAAATCATAAGCAGGTAACAACATATTTGTCTCTCCTTTCTATTTAGGATGGATTGGATACAGACTCAGACTGTAAATCACTTTCCCCTTCTCTGTTTGATTGGTAATATGTTTTCATCCCTTTGAAAACAGGTTCAGCATTAAGTCAACGACCTGGTCCACTGGAGCCTTTTTCTGCGCAATGACTGCGGGACGAGTCTGCAGCAGGATAATGCTCTCGGGCAATTTCAAGTCTCCTTCTATCGCCCATTCGACATCCTGCGGGGCACCAAAGTGCCTCTCCAACAGAACGCCCAACCTCCCTATCTCTTTTGCCTCCTCGTCCTTTAAACAGAAGGTGTTACTCAAATCGGCAGGACAATCTTCTTCTGCCACTCCCAATTCTTTACAGGTGACATATCTCGACTTCTTCCCCAGTTTTCTTTCGACTATTTCTAAATTCTGTTTATTCAAGACATAGACATCTGGCATGAGCTCACCGCTGACCACGCTCTCGCCCAACCCCCAGTTTGCTTCGATGATCATCCTTGCCATGTCGCCCGTATTTGGATCCGCGGTAAAAATAATTCCTGCGGCGCGGGCACTGACCATCTTCAAGACAGCCACACCAATTGGGTCATTCTCCAGAGGCAGCCCTTTTCGTTTTCGAAAAGCTAAAGAACGGGGATTGAATGAACTTGCCCAGACCTTCTTAATCTTTTCTAACAAGTCTGCTTTCCCTTTCACATTGAGGTAAGTCTCGTATTGACCGGGACGACTGACCGGTCCAGCAGACCTCGTGGAAACTGCGACAATACAATCGCATTTGCGGCATAAATCATCATAGAAGGCTAGAATTGTATCTTCCATTGCCTTAGGCATATCTTTTGATTGTACAATCTGACGAATATCCTTACTGGCCTGATCGAATTGCTCGATGGTTTCAAAGTCCCCACTCAACTGTTGCAGATAGTCCGCTATCTCCTGCCTCGCATTCGTTTGTATCATAAAATCCTTATAAGCCTCTACAGAGAGCGCAAACCCAGGGGGAACCGGTAATCCAATTTTCGACATCTCCCCTAAGTTACCGCACTTCTTCCCGACGATCTCACAATCTTCTTGACCCAACTCCTCAAACCAGAATACATGTTTTTCAGACATTCCATACCTCCGTTAATCCCTCTACGTGATGAGGCGAACCGGAGCACCTCTTAATGCACCCAAAAGATTTTCAGAGGTGGTGACCCATCCGAAAGTAGACTTCACATTGAAAAGTGTCGCCTCCTGAGTAAGGATTGGCCCCATCTGACTGACTGCGTCAGAAACAAGAATGGAATAATATCCCGATGAGAATGCATGCCTGAGTGTCGATTCCACACAGATGTTTGTCGCCGTGCCAACGAAAACGAGATGTTTGATCTCCAAATTCTTAAGGGTGATGTCCAGATTGGTTCCGATGAACCCGTCATGCTTCTGTTTCTTGACGATGACATCCCCCTGCCGGGGTTTCAGTTCCTCGATGATGTCGCCGCCCCACGTGCCGTAGATATAAAGCTTCTCTTTCAATTCGGGATGCTGGTGAATCATTTTTAAACCCCGTGATTTAAACCAGTTTGGTGAAACAGGGCTTCCTGCATTCGAAAGATCCGGGCTGTATCCCATTTGCAGATATACAATCTTGCTGCCCTTTTCACGGGCGATGCTGATGATTTTCTTGCAAGGCTCAATAATCTTCTGAACCGCCGAAAGGTCATAGCCTAAGAGATCGAAGTAACCCCCTTTGCTGACGAAGGCATTCTGCATATCGACCACCATTACGGCCGTCTTGAGAAGGTCGATGTGGATTGGTTCTGGTTCAGCCGGAATGATTATTTCAGGCATGTTACAGTCCTTAAACTGATGAGATTCCAAGGCCAGATCAAGCTTCCCAAAGCTTTTTGATAAGCTGGGCCTTCATCTCAAACCGGGGCAAAGATCCTTCCGGGACCAGATGCACGGGCCGCCCTGAAGCTGAGCCTCGCGTTGAGCAGGCCTCGATCTCTTTCTTTAACGCTTCAAGGTCTATGGCTTCCTTTCCATATTCCACTTCAATCCTCAGGATTGTAATTCTTCCCTTGTGATCTTTTCAAAATAGTCTAAACACGATGGATTAATTAATGCCTCCCGATTTAAAACTGGCTTCCCATTTACAGCATTCATAACTGCACTTTCCACCTTCTTCATATTGAAGGTATATGGGATATCTGGTACTTCAATGATTTTATCCGGGACATGCCTTGGCGAAGCCTGGGTTCTTAATGCATATTTAATATCCTGTTTCAACCTCTCTGTTAAACTATACCCCTCTTTCAACTTTACGAATAAAAGAATACGCTGATCACCTTTCCAATACTGTCCTACCACAATACTGTCTAAAATTTCACTAAATTTTTCTACAACATTATAGATCTCGGCTGGCCCTAATCTAATACCAGAGGGCTTTAAAGTAAAATCAGATCTACCGAGGGCTGTCATACCCTCTGTGTTACTCTGGTGGATCACATAATCCCCATGACGCCAAACATTTGGATATAGACTAAAATAGGCTTCCATAAACCTTGTGCCATCTGGATCATTCCAGAAATATAAGGGCACAGAGGGAAATGGTTTTTCACAGACTAGTTCACCCGGTTTATCGTATATGGGATTTCCATTCTCATCGAAGACTTTGGTTGCAAATCCCAAGGCAGGTCCCATCATCTCGCCAGAATATAGGGGTTGAATGGGCGTGCCTTCGATAAGACCAGCTTGGGCATCTGTACCGCCTAAGCCTGAATTAAAATACACATCTTCTTTCACTTCCTTATAGACATATTCAAATCCTTCTTCTGGAAGGATGGATCCACTCTGAAAGATTCCTTTCAAAGTTGAAAGATCATATAGCTCCTTAGGTTTTATACCCTGTTGCATACATCCAAGGATAAAGCCAGCTCCACATCCCAAGAATGTTACTTTTTCATCCTGGATGATCTTCCACATAATGCTGTGATCAGGATAAAATGGATTGCCGTCATAAAGCGCTAGGCTTCCTCTGGTTGAAAGTGCACTGACCTGTACGTTCCATACCATCCAAGTTGGACTTGAGATGAAAAGAGAGATGTCCTCTTCCGACAAATCGAAATGTAAAATATGTGTCTTTAGATGGACAATCAATGTCCCTGCAAGTCCATGGACGATGCACTTTGGTTTGCCCGTAACTCCTGAGGAAAATAGAATTATATGGGGATGATCAGGTGGCAATTGTTCAAATTGGATTTCTAAGTTTTTTCCCTTTGAGATAAAATCTTCATAATAAATGGCCTTAGAAATAGAGCTTAAACTTGGTTTTTCGCTTATATAGGGAATGACCACAATCTTTTCAAGAGAAGGGATGCCACTGGCAACTTGAGCAACGTTAGAAGATGCGTTGAGTGCCTTCCCTTTAAAGTAATAACCATCTGAAGTGATCAGTATCTTAGGTTCAATCTGACTAAACCGATCCAATGCTCCCTGAACCCCTAATTCAAGGCCACAAGATGCCCATATGGCACCAATACTGGAGGTAGCCAGCATAGCCACTATACCTTCCATTAGATTAGGAAGATAACCCACAACCCTGTCTCCTGACTTGATCCCTATGTCTCTTAAAGATTTTGAAAAACCTGCTACTTGGTCATAAAGTTCAAAATAAGTCATCTTAGCTCGTTTTTTATTCTCTCCCCTAAATATGAAAGCTATATGGTCATCTCTTCTTCTTAATATATTCTCAGCATAATTCAATCTTGCGCCAATAAACCATTTTGCACCGGGAAATCTGGTGATATCATCTACAACTTTTTCGTAATTCTTAGATGCTTTTACCCCACAGAATTCCCATATAGCACTCCAAAAGTTGGGTATGTCCTCTACAGACCAGCGATAAAGTTCTTCATACGTGGAAATATTTTTACTATACGCCTCGTTAACAAATTTCATAAACTTAATGATGTTTGTCTTCTTTACCTTTCCTTCACCCGGTGAATACAGTAAATTACTTTTATTTTCTTCCATAAATCTCCCTAATCATCAAGTTGGAATTTCAAAAGTTCATAGCTTTAATCTATAAGACCTACGCATGAGACCCCTGAGGTGGATCCTTCTCTGGCTTTCCATCTCTTGTGGTAAAAGGGATTTTGCTCAGATCCTCAACGGTTTTGGAATCTCCGGGAACTAATCAGATTTTCGTTTCCAGATTGGAAACGATTATCGAAAAGAATATTAACGCTTGTAGGAATACATGATCGCCAAAATCTTAGCTTTTTGCTTCCCAACACTTCGGCCGCTATGGGGGATGATCGAATCGAAATAGATGCTGTCCCCCTCCCTCAACAAATATTTCTTGCCGTCGTACATAAACTCATGTGTTCCTTCAAGAATGTACATGAATTCTTCACCCTCATGGGAGAAGATCCCTTTTTCATCAAACGCGGGTATGATGATATACGGTTCCATGTTTTTCCCGATCTTCTTGTGAGCCAAGGCTTCATAATGATATCCGTAGAGCGTTCCTCTTGTCACGACTTCTTTTCTCTCGCTCCGCCTCACAATACATAGGTTGATATTTTCCGGCACTTCGGAATCTTCCGCAATCAAAAAGCTAATATCTGTGTCGAGGGCATTCGCAAGTTTAATGAGGGTCGAAAAAGGCGGGGCCTTATCTGAATTCTCGATCTTAGAGACATATCCTTTCGTCAAACCTGTCAGCTTGGCTAATCGGTCAAGGGACATCTTTTTGCTGATACGAAATTTCTTGATGTTCTTGATGATCTGTTTTTCGTCCATTGTTGCTTAAAAAGCGTCAACTGACAGTATCCGTTTTCGTATCATAAATGGAAACCCCTGTCAAGAACAAAAAAACCTTGTTAGTATTTTCACAGGAGAGACCTTCTTATAGAAATGAAGAACTGGATAAAGAGATGTTTTATCCCTGTTTTTTTCTTTCTTGCGTATAGGTAAAGGAATTGTTCCACAGCCTCCCCTGCAAATCGACGTGGATTAAGGTGAAGGTTGAGTGCAATGATAAAGATCTTTGATTCAAGATGAATCTTTAGCTCCTGGACAAAAAGCCCCATCAGCTTCAGGATCGTAAAGAGGCATTCCTTCACGATCGAGTGAGGACCATCCCCAAGACCTCGCTGATGCCATTGATACCGCGCATGAGGTAGGTGTACCGCTACCCATGCCCAGCCAAGTGATGGAAATCATGCAGACACGAAAGTCGACGGGAAGGCGGCTAACGACCACAACGGCATCATCCGATTTTACGAAAAAATGGCGAAAATCCAGGTTCGCAAATACTGGGAAACCCGGCGCCCGAATAAGGCAACATATCTTGCCACTTCCTGCACCTACCGAAGGGTTTCTAGATCCATACAGAGTTTATACTATGAATTGATGGTAGGAGGAAGTTATTCTCAGTCTTCCCCAAAATTTTTCCGGCAAAAGGTAATTTTGAAACTTTCACCTGCTATGTAGATTGTTGATCCGAGCATGATCTTTGAGGGCGAAGATTACGACTTGAAGGCTGTAGCAGCCTCTTCCTTGATTTTCCTAGGACGGACTCTGTATGATCTTGTCGCTGGAAGAAAAAAAGATTCTCTCTCGCTCTGCGGCATAAACCCTATCTGGATCGCCTGAACCCCTCTGAACTTTATAGCTCTCTATTTCTGGCCTTCCATAACTTCGAAAATCTCGTCGGCTTCCAAGCCATGAGCCTCACGGTGGACGGCTCCAAAGGCCTCCTTGCTGGGAGCTTCGGCAAGGCAGAAAACAGCCCCATCTTTTTCGCTGTGCCAAAAGTCGGTGATCTGAACTCCATGCTTCCCCTGCACCGCAAGGTCTTTTTTATGAGCTTCATCAATCTTCTCTTTTGGGATTTCTCCAACATTCCTGTGGATGTCCATATATAGTGCCATCGGGTTAATCTCCTTTCCCATTGGTCTTGTTCCCCCTTTAAATTAAAAATAACTATGTCCTGCTATGAATTCAAGCAATATGAGTACTTAAGAAAGAGAAAAGAATGGATTTCTTTGCCCTAATGACTTCCATTTGAAATGTTACATTGTAAGATGAAGTTAGAAAAACACGCTTACAGGAAGAAAGAGCGAAATAGGATAATTAACGTTGATTGAAGATTTGGTGTCTTCGGGCCGCTTCAGCGGACTTTCTTAAAACGGAGCCCGATATAATTCACTATATCATCATTCATTGAAACAATTTCTCCCGAGCCGGCGATGCGGGCCAGGTTTTCTGACAAAGGTTCGAGCAGCAGCAGTCCTTCACCCATCCAGGTATTTATTCGAATCATGGGCCACCCATCTTTTTCAAAAAAAGTTAATCGATCCGTCGGCAGGTAGAGCTTCAGGATATTCGGGTAAGTCTCATTTTTATCTAAAGCCCAGGTTCCATAATAGCGGCTGTAGGCCTTCGGGATATTGTTTTTTTGAGTAAAATGAAGGGGTATTGGAAACGTCGATTCAGCCACATGTGCTTCCATAGACAGGAATTTCTCGCCTTGCCGATTCTTGCTGAACCTGAACCGTATCCTTTCATAGTCGGTAAATCTCGCCACATCAATATCCAGAAAGAGGATTCGGAGGACCGGCTTGAAAACGCCATCGCCTTCAGGAATAAGCCGAGCCGCAGGGCCTTTAAACTTTGCGTATAATTTATTTTTCTTCTTAAAAATATCGACAATGGGACCAAAACCCACATACCGTCCGCACAACGACTCGTATTCCTCCGTTGGCTTAATATCCTTTTGATTTTTACGATCAGGCTCCTGGGTTCCGGCGTCTCGGAAAACATCTATTATGCCGAGAAGGCCTCGAGCGATGATGTCCATGTCGGCTTTCCATCCGACAGATGAATTCGTCAGGAGGACTATTCCGAGTCTTTCTTCAGGGATGTAAGTTATCGCCGTAGAAAAGCCGTTGATATTTCCGCTGCTGGAGAGTACCTCACGGATGCCGTTGAACTGATAGGAATTCAAATACCATCCGGAAGAGTATATGTTTTTGCTGTCATAAAACGTATCGATCGTGGGATCGGCGTTTTTTATGATCAGATCGATGATTTTGTCATTCTTGATTCCCCCGGGTAACTGGCCGGCTCTGGAGGAGAGAAATTTCAAGAATGCGGTCAGATCCTTCAGCGTGCTGAACAGGCCGCTGGCAGACGTGTCTTCGTTGTCAATCCGGGAGGTTTCCGCATCCCCATTGTGGCCCTTAGACATGTGAGGGGCCATATCAGCCGTATAATCGAAAAAGGAGTTGTTCAGGCCGAGAGGCTTGAAAACTTCTTTTTCGAGATAGTCTTCAAACCGCTCACCGGTTACTTGTTCGATAATCATGCCGAGAAGCCGGTATCCGATATTCGAATACTTATAGGCAGAACCCGGCTTAAAGCAGAGGTATTCATTCCGTAATTGCGAAAGAAGATCAGCGTTGGGATGTTTTCTTTCACGGGTAAAGCGAACATAATAATCAATCATGAGTCCCGACGTATGCGTGAGAAGATGGTTTACGGTGATAGGGACTTCACCGTCATAAAGGTGTCTGATGGAGAAATGTGGGATATATTTTTTTATATCGGCATGAGGATCGACTTTACCCTCTTCTATTAATTTCAAGACGGCCAGCGCCGTAAAGGATTTTGTCAGGGAACCGGCCATAAAATAGGTGTCTTCTGTAATGGGAACTTTTTTCTGGGTATCCGCATACCCATAGCATTGCGAGAAGATCACCCTACCGTCCTGCACCAGGGCGACGGCCGCGCCGTGGATCCGGTAGCGCTTCAGGTTATTCCTGATGATTGTATCGAGCGTCGTTACCGCACCCGGAAAATCTCCTTTCTTGAGTATCGGTTGATCTGAATGCAGGGAGCTGCAGCCCAGAGAAAGAAGGATGAATGGCAAAACAATGACGAGCAACCTGTTCATAGTCGGCAAAAGTTTCACGGGAACCCCCAAATATAAAACCCTACTCATTTTGAACGGCCACTTCAACAAAAATCGTTTAAGGAGACGGTTGGACCAAAGTCATCCTGAGCCTGTACGGCGCCGGTCTGAATGTGCGGAGCTCGATGCGCGACGCAAGACCGTTGACAAAAGGTCCGTTCAAGACGATTTCCTTTATGACCTTCCCATTTTTGTTCTGGCGGAGGATTCGCCAGCCGCTCTCCATCGATCCCGAAATCTCGGTATGGGAATCGTCATGGTTTTCCCAGTTGCAAATCATCGTTCCATCCGTTTCCTTCGCCCATGCGGCGGGCTTGCCCTGCGGAGGGAGAAAGAGGAGAGACACATCCTCCATCAGCCCTCTGGCAAAAGCCGGTGAATCGAAGGGAGCCATTGCCTTTCGGACAGCGATTCCATCCCCCGAGAGTTCCGCATCGAACAGGATGAACCCTTCGGGGGTGAGCAAAAGGCTCTGAAGCCTTCGCTCCGATGGTTCGCCTTTGGTGACTCCAAGCAGCGAGGAAGAACCTTCTCCTCTGACGGTGGCCTCAATCCGATGCACCGACTCCCAGGGCTCTCCCGGAAAAACGGCATAACAGCCTGGCACGTCATCCGGTGAGCCCGGGCCCAGGGTTTTCTTGGATGGAGAGGCACACCCGACGCAGAGGACAAGAAATCCCAGAAGACAGACATCAAGGGCCTTGGCGCGAATCATGGTTTCTCGAAGACCTCTGAAGGGAAGCTGGAATTGATCTCCACGTTCCTGAATTCAATTGTGGTCCGGGAGCCTCCGGGTTCCTCTATCTCCACCCGATCAATGACCCCTGGCCTCACAGACAGAACGATCTCAATCCGCTGGATAAACCTGTTGATCCCTTCCCCAGGAACCATCGTGACTCGCGCAGGAGGTCCGGGAGAATAAAGGTGCTTGAATGCGGTGCTTTCATCGAAACGGCCCTGAAACCAATGACTGACTTCCGCAAGTACCATCCGCCTTGCCTCAACAGCCTGCGTCATCTCTGGCTTCCACGTACCCTCAGAGAAGTTGTAAACCTGGACGGTACTCCCCTTTTCCAGCATCACGCTTCGCAGCGGGTTGAGGTACTCCCATCTCAGAGAATCAGGGATATAAAAAAAGAGCTTTCCCTCAGACAGGAGAGGTCTTATTAGGATTTTGAGGTATCTCTTCTGGAGGAAATCCGCCTTCACGGATCGAATGTTTCTGAAAGTTTCTTTCAGAGAGGTCCAATCCTGGGCCGATGCTGTTTCGACGAAGAAAACTCCCGCTATTATTACTAGTGTGATGGAAAGGAATCCTTTCAATGCCAATCCCTTCAGTAGGGAACGCATATATGCGTTCCCTACTTTTTTAGATCATTCCCCCATTGACGGATATGACCTGGCCGGTAATGTAAGAGGCATCCTCAGAGCACAAGAAACGAACCACCTTGGCTACCTCTTCAGGCAGGCCTACTCGGCCCATCGGTATGATCTGTTTTATCATATCCCTGGGAACAGCCTGAAGCATCTCCGTTTCAATCAAGCCCGGCGCCACGACATTGACCCGAATACCAAGACGAGCAACCTCCGAGGCAAGGGATCGACAGGCTCCTTCAAGACCTGCCTTGGCTGCCGAGTAATTTGTCTGACCACGGTGGCCGAGCCTTGCAGACACAGAAGAGATGGCAACAATAAAACCATGCTTTCTGTTGACCATCTTCATCAGAACGGGTTTCGTCACATTGTAGAATCCTTGCAAGGAGGTGTTGAGCACTTTCACCCATTCGTCGGGAGGCATCAAGACAAAAAGACCGTCCGCAGTTTCTCCTGCATTGTTTACCAGAATATCGATCGCATCATGGCGTGTCAGGAGGGTTTCGATGTTTCGCTCAGTTTCTTCCTGATTGGCGACGTCGAAACGGACGATCTCACCCTTTCCTCCAACTTGATGGATCAACCCCAGGGTCTCTTCAGCGGCCTTTGTGTTGGAGCGGAAATTGATAATCACGTAACAGCCGTTCTTTGCCAGCTCCAGGCAGATCGCGCGTCCAATTCCCCGGCCCCCGCCCGTCACGAGGGCAATCTGTTTAGACAGCGTAGGCATCGATTCTCCCTCTCTTTCTCCCAGGGTTAGATTCTCTGTCTGGTCTTTAGGTTCGATAGGGTCTCTTCAGGTTCCATCACCTGGATAATGATTTTACACAAGGAGTCCGAATCTGATCTTACTTTGCCTTCAAACACGGCATAGTCCCCAACGTGCGAAAGCTCCTCAATCTCGATGTGGAGTCTGGTCCCTACAGGAACGCTCGACCTTGAGAATTCCGCTTCTTTGATGCCAACGAGCAATCCGACCCGCGGTCCAGCCCCTTTACCTCGACGCCATGTGCTCAGGGCAGAGATGGCTTGGGCGGCCAGTTCAATACATAGGATGGAACTTACCTCTCCGTTGTTGTACAAGGGCCATTCCTCAGTAACAATCGTCTCAGCCTGCAAAGCGTTCCAGGTCGGTCTCTTCACCCGGTCTATGAGCCTCATGCCAAGACGATGCGGGATCAAAGGTTCAGCTGGAAAGAGTTGGTTAGAGGTTAAGCCCAACGCCTCCCTGTACCGAGCCTCGAGATCCCTGGCAAACTGCCGCTCCTGTCCTGCTTGCGGAGGGGCCGTCGGCTCCCAGAATTCGATCTCAAGGGTCGAGACCCGGGAGGGAGGAAAGTACCATTTGTCTTCCTTCGGGAGAAAAGGTGGATCGTTTCTGACAAACACCGGCTGCAATGGGACATTCGATAGCCTTGCAAGCATGAAGGGGCCGGCGCTGAACCTGCCCAGGTCTCCTTTAGGGGATCGAGTGGCCTCAGGAAAGATCATGAACTTGTACCCCATGTCGATCTTCTCGATAGCCTCATCCAGGGACTGGAACGGTCCCCTCTGCTCGAAGTCAGGGGAGAGGACATACCCTGCAGAGCGAAAGACAGGGCCGAGGGGAAGCTTCCTTGCCAGGGATTGCTTGACCATGACAGACATGCGTGGGATATCCCGAATCAGGAAGAGCACGTCGAAGAGGCCGGGGTGGTTCGAAACAATCACACACGGTCCATCGAAAGGCTTCCCTTTCAACTCCCTCGCCTTGAGTAGCCCGCACGCTCTCAGGAAGAAGAGCCACAGGCCGACGAGGATACGGATCGTCCACTGCATCCGGTAATGCTTAGGCCCAAGGATTCTGTTGAGGACCCAGAGGACCGGAAGAATGATCAGTAATTCAAGGAAGATGCCGAGGAGAAACAGGCCGAAAAGTCCAAGCATCAGAAGACCTTTCATGCCGCGTAAGATTTTTTCATACATATGGGTCGCCTTTTTGGGAGTCTTCTTTGAGAAAGGCCATGCCCCAGGAGCCCGGGCCCACATGGGCAGCAGTGGTAAGGGAGAGAGGTTGTACGATGATTTGCATCAAAGGAAACCTGCGCTCTATCTCCGGTTTGATTTCCCCCTCAAGCCACTCCTTGTTGTCTGAGTACTCGAGAAGCAGAGCCGCCCTTTGATCTTTTAAAATGTCCTGTTCAAGACGACGGAAGGCGAATTTTACCTGATCTCTGAGGTTTCTAACTACCCCGATCTTCCGAGCCCCGTCAGGATAGGGACTGACGATCGGTTTTATACGAAGGACATCGCCAAAAAAGGCACTGGTCTTTGAGATTCTACCGCCGGCAGCTAAGAATTGCAGCGTGTCCAGGAAGATATATTCCTGTACATTCTGAATCGCACCCCTGGCGAAGGCGATGACCTTTAAAGGGTCGCTGACAGTGAGGGAGAGTTCTGCAGCAGCCCTGGCTACGAGACCGAGCTTGCCCGAGGCGATCCCTGTATCAATGATGGTCATCCTGTCATCGGGATCATTCTCAGCCTTCCATTTGATAGCCACATCATAATTGCCGGTGTAGAAAGAGCCCACACAGAGATAGAGGACGCGGTCATGGATTTTCATGACGTTGTTATAGCACTCTTGTCGCTCCACGGTTGAGGCTTGGCCCGTAGAGACTTTGGCTCCAGCCTTCATGGCGGCAAAGAGCTGGGAAGGATCTACGTAGGTCTCAGGGAGAAAACGATTCCCGATGGCGATATAACTGTTGAGGAGAGTAATTCCAAGGCTCTGAGCCAGATCCCTTGTGATGGAGCCAGCCGCATCCGTCATGATATGGATGGCCTGATTTTTTCTCGCTTCGCCGAACCGGAAGGTCTGCTGAGCAAGGTCATCTTCGGCCCAGCTCAGGATGGCTCCGACGGCGGTGAGGTCTTGTCTTGCCCTCTCTCTGTCCGTGGCATGGAGGTGTACTTTGAGGCACTCGCCATGGGGCATGGCGACCAACGATTCTCCCACATCCATGATATGCTTCACAACTTCCTGCTCTTCGTGCTCGATCTTGAGCAACACGTCAAGGCAGTAGCCATGGTATTTTCGGTCCTGCCACGTTCCGGAGATGTTGAAGGAATCCTTCAGATCATCCGTGAAGAGAGAGGGCCTGACCGTGCGGCCAGCCAGAGTATTCAACAGAGGATCGAAGAAGACGAGCATGCCGAGGGCTCCTGCATCAACCACCCCAGCCTCCCTGAGTTCGAGCAATTGTTCTCTGGTATTCCTAACCGTCTCTTCCATGTCATGGATTATTGATTCCACCCATATCCCTGTCTCTTCGGGAGGGGTCTTCTTCAGAGATGCGACCAGGGTATCAAACAGAGAGATCATGGTTCCTTGTTGAGGGTTGGGAACAGCTCGGTACGCGAGATTACGGCCGGCCTCGGCGGATAGGGGAAGAGACGACAAGTCCTTGCAGGTGAGGAACCCTGCAAAAAAACCGGCAGCAATGTTTCCGGAATTACCCCTGGCCGAAAGCAGGATCTCTCGGCTCAGTGAATCGGGATTTTCGTTGATATTCCTGCAGGCGCCCAGGGTAATGACAAGATTGCGGCCGGTGTCACCGTCGGGTACAGGATAGACATTGATCCGGTCAAGGATATCGGCCCACGCCACAATCCTTTCATAGCCTGCGGCCAGGCCCTTCGTCAGATTATCGTACATGTTATATCCTATTTGACCACTCTGTTTCGGAGTCGTTGGGTTTCACAAACTTTATGAATCATCCTTTTAATAACTTTGCTACTGTTACATAGTCAAGTCCCGGATAGGGGACTCTAACGGTATTTGTTGACCTGAGGAAAGCCTTCCTATTTTTACGGTAACACTTCGACGGCGGTGAGGAACCTTCCCAGACCCAGGAGGAGTATTCCCCTTCCGTTGAGGCGGCTTTCCGCGCCGCCTGAAAGATAGCCAGGGATTATCCCGTTCTGTACGAATCTTACCGCAAGGGCCGCTGCCGCAGCAGTGGCCGACCCGAATTCACCGGTGAATTTACGGAAATCAACGACCGGGCCGTTGAAATCTGCGCCTGAAATAATTTCACGGACCTGCTTTTCACAGTTCGCTCGCTCTCCCGCAGGAATTCCGACAAAAACGGCACCGTATTTCGATCGGATCTCATCCGATTCTCCAAGGTGGTGAAGGAGCGATTGAACGATAGACGGATTGTTGCTGGTATTTTCAAAAAAAATAACCGCGATCCGTAATCCGGATACCTTTTCTGTTTTGCGTATCATGAGCGCCCCGCCGCCGTCGGACGGATTCGAGCCGATCCAAACCGATTTGTCAAACAGTGGAGACAAAATCTCGTGGTGTTCGTCAGCTCCCATGACCAGCACGCTGTGATCGCTGGCGCACACAGCCAGGGACGCGGCAAATAACGCCTGTTCAAAGGAGTAATCGCCGCCGGTGGTGGTGATGTTGGGACCGGTTGCGTTTAGCATCATCGCCACCTGGCCTGCGGGAGCATTGTGCACTGAGCCGACAAATTCGGTGGGGCTCGCAAACTGCTCATTTGATTCATAGAGCTTCGTGAGAAAGTGATATGTCTCGGATAGCGGACCCCATGATGTGCCGAAGAAGATAGATGATGGTGTTTGAGATGGCCGTGAGCTTTCAGACGCTTCCGTGGCCAGGGCAAGCGCAAGCCTTGGTAACCGCTTGAGTCGACGGACCTCACGGACTGGGAGCTTCTTTGATAGATCAGCAAGAGGCAGAGTTCCGCTGCAGGTTTTTCCTTCATCTAAATTCTTCAATGTCTGCTCCAGGTTGCCTGCTCCGGTGACGCAAGCGCACCCTAAAACTTCAAATCCAAATGATACGGCCCGCTTCTGTCTTTCGTGCTTGGACCGAGGATCGGCCAGGACAAGGCAAGCGTTGTTGCCACCAAACCCGAAGGAGTTGGACAGGGCTACGGCAACCTTCTGCTCAAGGGGAGCGAGAGCCGGTTTTAAATTCAATTCCGGGTCCGGGTTAACGCAGCCCGTATTTGCCGGGATGAGTCCTTCCTGAATGGCTGCCGCGCAGATGACAGATTCGATCGCGCCTGAAGCTGCCAGGGAGTGGCCGGTAGCTCCTTTCACTGATGACAGGGGAGGAAGATGATCACCAAAAACGGAATGAATCGCCTTTGCTTCGGCGAGGTCATTGTCCTTGGTTCCGGTTCCGTGGAGATTGATATATTCGATATCCGCAGGAATAATGCCCGCGGCTTCTAAGGCCTTTTCCATAGCAGCGAGAGCTCCCTTGCCTTCTGGATGCGGTGCTGTGGGATGATACGCGTCGCAGGATAGCCCTCCGCCTAAAATCTCTGCAATCGCGTTGTCAGGACTTGATTCTCCCGCTTCCAAGAGGAGCATCGCAGCACCTTCGCCCACCGTCATGCCGTTTCTGTCAAGGTCAAGAGGACGCGCACCGGAAGGGTCAATGAGCTGCAATGAATTGAATCCATAATAAGTGAGCCGGCAGAGTGCATCCGCACCGCCGGCGAGCACACGATTCGCTTTGCCAGAGGAGAGCAGCTCATAGGCTAGCTTGATCGCAACCGCGCCCGATGAACACGCCGTCGTGATCGTGAGGACAAGACCACTGCAGCGCAGAACGCCCGCAAGAAATTCAGCCACTGAGGAGGTTGAATGATATTTGTATTGATCCGCATCTTTTTGATTTTTTCTCAAAAGCTCTTCAGTAAACGGCATGCCGCCAGTCGTCGTGCCGAGGATGATTGCATCGAGGATGACCCGAGTAGTTGAAAGCGCCTCCTGGGCAGCCAGGAAAGCAAGTTCGTGTGTCCGAGGAACGTTCAGGGTTTGCTTAAAATTGGGAATTTCACCGGCTGGAAGGAGATTGCCCGGCGACGGGGTGAATAGTGCAAGCGGTTCAATTCCGGAACAATTCTTTTTCAAAGAATCGACATGACGGCCCACCCCTTGGCCAAGAGAACTTATGATTCCCATTCCAGTGATAAAGACCCGCCTACGTTCCAATAAGATGACTCCTTATTTTCCACTCGTCCGAGCCGTCGCAAATCTTCTTCTGGATTCGAAGCTAAAAAAGCCCAGATTTGACCGAAAAGTGCCCTGCAAGCCCTGTCCTTCAGGAAGGGGTCAAAGAGCACAATATGATCAAACCACCTTGCCGGAAAGCCCTGCCCTTTAGGGCGGGGAGCTTTATTTCCTCGTATCAGCCGCTACGGGTCCAAAGAAGGGCTCAAAGATGTACCACTGGAAAGGGTGCTGGCGCACCATCTCTTCCAGAGCATTGGCGTATGCCTGTGCGCTCGCTTGGAGGGCCGCACTTCTTTCAGAACGGGATGTTGCCTTCACCTCCCTCGGAGAAGACATCGTGATCAGGTATTTTCCTTTTTCAGCTCGAAAAGCAAACATCGTGAAGAGGGGCGCGTTTGAAACCAGGGCGAGGAGATGAGGACCTGCGGAGAGGCCCACCTCATGCCCGAAGAGAGTTACCGGCAGACGGGAGCGCTGTTCGGTCCAAACGAGGTCACCGGCGACAGAGACGAAGCCTCCTTCTCTCACGAACTGAATGGCCTCCACCCCGGCGAAGGGAAACTCCTCTCCTGCAGCGGCCACCTGAATATGGATTCCTCGCGCCTTCATGGCTTCGCGCTGATCCCGGGCCACCTGTTTTGCTTCCTTTTCACCCATGATCAAAAGAAGCTTGGGCCCCACTTCTCGAAACACGCCTGCAGCAATCTCGAAACTGCCCAGATGGGACATGAGGATCACTCCCCCTCTCCCTCTTCTGGCCACCTCTACTAGGTTTTCCCTTCCCTGGGTCGAGGTGGTTAGCCGTTTATTTCTATCGAACTCAATCCGCTCCGCAAAAGTGGCTGCGTAGGAGTGAAACTGGCGCCAGGTGCAATAAAGATAATACCATCGCGATTTTTCGGGAAAGATCACTTCATAGAGGCAGATACTTGATCTTCTCCTCGAAGAAAGAAAGAGGAAGTATCCCGTGGCGATCCACCAGGCGAAGAACCGGATGGGCCAGGAGCCCAGGAGAAGAGAAACCCTGATGAGCGTCTCGTGAACGAAAGCCTTCATCCTTACTCTCTCAGACGACCTGAACCCGTTTTCGCAGGATTTGTTTTATCGCTTCTTCATCGGCGGGGAACTTCTTCACGGGCTTTCAATAAACCCTGGGCAACTGTATCTCCGCGGCAAGTGATATGAAAATCAAGCTTTGCCTCGGGCCCTAAGGGCATGGCTGCCACAGAGATTTGCAGTTCCTCATCTGGAAAGACTAACTGCTTGAACCTCACCCTGGAAAAGCCGGAAACCTCAATACGACGTCCCTGCTCAAGACCTTGTCTTTTGACCATTTCAGCCGCCAAGGCAAGGAGCGCCACGCCAGGCACCAGAGGGCATTCATCAAAGTGACCTGAGAACCATTCCGAAGAGGGTTCGAATCGTACCATGGATTCCCAACGGCCTTCGGCGGTCATCCGGAGATCCTTCAGAGGCAGCCATCTCTCGGGGGATATCGGCATGTTATTTCAAATTCCGGACCACATAGTCTACCACGTCCTGAACGGTTCTTATCCTCTTGAGCTCTTTCTCGATAATAGGAAGACCGATCTCCGACTGCATTGCCGCGAACCAATCTAAGGCATCAATACTGTCCATCTCGAGATCTTTAAACAGGTTTGCATCAGGACTTATCTTTTCCGAAGGAATTTCAAATTGTGTCACCAAATATTCGGATACCTTTTTGAGGGCTTCCTCTTTTTGCATTTATGACACCATCCATGAGGTGATTACAGTCAGCGAGATATCTTTGCCCCAGCTCTTAAGCAATTTTTCCCAATCGCTACTGATGTCATTCAAAAATTACTTTACCGAGACTGTCTTTCCGGACTTGATAAGCCTGCCTTAGCCTGCCCCGTGCTTGACACGGGGTGCTTGACAAGGGGAAATCCAGTCCTTTCAACTCTGGATTTCCCGCCCCGTACTTGATACGGGGCGGGAATGACAACCTTCGTTATTATTGTAGAGAAACTGTTAGATTAACCACACTGCTGTTTCCGTTTAGCCTTCATAACATCATGGTTCGCCTCGGCCGAACTTCCGGCTCCCCCGAGTCCGAGGCTGCCGCTGGAAGCTACCATCCGCCATTTCCTTGTCGATGACCCTTTCGAAGAGTTCGAACATCCTGTAGGGTTGGGATTTCTCCCGATAGAAGATTTTCCATGCCTCATCGTATAACTGCTGAAGACGCTCCGGGCTCATCTTTTTTGGCTGGAACACCACCTGGTCGCAGGTATAGTCGTTCCAGTTGTAAGAAAGGATCCGTCCCTCACTCTGCAGGTCCGTAAAGGCGCGAGTGTGGGGAAAGGGGGTCAATACAGTGAACTCAGCCAGATCCAATTCTATCTCTAAGAGAAAATCGATGAGGCGGTGGATAGAATCCTCCGTGTGGCGGTCGAGGCCCAGGAGGATTGTTCCCTCCACCCCGATCCCGAAGTCGTGATAGCGCTTGACCCGGTTGCGAATGAAGTCCGAGGTGTCGAAGATGGCATGATATACGAACCACGCCCCGGCTTGGGCCGCCAGATTGAGGACTTCATCGTCGTCCCCGATGGGGTGGCAGCACCACTTTTTTTTCAAAGGAATCATCTCACGGAAGAGTTGTTTTTGCCATGCCGTATCCTGGGATAGAGAATTGTCAACGATAAACAGACGGTTGTTGTCAATGGCCGTCAGCTCCTCCACCACCTTCTCGAAAGGACGGGGACGGAACTTCCTTCCTCCAACGAAGCTCATGCAGCATGGGTAGCAGTCGAACCGACACCCCCGCGAGGCATGAAAAAGATCGACCATCTGGATTCCTTTGTAGGAGTAAAGCTGCCGTTTCAGGATGTCCCGCCGGGCCGTGCCGACGGAAGCGATGGGTGGGAAGTCTGTCAGGTAGTCGTAGACCTTCCGGAGTCGGTTATTTCGAAAATCATCCAGGACCTGCTCCATCCGTCCTTCCGCCTCCCCGAGGAAGACCGCATCGGCATGAAGGGACGTCTCTTCGGCATGAAGCATCGTTGCAATGCCGCCGCAGATGACCTTCCTGCCCCGCCTGCGGTACTCTTCCGCGATTTCCCAACCCCGTTTCAGTTGGCTCGTCAGCATCATGGAGATCCCGATGAGATCTGCCCGATCGCTGAAATCGATTGTCTCCAGGTTCTCATCGGTGAAAGTAATTTCCACGTCTCTGGGCAGTGTCGCAGCAAAGACAACAGGGCCGTGCGGAGGAAGGTGGAATTCCGTCTGGCCCCTGAGTTTCTTCCATTTCGGGTAAATGAGCGTGAACTTCATAATCTGTGACTAGTGTAGTGAATCTAACATTTCTTTGCAATGATAATGAGGGTTGTCATTCCCGCCCCGTATCAAGTACGGGGCGGGAATCCAAGTGAAAAGACTGGATTCCGGATCAAGCCTGCCTCGCCTGCGGGTCGGCAAGGCGGGTCCGGAATGACGGTCTCTCTAAAGTAATGTCTGAATCACTACACTGGCTTTATTTCTTTTGATGCTCCAGTATATATTCGGCGATGGTTTTTACGGAGCGGAATATCTTACGCCCTTCTTTGGAAGCCTGGATCTTGATACCGTAATTTTTATCCAGTAACACCACGAGCTCCAGCGCATCGATGGAATCAAGGCCTAACCCCTCCTCCCCGAAAATAGGGGCGTCCGCGTCCACCTCTTCCGGTGTGATGTTTTCCACATTCAGTTCTTCAATAATCTCCTTCTTGAGTTTGAGAATCAAATCTTCGATCATATGAATTTTCCTTTATACAGTTTTTCCATGTTCAAGGTGTTTAAAATAACATATTCCTGAAGTCCTTTAAATCTTTTGATCTTATCTTCCTGCTCAATAATGAAAAGAAAAGACTGATAATGATTGACATAACATTCAATCCAGCCGGAGAGGCAACAGTTGACCTGTTGGTTACGGAACAATTCAGAGACATAGTGATCAATCAACTCTGGATCAAATTGCTCAGAGATGAAGACGGTATTCTCCCCTTTCACCTTATGCCGTATGGCGATCTCGGCGACCATGATATTTGGAATGGTATAGACGAACACGGATGGGCTCGGGAAGTACCGGTTCCGGTCACGGACGGATTCCTGGTGTCTTTGGTCGTACTCCAGTGAGGAGCTGGCATTTTCCAGAATGATCCCGATTTGTTCACCCGGATATTTCTGAAGAACGTCAGTACCCTGGAGTGAGATCTCGGCGCTCAGAAAAGCGAGCTTGCAGAGGTTGTCCATTTTGAAAAATTTCGGGTAGTCGATATTGTAATAACGGTAAACCGAACGGAATAATGCATCCACGGATTCCGCCTCCGATGTATATTCAACGATTCCGTTGAGCGACACGCGATGGTCTTGAAGCTTCATGTATCTTGTGATCAATAATTCCATGCGTCTTTTCCGTCATGCCGGACTTGATCCGGCATCCAGAGATATTGAAAAGACTGGATTCCGGCTTTTGCCGGAATGACACTTCTTATGAAAACCTTAGTCTATGGACAGACTCAATCTAAATTTTCTTATAGACGACCGCCGCATTGCACCCTCCAAAACCCGAGGCTGTTTTCAAACAATGATTCACTTCTTTGACCGTATGATCCGTTAAAATATTAATAGATTGTGATGTCCCGGGATTTTCAAACCCTGCCGATCGGAATAATTCATTATTCCTCATTGTAGCAATGGCAAGCGCTGACTCAATGATTCCCGCTGCGCCGAGGGTATGTCCGAAATAACCCTTAAAGCTGTTAGCAGGAACCTTTTCTAAGCCTGCCCATGACAAGGCCTTCGCTTCCGTCTCGTCGTAGTAATCGGTGCCCGTTCCATGGGCAGAAATGTAATCAATGTCCAGTGGGTCTAAGGATGCCTCTCCCAGAGCTATGCGGATGGCAACATAAAAGCTTTCGCCCGTTCGGAGAGGGCCTGAGATGTGATGGGCATCGTTTGTGCAAGACCCTCCTGCAACGACGATCTTCTCCGGTATACCACACAATGAATGATCACGACTGAGCACGATGCTACCGCAGCCTTCGCCGAGTGAGAGTCCGTCTCTGGCCGCATCGAACGGTTTACAGGGTTTGGGGCTGAGGGACTGAAACGATTGAAAGCCGGATACCGCGAATTCCGTCAAAATGTCGCCTCCCGCCGCAATCACGTGATCATACCTGCCGGCTTTGATCAGCCGTGACCCAATGAGGACCGCCAGCACACCGGAGATGCAGGCATTAGAAACCACAAGGGGTTTGTTCGAACTATTAAAGAAAGACCCGAGAAACTCGCCCCATTTCCATAAATAAACTCGGTCTGGGTCAATTGCCGGAAGGCGGTTGTTCCCCCCTATGAGGTCCATATTGCCCTTAAGGGTGGCCAGGATGAT
Source organism: Thermodesulfobacteriota bacterium (assembly GCA_047519465.1). Lineage (GTDB taxonomy): Bacteria > Desulfobacterota > BSN033 > BSN033 > UBA1163 > UBA1163. Next base: position 12,121 of record JAPVTA010000262.1, on the reverse strand, counting down.
AAGAGTCCGAGGATCTGTGATATCCACTCCAGAGCTCTTCAAAACATCTGAAATCGACAGAATATGAAGCATTTCCGAGCGGGTAAACAAATCCGGTTGAAGATCCGGTCTTGTCTTGCAAAGATATTTTTGGAAAAGATCAAGTAATTCTCCAGTATCAACAAGAGACAACGGAACAGCGGTGGGGTAGAGATCTCCGCCCGGATAGATGCTGATACCGATTTGATTGGCCTTTACTTGCTCGACATGCCTGGCTGTGGAAAAGCCAAGGGATGTGATCGCATTACTGGCTCCTACAAAAACATCCACCATCAGTTCCTCGTCGTCCAGTCCTTTCTTCAAAAAATTCCAGTAGGATCAAGATGATCCACTCTTTACGTTTCGTTCAAAAAAATAATAGCCAAATCTACGGAACCCGCATAACAAGCAAAAAGGCAAATCAAAAATGCTTTTCCCGCTGGTTAAAATTCTGCTTTAATCCATTGCGGCGGACGCAGGCGGCCTTGAGTGACATCCCGCATGTTAATGCCGCTGATCGCTTCATAAATAACACCGTTTAAATCATAAATCCAGGCATCGAACAAGAGCGATTCACAATCGATACTCACCGGCACCACCCGACCAAGATAGCTGCCTCCTTTTTTTGTCTTTTGATAAATCAACCTCTTTTCAAAACCTACGGGAAAGGGGACAATGTCGCTGAAACGTTGTCCCCATACACAAGCGGCGTGCATTGCCGCATCCAGGGGAAATGGCGAGCCAAGCAAATTTTCATCGGCTCCGTAATTCCCGCCGGAAAGATGAGCCAAAACGCCCTCGGGTGAAACGGCTAAATCGCCGACGATGTTTTGATAGGCCGCCCCGAAAGGAACCAATTCACGATAAATGGTTGCCGCAGGGACGCGGAGGCATTTCCCTTCCAACTTCTCCAAAACCCGAAAAGGAACTGCAGCGCGAGGAGCGGAATCATCAGGTGCAAATTCCACACGGGCATGTTCAAGGGTGCGGCCAATTCCGCTCTGTTTTGATTTTATCGAGGTTAAGAGCACGGCGGTAACATGGTCATTCCCCACATTTTCTAAGTCGACAAATACTGCTAACCGCTGTGCTTCCGGCGCGATAAATAAAAAGCGGGAGAAGCTGGCTTTTAACAAACAGTTGATACTCATCTGCGGGAAATTAAGTTTGACCACACGAGCCAGAGCGATTAAAATTTCCACTGCGGGCAGAATCACTTCTCCTTCGGAATGATGATCGCGCAAATACGGAGAAACCTCAATGGCCGAAGGACAGCGGGTTTTTTTATTTATTTGGGGAAGGACGTCCATAGCTGAACCGTTTTAGGATCAACGGCCACGGGAGTGCCCGCCAAATTTAAAGCGCAGTGTTTGGTAAATCCGGTGCAAACCACATGCCCCTTTTCCGCATGGGTGATGACATAGTCGAACTGCAAACGCACCCGCTCCAGATTTACCGGACGGGTGTGAATATACATCAAATCATCGTAATACAGGGGCTGATTAAAACTGATGCCCAAATCGAAGATTGGGTAAACATAGCCGCTGGCCTCGATCTCTTTGTACGGGTAAGCAAGGTCCCGCATCAACGAGGTACGGCCGAATTCAAAATAACGCAGGTAATTGGAATGATACACCACTTCCGAGCGATCGGTATCGGCGTACAAGGTCCTGAGTTGGGAGCGATGCCAGATCAAGCCGGTGGTACGATCTCGGACAAACCTTTCATCGTTATCGTAAAATTCCGGCGTAAACGGCTTGGGCCTCATTTCACACTCCCCTGAAAATGACACAGCAATTTGTCCCACCGAATCCGAAGGCGTTGGAAAGAGCGATTTCATATTCTTGTTTGCGAGCGGTATTGGGCACCACATCGATCTCGGCAAGGCCGGGATCGGGAAGATGATTGATCGTTGGCAGGATGATCCCGTTCCTCATCCCCTCAATGGTCAGCGCGGCCTCGATGGCCGCCGTTGCTCCCAAAGTGTGCCCTAACTGAGATTTATTCGAAGATACAGGAATCTTTTCTATTTTCTTGCCGAAAACGTCCCGCAGACACTCTATCTCCGTTTGATCTCCTGTAGGCGTAGAAGTCCCGTGGGCGTTGATATATTGAATATCTTCCGGCTTTAGACCCGCGTCTTCAATCGTTTCCCTTATGGCGCGTATGATCGTCGTGGCATTCGGGCTGGTGTAATGATAAGCATCCGATGTCCACCCGACCCCCAACACCTCGGCTTTGGGTTTCAGACCGTAAACCTTGAGCCATTCTTCAGCCGCGAGAACAACCACCCCTGCCCCTTCGGATAGGACAAACCCTTTACGATCCACGCTAAAAGGACGGGAGGCCTGCGAAGGATCGCTATATGCCCGATCGCCTGGGCGAACTTTGATCGTGGCGTTCATGTTGGCAAAGCCGTGAATCAATTCGGGTAAAATGGGAGCGTCGACGCCGCCGGCCAGGACAAAATCGCAATCGCCATCCCGAACCATTCTTGCCCCGATCCCGATCGCGTGATTCCCGGAGGCACAAGCGCCCTGAGGCGAAAAAATAGGGCCGGTAAATTTTAACAGTATTCCGGCTTTACCCGAAGGAAGATTCGCGCACAAATTAGGCAGCAAATAGGGACTGACCCTCAGCGGCCCGCGATGTTCCAAGTCGTGTGCGGCAACGCGAAAGGCATCCGATCCGTTCAGGGCCGAGCCGATCAGGCAAGCCATCCGAGGAGCTGTCTTTTCATCAACGGGAATTCCCGAATTTTCCAGCGCCTCCTTGCAGACCGCCATCGTCAAAATCACATAAGCGGCATTCCAGTTATAGACTTCTTTCGCACTGGTGAAGCCAAGCCTCAGTGGATCCCAGTCCGGAATTTCTCCGACGATGTCGCAGGCCGATTCGACTTTACACCGCGTTACCTTCCTGAAACCGCCTTCACCTTTGACGGCCCTTTTCCATGTCTTCTCAAAGGTGTTTCCGAGCGGGGTGGCTGCGCCGTACCCCACAACGAAAACCTTTCTGTTTTGGGGGGCTCTCATAAGACAGCGATGATCCTTCAGACAAGCCTGCGCAAAACCAGGCAGGAATTGCATCCGCCGAAACCAAACGCATTTTTCAGTACAAATTCCTGACGCAACTTTCTGGCGCCTTCAGCAACGCAGTCGATCACAATCTCAGGATCGGGAACATAATTGATCGTCGGGAGCAAAGTTTCTTTGATCATTCCTTCCATCGCCAGAATCGCTTCAATGGCGCTGGACGCGCCCATGGCGTGTCCCAACTGGGATTTATTGGCCGACACCGGCGGAACCTTTTTCCCGAAAATATTGGAAAGGGCATCCGCCTCGACTTTATCTCCCACTTTGGTAGAAGTGGCGTGGGCGTTGATCGCGTCTATATCATCAGGCTGTAGTCGGGCGTTAGCGATAGTCTCTGCAATACATCGTTGCACGGTCTCCAATCGGGGCGAAACAAAATGGCCGGCATCGGATGTCATTGCCCAGCCGGCCATTTCTATGTATGGTTGTAGCCCATGCGCCTTGGCGAATTCGTCCGTCGCTAAAATAATGCAACCCGCGCCTTCGGAAACGACAAAACCTCTCCTATTAATGGAAAAAGGTCTGCTCGTTTTTTCTGGTGGTTCTTCCGGCTGTCCCTCTTTCGGGCGGTAAGTGCCGTTCATCGTGGCGAATCCGGCGACAATCGGCTCGACCAGCGGAAAGTCGACGGCGCCAGCGATCACCACATCCGCCATGCCCCTCTGGAGCAGCATCTCACCGATGATGAGCGAAGTAACCCCGGTTGCGCAGGCCGTGATGGTCGAACAGATCGGGCCCGTAGCGCCAGTAAGGATAGAAACCTTACCCCCCACCATATTAATACAGGAATTGGGGTTGGCAAAGGGGTGAGGGAGCTTGCCTTCCGCAATCATCCGCCGATCCGCCTGTAAGACAGCATCCAGCCCGCCCACGGCAGTGCTGAAAGTCACCGCAACCCGAGGCCGGATATCGGGTGTAATTGAAATTCCACTTTTTTCCAAAGCACGGTGGACAACCAGAAGAGCGTATTTGAAGATGGGTGACGTCCAGTACGCCATTTCCCGCGGTTGTGAAAAAGGATACGGCCGCAAGTCGACTTCCGCCACCTCTCCGGCGACGCGCACAGGAAAGTCGGAGGTAAGTGGGAATCGGGTTAACCTCCCTATCCCGCAATCCCCGGCGACCGCCCGCTGCCATTGGCGATTCAGATCCGTTCCTAAGGGAGAAACGGCATCGTAACCCAATATCACAGCCTTCTTTGGAGCCATAACGACATTCCTACGAGATATCAGACATCCTCCGGTCGGGAAAGAAAACGCCCCGGGATGCTGATAGCCACTGCGCCTATATCAAAAAGGATCGGGTATTACCACGGAATAAAACGGTACAGCTTGGCGAACATCTCGTAAACTTCAATCCAGTTCTGCAAATCTTTGGTCGAATTCATATGGTCCCGTTTGTTAACCATGATCCAGCTCATATGCGCCGCTCCATCCTTGCAAGTGGAGCAATCGCGCGTTGCCGATGTGCAGCAGCGGTGAACGGTCTGTAAATCGGAAGCCCATCGGAAAAAATGGATCAGGCGGCGGGGTTGCGGTTTTCTGTCATCCCGGGATTCCGTAACGGATGGACATTCTTCCCAGCCAAAACGGCGTCCCATCATTTTCCCGGTGATAATCACTTCATGATAGTATTTGCTGGAGATGACCGTTTGGGGGTATCGGTCCAGCATTTCATCCATTTCGCAGCGTAAATCTTTCAGTTCGCCTTCGCGCCAGGAAAATCCGTCTACGCCTTCATCGTTCGACAGAAGCTGGAGATGCACTTTTAGGCCGACATCCGCAATCCGTTTGATCACCGGTTCGATCTTTCCCACCTGCCGCGGGGTGATGGTGTATAGATAGTAGGTGTAAGGGTCGCCCGAATAATTTCTACTCGAGATAGCAAAGGTGTCGCGTCCGCGGAGAACCTTTTCATCCGCACGGCCCCCCCACAGTGAAATCCCCACCATCATGTCGGGAAATCGATCACGGGAAACTTTAATCAGGCCGTTCGTGGCGCAATATGTGGGCAGGCGCTTATAAAAAGCTTCAACGCGATCCATGCAAAGCGTTGGCTCACCGCCGATTAAGATCGCCAGGTTCACACCGCGTTCTTTTTCTTTATCAACAAATTTTTCCCATTTCTGTATATCCATTTCCTCCGTCACGTGGTGCTCACCGGAAGAAAAGAAGAAGCACCCCTTGCAGCGTAAATTGCAGCGGTTTGTGACATCATAGATGGAACTGCGGATGTTAAGATTGGCAATCCGCTTGTAACGGGCCAGCCAATCCTGATCGAGTAGGGAACTAACCGTTTTCATCGCCTCTGCCCTTTTTTAAACAGATTACATAGATCCACCCCAGGGTATTTCTCACTTTGCAGGGGCCGGTGGCGGCTCGATCTCCTCAGCGCAAAGGTTTTCCCCTTTCTCATAGCCCATGACCCAGACCGCCAGATAAGTATCAACATAATCGAGCCAGGATTTAAATGAGGCCAAGTTATTTGCGTGGCGATAAAGGCGCGCGGTGACAACCGCCGAACCGGCGGCGTAATGACGGCAATCGTCGCAATCCGTATCCGGCACACAACAGGCAACCGACCTGTCCCAGTTCAGGTCCGTTCTGTATTGCCGGAACGACCTGCCCAGACCGATATCCTGTGAAGGATTTTGGCGGGGATAGGAACAACCGTAAAGATCGTGCAACCCTTTTTGATAGGTGTGCGCCACAGCGTTGTAAACGGAGAAAAGAATATTTTGCGGATATTGATTCAAGAGCGCGATCATCTTTTGTTTTGTTCGTTGAAGAGAGTCATCGTCATGTCGCAGAGGTCCCGTATACCCGACCGGAGAAGAAAAAACATTAAAAGTGAGTTTACAACCGTCGGCAACAAGCGTTTCGGCGACCTCGTTGACCTCGTCGATATTTTCCCGGGTAAAGGTATAAACAAATACCGCGCGCGGATCCCTTTTGTAATTTCCAACCTGCTTTTTCAAAAGATGCTTCGCTTTTCTGACCCGCAGGCTGGTTTCATCATTCCCCCAGACGGAGACGTGAATCTTGTAGCCTATTGATTCTGGGATTTTCTTAAAGCCATTGGTGGCGATACTGCCCAGCGGCATCTCCTGATAGCACACCTTCAGCAACTCCGGGACTAAAGACGGCTCTGCCCCTGCCAGAACGACATAGGTAATGCCGCGAGCTTTTTCGGCTTGCATCAGCCTGCGCCATGCTTCCACGTCGCCTATTTCCTGGGCAAACTGCTTATCCCCTTCAAAATAGTAACAGCCGTCACAACGGATATTGCAGCGGTTGCTCATGTCGTAAGTTGATTCCCGCAGGAAAAAATATTTCCTGACTTTTTCCCAGCGCGGCTTGACCTCCGGTTGGCCTAAGAACTCGGAGAATCTCGGTTTGGAAGGTCCAAAAGAATCTTTATTGTTAATAGTCATACACAATTAATTCATATATCCGTTAAATTCTTACATGTTTGAGTTTGAAAATTCATTTCTAACATTCTTCAAGAGTCCCCCTCACCCCTCCTTCTCCCCGCTGGGGAGAGGGGAAGGGTGAGGGGAGATTTCAAAAATTTCTGATTAGCTTTTCGCAGTAAGTTTTTCTTTGATATAATCGGCGATCAAGCGAATCGTTTTTAGTTTTGGATAATCGTCTTCATCAATCACAATTTTATATTCATCCTGCAGGACTAAAGCAACGGTGGCTAGATCCATACTATCAATGCCAAGTTCTTCCACCAAGTCCATATCAGGATTGAATGTATCGACGGTTACATCTTCCAGCTTAAGTTCTCCGATGATGACTTCGGCCACGTGACGGACAATGCCCCTTATATCGATATTTTCAGGCATTCTTATCTTCCTCCTACACTTTTTGTCCTTTCTTATCTCCCCAAATTCCGACTTACAGAATAAAACGCCTTCCTTATCCAGTCATTGCGAGCACCTGAAAGGTGCGTGCCTGCACGCCGAAGTGCCGCACAGGAGCATCTGGCGAGCAAGAGTTTCGCCTGCCTGCGTGAAGCCGCTTCGGCGAAGGCAGAGCACGCAGGCGTGGCAATCCCGTTCAAAAAAGACGAGATTGCTCCCCTGCCTGCTGGCAGGCAGGGTTTCACTCGCAATGACCATTTCCTAAATCGGAATTTGGGATCCCCCGCCCAATTGTTAAAGCACTATATAAAATGATCCTCTCACTATTCGCTACCCTAAAGGAAAGCAATGGTTCCTCGCCCGATATTTCGCACGAAATATATCTAAAGGAGTTCAGAGAGCTTTTTCTACTACCTTGCGCAGACCCCACCTGAGAATAATGTTAGCATATTTCATGCCGTCACGCCCGGCCAAATACGTTCCAAACAGCCAAACCAAATGAGAGAACAGATAAAAAGCCGGGCCCAAGATCAGCAGGGCCGGCGAGTGGGAATAGGCCGATAGAAAGCTAAACAGCGCAACCATGGGCCATCCTAATACGAAACTGAACAGGACCAAACCCATGCCAAACAAAAATCTGGGAGAGGGAGAAAGCTTGAACGTATCCAACGTTACCCGTTCCTCGATAGCTCTCCTGACATAAGCGGTGGAGGCTAATTTTTCGGCCAAGAACCGCCAGACACCCCCCCACTTCTGGCCCGCTCCCGATTCATCCCAGGACAGAACGGATGGGCTGGGCACAGGCATATTCGTTCCCTCTGTTGCCTGATAAGCTCTGACACCGGTCAGTTCTTCCAGTTCATCGAATGTGTATTTTCGATCCTTGATCTTGGTTACAAGTTCATCGACTAGACGCGTTAACTCGGCAGGGCTTCGTTCCGTATCGTGGAGGGCGATGATGCTTCCGTTACGTATCTTCTTGAGAACTCTTCTTATCACCTTCTCAGTGCTGACCGCAGTGTCGAAAGGCCTGACATCCCAGCCTACCACCAAGAGCCCATGTTTCCTCAACGCGCTCCTGAGATGTGGATTAGTCAGGCCCATTGGAGGCCGAAAATAGGCTGGAACTTTGCCGATCGCAGCCTCAATCGCTTCCTGGGCCATTCTAATTTCTCGATCGAGTCCCCTTGAGATTAAGAAATTGGTCCACCAGACGTGTCTGTACGAATGATTTCCTAAGATATGACCTTCTTGGTCGATCTGTCTGATCATTTCGGGATAATCCCTGGTTTTTGTCCCTATGGGAAAGAAAGCAGCTTTGATTCGATGACGTTTCAGGACCTCCAGGAGACTTGGGGTTGCTGCCGGGTCTGGCCCATCATCAAAAGTCAAAGCGATACGTTTCGCGGTTGAATCACCCCGGCAAGTGGCGCTGACGAAAAAATTAAGTTTCAACACCGATACGCCAAGGATGAAGATACTGAGATACGCAATCACCAACAGCCCGAGAACGAGCCAGCGAACTGGACCTGTGACGCTTAACCCGGCACCCAAGGCAGTCAGGGCAATCAGTATTGTGATGGTATGGAAACGGCTCATGGGCTTGTCGTAAACAGCTTGAAGAGTCAAAGTGACAGCTGCAATATGCCTTTGCCAAGGCTTCGATCATAACTATATCTTTCAGTAATATTACTGTCAATCGGTTGTGGTCATCAGAATAAGTTATTGCCCGCTTCCACGAGATGTGCTATTTTGGGTTGACCCGTACGGTGGCACGAAGCTCCACCCTCTTTGTCTTCATGTTTCTTAGGCGTTACAGACTGCGATGGTCCTTTATTGCTCTGGTTCTCCTAGCGGTGACAGGGGTCTTTGTTGCCGGCCTGCAACGTCTCATCTTTGATACCGATCTCTTGGCCTCCTTGCCACAGGATGATTCGGTTTTAGCGGATGCCCGCCGGATCATCACCAACCACCCGATTCAAGACCGGGTGGTGATTGATGTGGGCCGTTCAGAGGCGGACGCAGACGGACTGGTCCATGCCGCCATGATCGTTGAGAAGCGGCTGCGCGAAAGCGGTCTCTTCAGCCGCGTCGGCCTGGATCAGGAGCAGCAACGAATTCCGGAACTCATCTTTTCCATTACCACTCGCCTGCCCGTTCTGTTCTCAGCAGAGGAACTGGAAGAAAAAGTGAAGCCCCTGCTGGAGCCGGAGAAAATCCGCGCAACGCTGTCGGATCATTTGGCACAATTGGGTCATTTGGAAAGCGTCGGCCAGACAGCGCTCATCGCCCAGGATCCCCTGAATTTAAGAAATCTGATCTTCTCCCGGCTGTCTCACCTGGCGCCCACCCAGAACGCCCAGATCTATAAAGGATACCTCCTGTCGGCTGACAAAAAGCACGTTCTCATCGTTGGCGAGCCTCTGACTTCGGGGATGAACACTGCTTTTTCACGGAAGGTCACAGCCCTGATCGATGGGGCCAACCGGGAACTAAGTCAAGGCCGCAAAGGCAAGGAGACCGTGACGCTGACCCCGGCCGGTGCCTACAGGGCAGCACTGGATAACGAAATCAGTACGAAGCGGGGTGCGGAGCGCGCTGTCCTTTTCTCAACCGTTGCCATTATTATGCTTTTGCTGCTCGCCTTTCCAAGGCCCCTCATCGGACTGCTGGCATTACTGCCTTCAGCGGCGGGTACCATGCTGGCCCTCTTCGTTTATTCCCTGTTTCATCCTTCCATTATCATGATGGCCATTGGATTCGGAAGCGCGATTATCTCTTTTACGGTCGATTACGGCATCACCTATCTCTTGTTCTTGGATCGTACCCATGAAACCTATGGATTGGAAACGACCAAAGAAGTCTGGCCCCTGGGGCTTTTGGCCATGGTGACCACCGCAGTGAGCTTTGCCTTTCTTGCCGTCACCGGCTTTACCGCCCTCGCTCAGATTGGGGAGTTTACCGCCCTCGGCGTCCTTTTTACCTATCTGTTTGTCCATGGGATTTATCCCGTGATTTTTCCTGCTATGCCGCCAGCAAAAGGTAATAGCCTGCTGCCTTTGCAGGCTTTCGCCAACTGGGCCGCAACAACCGGAGGCAAGAAGAAAGCTTATGCGGCCGTTGGTTTGGCCATGGTTCTACTTTTCTATGCAAAGCCGATGTTTCATGCCGATCTTAATGCGATGAATTCGGTCAGCAAGGAGACCCTGGCAGCGGAGAAACTTTTGGCTGACGTTTGGGGAAACCTCTTCAGCAGAATCTATCTGATGATGGAAGGCAGGGACGTTAAGGAGCTACAGCAAAAAGGCGACCGTCTAGCGACCCTTCTGGATCGGGATCTCAGAACCGGCACGCTTGCTTCCGCTTTTGTGCCATCCATGATCTTTCCGAGCGAACAACGGGCAGATCAAAATTTTTCGGCCTGGCGGGCTTTCTGGCAGCCGGAGAGAAGGGCGGCCCTTCGGAAAACCGTGAAAGACGTTTCAATCGAACTGGGCTTTGCACCGGATGCCTTCGCACCCTTTTTAGCCCTCGTAAAGACAAAAGAGAAGGCAGCCCTGCCAATTCCCCAATCTTTCTTTGGCCTGCTGGCGATATCAAAGAGCCGTGACCGCTCAACCTGGGTTCAGGTATCCACCCTCACTCCGGGGCCAGCCTACCAGAGGAGTCTCTTCTACGAACGGTACAAGTCGAAAAGTCTGGTTAGGCTATTTGATCCTGTCCTGTTCAGTCAGAGACTCGGTGATGTACTGCTGTCGAGCTTCATTAAAATGGCCTTGATCGTGGGTGTCATAACCGTACTTGTTGCCTTCTTTTACCTGCTGGACTGGCAGCTAACGTTGCTTGGCCTTCTTCCAACTCTGTTCGCGCTGATATGCACCATGGGGACCCTCAACCTGCTCGGGCAGCCGCTGGGCATTCCCACCATCATGGTCACGGTAGTTGTCATCGGTATGGGATCGGATTACGCCCTCTACCTGGTTCGTTCCTATCAGCGTTATACGGATGAGGATCACCCTTCGCTGGGTTTGATCCGTCTTTCAGTTTTTCTTTCCTTTGCCACAACGTTCATAGGTTTTGGCGCCCTGGCAATGTCCGGCCATGCTCTCTTGAAGAACGCAGGCATCTCCCTGGCGCTGGGCATTGGCTACTCTTTTATCGGTGCGGTCACCATCACACCACCGCTTTTGAAATGCGTTTTCGAACCCATTCAATGGTCCCATGAAGAGGTCCTCCCAGGTTCGAAGCGGCATCGGTTGCGTGCGATGAGGCGTTACCGGCACCTGGAACCCTATCCACGACTTTTTGCCCGGTTCAAGATTCTGCTGGATCCGATGTTTCCTCAACTTGCAAGTTTTCTTCACTCACCCCGTCATATGATCGACATCGGATGCGGCTACGGAGTCCCAGCGGTCTGGCTGCTATCCCTGTTTCCCGAAGCAAAGGTTTATGGTCTCGATCCCGACCCCAGGCGTGTTCGAATTGCAGCCAGGGCTTTCGGTGACCGGGGATCGGCGACAGTCGGAAAGGCGCCTGATCTACCTGCGGCTTGCCCGGATCAGGTGGATACGGTGTTGATGCTCGATATGATTCATTTGGTTTCGGACGATGAATTGAGGCTTACCCTTCAGCGGCTCAATGATAAAATCGTGCCAGATGGAAAACTGATCCTCCGAACGACCGTGCCCTCTCGAAAGCGCGTTCCCTGGCTTCGCCGGATCGAGGAATGGCGGCTGAAGGCGCTCCATCTCACGCCGCATTTTCGGTCGAGCGAAGAAGTGGAAGCTCTTCTATCCGAGGCCGGTTTTGTGGTCGAGCTCAAAGAGCCGACCGCCTTGAACCGTGAAGAAACATGGTTTATCTGCCGCCGAGCCAGGTGGAAACATAGCTGACCTTCAGCTTTCGGAAAACATCAGGTGTCTTACAGGGGAAGGTGAGAGTGGACGGATAAGGACTGAAGAAGAGAATTAGAATTTGGTGTCGGGAATACTGGAACGTAGAGAAAAATAGGTGAGATACTTTTCAACGTAGCATGTTGATTATGTTAGATAATGGTCCCAACGGGATTCGAACCCGTGTTACCGACGTGAGAGGCCGGTGTCCTAGGCCACTAGACGATGGGACCCTCTCCATGCAAATC
>JAPVTA010000261.1:0-8424 GCA_047519465.1 Thermodesulfobacteriota bacterium | reverse complement strand
AAGTTTTGAGAAGTCGGCGATTCGGAGGAAGAGTTTTCCGATCTCGTCGAGGAGGGCGAGGCGATTATTCCGCATGGCTTCGTCTTCAACCATCACCATGACTCCGTCAAAGAATTCGTCGATCGGCCTCTTCATCTGTGTCATCTCCGTGAGTGCAGCAGGATAGTCTCTTTTGCTGAGAAGATGACCAATTTTCTCTTTCGCCTTGAGAAACGATTGATAAAGGTTTTGTTCAGCCGATTCGGTAAGAAGGGACGGGTTGATCTCCCCCTTGGGGGGAGACCCTTTCAGAATATTCATCGCTCTTTTAAAGGCGATCACGATTGACTCAAAATCCTTCCACTCTCTTGCCATTCTTAAAGCATCGATTCTTCCTTGAACATCGAGCAACTCATCGAATGAGATGGAGAGTACCGCGTCGGTTACGTCGAAAGGGTATTCCTTATCCAATAGGAAATTTTGATAACGGACTCGAAAGAAATCCAGGATCTCTTCTCTCACCTGTTCCCCCGGCCGTTCCATCCTCTCTTTCAACTGTCTTTCGCTTTCTTCAACCAATTCCCTCAAGGAGATGGAATATTTTTTCTCGAGGATGATCCGGATGATGCCCAGGGCCTGTCGCCTTAACCCAAAAGGATCGGCCGTTCCCGTAGGAACGAGACCCACTCCGAAGCAACCCACAATGGTATCCATTTTGTCGGCGATGCTGACGATATCTCCGACAGGGCCAGAAGGCAATCGGTCTCCTGCAAAACCCGGCAGGTAGTGCTCATAAATTGCCTCCGCCACCTCAGGCCTTTCGTTGGATAAACGGGCATACTCTCTTCCAACGATTCCCTGTAGTTTTGGAAACTCGCCCACCATTCCGGTCACCAGGTCGGCTTTGCACAGGTGAGAGGCTCTTTCGACCGTGTCCCGCAGGCCTGGGTCGATTCGTTCCGTTATCCACAAAGCTAACTGCTCAAAGCGCATCACTTTTTCGTAAGAAGTCCCCAGCTTTGCCTGGAAGACAACCTTCTTCAACTGTTCTACTCTTTGGTCAAGAGAAATTTTCAGGTCATCCTCAAAGAAGAAAACCGCATCAGAAAGCCTTGCTTTGAGGACCTTCTCGTTCCCTCTTACCACAACCTTCCGCTTCTTTGGGCGAATGTTGCTGATGCAGATAAAGTGAGGAAGCAGTTGCCCATGGTCATCCGACACGGGGAAATATCGCTGATGCTCCTTCATCGAATGGATGAGAATGTCCCGGGGAAGTGAAAGAAACTTCCTGTCAAAAGCACCACACAAAGCCACAGGATATTCCACCAGAAAATTGACCTCGTTGATGAGCTCTTCGTCTCTAATGACTCTTCCCGAAACCTTGGCCCCTTCTCGAATTATCTCATTCTCTATCTTTTTCTTCCGCTCCGCAGGATCAACGATCACGGAAGATTCTCTCAGCTTTTGGAGATAGGATTGAAAATCCTTAACGCGGATAGGGCCGGGATGCATAAAACGATGACCATAAGTCATTTTTCCACTTTTGATATTTCCCACTTCGAAAGGAACCACCTCTCCTCCGAAAAGGGCGACGACCCAATGAATAGGCCTGGCGAAACGAATCGGGACGTCTGCCCATCTCATCGATTTCTGAAAGGGAATGGAGAGAATCCATTTGGAAAGGAGGGAAGAAAGAAGCTGAGCGGTTGGCCTTCCCGACTCCTTCTTGACGGCACAGGCGTACTCCCCTTTCTCCGTTTGAACGATCGCCAAGGACTCGACAGGGACGGACTGACTCTTCGCAAAACCGATCGCGGCTTTGGTGGGGTTACCTTTCGCATCGAAGGCGGCCTGTTTTGAAGGGCCTATCTTTCTTGTCTCGTCGTCTCGCTGCTTTTCCGAGACAGACTCGATCACCAGGACAAGGCGTCTCGGAGTTCCGAGGGTCCTTATTCCGTCGAAGTCGATCCGGCTGGTCTCCAGCTCTCTTTTAGCGAGGGACTCCAGATCCTTCAGGGCTTGCGGAACAAAGCCGGAAGGGATCTCCTCCGTCCCAATCTCTAAAAGAAGTTCCTTCATTTTCCGTGATCCGTGTCCCTGCCTACCGGCAGGCCCTGAACCTAGCATGGTACAGGGCAGGCAGGCGTGTCTCGTGTCCGAATTCTACAAAAACTCCGTCGGCAGCTAAATGTCGACGCTACACCTCTATCTGCGGTTTAATAACGGGAACCCCATCTCCTCTCTCTGTTTGAGATACTCTTCTGCACAGAGCCTTGCCAATGTCCTCACCCTCAAGATATACCCTACCCGCTCGGTCACGCTAATCGCGCCCCGCGCGTCCAGGAGGTTGAAAATATGAGAAGTCTTCAGGCAATAATCATAGGCTGGAAGGACCAATCCCTTTCCGGCCATCCTCTTGGCCTCTTCTTCAAACATCTCAAAGAGACGGAATAGCATCTCCATATTGGCCTCTTCGAAATTATATCGAGAGAACTCTACCTCCCCCCGGTGGTGGATATCGCCATATTTTACCCCTTTCGTCCATTCCAGATCGTAGACATTATCCACTCCCTGCAGATACATGGCGATTCTTTCAATGCCATACGTGATCTCAACCGGGATGGGGCCCAGCTCAATGCCGCCCGCCTGCTGGAAGTAGGTGAATTGAGTGATCTCCATTCCGTCCAGCCAGACCTCCCAGCCTAACCCCCATGCACCCAGCGTGGGAGATTCCCAATCATCCTCGACGAACCGGATATCGTGATCAAGAGGATCGATCCCAAAAGACCTTAAGCTACTGAGATAGATCTCCTGAATATCGAGAGGGGAAGGCTTCATGATGACCTGGTATTGATAATAGTGCTGGAGCCGATTTGGATTCTCGCCATACCGGCCATCGGTAGGACGCCGAGAAGGCTCAACGTAGGCCACCCTCCATGGTTCGGGGCCTAAGGACCTGAGAAAAGTGGCGGGGTGAAACGTTCCGGCACCCACTTCCGTATCGTAGGGTTGCTGAATCACGCACCCCTGATCCGCCCAGAATCGCTCTAACGCAAAAATCAACTCTTGGAAGTTCATTATTCTCCTATTATTGGCCGAGAGGTATCAATGAGTCCATAATTGAGAAGACATATTTATAATACGCCGACGAATCCCATCCCCCTCGCAACTACCCCCTTGAAGGGGGAGGGCGTGGGTGGGGGTGAACGTCCAAATCGTGTCCCCCCTCACCACTATCCTCTCCCACCGAGGGGAGAGGAGGTGTTTTGCTGGGTTATTTTCTACACAATGCAGAAGGGTTTAGCATTATTGACTCTTGGATGTCAACCTGCAAAAGGTTGCCTCCCCCTTGCGCCCCCTCACCCTGTCCCTCTCCCGCCAGGGGAGAGGGGAATGGAGCTATCGAGATTTGTTGCGATACTGTTTATTGCCTTGAGCGACTTTAGCTCCTTCCCCAATTGATAGCTGATAAATTTAGGGAGAAGCTCTCGACTTTCGGATAACGCTTGAGGGGTAAACCTCAACCTTTCAACTTTGGACAACTCTGTCTGGGAGATTCTCTCTATTAACCTGGCTGTCCCCAAGGAGAGAGGAACAAGATTGTTCCGCATCCTCGAACACGGTTCACATATCAAAGCCCCTCTCTCAAGCGAGAAAAAGAGGACGGGAATCTCTTTCAAATCCTCACAATCTTTCTTACAGAGATCACATCTCCTCATATTGGGCCGATAACCGAAGAGAGAGAGCATCCGGATTTCGAATATCCTTAATTGTTCCTCCTGGAGGTTCGCCTCTTCCAGACTGGATAAGAAAAAGAGAAGCAGTTCGAAGGCCCCCAGATTCGCTTCCCGCTCTCCGGCCATCTCGTTCACTAGCTCCAAGTAATAGTTTCCATAAAGGATCTTCTGGAGGTTCTCTTTGATCTTTGGAAAAGAATGGAGGATATCACAGCTCTCAGCCCTGACCAGCCCCATTCCCTCCTTGTCGAAAAAGAAGAGACGAAGATGAGAAAAGAGGCCAAGGGCATTTTGAAATCGCTTCCTGCTCCTTCTCGCCCCCTTTGCGATTCCCTTCAGCTTGCCAAAGTCCTTAGTAAAGAAAGTGACGATCTTATCCGATTCACCGTAGTTGAGAGAACGAATAACAATGGCATGGGTCGTATGGAGAGGCATCAGAGATCCAAAAGCTCAGTGGTTATCAGGACATCAGCTTATCAGGTAGTAGACATCGGGACATCCGGGCATCGGCTCAGAAATCAACGCCGCGGAGAACCGGAGATGCGGGGAAAAGGATTTTTTCTCCGTGTCAGATGATTCTTTTACCTGACATCCTGATACCCTGGTATCCTGCACCCTGATTTCCTGGTAGCCTGATTCCCTGTTAGAGATTCAGTGCTTCGAATTTAGAGCACCCCAAAGCTGTCTTCTGCTCAAACTATTTGCGTCCCTTTCCACCCGGAGAAGGGGCAGTGGATCCCACCATCGGGATTTCTTCTGTACCGGGTGGAATGGTAAATTGGAAAAGAGAGTCGGAGAGTCCGACATTGGTTTTGATATTGATAAAACGGGTTCTGGTCACATTCCCCAGCCCATCCAAGACATCGGCTTGAAGGACGGTAAAGGTTCTTTTTTCAACCGTCAAAATCAACTTCGAAAAAGCGGTTAGAGGTTCCTTCGGGGTTAACTCAACGACGTAGTCCTCGTCCTTTCCAGAGACAGACTCCTTCAGATTGAGGAGGTTAAAGTCCCGACGGAGATCTCCTTCTCCCGCCAGGAAAGCCAATGGGGTTCTCTCTTTAAGAACGCTTGAGAGGTTGGAAACAAGCACCTGTTTTTCATCGGGCTGATAGAACCAGAGGGTATGTCCGTCCGAAATAAGCTTCTGATGAGGAGTCGTATAATTCCACCGCATCATCCCTTTTTTCTTAAAATAGACCTTCCCTGCTCCTTTAGTAGGTTGTTTCATCACTTTACTGATATATTCCTGAGTAAAATCCGCTTCGATGTCGTTTGTCTTCTCATACCGGTTCTGGATTTCGCTCAGTACCTCCTGACCGGTTAGGCAAAAGGCCGCTGGACCGAAGGACAGATAGGATAGTATCCATACAGAAAAGACCAGCAGAGATATTTTTTTCATTCCGGTAACCCTCTTGGTTTCCCAAACTATAACCATGAACGATAAACCTTGAACAATGAACTATTCTCTGTCCATCGTTTTTGGTTCATCGTTCATCGTCCATTGCTCATCGTTACGGCTCAATCTTCTTCACCAGGACCTCTCTGGGTTTGATCCCATCGGAAGGCCCCACGACCCCTTCCTCTTCCATCTTTTCGACAATGCGGGCCGCACGGTTGTAACCGATCCGAAATCTTCTTTGGATGAGAGAAATGGAGGCCTGTCCAATCTCGGCGACGAACGCGACAGCCTCGTCATATTTCTCGTCGTATTCGTCCTCCCCCCCTCCTGCCGCCTCTTTTTCTTTCTTTACATCGGCGAGGATCGAAGGATCTAAATAGGAAGGCTTCCCCTGTTTCTTCAGGAATTCGACAATACGCTTGATTTCGGCGCTGGAGACAAAGGCACCGTGAAGGCGTGTCAGTTTCGAACTACCCGGCGGGAGAAAAAGCATATCACCGGCTCCCAGAAGGTGCTCTGCGCCGATGGTGTCCAGGATCGTTCGGGAATCCACTTTGGATGTGACCTGAAAGGAAATCCGCGCAGGAAAGTTCGCTTTAATGATCCCGGTGAGCACATCGACGGAAGGTCGCTGGGTCGCCAGCAAAAGATGGATGCCAACCGCCCGTGCCATCTGGGCGAGTCGTGTGATCGATTCCTCCACATCCTTCGATGAGATCATCATCAAATCCGCCAGCTCATCGATCACCACCACAATATAGGGAAGCCTTTCCATAGGCTCTTCGGCCTTTTCTTCATCTCCCTCTAAGATATCGCCCCTCCGCTTATAGACTTTCCCTTTCTCTTTCAGTTCCTTCCCCATCCGCTGATGGTAATGCTCAATATTCCTAACTCCCCTTTCAGCCAAAACCGTATACCTCCGCTCCATCTCTTCCACCAGCCATCGAAGGGCGGCCGCCGCCTTTTTCGGGTTGGTCACAACTGGAAGGAGCAAATGGGGGATCCCTTCGTAATCGGACAGCTCCAGCATTTTCGGATCAATCATCAAGAAACGGACCTCTTCCGGGGTGGCTTTAAAGAGGATGCTGCAGACCATCGCATTGATGGAAACACTCTTCCCTGAACCGGTTGATCCGGCCACCAGAAGGTGAGGCATCCTCGCGAGATCCACCACAAAGGGCTCTCCGGAGATATCTTTTCCAAGCCCGAAAGAGAGTTTTGATTTGAACGCCCGAAAGGGATCGGAATCGATGATCTCTTTGAGGTAGACGGTCTCCCTGTTGGTGTTTGGAACTTCAATGCCGACGACCGATTTGCCGGGGATGGGGGCGACGATCCGAACGGATAGGGCACTTAACGCCAGGGCCAGGTCATCGGCTAAGTTAACGATCCGGCTGACTTTCACTCCGGGAGCCGGCTCAAATTCATAGACGGTGATGACAGGGCCGGGTCTCACCTCGACTACCTTTCCCTCGACGCCGTAATCCAGAAGTTTCTTCTCCAAAATACGGGAGTTCATAATCAAGCTCTCCCGGTCAATCTTCTGTCTCTTCTCCAGCTCGGCTTCAAGCAGAGAAATGGGAGGGAGTTGGAAGACTTTCGAGGGCTCCAAGAATCCGAAGGCCTCTTGTTTCATCTCCTCCCCTTTTTTTGGGGGAGGGGTGGGTCTTTCTACGACGACGGCAGGGAGGACTTCCTTCGATTCCATTCTCTCCTGCTTTTGTTTCACCAATTTCTTTTCCCTCTCTGCCCCCTCTCTTCTAACTGTGATGAGCGTAACGATCTTCTCCATCAGTTTTTGAACGGCCTCTCCCAGATGCTGGACAAGAGAGATAAAGGAAATCCCCGTCCCCAGAACGAAGGATAGGATTAGAATCACCAACAAAAGGACGGTCGTTCCGGGACGATTGAAGTACCGGACAAGATTTCTTGAAAAGATCTCTCCGATAAACCCCCCCATCAAGAGGTCCTGATGGTAAATGCGGATGGGGTGTAACCATAAACCAAAGAAAGAAGAAGTCGCGATCAGCATCACCGCCCAGCCCGTTATCTTCACGGACAGGTATTTCCACTCCCACCTGAAAATAAAACTCAGGGCGAAAACGACTAACCCGAAGGAAATCAGAAAAGAAGGAAAGCCAAACCCTTGGAAGAGAAGGCCCGAGAGATAGGCCCCTACAGACCCCATCCAATTATCAACCCCTTTGACCTTCGAGGAGGTGTAAGAAAAGAAAGAGGGATCCATGGGGTGGTAAGAGACCAAACTTAGAAAGAGGAAGACCGCCACGGCGATCAGCAAGATTCCTATGATTTCATGCTTTAATTTCTCTTTGATGGAATCCTCTATCACGGCCTCTCCTGTGCCACGATTGTAGGGGCTTGATTTATCAACCCCACCGATAGGCCTCAATGAATTGAGCCCTACAACATGTTCTGTGTGTCTATTCTTAGACCATATTAGAACACACTCTCCCAAGGGAAGGGATCTAAGAAGTTGTTATCTCTGAGCGATCAATTTAAAATTTTTGGAGATCGTTTCTTTCACCTTCTTCATCAGCACCTCTCTATCCTTTAAAGCACAACTCTCCGTCTCGATGGGATGGCCTACCAAGATTCGTATCTCTCCGGGGGCCGCAGTCAATCTATCCTTTGGCATGATGTCTCGGCTCCCGCTGATCGAAACGGGAACGATGGGAACCCTTGACTTGATCGCCAGCGTGAACCCTCCCTTTTTGAAGGGCTGGATCGAACCATCCGGACTTCTCGATCCCTCAGGGAAAATAACCACTGATATCCCATCTCGAATCTTCTGAGCCGCCTCGTTCATAGCTTCCACGGTATCCCGGGTTCCTCCTCGATCAATACTAATGTAGCCTACGGCGGCCATTGTCCAGCCGAGAAAAGGAACAGAAAAAAGCTCCTTTTTTGCTAACCATTTAAACTGATACGGAAGATGGCTGAGCAAAGCAAAGATGTCGTAATATCCCTGGTGGTTTGACATAAAGATATAGGGCCCTTTGCCACTCAGCTGTTCCATCCCTTCTACCTCGACCTTAACCCGGTTGGCCAGAAGAGCCACTTTTCCCCAGAGCTTCGCATAATAATGGCCCGCCTTTCCCTGTCGGTCAAACGGATAGGTGATGAAAGCAAAGACCCCCAGGACCAATGTGGCGACGACAATACAAGACCAAACAAAGATTGTGCGGATCATAAAACCGTCAACCAACCAATCCTCTCCTCTCCCCTCTGGGGAGAGGGAAAGAGGGTGCTATGATTACATAGGACATAGGGCGGCATTGTTATATCCTT
>JAPVTA010000260.1:0-35823 GCA_047519465.1 Thermodesulfobacteriota bacterium | reverse complement strand
TAGCCAGCGAGGATATTCCAACTCTGAGCCAAGCAAATATATAAGAAAATGAGGATCATGATATTGATAAAATCATTCCTTCTTGTCAACAAGGGGATAAGGGCAAGAAAGACGATAATTCCTACACTTAAGAAAAGGGTCTTCCGCTGACCGGACAACTTATCCTCCTTAACCACTACTTTTACCGAACAGCCCTTGGGGTCTCAACTCTAAGACCAAGAGAAAAATCACAAGGCCGACGACTTCCATGTAAGGGCCAACGAATAAAGTGCTGACCGACTCAACGGCCCCTAAAAGGACCCCGGCCACAAAGGCTCCTCCGATGTTTCCCAACCCAGCTAATACCACAACGATGAGAGCCTTCAGTGTCCACTCCAAGCCCATCGCTGGATGAATCGCATACCCAACGCTCACAATGGTTCCAGCCATCGCAGCCAATGTAGCCCCTAAGGCAAAAGAGACCGTCGAGGTCTTCTCGATATTGATCCCCATCAAAGCTGCAGACTCCCAGTTTTCTGCGGTCGCCCGGATGGCCTTACCGAAATAGGTCTTGGTGAGGAACTGGTGGAGAGCAAAAATGACAATGGTGGCCAAGACCAAACCGGAAAAACGAATAAAGGGAAAGCGGAGTCCAAACAAACTGAACCCCCATCCTGAATAGAGGACGCTCACACTCCTCTCATCAGCGGTCCAGAGTCGGATCGCAAGGTTGTGGAAGATCAAGGAGAGACCAAAACCAATGAGCAAAGAATTTTTTATCTTCACCTCTTCATGAAGTTTTGCCAGTTGAGAGAAGAGCCCTTTGTAAAGGCCAATTCCTATTAGGAAGAGAATGAATGCGGATGGAAGCAAGGAAAGAAAAGGATCGATATGATAAAGGGAGAAGAACCAGAAAGTCGCATATCCACCCAGCATCAGCAACTCACCGTGGGCGACATTCAACATCTTCATCACCCCGAAGACAAGGGAAAGCCCTACTGCTGCCAACCCATAAAGGCCTCCCACAAAGATACCAAAGATTAAACTCTGGGCAAGCACTTGCAAATTCACGGTTTATCACCCCTTAGGCCGATTCGGTGCCAAGATAAGCTTCTCGGATATGTTGATCATTGAGCATCTTTCCGCTGTCACCTTGTTTCACAATTCGTCCGTTCTCGACGACATAAGCACGATGGGCCAACTCTAAGGCAACTCGAACGTTCTGCTCGATGAGAAGAATGGTCACCCCAGTACGGTTAATCTGCCCGATCACCTCATAAATCACCTTGGACAAAAGGGGAGAAAGTCCCCAAGAGGGCTCGTCAAAGAGGAGGAGTTTCGGTTTGGACATCAGCCCTCTTCCGATGGCCAGCATCTGTTGCTCCCCTCCGCTCAGGGTTCCTGCTGCCTGTTTCTTTCTATTCTTTAAGATGGGGAATAGTTCATAAACCTGTTCAAGCGTTTCATCCTTCCAGCCACGGCCTTTGGCTGTGAAAGCTCCCATTTCCAAATTTTCTAAAACACTCATTGCGGGGAAGAGCCCCCTCCCCTCTGGAACCAGGCTGATTCCCATGTCCACTCTCTTATGGATCGGCAACTTTTCCACTGCTAGGCTTTCAAACCTGATCTCTCCAGCAAAGGGCCTGAGCAACCCGGTGATCGTCCTGAGGGTAGTCGTCTTCCCAGCGCCATTGGGGCCGATGAGCGCCACAATCTCTCTCTGTTCGACCTTAAACGAGATATCCCAGAGAGCCTGAAGGTCTGCATAAGAGACGCTTATCTTTTCTATCTCAAGCATTCGATTACTTTCCCAGATAGGCCTCGATGACCAGTTGATTCTTTACCACTTCTTTAGGAATACCTTCAGCAATCTTCTCGCCAGCATTGAGAACCATCACCCGATCACAGACCCCCAAAACCGCTTTCATGATGTGTTCAACCATAATCACTGTGATTCCCGAATCCCTTATCTTTTTCACCAGATCCATTGCAGTTTCTGTCTCGGCTAAATTCAGACCAGCCATCAGTTCGTCCAACAAGAGCAGTTGAGGATGTGCGGCCAATGCCCTTGCCAACTCCAGTCGTTTGCGGTCGGCCATGGTCAGTTGAGAGGCCGGAACCTCTATCTTATTCCCCAAACCGACGAAGTTGACAATTTCAGCAACTTCATCTTTCGCCTTCCTCAAGCTGGGGGCAGGGTTTTTCCCATAGGTGCGACCCACCATGACGTTTTGAAGCGTTGTTAATTGGGGGAAGGGCTTGACTATTTGAAAGATACGAGCGATGCCTTGCCTGCAGATTTGATGGGGAGGAAGCGTCGTAATATCCTTCCCCATAAAAGTTATTTTCCCCGAGTTGGCTTTCAGGAAACCCGTAACGACATTAAAAAGAGTGGTTTTGCCCGAACCATTAGGGCCAATGACACCACATATCTCTCCTCCAAAAATCTCGAAATTCACTTCACAAAGGGCCATCAATCCGCCGAAGGATTTAACTATTTTCTCTACTTGTAAAAGGGACATCCCGGGCTATTTCTCCTTCAATTAAGGATGAGTAATCCGGAGAAAGATCTTTTATTAACATTGAAGCTCCCTGAGGGAGGGAGCTTCAATAAAATAAGATTCACTGATCGGTTTCTAACGAGTATTACCTTTCCGACCATTTAGGCATTGGATAGATAAATGGAGCGGTTGCATATTCTTGTGGAAATATAACTTCTTGTTCTCCCTTTTGCCACTGGACGGAGAAAAAGATGACCACACCTGTTCCATTAGGTCGGAACTTAAGAGGACCTATAACGGTCATCATGTTGGTCGCAGCAATCGCATCTCTGATTTTTGCCCTGTCCAGAGTCCCTGCTTTTTCAATTGCGTTCGCCAATACCTGAACACAAGCATAGGCTGGACCTACCATCACATCTGCAGGCCGACCAAATTTCTTACTGTGAGCTTCATTGAGTTCCTTGACCCCCGGGAATTTAAGCTTATTGTTCCACCCGGGACCCAAAACGACATAATCACCGTCCTTCCCCAATGCCTTCCCCCATGCCATCGGGTCAGGGGCACGATAAGCAAAGTAGAATTTAGTGTTGTAATCGAGTTCCTTCATCTGCTTGGTCATGGTAATCCCCTCAGGGGTCGTAGGACCTGTGAGCAATACCTCAGAACCTTCTGCCTTGGCTGCCATGATCAGAGGTGAAAAGTCCTTCATCTCACGGGGCTGATCTTTATAAAGGGGTTCCCCATAACCATTTTTGACAGACTCAGCCTTCCACATGTCCCCCAGTTCCATTCCAACGGGCGCCTTTTCCATGAAGATGGCTACCTTTTTTGGTTTCTGTGCCGCTGGAATAGAATTTAATAATTCAAAGACTGCCTTGGCACAGTCGGGCGATTTAGGGAAAGGGGAAAAGTTGTATTTGTATCCCTTCTCGTGGATGCTATAAAGATAGGTCGCCACCATGAGGAGCGGCACCTTATTCTTCTCAGCAACGGGAGCCTGAGCAGCGTGGATGGGGCTCGAAAACCCTCCCAAATAGGCCACTACATCATTGGCAGTATAAAGGGTCTCCATCCTGCTAACGGTCAGAGTAAAATTCGATTCGTCATCCAAGAGAATAAGTTCCAAAGGGATCTTCTTATTAAATTCTTTGACGAAGATGCCCCCCTTTTTGTTAATGTCCTCAACGGCGATCTCATATCCGGCCTTGCACATGGCCCCTCCCGATCCAAAGGGTCCTGTCAGGGAACACGAAGAACCCACTTTAATAGTTTTAGGAGCCTCTTTAGCTGCCGCAAAGCCCCAAGAAGAAAGACCCATTACCAAGAAAATCCCTAAAACGGCGATAGTAAATACCTTCTTCATCATAATATTGCCCTCCTTTCTATTTTTCTCTTCAGCATCAATGCTATTTTTGGTCGGGTGCCTATTCCCCTTCCCCTCTCTCTACTTCCTATTCCCCTCTGTTTCTATCCTTAAATTGACCAGAAACATACTAAAAGCCCTTTCGCCTCTCCCAAAATTTTTCCCCAGGAGAGCACGGGTTTCAATAAAGTACTTCCTCAAAAAAGGAGGTCTGTTACATTGATTTCGAGCATCTTCACAGACGCAAGAATCCGGTCGGCGTTCCGGTCTACAGCCTGCATCCCTCCTGAAAGGGTCTTAAGTTCTTCCGCTGCCTTCTTGATGGTTTTTATTCGAGCATCGAGCTTTCTCATCTCCCTTCGAGTCATCTCATTCTCCTTTAACACTTTCGCCACCGCATAACTCCTCCACACCTCCCCTAATTTAAGGGAAGGCTGGGTGGAGTTATCCATGCTTCCGCAGGTCTTTAAATCGTTTGGCCTTCACCTCATACCGCGGAAGGGATTGATACGGGTGAACCTCGATGTTATAGCCCAGGTTCGTCTTTAAGCGAAGCTGATCCTTGAGTTGGGTCAAAATCAGTTCGCGATTTCCTTCCGCTTCTGGTAGCAGTTCGATCTTGAGCGAAATATCATCTAAATCCCCCTTCTTCGTCACCAACACTTCGAACTCATTACCCAGTCCTTTAACCGATCGGACCACCTCTTCGATCGCCGACGGAGCTACCAGCACCCCTTTGATCTTTGTAATATCATCCGCCCTTCCCGCTACCCCTCCTTGAATGATACGGAATGTCCTTCCGCAGGGACAGGGATCCTTTGACCACTCTGCCACATCCTTGGAGTCAAATCGAATGCATGGCTGGGCGATCCGGTCGAGGGCGGTAATGACAATCTTCCCTTTTCGGCCCGGCTCCTCGATCAACTGCCCTGTTTCCAAATCCTCCAACTCCACCAGAAACAACGCTTCGTTTACGTGAAGACCCCCGGGTTGCTCCACACATTCAAAACCCCACGCCCCAACCTCTGTTGCCCCCACGTGATCATACACCTTCGCCCCCCAGGCCTCTTCCATCCGCCGCTTCGTTGATGGGATGCTCGCTCCGGGCTCCCCCGCACAGGTGATCTTGCGGACCGTCAGATCCTTGGCCGGATTGATCCCAAGCTTTTTGACCGCCGTGTCCGCCATCCCCAACACATACGTCGGCGTTGCCATCATCGCCGTGGCCTGCAATTCTTGAATCTTCAACAGTCGAGCCTCTGTATCCAGGACTCCGCCGGGAATGACTTCGCAACCCAGTTTTTCCGCTGCATAATGACCCGCCCAGAAGGCGACAAAGATATTGTATCCAAACGGGAGGAAGACCCGATCCGTCCTCCGATATCCCTGGGCATACAGCAGGTATGCCCACGCCTCTGACCACCACTCCCAGTCCTGCCAGGTATCGGGCTGATAAATAGGTGTCCCTGTTGTCCCGGAGGTTTGACGAAACTCGGTGACTTCCTCCAGGGGCACGCAGAGGGCATCCCCATACGGAAAAGGATCCCTCCTCTGGATATCCCTCATCATCGACTTCTCCACCTTCGGGACCCTGGCCACATCCTCGTAGGTCCTGATATCTCCAGGCTCAATACCCGCCTGCTGATAGAGCTTCCGGTGAAACCTTGACCTCTCGTAAGCCCATTCCAAAATCCTTCTGAACTTTTTGACCTGAAGGGCTCGCAACTTTTCCTGTGGCAGCGTCTCCAATAGGGGATTCCAATATCTTGCCGCGTCCTTACGGAAGGACTTCATCTTATTCCCTGCTGACGATAAAATTTTTCTTATGGCCATTGAAGATGTTGAATATCCTGTTCAGCCCCGTGAACCGGCAGTCACGGTGATACGATCCCAAGTCTATTCAAAAAAAACAAATTGTCAAGCAAAATCTGCGGGACGAATTGTGCAGGGTAGACTGAGCCGCTCGACAGAGACCTGTCTCAGTTTTCTTACCCGTAACGAGTCTGCCAATCTTCGATGTGATCTCCACTAATTCCCCGGGGAAGAGCAAGACCGCCAGGATGAACAGGAGGCCAAAGACAAAGACGTGGAGCTCTGGGAAGGTCCACAATTGAAATAATAAGCTGTCCTGACCAGCAGGGAATAAACAAAGAAGGCAGGGTCCATTTTTGACCCCGCCTTCAGCATCTGTCTCACTGAAAAAAACTAATTGCAGTTTACCTTGGTCTTCAATAGTTCACCTAAAGGATCCGATTTATATCAGGGCTTTCCTCGTCCTCTTAAGCAATCCTGGCCGGCGACACCGAAATGTCGAGCTCACCACCGTTCTCGTGCTTGTACAATGTCCGCAGATCAATACAGATGACATCCTGAGTCTCAAGGTTCCCGCCACAATGGAAGCTGGTAGCGACTTCTGGATCTGCTGGAGCGCCGTTGTAGATGGCTGTTGTCGGAAATGGGCAAATCGGACGGGTGCGGTTCGCGTGGCCGGTTCCCCCTCGGCCGAGAATACTATCGGGAGCAACTCCGTTTTCGACCCAGTTTACCAGGGCATTAAATACGTTGTTGGCCGGTGATGGCCCTGCACCACCTCCACAATGGTCGACGCCAGGGGCAGGGAAGTACCGGAACCAAGGCTGGAGATCGGCAAAATCCGCTTTGCCGTGGCCGTAATAGGTGGCAACACGCCGGTAATAGTCCTTGGAGCCGCGCCAGCGGATTAATGAATCTGCCATGCCCTGCCACATGATGATCTTGCCACCGTGCTCAATGACTTTATCGAGATTTACGTCCTGGGTCTCCATATAATCGCCGGTCGTGCGGGCGCTCAGGGTGGCTTCATCTTCGTACGCGATAGCATCAGGAGGAAAACCAGCAGCAGCTATGGCAGCCGGGTCGAGGTAAAGATTGCTCACAGGATAGTTAAGGTCCACGTGATCATAGGCCAGCACTTGGTTCGTGCTAAAATTGGGGAATAACCCAATCAGGAAACTGCTAAGCGCAATGCCGCGATCAAAAGGATAGTAGATACGGTTCCCGTGGCTGTTACGTGGGCCATCCCAGATCATATCAATGGCAGCAGCCTGGTCAGCGTCGACGCAGTTCGCCGCCGGTGGGTTCCCACAGATGTTGTTGGCGGCGCTCCACGTGCAGGCGCGCGGATCACTGATAAAGCCATCGGTCCCCAGGACTTGACACGCTTTGATAACTGCAGCATTAACAGCACTCCATTGAGCGTTCGTGATCGACTTTCCGATTGGGGTAAGCGTGTCTAGGATGACTAAATACGGCCAGGAATCTGATAACCGGAATTCCTGCCAGTAAATGGCCGGTGCCCCGACAATGAAACCGTCGAGCTCGTCGCCGTATTTCTGCGCCAGCGCTAACCCCTGACGACCGCCCGTTGAGCAACCATCCCAGTAATTGCGGAATACGGGTTTGCCATAGTAGATCTCAGCAAGCGCCTTACCCCACTCCACCTGCTGGTGAACGCCCTCGTAAATAAAATCGTCGATCATTCCGAGGTTCAGCATGTGGGTTGCCTGAATCACCCCGAAGTTGCAGCGCGCACCGTTCTCGGCAAGCGTGTGACCCGTATCGGTGGAGGTGCCGATGTAACCGATATCCGTTGCGCTGGTGGTGCCACCGACACTGCCAGCACAAACGCCTCCGCCGAGGTTCCGCACCCTTCCATTCCAGGCGCCCTCTCCATTCCCACCGCCGCCTGTGCCGCCATCAGTACTGTTCAGCGGCAGTCCTACACCAATTTTGATGTGCTGTACCTGTCCCTCCGCATAACCGTACTCGGGTCCACCCCTCGAGGAGTAAGTGATTTGGACGTTGCAATAGGCAGCATGTCCACCAGATGCCGCTACAGGGGTCGACGTAGGCGGGGTGATTGAGGTGAGTAACGGGTTGCCCGCCAGGATGGTAGCCAAATCCGTGCATGACGGCAGTGCTGCTGATGCTATGGTTGGGCTTGAAATCAAAAAGAACAGAAAAGCAGCAACAATAATTAGCCTCCTTTGGTTCTTCATAAGAACACCTCCTTCATTTTTGTTTTTCCCCCATGTCGAGATCAAAAATTGAATCACCTCCTTTATCGAGTTATTTTCGGGATAGAAAAAGAGGGAGCCAGGAGAATTTCTTCCTCAGCGGCCCTCACGATTTGGACGTTCTATTTAAACAAGAGCAATTTATCCCCTTAATGGAAGGAAGGTTTATGTTTGAGGTCTTCTACTGGGATAGAGTAATTTTTGTGAACCCCGCCCTCTCGGCCAACTTTTCCAAAGTCAGCCCATCTTGTCAGAAGACTGGGAACGTCTATACCATCTTTTTTGGAGGAATGGAATATGATAAAGATTGGATCAAAATTGGACTTAATTGATCATACGTTTTGGTAAGTATTTAAAATACGTAATGTATAGGTTGGTTCCAGCTTGGTTAGCTGAGTGACAAGAGATGAGACCGCAGATTATGTCTTCTATGAAGGCCGAGCTTCTTTCTGATATGGTATCTATGGCGACTGATTGCATCCATGGTGACGTTAAGGAGCTGGGCGATCTCCTTGGTCGTCTTACCCTCTTTCGTGAGGAGAATCACTTCCATCTCTCTTGGGGTAAAATTGAAACTGGTTATCTTCATACAGAATGGCGAAAGAAAGTCCTTGAGGTTTCTCTCAATGATGTCGATAAGGAGACCCTGATTTGACTCCAGCCCCGTCTCTCGCAGCATTCCAACGTAACGTAGCACAAGTTCTCTGACATTTGAAGAAATCTTATCCTCGAACCCTCTCCTGTCGTCTTCCCGTTGTTTAAGCAGCACCTTCAGAGCGACATTTGCTTCCTCAAGATCGCGCGACTTGATTTCCAGCGCCGTCTCCACCTGCTTGCGCTTCTCAATGTCCCGTCGGAGCTCTTCATTGGCTTCGGCCAGTTGACGGGTACGCTCCTCGACCAGTTCCTGGAGATGATCCCGGTATTTTTTCAGTTCCTCCTCGGTTCTCTTGCGCTCCGTGACATCAATGGCGGTCCCGATTATTTCAGGACGGCCTTCCGAATTCGTAAAGTGAAAATCGTGGCGTTCAAGATGGACGATTTGGCCGGTCTTGGTGAGGCCACGAAAAGTAATCAAACCCGACGTAGGTTTGCCTGAGAGCATGTTCATAAGGCGCTCCTTCACACGCGGCAAATCTTCCGCATGGACAAGATCCTTCATGCCCTTCTTGCCCACAATCTCATCAACTGTGTACCCATGCATCTCGGCCAGCTTCTCATTGACATAGATAAATTTTCGATCCTTCGCCACAAAGACTCCGACCGGTAACTTTTCAGCCAGGTCGCGAAACATCTTCTCATTCCTGAAAGGACTTTCTCCCTTCCGTTCGACCTCGCCAACGGCGACGAGGGGCTTTGGATTTTCACTCTCAGCAGACTTTGTGAAGTTGTGTGGTCCTTTCACCTTTGCTCCAATTGCCACTTCGGAGGATACGAAAAATAGCTATGATAACCATTTTTTTGAGCTCCATTTCCGCCAGGCCGGCGATTGTATAAATTTGTTTAGTCTGAATAGATATTCTGAGCATCCAAAAAAAGTAAGGTATCAACGAGATATTGGAGCTCCTTGGAGGCTTCGTAAGAGCGCTTTCTTGGAATCCCATTTCATAATTGCTCAGAATGGTTTAGGATTATGCAATTAGATTATTTTCGCGAATAATAATGCGACAAGGAATAATTCTACAACTTTATCAGTAACAATAAATCTTTCGCTTGTCAATAGAACAGTTGTCTTGTGAAACCAATTTTTGTTGGAAACGGTCTTTGCACTCCGAGGTCGGAAGAAACAATGCTTTCCTTAACTCTCCTTTCATGTGCGAAGGTCAGGATTTGACTATTCAGACATTGTCAAATGTGATGGTGACTTCTTCTTGAGACATTAATTGTTGATTCTTGTTCCATCATGGGGTTGATTTTTGATCAAAAGAGAGGTTTAATTCTGTTAACGGGGAGACAATGATGAGTACGGGAACTAAGCCAAAGGAGATACAACGGCAAGGGGCGAACAAAACCGGGGCCACGGAGTATGGCCAAATCGGCAAAAGCGATGACGGGTTTAAGTCAATTGCCCTCAAGGGCCTCTTTATCATCGCCCTCTTTTACACCCTCTATTTCGCTCGCGCTTTGCTCCTGCCATTCACCTTAGCCTTACTCCTTAATTTTCTACTGAGGCCGGTCGTTCGGGGCCTCAAAAAGATCAAAATTCCAGAGTTAGCAGGAGCCGCTTTAGTGTTAATCGCTCTGCTCGGGAGCACAGGGTACGGAATGGTTAGACTTTCCGGGCCTGCCGCTGATTGGATTGACAAGGCCCCTGAGAGTCTTCACCACATCGAGTTAAAGGTGGGGTTTTTGCGCAAGCCTTTGGAACGGGTAAACAATGCGGTCGAAGAGTTGAAAAGAATCACCAGAATGGGTGCGGAACCGAAACCCGAAGTTGAAATATACCCTCCCGGTATCGCCGATGCTGTTTTGACTGGAACGAGGGAAGTGATCGTCAAAAGCTCGGTGATGTTCATCCTTCTCTACTTTCTTCTCGCCTCGGGGGACTTATTCTTACGCAAGTTGATTAAACTCTTCCCCGGGCTTGAAAAGAAAAAACAGATCGTAAAAATTACTCGAGAAGTCGAACACCACGCCTCCCGCTACCTTTATACCGTGACAGTGATCAATATCTTCACGGGGATTTCTGTCGGTACCGGGATGTATGTCATCGGGTTGCCCAACCCGGTGCTCTGGGGGGTGATGGCCGGATTTCTCGTTTTCCTTCCCTATATCGGGCCCCTGATTGGTATCTCCATTGTTACGGTTGTTGCCTTCTTAACTTTTGACAGCATCGGTCGGGTACTGCTGGCACCGGCCATCTACATTACCCTGGAGACAATTCAGGGGCAAATTGTTACTCCTATGGTACTCGGGTTGCGTTTCACCCTCAATCCCGTGGTGATCTTTGTATGGCTAATTTTTTGGGGATGGATGTGGGGCATTGTCGGCGCGATTCTGGCATTTCCTATGTTAGCTATCTTCAAGATACTTTGTGAGCATATTGAACCCTTGGCACCGATTGGCGAATTTCTCGGAAGATAGCTACGAGCAGTTGACGTTGGTAGCAGAGCCAGCAAACCTCAAGGGCGATTCTGACGATCGGCTTCACACAGGAGTCGGTTTGCTGAGCGGAAAGATTCTATCCTAACGTAGCAGGCTAATTATAATCACTGCTCCACCCAATACAAACCTATACCAGGCGAATGGCAGGAAGTTTTTGGTCTGAACATACCGGAGCAGAAAGCCGATACTCGTTATGCCCATAATACAAGAGACCACCATCCCCATCACAAAGCTTACAGTGACGATGGACGGATTCGAAATAACCTCGGGTAGTTTGACCACGGCAGCGCCGAAGATGATGGGAGTTGACAACAAGAACGAAAACCTCGCTGCTCCTTCTCTGGTCGTCCCCGTCAGCAATCCCGTCGTCATCGTAATGCCCGAACGGGAAACCCCCGGGATGATCGCCAGTGCCTGGGATATCCCGATGAGTATACTTGTCCGAAAAGTGATGTCCTTCATCTCAATACTCTTGGCACTCCTGCGATCTGCCCAGTACAGAAGAATGCCCATCACGATCAACATCGCGGCGATCAGAACAGGAGATCTAAAGATGGTCTCGGCTTTTTTTTCAAACAGGAATCCCGCAGTCGCTCCCGGCACACTCGCGGCAGCCAAGTACCAGAACAATCTGCCTTTTGCGCTTCGGAAATCCGTAAAACCTTGTATAATGAGCTGCCACCAGTCTTTCCAGAAATAGATGACCACTGCCACAAGGGTACCGATATGCAGAGCAACATCGAAAGTAAGCCCGGGATCGGTCCACCTGAAAAGCCAGGGGACCAAAACTAAATGCGCTGAACTGGAGATGGGCAAGAACTCACCCAGGCCTTGAGCGAATCCGAGTATGACTGCTTGCAGTAAAGTCAACTCTACCTCCTGGCTTGGAATCGCAAAAGAAACACCATGAAATCGCTTTCAGGGACCCACCCGCGCGACTATTAATAATCGATCCCGGGCTGCGGCTCAATCCCCTTGCTATAGGCGTGCTTCACCTCATTAATTTCACTCACCGTATCCGCCAACTCGATCACTTGAGGATGAGCGTCCCGTCCCGTCAAAATGAGATGCATCAAAGGCGGCTTGCGCCGAATGATTTCTAAAACCTGTTCCAAGTCGACGAGTCGAAGATGCAGAGCATTGTTGATTTCATCCAGTATGAGGATATCCTCCTGGCCTGACTCCATTTTCTGATGCGCTAATTTTATAGCTTGCTGAGCATTCGCTCTGTGTTCTTCGTACGGATAGCGATTTCCCTGGATGCCGCAGAACCCTTTCCCGGTGGAGATCAGCTCCACCTCGCAACCCATCTTCTTTACCCCATCCCATTCCCCTGCATACATATCACCCTTCATAAATTGGATGATACAGACCCTCATATTGTGACCGCATGCCCGAACCGCAATCCCAAGAGCGGATGTCGTCTTTCCCTTTCCATAGCCTGTAATCACAACGATAAGCCCTTTCCTTTCTTTGGGAACCAATCGAGTTATTTCCATTGCCGTAACCTCCTCCCAAAGATGCTCGACCTCTCGAGGCCTATTCGACGGTAGCATCACAAAATGCAAATATCACGACAGTTAACCTTCGTCCTTTTCAATAAGTGAATGGTTTCTTTTGAAATTTATCATTCTATAACAGTTTCAATAAGATACATGTAAAGACATAACCTAATTTCTTAAGATCAGATCAAGACGTAAACAAAAGCTTTTCCGGCCCAAACCAGACCACGGGCAGGTCATAGATACAAGGGTACTTTTCCATGGACTCCTGCCGGCATGCTCCGGGCCAAATGTCAAACCATCACCTCCCATATAATTATATTTAATATCCAATCTGTTGGCGATGTCAAATAAATTCTCCGTGACAGTTCGTTACCCCTGAACCTAACATGGTGCAGGGCAAGCTATGAAAAATGCCAAGATCATTCCTCCTCTTGACGTCCCTAAAAAATACCTTAAGATTTCCGTTTAAATACAGTGAATTCCCCATTTACGATATCATCCCTTTTCCCGTAGAGTACTAATACATTCACACTGATTTGTGTTAGCCGCCCTATATGGGAATGAAAACGCAATTTGCTATAAACGCTTTGATTTTACTCACGGGTGTTATCTTTATTCATGGCACTGTCAATGCTCATATAGAGCAAGAACAACAGAAAGATCTTTCCAGAATTGGAATTGATGAAAAACTTGGGCAACTCGTACCCCTTGATCTGACGTTCCATGACGAGAACGGCATTGCCGTTAGTCTAAGACAACTGATTCATACGCCCATCATTCTCACCCCGGTCTATTTACATTGCCCTAACGTCTGCAGTCTTCTGTTACAGAACTTGGCGGGTGTCTTGAACAGATTGCCGGCTGAGTCAGGCAAAGAATACAGGGTGATTTCGGTCAGTTTTGATGAAACAGAAAAGCCGGATCTTGCCCTTCAAAAGAAGAAAATCTATCTGAAAATGATCCAAAAATCTTTTCCCGAGGGTGCCTGGAGATTTTTGACAGGAGATAAAGCGAATATTCGTAAGTTAACGGATGCCGTCGGCTTTCACTTCAAAAGAGTGGGAGAGGATTTTGAACACCCCGTCGTCATCATCATTCTTGCCTCTGACGGAAAGATTATCCGCTACATGTACGGGGCGGATCCCCTCCCCTTCGACCTTAAGCTGGCGCTTGTAGAAGCTTCGCAGGGAAGGATTGGGCCCACCATTGCAAAAGTAATTCGTTTCTGCTTCAGCTATGATCCAAAAGCCAACAAGCTCGTCTTCAATATGTTGAGGGTCACCGGAATGGTTACCCTATTTTTTGCGTTATCATTTGTCGTGTTCCTTCTTTTCAAGGGGAGAAGGCAGCACCTCAAAGAGGAGCAATAGGAATGATATCAGGCGGAGCTTCGGGGAGTATTAGCCCAAGGATCAGCTTTTATACAGATCACGGGCGATATCGCGGAATCCTTTCATGGATTCTCACCTCAGACCACAAAAGAATAGGTCTTCTTTACTTCATTTTTGTCATCGCCTTCTTTTTTAGTGGGGTTGTCCTAGGATTCTTCATGCGTCTGGAGATGATTGCCCCCGGGGGGACCATCATGAAACCCCACACATACAACTCCCTCTTCACGTTACACGGGATCATCATGATCTTTCTGGTCGTCATCCCTGCGATTCCAACAATCTTTGGAAATTTCTTCGTTCCGATCCAGATCGGGGCAAGAGATGTCGCCTTTCCGAGAATCAACCTGCTTTCATGGTGGCTCTACATTTCCGGGGCAGCTGTGGTCTTTGTTTCTGTTTTCACTGGCGGCGGGCCTCCCGATACAGGCTGGACATTTTATGCGCCGTATAGCCTACGAACCACGGTCAACGTTCCTCTTGCGGTCTCCGGCGTCTTTATTTTGGGGATGTCCTCTATCCTGACGGGTATTAACCTCGTGACGACGACTCACAGACTCCGGGCCCCTGGCATGACCTGGAAACGTCTGCCCCTTTTTGTGTGGGCGATTTACGCGACGTCATGGGTTCAGATACTAGCCACCCCGGTGATCGGAATTACCATGGTACTCATCTTTCTCGAACGATTCTTTGGAGTGGGAGTATTTGACCCGGCCAAGGGAGGCGACCCTATTCTTTACCAACATATGTTCTGGATTTACTCCCACCCCGCAACCTATATCATGATTCTTCCTGCCATGGGGATTGTCTCGGATGTGGTCCCCGTGTTTGCCAGGAAAAAGATTTTTGGATATATGGCCATCGCCCTTTCGGGGATAGCGATCGCTGCCGTGGGATCGCTCGTCTGGGGCCATCATATGTTTGTCAGCGGACAGAGTGATTTTGCTGACCTCCTCTTCTCTCTTCTCACTTTTTTGGTGGCCGTTCCCAGTGCAATCAAAGTCTTCAACTGGGTCGCCACCCTGCACAAAGGCTCCATCGTCCTTGAACCCCCTCTCCTTTTCTGCCTCTCCTTTATCTTTCTTTTTTCGGTTGGTGGGCTGACAGGCTTGATTCAGGGAGCCCTGGCGCCCAATGTGCATCTCCATGATACCTACTGGATACCAGGCCATTTTCACTACATCATCTTCGGCGGGATGGGATTCGGTCTTTTTGCGGCATTCCATTACTGGTTCCCCAAGATGTTTGGACGGATGTATAACCGAAAAACAGCGAAAATCGCATGGGGGATTATGTTTATTGGATTCAACGTCTTCTATTTTTCCATGCTCCTTCTGGGCTGGGAGGGAATGCCCCGAAGATATTACGACTATCTCCCTCAATTCCGGACCCTTCATCTGACAGCGACCTTCGGTTCATGGATTCTCATCGCCGGGCTGATTGTCATGTTTTCCAATCTATTCCGAGGACTTTTTAGAGGTGAGAAAGCAGATGACAACCCCTGGGGCGCGGCGACTCTTGAATGGCAAGTTCCCTCGCCCCCCCCAACAGAGAACTTTGAAAAAATCCGGATCATCCAACACGGCCCGTATGATTTTAAGGAGCTTACAAAAAATGGATGAGGCAAAAGCATTCGGTGTTGAAGAGGTCAGGGATGATACCGGCGCTAAATTAGGCATGTGGCTTTTCATCCTTTCCGAGCTTCTCCTCTTCGGAGGGATGTTCATCCTCTATTCTGCTTACCGCTATAAGAACCCCGTTGACTTTCATCATGCCTCGAGGGAACTGGAAGTCCTTCTCGGCACCTTCAACACGATCATCCTCCTAACCAGTAGTTTAAGCATGGCCGCTTCCATTTCTGCCCTTCAAAGAGGACAGCGTAAATTATCAATGGTCTTGCTGGTGGCTACGATGGGACTCGGACTCTTATTTCTCGTGAACAAGGGTTTTGAATGGGGCACGAAGATCGATCATGGTATTTATCCAAATTCTCCGGCGCTTTTGGCCCGTGCGAAGGGTGAGATTCTCTTCTTCGGCCTTTACTATGTGATGACAGGACTCCACGGGCTCCATGTCCTCGTAGGAGTCTGCATTATCTGTGGGATGCTGATGCTTATCGCAAAAGACAAGATTAACCAAATGCGCTTCATCCCTTTGGAAAACACAGGATTATACTGGCACCTGGTCGATATTATCTGGATCTTTCTGTATCCCTTGTTCTATTTGATCACGTAAGTTCAGTTGATTTCGGAGAAGGTTGGATGAAGCTTGAAGAAGAACCTCATGGTACAAGGTATCGGACCTACGTCCTTGTCTGGGCGGGCTTAGTGATCCTAACAGGAACGACGCTTAGCGTTGCGGGAATGGCGCTTGGCGGCTGGACTATTCTCATCGCTTTGGCGATCGCAGGAACGAAGTCCGGACTGGTTCTAAACTATTTCATGCACCTCCGGTCCGAAAGGCCATTCATATTTAGAGTGATCATTCCGTTGGTCATGGCCGTTTTCCTCGTTTTCATCCTCCTGACCTTTTCAGACCTGGCGTTTCGAGGCGGTGTGAAATGATTTTTTCAGGATCGACAGGTTTATCCGGTAGGGTGGTTGATAACGTCTTTCTCTACATTCTTATCATCTGCG
The DNA here is from genome assembly GCA_047519465.1 of Thermodesulfobacteriota bacterium. Taxonomy (GTDB): domain Bacteria; phylum Desulfobacterota; class BSN033; order BSN033; family UBA1163; genus UBA1163. The sequence continues at coordinate 19,291 of JAPVTA010000260.1, read as the reverse complement.
TTTTCTTGTTGGGGCTTATCACTTTTCTGATGGTTTACTTTGTGATCCGCTACCGCCGACAAAAACACCCCAGGCCTGCGGATATTGAAGGAAGCACCTGGCTGGAAGTGACCTGGACGGTGATACCAACGCTTATCGTCCTGACGATGTTTTATTATGGTTTAACAGGCTTCGAATTCTTGAAAAAGGTCCCTCCGGGGGCGATGACGGTAAAGGTAACCGGCCGTCAATGGTCATGGCTTTTTGAGTATGAAAACGGAGCCAAAGATACAGAGCTCAGAGTTCCTCTTGGAAAACCTGTCAAACTCGTTCTTACGTCGGTAGACGTCATCCACGGCTTTTATGCGCCCGCATTCCGGATCAAGCAGGACGCTGTTCCAGGAATGACCACCTATTTATGGTTTCAGCCGACAGAAGTAGGCACATTTGATGTTCTATGTTCGCAATATTGTGGGCTTCAGCACGCTCACATGCTTACAAAGATAGCAGTCCTTCCACAAGAGAAGTTCACAAAGTGGTACCAGGCTAAGAAGGAAGAGGTGGCGTTGAAGGGTCCCCCTCAAGGGCCCAGGCTTTATCAGGAAAAGGGATGCTTCGCCTGTCACAGCACTGACGGAACGCCCCGGGTGGGACCAAGCTTTAAGGGTCTATTCGGAAAGAAGGAAGAGGTCACAAGTGGTGGGAAGAAGGAGGCGGTAGTCGTCGATGAGGCTTTCATCCGGAAATTCATATCAGAGCCTAACGTGGTCCACATTGAAGGATACCCGCCCATCATGCCCAAAATAAGCCTAACCGAGGACGAACTGAACGCACTCGTCGACTTCATAAAGAGTCTGAAAGGATGATTGTGCAGGCCCTAAGAAATGTCAGGAATATTTCGAAGGACCAAGCCTACGCATGGGGAGAATGGTCCACTATCCTCCCTGACCTTGCAAAAATAAGGATCTCTCTCCTTGCGACGCTTACCGCGGCAACGGGGCATGTTCTCGCAACGGGAAAGATCACAATCCATATGCTGGTGCCAACGGTGGCGGTTTTCCTTCTCGCATGCGGTTCCAGTGCACTCAATCAATATCAAGAAAGAGAAATAGACAAACTGATGGACAGGACGAAATCAAGACCCATTTCCTCCGGAAGATTGAATCCTGAGACTGCTCTCTGGATCTCCGTGGGCTTGATTCTCTCAGGTTTTCTCATTCTCTTCTGCGGAACAGGAGATCTCGCATCTGCCTTAGGTCTTTTGGCTGTTCTCTGGTATAACTTGATCTACACGCCTCTGAAGCAGAAAACAGCGTTTGCGGCAGTGCCCGGGGCACTGGTAGGCGCCATCCCCCCGGTTCTGGGATGGGTAGCAGGGGCGGGAAGTATCCTTGATCCCCGAATCTGGGAAGTCGCTCTCTTCTTCTTTATCTGGCAGGTGCCTCACTTCTGGCTCCTTGCTTTGGATTTTTCAAAAGACTATCAGAAGGCAGGGCTCCCATCCATCACACAGTTATTTTCAACCCAACAGATCAAGAGAATTGTATTTGTCTGGCTTTTATCGACGGGGGGCGCCGGTCTCTCCTTCTCTTGCTCCGGGCTTATCAATTTCCGTTTGATCTCGTTTGTTTTATTCGCGGCAACATTCTGGTTCATCTGGAACGCAATCGATTTTCTGAGGTTCAACCCTCAGGGCACGTGTCTGCGGATGGTCTTCACGAAGTTAAACATTTATGCCCTCTTTATTCTCTTCCTCTTATCCGTGGATAGATTACTAAGTTCTTAGCTCGGGGTTAGTCGTTTGGAGCGCTTTCACTACAACTTTTTCTAAGAAGATCGATTTTGACTTGACAGACTTGCGGCCTTACGAATAGACTGAAAATATGAAAATGGGGCCTCGCCTTTTTTTTATTATTCTCTTCGTTCTTCTTGTCACGATTGCATGGTTCCGTTTTCGAGTTCCGGTGAAATCTCTTATTTTTTCCTTTTTCCCAATTTTAGCGAGCGAACCTGTTGACCAACCCGTCCGGTTTAATCACATTCGCCACAAGGAGGTGGCCAAGTTGAACTGTTCCTTCTGCCACCGCTTTGCCGGCGAATATCGTGCGGCAGGGATCCCGAACATCGAAATCTGCAGAGCCTGTCATTCGACGGATGCGATCAGCAAGACGACTGAGGCGTTGAAAGTGGTTGAATATGTTAAAGCCGGGAGAACGATTCCGTGGAACCGGATGCATGAACTTCCAAAATTTGTTGTCTTTCCTCACTGGGTTCATATCCAGAGCCAAATCGAATGCTCCACTTGTCATGGGCTTACGGGTGTGAGCGATACCCCCGTAAGAATGGTTGATCGATTGTATATGGAGTGGTGCGTGGACTGTCATAAGAGAAAAGGAGCCCCCACGGATTGCTATACGTGCCACTCCAGCTGATTAGTGCGGAGTAACGAGTAAGGAGTTCGGAGTCTTTCTCATTTGGTTTTATGGCTTTACTACGAACTCCGAACTCATAACTGTGTCAAAACGATGAAGATTACGCGAAGAAACTTGCTCAAAATGATCATGGTAGCCGCAGGGGGTGCGGCCCTGCCGGATGAACTCCTCCATGCCCTGCCCAAAGAAGGGGAATGGATCCCTTACGAAGAGTATTGGTCGACTGGAGTCTGCCTCCAGTGCCCAAGTGGCTGTGGTCTCCGCATACGCTCCGTCAATCATTGGCCGGTCAAGCTGGAAGGAATAAAAGATTACCCGATCAATCGGGGCCGGCTCTGTCCGAAAGGCCAAGCAGGGCTTCAAGTCCTTTATGATCCCGATCGAATCCACCATCCCCTGAGAAGAAAAGGGAAGCGTGGAGAGGGGAATTGGGAGAAGATCTCCTGGGACGAAGCAATTGGTCTTGTCACCCATAGGCTGAAGAATCTTCGTCTGGAGGGGAGACCTCACCATCTGATGTTGTTGGGGGGTAGATATCGTGGTCACATGGCCGAACTCATGGCTAGGTTCGTCGAAGCCTTCGGCTCTCCCAATCACCTCGGAAATCCCGCCAGGGGCTCCGAGGGGATTCTGAAAGGTCATCTCTTCACCATGGGCGTGAGAGACTTTCTTGCTATTCACTGGGAGCAGGTGAATTATGTCCTCTCCTTTGGAGCCAGCCTTCTAGAGGCATCGAGGCCTTCACTCAGAAATCTTTGGGGTTATGGCTTTCTACGGAGAGGTAGGCCAGGAGTCAGGGGCAAACTTGTTCAGATTGATCCGAGATTCTCCATAACAGCGTCGAAGGCAGACCAATGGATCCCCGTTCAACCCGGGGCAGACGGAGCGTTGGCCCTGGGAATTGCCCACTGGATCATCAAGGAGAAAAAATACGATCACCCATTTGTTGACCGCCATACCTTTGGGTTTGAGGATTGGAGGGACAGCGACGGAAAGACCCATATGGGTTTTAAGACCCTGGCGCTCAAAGAATATTCGCCTAAACAGGTTTCTTCTCTCAAGGGGATCCCAGAAGAGACCATCATTCACATTGCCAAAGAATTTTCCTCCCACCCGCCCTCTATTGCCATCACCGGTCGGGGGGTTGGTATGCAGACGAATGGAACTTATTCACAAATGGCTGTGGATAGCCTTAATGCCCTCGTCGGGTCAATCGATAGCAAGGGAGGCCTTCTTCTCCAGAGAAAGCCTCCTTTTCAGAAATGGCCTGCCATTCAGAGGGATGGAATTGCAGAAAGGGGTCTTTCCCAACCCCGAATAGACCTGGCTGGAAGCATCCCTTTCCCTTTTGCCATGGAACTTCCTTCTGCCCTCTCGGACAGAATCCCGAAGGCTGAACCCTACCCTATTGACACGCTTTTCCTCTACTATACGAACCCTCTCTTCAGCCTTCCAGAACCTGAAAAATTTCGAATCGCTCTGGATCAGATTCCCTTCCTTGTCAGCTTTTCGCCATTTATGGACGAGACGACCACGCTCTGCGATCTCGTCCTTCCCGACGGAACCTATTTCGAACGTTGGCAAGACGACCATGTGGAGCCTGGATTGGGATTCCCGATGTTTGGGTTGCGGAGCCCCACACTGGAAAAGCCTATATACGATACCCGCAACACAGCAGATGTTATCATTGACATCGCTAAAGGGATTGGAGGGAGCGTCGGTAAGTCCTTTCCCTGGAAAAATTTTCAAGAGGCTCTGAGAGATGCGGTCAAGGGCGTCTTTGCATCCAAACGGGGTTCCATCAAGGCGGAAGATTTTGATGAATTCTGGAACACCTTGATCGAGCGAGGAGGATGGTGGGATCCTTCTTACCCATTTGGAGAATGGAGAAAGAGATTCAACACCCCGTCTGGGAAGTTCGAATTTTACTCCTTGGGCCTGGAACGAGGCTTGAAGGAGATCGCCAAAAGAAGTTCAAAAGACGTTGATCAAATCCTGGGGGAGCTGAAGGTTGAAGCCAGAGGGGACAGGGCCTTTCTTCCCCATTTCGAAAAACCGAGATCGGTGGGAGAAGAAAGGGATTACCCCTTCCATCTCATCGGATATAAGCTGATGACCATGGCGGAAGGGAGGGGAGCCAATCAGCCCTATCTCCAAGAAATCATCGGACCCCATCTGTATGAGAGATGGGAATCGTGGGTTGAGATCAATCCTCAAACCGCACAAAAAATGGGCATTAAAGATGGAGACTTGATCTGGGTTGAGTCGAAAGCAGGAAAAGTAAGGGCAAAGGCAAGGCTCTTCCCTGGAACGCATCCAAAGCACATCCATATTCCCTACGGACAGGGCCACAAGGCCTATGGCCGCTGGGCAAGGGGGCGAGGGATCAATCCAAATGAGCTTCTTGCGAGAGAGTACGATCATCTGGGTGGGTTTGTTAGCTATTGCTCGACGAGGGTGAAGGTTTATAAAGCCTGATTAAAGTTCGGAGTTCGGAATGCAGAATTCGGAGTAACATATTTCCAGAATTTGTTATCCGGACACGGAACAAGGTAACGGACACGAGGGGATGATGTACCGTTGGGGAATGGTGATCGATTTAGATAGATGCACAGCCTGTCAGGCCTGCGTCGTGGCGTGCCGTCAGGAGAATAATATTCCCATTATGGGAGAAAAGTACGCTAAGCTGGGAAGGGCAAAGTTCTGGATGAATCTCATCCATGAAACCAGGGGGACCTATCCCGATGTGGAGATGCGCTTCAATCCTCTGCCCTGCATGCATTGTGATAAACCGCCCTGTACCAAGGTCTGCCCTGTTGAAGCGACCTACAAGAATCCAGAAGGGATTGTCGCACAGGTGTATCCCCGTTGTATCGGGGTCAGGATGTGTATCTCTAATTGCCCGTATACGGTGCGTTATTTTAATTGGTATCCACCTTCCTGGCCAGAAGAGTACAAGAAAGGGTTGAATCCGGACGTCTACCCACGAAGAAAGGGCATCACGGAGAAGTGCAATTTTTGCATTCAAAGGATTCGCAGAGCCAAGATGAATGCAAAGAAAGAGAACCGAACGATTAAGGACGGTGAAGTTACCCCCGCTTGCGTAGAGACTTGTCCGAGTGAAGCCCTCTATTTCGGAGATCTGAATGACCCGGAGAGCAGAGTTTCCCGGCTTTCTAAGAGCAAACGCGCCTTTCGGCTAATGGAGGATCTCGGGACAGAACCAAAAGTCTTTTATTTGAAAGAAGGGGAGTGGGATGATGGACAGTGAGGCTCTCGCCCAGAAACATAGCCGCCTCATCGAACCGCTGACCCGATGGGGAAGAGGTTCTGTGATCGTGACAAGCCTGCTTTCAGCGGTTGTCCTCTGGTCGGTCTTTGCTTTTGTCTGGCAATTCATACAGGGTTTGGGGGAGACCGGGATGGGCCACCCCGTGTCATGGGCTCTCTATCTTGTCAATTTCGTCTTCTTCATCGGGATCAGCCATGCCGGAGCATTGGTCTCTGCCGTATTGCGGATAGTCCACGCCCGTTGGGGAACACCTTTTGGTCGAGCGGCTGAAGCTGTAACGGTTTTTGCATTAGCAGCAGGGCCAACCAATATCCTTTTTGACCTTGGGCGATCATATCTATTCTATTGGGTGGCGCTCCATGCTCAGTTCAAGTCGCCACTGCTTTGGGATTTCGTCTGCATCACAACCTATACGATTGTCAGTAATGTTTTCCTTTCAGTCCTGATGATTCCGGACGTTGCCTTCCTCAGGGATCGATTCCCAGGTCGGAGATGGCTCTATAAGCCCCTCTCCCTTGGATGGACGGGAACAGAAAGACAGCAACGAAATTTGGGGAAGGTGATGGCCATCTTGTGCATCGCTGTCATCCCTATCGCCGTGAGCGTCCATACAGTGGTTTCCTGGGTCTTCGGGATGCAGACTCAGCCCATGTGGCATAGCTCGATCTTCGCCCCCTATTTCGTGACCGGCGCCATCTATTCGGGGATTGCCACGATCATTGTGGTCATCATTGCCCTAAGGAAGGCTTATCATTTGGAGGGCTATCTGACGCCTTACCACTTTAATAATATGGGATTGCTGCTACTCGTCTTCACGCTTCTGTGGTTCTACTTCACTTTTGCTGAACACCTGACGGCAGGCTATGGAGGTGATTCCTATGAGCTTGCGGTCCTGTGGGGTAAGCTGACAGGGAAATATGCTCCCCTCTTTTGGACGATGACGGTTCTATGTTTTTTCTTTCCTTTTCCAATGCTTATCTGGAGGCGCACCATTCCAGGACTTCTGATCTCATCGATTTCGATCATTATCGGGATGTGGTTGGAACGGTTCCTCATCATTATTCCTTCTTTCAGCCAGCCGCGCCTCTCTTATCTCCGTGGGAGTTATTCACCTTCGTGGGTCGAGTGGTCTATGACGGCCGGTCTTTTTGCGGGGTTCACTCTTGCTTTCGTCCTCTTCTCAAAACTCTTCCCTGTCATCTCCATATGGGAAACGGAGAAGGAGGAAAAGGAGAGGAAAGGAGAATCCACAAAAGAAACGATCTAATCCCCCCTCGCACAAAAGGGGGAAATTTCTTTCCTTCCTTTAGGAATCTTTTTCCTGTCAAAGACAGGCAAAAGGAGGTCGGGAAGGATTTTACAATTGATACGAAAATTCTAATCCTCGAGGAGCGGAAAAATGATGAAAATAAAAAGATCACACTGGGTCGTCATCGTCTGTTCCTTTCTCATTCTTTCGCCATTGGGTCCGGTGATGGGGAAAGATCCTGCTCCCCCCAAAAAGACTCCTGAACTAATGGGTAAGGGCAAGAAAATCTTTGAACAGACCTGCGCCCCGTGTCATGGCAGTAAAGGAGACGGAAAAGGCCCGGCCGGAGCCGTGCTCAAGCCTCCGCCGACGAATTTTCAGAAACCCTTGAAAGAGTGGCCCAACACGAAAGGAAACCCTGAAAAGATCTTTGGAGTCATCTCCAAGGGGATTCCAAATTCATCAATGGTAGCATGGACACAGTATTCCGAGCAGGAGCGCTGGGCACTTGCCTACACAGTTATGGAATTCGCTAGCCCGACGGCAGGCAAGACAAAGTAAACATTGCGGGGTTTAAAGGATACAAGAGGTCGAGCCTGAACTGGCTCGTCATTCAACCTTCCTTCTTCTCTTCATCCTCCAATTTTTTTAGGAAGGCCTGAATGTAGACCACCTTGTCTTCTTTCGTACCCTCTTCTTTTTTCAACGGTTGAAGAATTCTTTCGGACCCTTTGTAGGCTTCTTCTAACTTGCCGATGATCTCCCGGAGCTTGGGATCCTCCTCTACCAAGAGATTGATCTGCTGATCAAAATATTCGCTGGCCCTTTCAAGATCGGAGAGGTCCATCTTTATTCCGGTCAATTCGATCAGCCTCTTCAGAAGAGAGCAGGCCACCTTTACATTCCTCGTCTGAAGATATTGGGGGGCATGACCCCAAAGGCTAATCGCATCTAAATTTCTCTTCTTGGCCGCCTCGAGAATAAAAGTGTGGATGCTGATGGGCCCGGAGTATTCCGTTAACCCCAGTCCGGCACGGATCACCCTTTCCCGCAGTTCTTCATGATTGAATAGGCCGCTGACCATCGGAGGATAGGTGTGAGGAACGTAGTCGTAAGTACCGCCGATGGTAAAGATTTGCGTCACATGGAATCTCTCAGCCAAATCGAGAATAAGATCAGCGAAAACGTTCCACCGAAGGTGAGGCTCCACCCCGGAAAAAAGGATAACGTCGTTGGAAAGGAGCTCCTTGACGTAGTAAAAATGATTGCCAGAGGTCTTCAGTTCGATCAATCGTCCCTCTTTAATCACTGCCATGGGGCGTAGAGAAGACATTTGATAAAAACTCTCTGTTGGAATGGAGGCGAATTTTCTTGCCCCTAGACTGTCGACCAAATGGCGAAGGGTGAAGGAGGAGATTTCTGCTGCATTGGGCCATCCTTCAAACCCGATGATCAAATACGGTTTATTGAGAACCGGCCTCTCAAGATAGATGATTTCTTCCATTTTTTTCTCCCTAAATGTGCTCTGAAATAGTTCAGGCCCTCTTTCGCAATTTGCGACAGGTCTCAGGCGTTAGACCCCAGAACGGTTGATCAATCTACCGGTAGTTACCTGCCCAAGAACGACGATATCCTCCAACGTAAGATAATGGTCCACAGATGCGTCGAAAAGAAGCTGCACGGACGGCGGAAACTCCTCGTCCCCCTCCCAAAAGACATACTGAAGAGGCACACAAGGGAACGCATGGAGGACAAAGGAGGCATCCCCGATTTCTACAGGTTCTCCCCCCGATTTCATTCCAGCCTCCCTAAACGAATCGGCTGATTTGCCAAATTTCCGCTGTAAAGGTTCTGTCACTCTTCTCGCAAAAACACCTGCGTATAGAAGGCCTCCTGGAATTTCTTTGTAAGCCACCCATTTTCGTGTGAGGGGATTTCCATCCGCTCGGATAAGATAATGGAGTAAAAGGATACGAGTGACCAGAGAAACCACCTTCTTAAACGGAGAACGGAATTCAATCTGAGGAAACTGGATCCGGTAGGGCTCCAAAAAAAAATGAACGGTGATTTTCTCTCCTTCCTCTCCTTTTTGATAATCTGCTCCGGCCTTCTTTGCCCTCTCCTGTAGATCCATCTTTTTGATGGAAGCACATGCCAAATCAAAAGACTGTTGGTAATTTTTCTGTTTGGATAGCTCCATTATTCTAAACAACGCATAGAGTCAGTACGGATCATGGCTGTTTCAAATCCCAAATCACAAATTCCCTGCTTACCGGCAGGCAGGCAAATTCCAAATAAGCTCCAGGTTCCAATTTCAAAGGACCAAACAGATTCTTTGTTGAAATTTTGGTGATTGAAATTACGTAGAAAATACCTCCTCTCCCCTGGTGGGAGAGGATTGAGGTGAGGAGGGATCAGTTCAATTGTTCACCCCCGCCCTCACCCTCCCCATCGAGGGGGAGGGGACTTAGTCATATTTTCATAGCTCGCGGGTGACGAACCCGTCACGCAAAATTTATGTGGAATTTGGTGCTTCCATCACCCAATCTCTTCCCTCAACTTCTTTATGGTTTCTTCGTAGTTTTCTGTCTTAAAGATGCCTGTGCCAACAACGAAGATGTCTCCGCCGGCCGCTGAGACCTCTCTGATGTTCTCGATTTTAACTCCTCCGTCCACCTCTATTTCCACCGGGTCACGATGTTGATCGACAATTTTTCTCAACCGTTCAATTTTTTTCAGGGTGGAGGGAATAAAGGATTGCCCGCCAAACCCAGGATTGACCGACATGATAAGAACCAAGTCCAAATCTTCAAGAACGGGATGAAGGATTTTCAGCGAAGTCGCAGGCTTGAGCACAACACCCGGCCTCACATTCAGCCGGCGAATCTTCTTGATTGTGGTCTTGAGATGAGGACACGTCTCAGCGTGGATCGTAATCCAATCGCTGCCCGCCTGAGCAAAGACCTCGATATAGCGATCAGGGTTTTCGATCATTAAATGGACGTCGAGAGGCAGTGAGGTTAACTTCCTCAGTCCCTGCACAACCAGAGGACCAACGGTGATGTTAGGAACAAAATGCCCATCCATCACATCGACATGGATCGCATCCGCCCCGGCCCTTTCGACTCCCCTGACCTCGTCACTGAGGTGGCTGAAATCGGCAGATAAAATCGACGGCGCTATCTTTTTCAATCGAACCTCCTGCTCGTCAATCAGCCATCAGGATGCGTTCTGGAGACACGCCCTCCGACCGTACATCCCATATATTATTAAAATCGCAATATTTAATCAAGGAAATGAAGCTGACTTCCTCATTACAGCAGACCCAGCAGCGCAAATAAGCCAAAGCCTAAAATGATCAAACCGGAGATTCTATTCAGCCACTGCAATCTCTTGGGATTGAGCAGTTTCTGTAACAGACCGGTAAAACCGCTCAGGACGAGCCACCACATCGCAGAGCCCATGAAAATGCCCGAGACGAAAATTCCTGCTAAAAGATAATGACCACTTTCGGTCCCTATTCCCAGTCCGGCGAAGACAGCGACGAAGAAAAGAATGGTCAGGGGGTTCGTGAGGGTTAGAAAAAGGGTCGATAAATATGCATGCCAACGGCTGCTCCCGTTCACGGAAGTTCCTTGCTCGGCAGGTTTGGAAAGAAATGTCTTCGCACCGAAGATACAGAGCACCGCGCCTCCGATCAGACGGAGCCAAATCTGCTTGCCGATTAGAAAGTCAACAAGAAAGGTCAGTCCGAATCCGGCAATAGCTCCGTACAAGCCATCGGCTGTAGCCGCTCCCAAGCCCGAAAGAAAACCGACCATGTGACCCTGGGCCAACGTGCGTCGGATACACAAAATTCCAATAGGACCCACCGGTACGGAAATGGATAACCCGATGATTAAGCCCTTGACGAAATAGTGAATTTCTTGCATTGTCCCACTTATTTTTCTGATTAAGATTCTTTTCTCAACCGCGCCGCAAAGAAACCATCCACCTCATTCTTAGGGGGAAAGGTTTTAAAACATCCATTTTGGATCAATGGGCGCCATTTTTCTGAAAGGCCTTTATCAATCGGATCAAGCTTAAATTTCGGATGTCCCCCCAAGAATTTCTCGACCACGCCCTCATTCTCTTCATGAAAGACCGTGCAGGTACTGTAAGTCAGGAGACCCCCATCTTTCACATAGACCGAAAGATTAGCCAATATCGAAAGCTGCAGTGCGCTCAATCTCTGGATATCCTTCTCCCCTCTTCTCCACTTCAAGTCAGGGTTCTTGCGAAGCGTGCCAAACCCTGAACAAGGAACATCTGCCAAGACTCGATCGAACATTAACCCTTTGGGGACAGGGAGAGAGGCAGCAGCGTCTGCCTTGAGCACTTTGACTATCTTTATCCCCAATCTTTCACATATTTTTTCGATTAATTCCAACTTTCCCTTGCTAAGATCCAGGGCATAGATTTCTCCCCGGTTTTCCATCCTTTGGGCCATGTGAGTGGTTTTTCCACCCGGGGCAGCACAGGCATCAAGGATTCGCTCTCCCGGCTTCGGGTCCAAAACGGAAGTGACCAGTTGTGAGGCCTCGTCCTGAATCACGTAAAGGCCTTGGTTAAGGAACGGAAGTTCTGATGTGGGGGGAGGATCTTGGAGCACAATCCCCTCTGCCGAATAAGCCGTTGGAAGCAATTTTAACCCTTCTCTCCCTAACTTTTCTACGAGGTTTTTCCGATTTATCTTTAAGGTGTTGGCTCGGAGCGTCAGGGGGGAGATCTTATTATTGGACGCGCAGATACGGACGGTTTCTTCGACACCCATCTCCCTCACCCACCTCTGGACCAGCCAGAGCGGATGGGATTGGACGACAGAGAGATGGAGTGTTGGGTCTTCGGTGATGCCCGGGTACCGGATGTCATCTTTCTGACGGATGGAGGAACGGAGCACGGCATTGACAAAGCCCGCGCCTCCTCTTCCTCGTATTCGCTTAGCCAACTCTACTGACTCGTTCACAGCAGCCGAAGAAGGGGTTCTTGACAAGAAAAGGACTTGATAGAGCCCGAGGCGGAGAATATTGAGAGTTTCTAATTCAATTTTCTCGAAAGGGATCTTCGAAAACTGGCGGATCACCCAATCGAGCTTTCCTCTCCATCGGATAACACCATAAGTCAACTCCGTGAGGAAAGAGCGGTCGAGCGAAGTAAGGTGTCGGTAGCGTTTGAATGAATCGGTAAGAAGAGGGTCTGGATGAAGATCCGCCTCCTCAACCCGATTCAGGATGTCGAGGCAGATCGCCCTCGGGGTCCTTTTTCTGATGCTCCCCATCATAACGGGGCTTCCCGGGAACGAAATGACCCTCATCCGATGCCCGTCGCCCGTCGGAGAGATTGGGCTGCGGGGACTCGCCGGTCAAAACCTTCCCGTCCTCGCCATCTCCTCGAGTTTGGCGATCCGCTCCTCAATTGGCGGATGGGTGCTGAAGAGAGAAAGAACCCCTCCCCCTCTTAGCGGGTTCACGATGAACATATGAGCGGTGGAAGGGTTGGCATCCATGGGAATCCTCTGAGCAGCTACTTCTAACTTGCCCAGAGCTCTTGCTAAAGAAAGTGGATGGCTAAGATGCGCTCCACCCTCATCGGCTAAGTATTCCCTGGACCGAGAAATGGCCATTTGAATCAGCATGGCAGCAATCGAAGCCACCATCGTAAAGAGAAGAACAAAAAGGATATTACCGCCCCCTCCCTCCTCATCATCAGACCGGCCCACGCCGAAGATCGCCCCCCATCGGGCCATGGATGCAAGCATGCTAATGGCACCGGCGATCGTTGCGGCAACTGTGCTGATGAGGATATCCCTATGCTGAATATGCGAGAGTTCGTGACCGATAACCCCCATCAGTTCTTCTTTCGATAGAATGCTAAGGATGCCTGATGTCACGGCAACGGCTGCATGTTCTGGATTTCTTCCTGTTGCAAAAGCGTTAGGGGTGTCGCTCTCGATAATATAAACCTTGGGCATGGGGAGACTGGCTTTGTTCACAAGTTCCCCAACGATCTGATATAGTTCAGGGGCCTCGCTCTGAGAGACCGGTTGGGCTCCGTACATCCGAAGTACAATTTTATCGCTGAACCAGTAAGCGAAGAAATTCATCAGCGCTGCGAAGACAAAGGCATAGACGGCGCCGTTTCTCCCTCCGATGGCAGTTCCTACCAGAATGAAAAGGCCCGTCAGAACCAACATCAGGACGAATGTCTTAAATTGATTCATTGATAGCAAAACCTCCCTTTTAGCTTTGAATTATAATCAGTTATCCATACGTTGTCAAATCATCCATTCCGGTCGTTTACCCCGCTCTCTTTCCTAGAAGGGAGTACGGTTGTAATGGGAAAGGTAGAGAAGAATGTCATGCTTCTATGTTTCAGCATCTAATGGAATCCATAAGTTATGACCCTTAAATCGAAGACCGTGATCCTGAAATAAATTCAGGAGGACATTGCTTGATTCACGGCGCGCTTCATGGTGACAAAAATCCAATGGTGACACATTCGTGGGGGATGCCTATTCAACGAAAAACCGTTCCCACCGAGATGGGATGCCCGGAAAGGAATTCCCGAATGCCCATTCTTCTTCTCCCCTCCAATTGGACTTCTTTGATGATGTAGGCATTCCTCCCTGCCTCCACTTCTATAAAATCCGCCCCTACCCAGACCACACTGCCCGTTTTCCCCGTTAGCGGTTTTTCCCTAACTGCTCCTTTATAGATTCTCAATAACCGGCCGTCCAATCCCGTGAATGCACCCGGCCATGGATTTAGGGCGCGGACTTGACGATCAATCTCATCGGCATCTCTTTTCCAATCGATGTGCCCATCTTCTTTCTTAAGAGGAGGCGCGTAGGTGGCTTTCGAAGGGTCCTGAGGAATGGGCTGGATATTCCCCTGCTTCATCCTCTCCAGAGTCTCTATCAACAACCTGGTCCCTAAAGACGCCAACCGATCGTGGAGAATCTGACAGGTATCGTCCGAACCGACGGGAACTTCAGCCTGCAAAAGGATGTCTCCTGTATCCATGCCCTCGTCCATGACCATGGTTGTCACTCCTGTCACGTTCTCGCCATTTAGAATGGCCCAGGCAATTGGAGCGGCTCCCCGATACTTGGGAAGTAAGGAGGCATGGACATTGACGGCTCCATATTTAGGTATATTTAAGATCGATTTTGGCAAGATCTGGCCGTAGGCGACCACGACCATGAGGTCTGGTTGAAGATCTCTGAGCGCCTTCTGAAAGGCTTCTTCCTTTGCTTTTTCAGGCTGAAGAGGATTAAGGCCATGCTGAAGGGCGAACTCCTTTACAGGAGAAATAACAACTTTTCTTCCTCTTCCCTTTTCTCTGTCTGGTTGGGTGACGACACCGACCACTTTATCTGGCCCCTCTAAGAGGCCCTGCAGGGTCGGGATGGCAAAGGATGGCGTCCCGAAGAAAACGATCCGCCAGGGCGGTGTGTTCAAAGTCTTTCTTCCTTACGCTTTTCTTTCCTTAATTTGTTCCGGTAGATCTCTCTCTTCAGCCGGCTCACCCTGTCGAGGATGAGGATGCCATTGGTGTGATCGATCTCATGCTGAAGTGCAATGGCCAGTATCCCATCTCCCTTGATCTCTATCTCCATTCCTTCCCGAGATAACCCCCTTACACAGACCCTTTCCTTCCTCTTCACCTTTTCCAGGCAATCGGGAACGCTCAAACATCCCTCCTCATGGTCGATCTCACCTTCTTCCGATATAATTTCGGGGTTGATCAGGGCGAAGAAACTGTGTTGAGGATCGATTGGACTGACATCGAGAACGATCACCCTTCTGGGAATTCCGACCTGGCAGGCGGCCAATCCGACTCCGCCGGCCATGTACATGGTCTCCTTCATATTCTGAATCAATCTTTCCACTTCCCCATCAATCTCAATCACGGTCTCAGAACGTTTCTTCAAGATCGGATGAGGGTATTTTACGATTTCAAGAACAGCCATCTTTCTATCTCCAACGTCTTTTCTTTACATAGAATAACATAAAAACGGAGAGGATGGCCAACAGAATCCCTATTCCCTGGGAGGTGGAAAGCAGATCTCCAAATAGAAAGCCTCTTGGGTCACCTCTGAAGATTTCGATGATGAACCGGGTCATGGAATAGAAGAAGAGAAAGAGCCAGAAGATTTGACCATCGAAGGACTTCCGCTTCTCCATCCAGTTTAAAAAGAAGAAGATGGCTAATCCATTCGCCGCGTCATAGAGCTGAGTGGGATGAAGCGGAACATTCAGTCGGGCCAGCGAGTCCGGATGTCTAAAGACGATCGCCCAAGGCAACGAAGTCTCTTTTCCGTAACAGCAACCTGCAAAAAAACAGCCTATCCTGCCGAAAGAGAGGCCAAGAGCAATGAGAGGAGAAATCAGGTCAGCCAATTTCCAGGCGGGCAATCTGTGCCACCTCATATACCCGAAGGCAACGATCGCCGCGGGGATCAATCCGCCATAAAAGACCAATCCCCCTTCCCATATCTTAAATATCTGCAATGGATTCTGATGATAAAGATCGAAATTGACCAGGACAAACAGTAATCGCGACCCGATAAGAGCTGACAGGACTGTATAGAAGAAGAGGTCTACTATGTTTTCGAAAGAAATTCCACTGTTTGATCTTCGAACTTTCAAGGCGGCAAGGATCACCGCAACGACAAAACCCACGGCGATGAAGAACCCATACGCATAAATGCGAAAAGTTCCGAATTGAAAGAGGACGGGGTACATCGTCTAACAAAATGACAAATGTCAAAGTTCAAATGTCAAATCCAAACCTCTTGCGTCAAGGACCCAAGCCAATACAAAGAGCTTTTGTTCTTTTGAGCTTTGACATTCATTTGACATTAGAAAATTATTTAGGATTTGGGGCTTCTCTTGTGGTCTCGCTTCAATATTTCTAACGCCATTAGCCCAATGCCGACACAGATAGCTGAATCCGCCACGTTGAAAGCGGGCCAGTGATAAGTAGATAGGTGAAAGTCCAGGAAATCTATAACTTCTCCGTAGTGGAGACGGTCAACAAGGTTGCCAAGGGCACCGCTTAGAATCAAAGAAAACGAGAGGGCGAGAGTCTTTTCGTTCTCCCTGGTTTTAACGAAGAGAAAAACAATCACCCCAATGGCAATCAGGGAAACAACCACAAAGAGGATGGAACCGATCCCTCCTCTTTCTCCTCCGAAAATTCCGAAAGCACCACCTGTATTCCGCACGTGGACAATGTTAAAGAACCCATGGATTACCTCCACCCTTTGATAGAGGAGCAATTTCTGCACAATGATGTATTTGGTCCACTGATCGAGCGCCAGAACTCCAAAACAGAAAATCAAAAAGATCCAGTACTTTTGTTTCATGCTTCACCGCCCCCTCACCCTTCCCCTCTCCCCAACGGGGAGAGGGGAAGGGTGAGGGGCCACACTCCGCAATCTCTCTACCCTTTGATCGCTTCGACGCATCTGCCGCAGATGGTCTGATGCTCCGGATGCTGACCCACAGTCAAATCGTAGTTCCAGCATCGCTCACATTTCTTGCCCTCTGCCCGGAGTACTTCCACCCTTACCTCTTTTTCATCGCCAGCTCCACTCGCAGCGTGATGAAGAGTGACGGAGGAGACAATAAAAATTGACTTCAAGTCTTTCTCATACGGTTCAAGAAATGAAAAGACCTTCTCAGGAAGATAGAGGTGAACTTGACCGTCCAGCGAAAGCCCGATCACCTTTTTCGCCCTGGCCTCTTCCAAAGCTTTAGTCACGGCCGCTCTGATTTCCCAGATCCGGTCCCATCGCTCGTCCAAGGCATCGTCCAGGTATTCGCTTTTCACTTCAGGAAACGCTGTGAGATGTACACTTCCCACCCTCTTCGGCCCTTGAGGAAGGTATTTCCAAACTTCTTCGGCAGTGAAGGAAAGAATAGGAGCCATGAGACGGGCCAGCGTTTCTAAGATCTCGCACAGGACGGTCTGCGCCGATTTTCGGCCCCGGGATCCGGATGGGAATGTATATAGCCGGTCCTTCAGGATATCGAAATAAAGGGCACTCATCTCCACGGCGCAAAAATTCTGAATGCTGTGATAGACAACATGGAACTCAAACCGTTCATAAGCCTCGCGAATTCTGGCGATCAGTTTCTGAAGCTGATGAAGCGCCCAGCGATCCATCTCATCGAGGTCACGATAGGGAACCCGGTCTTTATCGGGATGGAAGTCGTAAAGGTTTCCTAACAGAAAGCGGTACGTATTTCGAATACGAAAGTAGCTATCCGCCAGCCGTTTCAGGATTTCGTTAGAGATCTTGATGTCATCCTTGTAATCCTCCGCCGCAACCCAGAGTCTTAGGACATCGGCTCCCAACTGATTGATGACTTCTTCAGGTGCAATCACGTTCCCCGCCGATTTCGACATCTTTTTCCCCTCTCCATCCACGACAAACCCGTGGGTAAGGACGGAGAGATAGGGAGCACGACCCCTCGTGCCGACCGAAGTGAGAAGGGAGCTGTGGAACCATCCCCGGTGTTGATCGCTTCCCTCCAGATAGAGACTGGCCGGAAATTCAAGCTCTGTCCTTTTCTCCAGGACCGCTGCATAGGAAACTCCTGAGTCAAACCAGACATCCAGAATATCCGTTTCCTTCCTAAAATCTTTTCCGCCGCATCCAGGACATTGAATCCCTTTTGGCAAGAGGTGATTCGTACCCTCTTCGAACCAGATGTCCGCCCCCTCCTCTTCAAAAAGCCGGACGATATGGTCAATGGTTTCCTGATTGACCAGGGGTTGTTTGCATGCAGAACAGTAAAACGCGGTGATGGGGATCCCCCAGGCCCTTTGCCGCGAGATACACCAATCAGGTCGGTTCTCAATCATCCCGTGAATACGATCCCTTCCCCAGGGAGGAATCCAGGTTACTTCACCGATGGCTCTCAGAGCATTCTGCCTCAATCCTTTTTTATCCATAGAAATGAACCATTGCTCAGTGGCTCGAAAAATAATCGGGTCGTTGGTCCGCCAACAATGGGGGTAGGAATGTACCATCATCTCTTCCTTGAGGAGTGCTCCCACCTCGGCCAGCTTCTTATTTACAGCATTGTTCGCGTCAAAAACGAACTGTCCCGCAAAGAAAAGGACATCCGGTGTAAAACGGCCCTCATCATCCACCGGGCTGTAAACCTCCAGGCCATACTGCACGCCGCTTTCATAGTCCTCCTGCCCATGGCCGGGCGCGGTGTGAACACATCCTGTTCCAGCGTCTAACGTCACGTAGGAGGCAAGAATGATCAGGGAGTCCCGGTCGAGGAAGGGATGCCTGGCTTTGAGTCCTTCTAATTTTTTCCCCGGAAATTTCTCCAAAACCTTGTATTTCTTGATTCCGACTTTCTTCATCATCTCTTCCAAAAGACTCTCGGCCAGGATATAGACCTCACCCCCCACGTCGACTGCCGCATACGTGAAATCAGGATGGAGTGCAATGGCTAAATTAGCCGGGATTGTCCAGGGAGTGGTCGTCCAGATGATGACGTAAACGGGTTTTCCTCCGAGGCTCTGGAAGTCCTTCCCCATCTCAGAGACCATTTTAAATTTCACATAGATGGAGGAGGAATGAAGATCTTCATATTTTACCTCGGCCTCAGCTAAAGCGGTCTTGCAGGTAGGGCACCAGTAGACAGGCTTCTTCCCTTTGTAAACAGAACCGTCCAGAAGGAACTTCCAGAACTCTCGAACAATGGTTGCCTGATATTCAAAATTCATGGTCAGATACGGATTTTCCCACTCCCCAAAAACTCCGAGGCGCTTAAATTCTTCTTTCTGAATCTCCACAAATTTCGCTGCGTATTCCCGGCATCTTCGCCGGAATTCGACGATAGAGAGTTCGACTTTTTTCGTGCCGAGGCCTTTTTCCACTTCGTGTTCAACGGGTAACCCATGACAGTCCCATCCCGGAACGTAGTGGCTATCAAACCCCGTCATGAACTTCGACTTAACGATGAAGTCCTTAAGGATCTTGTTCAAGGCGGTCCCGATGTGAATATTTCCGTTCGCGTAGGGAGGTCCGTCGTGAAGGATATATTTGGGCCTTCCTTTGGCGCTTTGGATGATTTGACGATAGATTCCCATCGCCTCCCAGGCCACCAACATCTCAGGTTCCCTCTTCGCCAAATTCGCCTTCATGGGAAAGTCGGTTTTAGGGAGATTCAATGTATGACGGTAGTCCATTGGGATTCCTTCCTACCCGCAGTCAAATATGAGTTTATGAAACACTTCTTTGTTGACCAAAAGTCAAAAATCCTTTAT
>JAPVTA010000259.1:0-19988 GCA_047519465.1 Thermodesulfobacteriota bacterium | reverse complement strand
GATAGCAGATATAGAGACATCTACGCTATCGTATTTCATAGTTTTTGAAAAAGGGAGTTCTCATTTCGCAAAGAATGCCATATAGGCCCTAATTCACTTTGACGCCTGCGAGCAGGATTTCGGACAGGAGATAAAAATCTTCGCAATGATGTACAAGATTGACCCCCTTTCTCAATTGATAGCCTACTTTTCTCATTTCACGAGAAATACTTATCGAGTCCCATATGTTTGTGAAAATCGAGGAAGCCTTTTTTCCCGATCTTCAACATTAGTGAAAGATATGAAAATCCTTCAAATGGAAGGGCATAACGTTCTAACCCTGGTTCCGTGCACGTCTGACATTCCGTATATTTTCCAACCTGTCTTCGAAACTGCAAGGCTTCTTCTGAAAAAAATAATTCTTCTATCTTTGTTTCTTTAAAGTTGCCCAACCGGATCTTTATCAAAGGGCAGGGGAATACCTCACCATTACTCCTAACAAAAAAATAATTGAAACCGGCGGTACACGGCTTTTTCATGACTCCGGTTCTGAGATAATCGACCAGTCGGTTCCGGTGAAAATTCCAATGAAATTGATCGAGTTTGTAAAACTTGATCATTTCTTCTATATCTCTTTCATCGAAGACGAGATCCTCTCTCCGGTCAATATTATGATAACGATTTTCTGTGATAATACATGGTGAGATGATCGTAAAAAGTTCATTCCCATCAGCGTATTTGGCAATCTTCTCCAATTGATTAACATTCTGGGGCAAAACGGTCGTCTTCAACCCAATCACAAGGTTCGGGGTTGACCTTCTGATCTTTTTAAGACCTTGAATTGTATTGTTTACTCTGGTCCAGGCATCTTTGTAATTTCTTATTCTATCATGGGGCTCGCCAATTCCATCCATTGCACAAACAATGACAAGATCGACTTTCCTTGGCGAAAGCAATTCAAGCATTTTGGGGGTATATTCCAAAATTCGAAGGGTCAAGAAGCCATTCGTCGTAATCGCGACGGATCGCATCGCTTTTAGGTTCTCATCTTTCAAATGAGAGACGCGCTCGATGAACTCCAGAAGATCCTGCCTCAGGTAGGGTTCTCCTCCGGTCACATCCAGTTCTCTAAGATCTGAAAAAAATGGAGAGGAAAATAGATGACTCCAGTCTTCAATGGGAAGATCGGCCACTTCTCGAGATGTTTTCCAGATGTTACACATAATGCATTTGGCAATACATTGACGGGTGATTTCAAAACTAACGGCATGAGGTTTGGCAGGCGTTCCGGTGAGTTTTAGGTATCTATATCGAATTCCGTTCTTGAATAATTGGAGAATTAAAGGAGTCAATGAATGATCTGGCATTTTTCTAAATCCAAAAATAGATGATAAACCTGATCATGATTTGATTTGTTTTAGAACGGTTGAAACCCAATCATTCCTTTTTCTCTCAAGAATTGAATAACTTCAGATGCCAGCTCTCCCGGGGTTCCTTCCAGAATGTTACCTGTCTTTTCCACCCTGGTTCCCGATAGAAGAAGCAATGCCCTTTCGTACCCGTTGAGGCGGGGGTCTGGGGCAGAGATCTTTTTAGGTCGGGGTCTCGGGTAACAGACCTCTACGACCTCCGTCATGGGTTGCAACTCCCTCGATGTAAGCCCAAGCAACTCTAGCCCCCAACATTCTATCTTCTGGTTCAGAGCACGGAGCCGATTGGGTAAAGTGGGATACCTCGGATCGTTTAGCCCTCTATCGACACTAAAAAGTGCAGGAAGCTCACACTCAACTACTTCCTTGTCTCCTTTTCCCAGAGCACGGTGAATCCTTGCCTTCTTATCATTGAAAAACAATTCCAGCCCAACGACGCATGAAACATACGGCAAGCCTAGGAGTTCCGCCAAATAAGCACCTACCTGACCGGAATTTTCATCTAATGCCTCTTTACCACACAAAATCAGATCCGGTTTCAACCTATCGATGGCCTTTGCAAGCACGACAGAGGTGACCCATGAATCCGAATGGCTAAAAGATGGATCGTTGATTTGAATCAGTTTATCGGCCCCCATAGCGAAACATCTTCTCAAAGCTTTTTCAGCGATCAGATCACCCAGTGTGACCAGGACCACTTCGCCGTCTTCCTTGTTTTCTTTCAGCCGGATGGCTTCCTCAACAGCTATTTCATCGTAGGGGTTAACAACACTTATTCTGTCTTCCTCTGATATAAAGTGCGTCAAAGGATCCATCCCTGTCCGGCCGTAGATATAACTAATCTGTTTGATGCACACAACAATCTTCATGCTTGTTACTCACCCAAGCCTTCTTGGGACTCATCGAATAGACCGATAAAGAACCTCCGCAAGATCCTGCACGCTGACCCTATCCTCCGCCTGTCGACTTTTGATTCCATCTTCAACCATGATTAGACAATAGGGACATGACGTTGCAACGAAGTCGACTCTAGCCTCGATCACTTCTCTCGCGCGGATGCTGTTGATTCTTTCCCCAAGGGGCTCACTCATCCACATCCTGCCGCCACCCGCTCCACAGCAGAAGCTCTTTTCTCTTGACAGGTCCATTTCCTTGGACTCTAAAGCAGGTATCGATTTCAGGATCCTTCTTGGGGCCTCATAGATCCCATTGACCCTGCCGAGATAGCAGGGGTCATGAAACGTCACTCTGCCTTCCAAAGGTCGTTTGATCTTTAACCTTCCCTGCTGAAGAAGCTCACTGAGGTAAACACTGTAATGGACTACATCGAGGCGGCCGCCGAATTGAGGGTATTCATTTTTCAACGTGTTGTAACAGTGAGGACAATAGGTAATGATCTTTCTCACGCCGAACCGATTCAAAATCTCGATATTCCTACGAGCCAGTTCTCGGAAGAGATATTCGTTGCCTATCCTTCTCGCGGGATCGCCGCAACATTCTTCCTCCTTTCCCAATATCGCTACAGATACTCCCGCCTCTTGAATCATTTTCACAATCACCTTTGAGACCTCTTTGTTTCTATCATGGAATGAACCCTCGCACCCGGCCCAGTAAAGGATTTCAGAATTGGAATCCTCCTTAATCTTTTTCACACGGAGCCCGACAGCCCAATCTGCTCTCAAAGACGGGCCCCTTCCGTGGGTATCGCCATAAGTCTCAAGGTTTCTGAAAAGAGATTTGACCTCTGAGGGAAAATTTGCCTCCTTCATTACTAAATGCCTGCGAAAGTTGATAATCCTTTCGACATGTTCAATTTCAACTGGGCATACCTCGACACAGGCGTGACAGGTCGTACAGGCCCAGAGCTCGTCTTCTGTTACCACTTGGCCTACCATGACCGGTTGCTCAATGGCCCTGTTTTGCAGCCCCTTTTCCCTATTAAAGAGCAAATCGCTTCCGGAAGTCAGGAGATGGACTTTGAGATTGTGAATGATATCTCTGGGCTTCAGAGGCTTTCCGCTGATACTCGCTGGACAGTTCGCCGTGCAACGCCCGCATTCTGTGCAGGCATAGAGATCAAGCAGATGTTTCCAGGAAAACTCAGCAATCTTAGAGACCCCTAAACTCTCCGCCTTTTCGAGGTCCCTAATCGGCTGCAACGACCCCTTAGATCCTGTGGAATGGAAAAAGAGGTTGAAATGAGAGGCCAGTATATGAAGGTGTTTAGAATAAAGAACATAGAGGCTAAATCCGAATACGATCGTAATGTGAAACCACCAAAAGATCCAAAAAAAGATGTGGCTACTTTCTTTCAGCCCCAAGCCCACAAAGAAATGTGAAAAAGCTATGCCTATAAAGGACCCATCAGTTAAAGGTCTTGTCTCGGTCAGGAGCCTAAATCCCTCCACAACATAATTCAACAACATCAGGGAAAAGACGACCATCAGAATGATCCCCGCCTCCAAGGTGGGTTCCAGTCGGTCAGGCCTGACGATATATCTCCGGATCGCAGCCCAGATGATCACGGTGATGATGATCAATCCGGCAATATCGAGAAATAAAATAAACAAGTTGTTGAACGCGACGCCAAAAATTGCCGGCGATGACTTTTCATAAAAGCCCTCAGCAATATGGAAAACATAACTGATAAGAAAAAGGGCAAATCCATAGAATAAAAGGAAATGTCCAATGCCCGCATAGTCCCCTCTGGAGACATTTTTGAGCGTGCAACGCCCGGCAAGGACCTGACTCAAAGTGGATTTCAGCCTTTTATCCAAGTGATCAGACCTGCTTTCAGGTTTTCCCAACTGAAGGAGTCTAATAAGAAAATGAGCTCTTCGGCTAAAGAGATACACGGTCACGCCGATTAGCAAAAGAAGAAAAATCTTACCACTCATAGATAACATAACTGTTTTTCCCTTTCAGGACTCCCCCCATCCCTCCCTTTTAAGGGGCATAAGTGCTAACTTAGTCTTAGCGCTTATCTCCTTGGCGGAAGCAGGAGTCCTGTTTGTGCCGTTTGAGCCGATCAATAATGAGCGGGATGATCTTGTGAAGATCGCTGATGATACCTAGATCAGCAAATTTGAAGATGCGCGCCTTTCGATCGCTGTTGATGGCGATCACCAGTTTGGAACCTTCTATCCCAACAGTAAATTCATTTGCTCCCGAGATCCCGAAAGTCATCAAAAGGGTTGGAAAGACTTCTATCCCTGTCTGGCCGATCTGACGCTCATAGGGTAGAATTCCCCAGTCGATGATAGGCCTTGTCCCCCCTACAGAACCGTTTAGGGCATCAGCTAATTGGTAGATCATGCCGAAGGTTTCCTTTCCAACTCCTCTTCCGCCACAAACGATAATGTCCGCTTCTTCGAGACCGATGGTCTTTGGATCGGCTTTGATCCATTCTATGAATCGGATACTACCCCGCTCTTGATCAATCTTGGGAAGAATCCTGATCACTTCGGCTCTTTTGTTGATGTCTGGATCCTCCCTGGCCATGGCCTTGCGAGAGACCGTTAGCATCTTGAG
The DNA here is from genome assembly GCA_047519465.1 of Thermodesulfobacteriota bacterium. GTDB lineage: Bacteria > Desulfobacterota > BSN033 > BSN033 > UBA1163 > UBA1163. The sequence continues at coordinate 15,048 of JAPVTA010000259.1, read as the reverse complement.
TCCTGGGTTGCGGAAAACCAGCTTCTGATAAAGATATTGATCCGAAACGGGCTTAACCACTACCAGTTGGTCCCGATGAGCTATGATATCGACACAGTGAGTCACCAACCCAACCCTCAGCCGACCGGCAATCCTGGGCGCCAGGTCCGAACCCAGAGAGGTTGCTCCGAGAAGGAAAAAATCTGGATCTTTTCCCTTGATCAATCCAACGATTAGATCGGCGTAGAGTTCAGATTGATATCTTTCCAATCGCCGATCTTCGAAATAGTAAACCTTGTCAGCCCCGTATTGACCCAGTTCGCTTCCCAAATCCTTTATTCCATGACCCACGACAATGGCTGAGAGAAGGTACGAAGTTCCAAGCTTCTCGTTTAATCTTTTCCCCTCTGAAAGAAGAGAGAAAGAAGGTTCTTCAATCTTCCCCTCTTTCTGCTCAGCCATAATAAAAATCTCTTGACCCATCACATGCTTCCTGATTGGATAATCTCTTATCAACTGAAAGCCAGCTACTACATAATCAGCAAATTGCTCGCGTTGGGCGAAGCACCAAATGCCAAGCAGCAAATTATAAATAAACTCCAATCACTAAAATTTAAAGCAGAAGCTTTTGGGTCATTTGAAATTAGAACTCGGAATTTATTTGGGATTTGGAATTTGTCATTTGGAATTTTAAAGTAGCCTTCCTACCTTATGGCCTTCCAAAATGGCCATGTCTATTTTCCGAGGGGCAACACAATCCCCTATCCGATATAACTCCTTCACTTTTCCTTTCAAGGCAAAGTAAAGGCTATCTTCTACGCGATTTTCTGCAGCTAACACAACCGTGTCATAGCCCTCGAAATTTATCAAGGCATTGGAATAAACGTTGAGACCTTTTACGGTGGTCCCCTGGATTTCCAGAACAGCGATATCAGGTGTAAAAGTAACACCCTTTTTGATGAGTCTTTGACGCATCAGAAAAAGATCCTGCAAAGGTCCGAGCTTCGCCCCGATAAAAAGCGAAGGGGTAAGGATGTGCACCTTTTTACCCATATCCGCCAGGAGCTCTGCTGTGCTGGACGCCTTGTGATGACCATCTGTATCGATGAGAACTACCTTTTCCCCAGGCTCCACTTCTCCTTTAAGGATATGTTCTGCGTAGCACACTTGAGGGAAAGAATAGGCCCCTGGAAAAGGCTTCTCTTTCGGTACCGACCCGGTAGCCACCACGACAGCATCCGGGACCTGATCGATAACGATTTCCGGGGTGACCTCGATTCCGAGTTTCATCTCCACTCGCAACTTCTCTACCTGGGTCAGGAGCCAACGGATGCCCCCTTCTATCTCTTGCCTGCCAGTCCCTTTCCTAGCAATGAGGTTCTGTCCCCCCACCTCCGCCTGTTTTTCATAGAGGATCACTTTATGTCCCCTCAGGGTTGCCACTCTTGCTGCTTCAAGTCCGGCAGGGCCACCGCCGACGATCAGAATCTTCTTTTTCCTGTCCGCTAGTTTAAGAGTGCCGATACCAAAATCCTTCTCTTCTCCTACGGCAGGGTTCTGGACACACCCGACTCTCTTGTTGGCGATCCCCACTCTCCCGATACAGCCCTGATTGCACGCGATGCAGTAACGAATGTCCTCTATCCTACCTTCCCTGGTCTTATTTACGATCTCGGGATCACAGATCTGCGCCCTCACCATCCCGATCACATCCGCATGGCCGTCGGAAAGGATCTTTTCAGCAAGATGAGGGTCATTGATCCGGTTGCAGGCAAAAACAGAGAGACTGATTACTGAACGGATGGCCGCTGCTAAAGGAACGGTATAGGCCAAGGGGGTGTGCATGGAGCCCTCAACGAGGTAGAGATTGTAAAAGGTGCCCAAACTTAGATCGATAAAATCGATCTGACCTGTGGCTTCAAGCCTAACCGCTATTTCCTTGGAATCCTCCAGAGTCAGACCTCCCAGGGGGTGCATTTCATCTGCATTGAGTCGAACTCCTAAGGTAAAATCGTCACCTACCGCTTTCCTAACCGCCGCAATCACTTCCAGAGCAAATCGGAGTCGGTTTTCGAAACTTCCTCCATATTCATCGGTGCGAAGATTGGTCAAGGGAGAGAGAAACTGGCGGATCAATGAACTGTGTCCTAACTGTAGCTCAATGCCATCGAAACCCCCTTCTTGAGTGTAGAAGGCGGATCGAGCAAAATAGTCAACACATTCCTGAATCTCTTCGATCTCCATCTCTTTGGCCATCTCCCTGAATAACGGATCGGCAACAGAGGAAGGGCCCCAGACCGGCAGCCTGGAGATCGTCCCGTCACCTTGTATGCCATTGTGATTTAGCTGAGCGAAGATCTTCGTTTCATACTCATGGATGGCCTTGGTTAGCTTCTTGTATCCGGGGATAGCCTCAGGCCGAAAGGCGTCCACCAGCTTCTTATAGGCACAATCCGACGGATGAACAGTCATCTCTTCCGTTATGATCAATCCACATCCGCCTTTGGCCCTCTCTGCGTAGTAATGAACGTGGCGATCACTGATCTTCTCCTCCTCGCTGAAGTTCGTTAAATGCGCGGAAAAACAGACCCGGTTCCCAACAACCGTCCTACCTATTTTGAGTGGAGAGAAGAGAAACCTAAATTTTGGCACGGTTAATCCCTATTAGACACCCAATCCCCCGGCTTGGAGGCTGTGTCGCAATGGGTATTATTGGAGAAAATGTCATGCTGAACTTGTTTCAGCCTCTAATGAAATCAATATACAACGAGACCCTGAAATAAATTCAGGGTGACAAAATGAAGATTGCGACGCAGCCTCTTCCTGAGGAGGAATCATTCAAATCCCAAATAAGCTCCAATATTCGATTTCAAATGGCCGAATTGTCATGTTTTGAATTTTGGTTATTGGTCCTTATTTGTTATTTTCTGCTTCGAATTTAGCACTTATTTCAAATTATTCTCCCAACCTTATTCCCTTCCCAGATGGCCATATCGATCTTGCGGGGAGCCACGCAGTCACCAATCCGATAGAGTTCTTTGATTTTTCCTTTGAGCCGGAGATAGAGGTCTTGATTGGGTCTGTTCGCTAATACGGCCACAATCGTGTCATAATCCTCATAAACAGAGACTTCATTGGAATAAATATTGACAGCTTTGACCATAGTTCCGTCTATCTCCTGCACCCTCATATCAGAAATAAACGTGACGCCTTTCTGCAGGAGTCTCTGACGAGAGCGGTAGAGGTCTCCAATCGGCCCCAGTTCTATCCCAACAAATAGAGCATCCGTGATGATATCAACTTTTTTTCCAGTGTCAGCTAAAAATTCAGCAGTGCTGGCTGCCTTGTGGTGTCCATCCCCATCGATCAAGAGGACCCTTTCTCCGATCGGCGCGCCTCCCCGAAGAACCTGCCAGACGTTGAGCACTTGTGTAGATGAGTATCGTCCGGGGAAAGGATTTTCCTTTGGAAGAGATCCTGTTGCAACAATGGCAACATCCGGATGATTCTTTATCATAAATTCTTCCGTCACTTCAACTCTGGGTTCAATTTGGACCTCCCATTTTTTCAATTGAACCAGCAGGTTTGTCACAATCAGGCCAATATTTTCCCTGCCTGCCCCTTTTTTGGCAATATTGACCTGTCCACCTAATTCAGGCTCTTTCTCATAAAGGGTCACTTGATGGCCACGCATGGCAGCCACCCTTGCTGCCTCCATCCCAGCCGGGCCACCTCCGATCACGACCACCTTTTTCTTTTTAGGTATAGCTTGAAGTAATTCTTTTCCTACCTTCTTTTCAAATCCCACACTTGGGTTTTGAATACATCCGATTGTCTTTGCCTGGTTCACCCTTCCAATGCATCCCTGGTTGTCCGAAACACAGAGGAAGATTTCCTCTGGCCTTCCTTCCTTTGCTTTTTCTGGAAAATTAGGATCGCAGATCAGAGCCCTCACCATACCCACGATATCTGCCTTCCCTTGAGAGAGTATTTCCTCAGCCATCTGTGGACAATTGATTCGGTTGTTTGCAAAGACAGGAACTTTTACCACTTCTTTAATCGCCTGGGAAAGGGGGAGAGCAAATCCCAAAGGAACGTGCATCGAACCCCGCACCAAATGAAGGTTGTAGTAGGTTCCGATGCTCAAATTGATGAAATCGATCTGGCCGGTCGATTCAAATCGGCGAGCGATTTCCCTGGCATCCTCGGGCGTTAGGGCTCCATAAAATACCTCGTCGGCACATAAACGGATGCCTATTGCGAAATCTCTAGAAACAACTTTCCGGACCGAATCGATGATTTGCTGAGCCAATCGCATTCGATTCTCGAGACTTCCTCCATACTCATCCTGTCGGTCATTGCTCAAGGGGGAAAGAAACTGACGGAGCAAAGATCGATGTCCAAGGGAAATTTCAATACCATCGAACCCCCCTTCCTTGACATAGGTGGCGGCCTTTCCAAAGTTCTTAACGATCTCATCAATATCCTCAGGCTCCATAACCTTAGCTATTTCTCCAAACTCAACATCCGATATTGGAGAAGGGCCTAAAACAGGCTGCCTTGAAATACACCCATCGCACTGAAATCCACTATGACTCAATTGGGCAAAAATTTTTGTATCATACTGATGAATGGCTGAGGTCAATTCCTGAAATCCAGGGATCACCTTCTCTTGATAGGCCTCAATCATTTGTTCGTAGGGCCGATCCGCTGGGTGCAAGGACAACTCTCCTAAAATAATGAGACCACAACCTCCTTTAGCCCTCTCTTCGTAATAGGCGATATGCTGCTCGTTAATCAGACCGTGCGTCGCAAAGTTTGTTGTATGGGCGGAAAAGCAGATCCGATTAGGGATTTTTACTTTCCCAAGTCCAAGGGGAGAAAAAAGGAATTTGAACATTTGAGCCACCTTGAGAGATCTTCTCCTTGGCTAACCAAACCTTCGGGCAGGCATGCGGGGACTGGAGCTTCGGATATACTCTCCGAGAAAACCACGCCGAGACATCCGCCGGGGCACCCCTCCTATCTCATCTTCATGACGACCTGTGGATTTACCGGTCCAAAATAATTTTTTTTAAAGCATCCCCACCATACTCCTAATTGATAAGACAATTGCTCTAAAGAAAAGTAAAAGAAGAATGAAGGAAAACTCAGGCGGGGTTTCTTGATGAAAAATTCCACCAGACCGGTCAGGAAATGCATCCCTATAACGAGCGCGGAGACCCATGGTAAAACCGGAAAAAGTATAAAGGACCCGATCAGATAGTAACGGGAGAAAAAACTGCACCACTGATAAAAAAAAGCAAAGTGCCCTCGCAAGACAGCTGAAAACAGATGAAAGGGGGCTATCGGAAGCCTCCTTTGGTGAACCCTGGAAAACTTTTCCATAACCTCCGCCAAAACCACAATCCCGGCAAAGGCGAGGAAGAAAAGGGAATTCAAAAGAATCGACGCCACGACGCCGCACCAGAATAAAGATTGAGCTCCGGGCAGAACCAGCTTTTTGTTCCGTTTGCTATACAAGCGCTGCAAGAGTGGCTCTGAAGTACCATAGTCAAAGCGGCGCGAACAGAAAGATTGGAGTTGGTTCCGGTGTCTGTGGTAGACCTTACCTATGGGCCGATATTCAATATGATGCTCTTCATCCCGTATTCTCCAGCAAAGGTCCACATCTTCCCCCACATGCAGATCTTCTCTAAATCCACCGACTTTCAAGAAAAGCGGTCTTCTCACCAGGAGGTTACAAGAGGGCACATAAAAGAAAGGATCCGCTTCATGGGTACTTCTAAACCAAGAACCGATTTTTAAAGAGGACTTGACCTGCTCATACCGATCCAGCCCTTTTGCTTCGTAGTAAGAGTCCACCCTCCCCCCGACAGCACCCACCTCCACGTCCTTGAAGGCCGGGATGAGTTCCTTCAGCCAGCGGGGGTCTGCCAAGCAATCCGAATCGATAAACGCCAAAATTTCCCCGGATGCCTTTTGGGCTGCTAAATTTCGACAGCAAGAAGCCTGTTTGGCCTCCGTTAGGGCAAGGAGTCTAACAGGAAATTGGCCAACCACCTCTGCGGTGTGGTCATCGGATGCGTCGTCTACCACAATGATCTCGACTTTTTTCGACGGATAATCCAGATGAGCTAACGACCGCAGACAGGAAGCGATCTCTTGGGGTCGATTTTTGACCGGAATAATAATGGATATAGACGGGTAATGAATAAGATCAGACAGCCCCTCTTGTTCAAGGAAACCCTTTCGGACTAGTCGGTTTAGGAACAGCTCTGCCTTTACCGGGTCTGCCGTCTCCGTCAAAGAGGTAATACATTCGAAGGGAATAAAATTCCGAGTAGATAAATGACTGAAAACCGCCTCCCAATAACGGTTCAGAACAACTGCTTTCATGGGAGAACGAAGGATCAAAACAAGGCCATCGTCCCAGCGATGGTAGCTTACACTTTCTCGCATGCGATAGGCCAACGATTTCGTATCCTGACTCACCTTTTCCGCCCGCTTCACCCGTTTAGCTTATCCTTACTGCCCCATTTTTCAATCCCTCCACGAAAGAATTCTTCCAGCCTTCCTTGTTTCTCAAATTCATCAGGCATTCCGGGTCGGGAGCAAGGATATCATGATAGGAATGGTAAGCCACCGCCGGGCATCCCCCACGGCAATTTTCGAACCTCGAACATGTTTCGCAGGATTTCACCTGCAAACGACGTAATTGATTCAAGATGGGAGAATGGTCCCAGAGATTCTTGAGAGTGTTTTCGCGAATTCGGCCCACGAGAAAAGGTCCCTCCTGCAGAAAGGCACAAGGATAGACTTCACCCGTGGGTGAAAGACAGCACGTCATTTTGGCTGCCCCGCACATTTCCAGACCTTTCCTGCGCCGGGCCTCCGAGGTGAGACAGAAAAAGGAATCCCCGGTGCGGACCAGATCATGAGCAGCCAGCCAATCGGCAAAGGCCTCCAGCTGATCCTTTTCTGGAGCCAGGAATTCTTTGCTCGTCTTTCCTCTGCCCGAGGGACGAAAACGGGAGACTCGAAGCTCGGCCCCGTACTCCGTGGCCATTTCTCTTAAGGTATCCAGCTGGGGGAAATTGAGACGAGTCAGAACGGTATTGATGCTGAAAGGGACCCCATGCCGGATCAAGCAGGTCAAGGCTTCAAGAATGATCGCGTACGTTCCTTCCCCTCGAATCCGATCGTTGACCTCGGCGGTGGCTCCATCCAGGCTTACCTGAAGATAAAGCATCTCCAGACTGGATAACCATCGGGCCAGCCCGTTATCAATTAAGGTTCCATTCGTACTCACACAGGCGACCAAGCCCTTGCCCTGGACGTAGGTTAAAAGGTCAAAAAAATCTTCCCTCAGAAATGGCTCCCCGCCGCCGATGTTGATCTGAAAGACTTTGATCGCGGCCAATTGATCCACGATCTGTCGGCATTCCTCGCGGCTGAGTTCGCCCGGAGAGGCTACGCCTGCATCGGAAAGACAGTGGCAACAGCTTAAGTTGCATCTCGAAGTGATTTCCCAGGTTACATTGACTGGAGCACTGAGTCCATGATGGGGTACTTTAGCAATCAACAATCACTCCTTTCTCTTTCAACTGGTCCAACGTCTTGGCGAGGCTCAGAAGTCGCGATTCTGGGACCGGAGTTTGGGATGCCTTTTCTCTTAACCATTGTTCTAAAGGGATTTCTCCGGAGAAGAAACGACCTTCAAGCATTCGGCCGCAAGGCACCCAAAAGAGTCGAGGGCCATCTCGATGGTAAAAAAGGAGACCAAACTCTTCCTCCCTCACCTGCGTGCCAGGGGCTAATTGGTATTTTTTCCTGAGGACATTCATTGAACTTCTTGCTTAAACTGAATATTCCGTGAGAACCATGCGTCTGCGCGATATCTCTTGGTATATCGTCTTAGTAAACGCCGCATATGCCATCGATGGCCATTTCCTCAATCTCGATCTCCTCGGTTGAATAGGGGTCTTCACTCATTTTGGGGTCACACCCCTCAGTTTGATGCATATACAAATCTCTTTCTTGATCCTCCATGGATTAAGAACCTCCTTTGTATTCCTCTGCGATTCTTGAAAAATGAATGGGCACCCAACGGTGCCCATTACCGAAAGGGATAAACCCAGCAGTTGCATAAGTAGCGTTCTCAGGGGCAGTTGGGTATGCTTCCCAACCGCCCTCTCAACAGAACATCTGGGGAGACGCTGGTCGCTATACCCCGAGTTTCGCCCTGGCCGCTTCGAATTTGGATTTGAATTCAGCAAGCTCGGCAGGGGACAAGTCATCGGGAAACTTCAGGTCTACTTGGGTAAGCGCATCCACTAGGGTGTTGGCATGAGGCCCAAGGGCCAACGCGCCGACCGTATCCCCTTTCTCTAGCTTCACCCTGCCCCCCATAAAGGCGCCCACAAACTTGTCTTTTTTGGTCAGGATCTTCTTCCATACGGCAGGAGTCCCACCGATGATATATTGCGCGTTTTCTTTGCAGTGCTGCTCACTGCATATAGCCAACTTTTTCAGCTTCCCTGCATCCAGGGTCATGATGAGATAAGCGTCTTTGTCGATCCCCCAGGTCGGATCGGCAATGATCCGATAACCAAAACTGCCTGACAGTTTCTGCAACTTCTCCTCAAAATCCTTACTGTACAGCTTCGCACTTTCTTCGGCCCAATTGGGCATGGGATAATAAATAGCCATTTTAGCATCTCCCCTTTCTGATGGTCATGATTCCATCGATGTTTAATTTTTGTGCCTTCCGACTCTCCTATCAGGTTCCCTTCCAAGCCTTTGCCGCCTCTTTCTACCGTATCTCACCCCTTTCTTTCATTTTGTCAATGGCTTCATCTCGTAAGGCTTTTTTAAATACCTTCTCCGTGACGGTCAAAGGCAAGTCCTCCTTGAATTCGACATATTTGGGGACCGCATAAGGTGAGAGATACTTACGACAGAACTCGATGATTTCCCTATCTTCTACTTTGCCTCTGTATTCATCTTTCAGCCGGATCACCGCCATCACCCGCTCGCTGCCAGGCGCTTGTGGATCCGGAACCCCAAAGGACGCTGCCATCATAACCCCTGGATGCCTGTAAAGGACATCGTCAACGGTAGTGGTATAGACTTTCATACCTGAAACATTCACCATGTCTTTGGTCCTGTCGGTCATGTGAAAATAACCGTCTTCATCCATAACAGCGATATCCCCGGTGTGAAGCCAGCCATCCTCTGTCAGCCCCGAACCCGGCTCGGGCCAGTATCCCTTCATAATCTGAGGACCTCTCACAACGATCTCCCCTGCTTCTCCAAAGGGAACCTCTTCGCCTGTGGCTGTATCCACCAGCTTACACTCTGTGTCCGGGGCGGGAATACCCAAGCCGGTCTTTTCCTTTGGCATGAAGCCCGTGATTTTGGAAAAGGCGGAAATATTAAAATGGGTCAAAGGGCCCGTTTCGGTTAAACCATAACCTTCCGAGACCGGTGTGCCAATCTCTTTCTTAATGGCCTCGGCGATCTCCAAAGGAAGCGGCATCGCTGCGCTCATGGGAATCACGTTCATTTTTCCCACCTTGGCTTGGGCAAGGCGCATCAGCTGGGTGGGGACCGTAGCTATCATTAAAGGACGGTATCTCTGGATATATTTAACAAGCAACTCAGTATCTCTCGGATCGGGCATTAAGATAATCCGAAGACCCAGATAGGCAGCCACCTGTTCTATATAATGGGCGTAAGCATGAAACAGCGGAATGGGAATGAAAACCGAGGCCTTTCCAGCAACTCCTCCAATAAGAGGCTTCAGCATCCACGGAAAGCCCATCAGGATACAGCTATAGCGATTAAAATGCGTGATCATGACTCCTTTGGGAACCCCGGTTGCGCCCCCTGTGAAAGCAAGCTCGCATAAATCCTCCATCGGGTCGATTTCAACCTGGGGAGGCGTCGGATCATTCTCTTCTATAAGCTTCCTCAATTCATGAACGCCTTTTGGAAGCTTTGCGGATACCTCTTTTACGTCGTAGCCTTCGGTCGAAGTCACAATAATATGTTCAAAATCACAGCGGTCCTTTGCGCCTAATACGCGATCCAGGTTTTCTTCTCTACATATGATGATCCTGCTGTTTGAACTTCCCGCCTCATGGACCAGCCCCTCTTCGGTACGGAGGATACTGGTGGGCACAATAGCAGCTCCGGCCTTTAAAATGGCCCAATCGCTCACAATAAACTCCATACAGTTCGGAAGAAACGCACACACCCGATCGCCTTTTTTCACTCCGAGTCCGGCCAAGGCCGCCGACAGCTTATCCGCCTGGATCTTCAAATTTTTATAATTAATGGCCTTTTCCAGAAAGAGGATCGCCGTTTGGCCAGGGTACTTTTCCGCTGCATCATCGAGAGCTTTAAAAACAGGCTCCTTGGGATAGGGGGCAAGGCTCTCCTCCAGCTTATACGGCCCTAACTTGTAACTTTTTAGCCAGGGTTTTTCTGAATAAGTCATTTCGTTGCTCCAAGAGATTATTATATTTTGTTGTCTTATCGGGATCCTAATTGCCCCACATATCCTTATTTAGATCGTTTAGACCCAACTCCTTAAGCTTTTCTAATGTTGGTTTGCCGGTCTCCTTGTCCCAACCGCGGAATTCGTAGTAGGCATCTTTGAGCATTTCAAGGGTCTCTATGTCAATCATCATTCCCTTGGCTGGCCCTTCGGAGAGGGGATCTTCCATCAGTCGCCTTGGGAGCATATCCTTCTCTCGGGTGATTCCCTCCCTGACACAAAAGGCCCGCATGAGATTATAGATGCGTTCACCGCTCTTTCTAAAATCATCCACCCCCATGTTCCAGCCAGCGGCCTTGTTTAGAAGATCCACATAATCCTGGGCCGTCAAGAGCAAACCCATAAACTTGCATCCGCCCATGGCATCAAACATGGTCAGGGCATTTTCCAGATCTATGAGCACCTTGGCCTCTTTCGGATTGGCCACAAAGGCATCTTCTATTTGGCTGTCATCGACCAAGAGGAAAGGAGAGTCGATAAAGGTCGGCCCTTGAACATAGCCCGTAATATGATCCCCGCCGCGATTGGCAGTCACGAATCCTAACCCCGTGATCTTGGCTGCCCGCGGATCATAGGCCGGTAGTTCAAGCCCCTTGACGTGCATAGCAAAATGTTCGGAACCCTGCCCCAGTTTTTCTGACATGGCCTTTGTGCCTTCTGCCAGTAAGTCACCAATGCCTTCTCTCTTGGCGATCTTTTCAACCAGATCGACAACAAGTGCTCCGTCTCCGAACTTCAGCTCAAGACCCGCGGTCTGCTTCTTCGTCAGGATACCTTTTTCATAACATTCCATGGCAAAGGCAATCGTTGAACCCGCGCTGATGGTATCAAGGCCATATTCATTGCAGAGGTAGTTGGCCATGGTGATGGCATTCAGATCGGATACACCGCTCATGGCCCCAAACGTGTCGGCCGTTTCATATTCCGGACCTTCTCCTTTATGGCCCTGCCAGCGGCCTTCCTTGATCTCTGAGCCCCGGCCGCAGGCAATGGGGCAGGAGAAACAGTTGACCTTGGAGACGAGCACTTTGTCGGATACGGCCTGGGCGTTGACCTCTTCGATTTCCTCGAAAACACCCTTCTGCCAGTTTCGAGTGGGATATCCCCCTTTGGCATTCACCATATCGGCGACCATGTTCGTGCCGAAGGCCTCAAAACCAATCTTGAGGATGGATTCGTTTATCAACTCGAACTGCCTCTTGGACGTTTCCTTGAAACCCTCTTCGTCGGCGATGGGAATCGGGACTTTGCCTGCTACTGCAACGGCTTTCAGGCGCTTGGATCCCATAACTGCCCCCATCCCGCAGCGGCCGGCGGCCCGATGCTTGTTGTTCATGATGGCAGCAAACCTGACCAGGCTCTCCCCCGCAGGACCGATGGAGGCCACAGTAAACTGATCTCCCAGTTGCTGATGGAGAAGGTCTTCGGTTTCCGGAACCGTTTTGCCCCACAGGTGGGTGGCATCCCGCAACTCAGCCTTTCCGTTCTCGATGACCAAATATACGGGCTCAGGAGATATACCCTCGAAGATGATCCCGTCGTAGCCACTTCTCTTTAGTGCAGGGCCAAAGCTTCCGCCGGAATTGGCGTGGCCCCAGATGTTAGTGAGGGGAGACTTGGCCACCACCGAGTATCGGCTGGCGCTGGGCGAGGCGGTTCCGGTAAGCGGGCCAGTCATCATTATCAACTTGTTGTCCGGACCGAAAGGATCGGCTCCTTTAGCCACCTCATCATAGAGATACTTGGTTGCCAGCCCCGCCCCACCTATGAATTTTTTGGCTAGATCCCGTGGCAGTTCCTCATGCCAAACCCTTCCTTCAGATAGATTGACACGTAAGACCTTCCCCATGAATCCGGACATGGCAGACTCCTTTCTGAGTTCAGAATTTTGAATCTCGAGTATTATTCCGTTGAATGAAGAATACTTCATCCGCCGGAAACGTGCCGCCTGTGAAACGGCTGACCTCCTGATGGGCAGACCTTGGCATCAGAAATCGCAGACCCAGCGGCCGACGATCTGACGTTTCTCCATGGCTTCCCACACTTTGTTGATCTCTTCCAGCTTAAAATGTCGGGTGATCATCTTGTCTATCTTGAGCTTTCCTTCCACGGTCATATCGGCCAAAATGGGGATATCGATCTGATGCCGCAAACTGCCGTAAAGGACCCCCTCTATTTTGTTGGCCTGGAAAGGAACAATGAAAAATGGGAGCGAAACCATATCCTCCACCGAGGGAATGCCAACAGCCATTAACCGGCCACCGTTTTGCAAAACAAAGAAGGACTGCAAATATGCCCCCGGATCACCAATTGCCTCAAAGACATAATGAACTCCCTTGCCGCCGGTTATCTGTTCCCGAATGATCGGGACCGGATCCTGCTCGCTACTGTTGATGAAATGGGTGGCTCCCATTTCCCGGGCGATCTTTTCCTTGCTTCCCTCTAAGTCAACAGCAATGATCGGATAAGCATTGCTTAGCCTCGCCCCCTGAACAATGTTGAGTCCAATGCCGCCCATGCCCCAAACAGCCACGGATTCTCCTGGCTGCACCTTGGCTGATTTGACCACCGCACCCCAGCCTGTTCCCACGGCGCAACCCAGAAGGCAGGCTTGGTCCAGAGGCAAATCGTCCCGAACCTTGACGGAAGCAATGGCGGGCGAAACGATATACTGCGAAAATCCGGAGACATAAAGGGCATGATTTACCGGCTTCCCTTTTGCATCCTTGAACCGGGCGGTTCCGTCCTGCAGCTTGCCGGTACCCAGATCAACCAGCAAATTATTACAGATATGGGTCTGGCCGCTCACGCATTTTTCGCAACGCCCGCACGGAGCCTGCCAGCACGACACCACGTGGTCTCCTGGCTTAAGAGTGGTCACCCCAGGACCGACCTGCTGTACCACTCCGGCACACTCATGCCCTGCCACAAAAGGAAGAATGTCCAGGCCGTAGATGCCTTTGACAGCGCTCAGATCCGAGTGGCACCAGCCAGTATGGGCCACTTTAACCAAAACTTCGCCCTGTTTGGGTGACTCCAACTCCAGCTCTTCGATGCTTAATGGTTTTCCCCAATCTCTGCACACCGCCGCTTTTGTTTTCATATCTGCCTCCTTTAAATTTTTTAAACGCCAAAAAGAAAACTTACTACCACCCCTTACTTCCCTAAACCGTAAGCGTAAACTCAAACTCCCAGCCTTCTTGCCCGCTTCGCGCTCAAACCTATCTCCGTTCTCTATCCCCCAGCCGCAAGTGGAAAAACATGAAGTATATCCCCTTCGGCAAGTTCTACCCGATCGAACTCTTGCTTATTGACCGAGCGACCGTTCAGAAGAAAAATACAATATTCCCGGATCCTTGCATTTTGCCGAATCCCGAATTTTGTAAATCGGTCCTGAATTTGCGGCCCAAATCTCAGCTCTAATTGCTTTAACGCCTCCCCTAAGTCGTTAGCCTCCAGATGAATATAGTCTGTCTCCGTTAATTGACGAAACAGCGAATATAATCGAACAGCGATCCTAGCCATTAGTCGTCTAACTTTGTTCCCAGTGACTGTGTGCACTCTAGCGCGATATAGAAAAGCTTCTTGAATCGACAAGTAAATATTCTTACTTGCATATTTCTCGATATTCTTATAATGCGCCTGGAGGATCTGATGCAGATCAAACTGCTCATCGATTCGTTTGCGAATCGAGCTCTGATCTAAAATAGTCGTTACTAAAACGATAAAGTTTTATAGTGAGAGTACTTTCGAATTTTTTGGGAGAGCCCTTTACACTCTTATATCAGATAACTGTTTGAAATTACAAACGGGAACGGAATCTTTGAAGGAGAATTTTAAATAGCCAGTAAAAATGTGAAAGTATTTTCTGGCCCACCTTCTTATCAAAATAGATATAATCATAAAAATTATTTTTTGTCAAATATCATGAATTGGACGGGAGACCCTGATCGGATGGGCAGCATGAAGATATCTGGAAGAACCCTGAGTTGGGGAGGTTCACTAAGAGTGAAGATGTCCTTTCTCTATAATCCGAAGATTTCCGATGAAATGTTGCATGGAGTGGCGGAAATTGAAGAGCAACATATTAGGAAGAAGCCAATAAGGCAACAGCCCAATGTTTTTGGGGTGCTTCTGGTCCCTTAAAGGTGGTGATTTCTTGCCACAACAGAACCCTAATTTTTCGAAGAATTAATTGTAGATTTGATCGTCAAATGATAACCTTGAGGAAAATTCACCGAAGGAGGTATACCATGAAAGTCTCTCAAGGTATCCACTGTTGGCTGGAGTATCACAAGCTTCATTCAAAAAAAACACTCTCAAAACCTACCAGTCGATCCTTTCCAAACTGACCACCCAATTTGGTGAAAGAGACCTCAACTCCCTAACCCCAGAAGAAATTCTCTCTTTCCTCACCCAAATCAATCAGGAGACCAAACAGACAACCAAAAGGACCCGGTACTCCCAACTGACCTCTTTCTTCAATTTCATCACTCAAAACCTCG
>JAPVTA010000258.1:0-2843 GCA_047519465.1 Thermodesulfobacteriota bacterium | reverse complement strand
CGCCAAGAGGAAACCTTTCACAAATTCTTCATCATATTAATGGAGCCTACACGACCTACTTTAACATCAAGAGAGAGCGATCCGGGCATCTCTTCCAAGGGCGCTTTAAAGGGATTCTGGTTGAGAAAGATGCTTACTGCAAACAGCTATCGCGATACATTCATCTCAATCCGGTGCGAGTGGGGTTGGTGAAAAGTCCTTCGGAATATCCGTGGTCGAGTTATCGATGCTTTATAGGGAAAGAGAAGAGGTCGGATTGGTTGACGACAGAGTTGATTCTTGCGGACTTTGGGGGTGAGGGAAGGAAGGGATACAGGGAGTACAGGGAATATGTGGAAAGAAGAGAAAGCAAGGAGTTGGAAGACCCCCTAAAAAGAGTCATTGCGTCTACATTTTTGGGGAGTGAAGAATTCATTAACAACATTAGAATGGCATATCTGGAGAAAAGGAAGGTAGACAAGCGAAACATTCCGGCAATAAGGAAGATTCTAAGGGGGCCTTCCCTCGAGGAAATAGAGAAAGCGGTAACTCAAGTCATAGGAAGAGGGCACGCTCTTTACAAAAAGATCTGTATTTACTTGAGTCATCAGTATAGTGGGTTGAGTCTCGATGGGATCGGAGCGCACTATGGGACGACGGGTGGTGCGATTAGTCAATTGAGCAGAAGATTTAAAGAAGCGGCAGAGGGGGATAAGGAGTTAGGGAGAATTCTTAATAGGATCAAGAAGGAGGGTTTGTTGAATGTTGAGACCTGACCCTTACTGCGTGTATACGGGACGATTAGTGTGGTGGGTGGTGCCGCATTGGGAGCGATAACATCGGCAGCTACAGGCGGCGACGTAGGGCTGGGAGCATTGACTGGTGCCATTACGGGGGCATTGTTCTGTGAGGCTGGTTTTGTTGTTCCTGCAGTTAGTGGTGCATTGGGGGCAACAACTCCACTTGCCCAAACTTTGGTAGCTGTCGGAGTCCATATGGCTGCAGGCGCAGTATCAGGAGCAATAAATAGCGCCATCACAGGCAGTGACATCGGTATGGGCGCACTAACTGGGGCGGTTGGTGCCGGTATCGGAGCAGTTACTGGCGGCGCTCTAAAATATTTCGGAGTCGGAGTTGACCAATTTGGGTACCACTTGGTTGCCCGCACTGTGACGGGTGGAATTGCAGGTGGTGTTGTCTCAAGTATTTATGGGGGCAACTTCTGGCGAGGGTTTGGATTGGGTGCCGGCACCGCAGCAGCTGCGTTTTTGTTTAATGACTGGTCGCATTTTATTGAAGCAAATTGTAGGGCAATGCCTGTTAGTTGGAATCCGGAGACACAGCAACTTGAATACGTTCCTCCAGAGGAAGACAAATGGGATCCGGTACGCAACATCATAGGCAAAGCCCTAGCCGTAGAAGGCATATTGTGGGGTTTGGAAAAGGCCGGCTATATTTCGCCGACCACCGCAGCCGTCATCAGCGGGGCTCATTTAGTTTATGATATTGCGGCAGAGACAAGTCCTAGGGTGGAACCTATAAATCTAGAAAGCCGCAATCCGACTGAATGGATTAGAGGGGGAGGTAATTAAGCCGCCTTGGAGGTTAGACACTAGCCCCCTAGAATTAAAGAGGAAAGGGTTTGGGAGTTACAAGTACCTCGACAAATGCAGCTATCACCAGTAATGGAACCACGATAAGAACAAAGGAACGGCTTGCCTCCTCACAGAGAGTTTGAAGAGACGGAGCTTTGGACCTGAACTTTGGAATAATCATCTTTGATGTTTGTATGCTCAAATATATTCCTATGCTTGATGCATAAATAATCGCAGATACTTCAAAGATGCCATGTGGGACCATTGTCATCAAGAGGCTGAATTTGTCGAGTCTTATGAATAGTTCATTATGAGAAAACACTATGCCAGTAGCAATACTGAAGCCTAGTATGGACAAGAGTGGCAGGAATAGAAATGGAACGAATCCTGAAATGGTAGACAGGAACGTAGCGATTAGATTTTTCCAAAATAACCTGACAATCAATGTAAATTTGTTAACTTTGGAAAAAACACTTCTCTGAGGTATTTTCCCATAATTAGGTGCTATGATTTTTGCCCTGTCAGGATGGTCATTGTAGTAGTGGTAATATAAGGAGGTCATCAATATGGAGAGCAGTGATAATATAACAAAAATGGGAAGTAGTTTCTTCTTGAAGAAAACCCATTCATTTAAATAGTATTTCCTAATCATAGGGCTTCATGATAGCCTTTTGGACAGAGAATATCAAGCGAAAGTTACAGAAGAAGCCAGCGGGGTCAGGTCTCAACAAATTACAAAGTTTGGCAGATACTGACAAGTCAAGGTCGTAAGTCAGGACAGGGAAGGATTGGGAGATAGTAAGCGTGGCAAGGCCGTTAAGGATTGAGTACCCGGGTGCTTTTTATCATGTGACCTCAAGGGGAAACGAAAGAAAGATGGTATTTCAGAGCACCAGAGATAGAGAGAAATATCTATCTTATCTTGAATCCGCCCATGATCGTTATGGAGCCATTATCCATGTTTATTGCCTCATGGGAAATCATTACCATCTTCTTTTGGAAACGCCAAGTGGGAAGATCGGGGTCAGCCCTTGACTCTTGACAAAATGGAAAAGGAGTAGACGAAGAGGCTGAGATTAGGCTGCTGGAAGGGTAAAGATGGCAAGACCATTGCGGATCGAATATGAAGGTGCATTCTATCATGTGACCTCAAGGGGAAATGAGAGGAAGAGGATCTTTCATGGTCCGAAGGATTACGAGCGGTTTAAAGGGTACCTTGCTGAAGCACAAGACAAATACGATTTTCTTCTTCATGGGTACGTTCTGATG